>CAYVDN010000001.1:0-130896 GCA_964450685.1 uncultured Microthrixaceae bacterium
GACCAAGCCCGTAGCCGGCTACATCGCGGGGCCGACCGCTCCGGCGGGCAAGAAGATGGGCCACGCCGGTGCCATCGTCTCTGGAGGAAAGGGCACTGCCGCCGCCAAGATGGAGGCGATGCAGGCTGCCGGGGTGAAGGTCGGTGCAAACCCGACCGAGGCCGGCGAACTGATGGTCGAGATAAAAAAGAGTCTCGGATCCTGCCCGGTCTGTAAATGGGGGTCTCAAACCACTTACGTTGTCGTTGACGACCCCTATGTCCTCCGCAAGGGCTGCTGGTAGCGTTCCGGCGCTATGCGACTCGCCGTACTCGCCTCCGGCAGCGGAACCCTGCTCGACGCGATGGCCACCGCTGGTCTTCCGATCGACCTGGTGCTCATCGACCGTCACTGCGCGGTGGAACAGGTCGCGCAGCGTCACCGCCTGGCTCTAGAGATCGTCGAACGTGTCGACTTCTCAGCTGATTTCGACCGCGACGCCTTCACCAGGCTCGTGATCGAGCGTCTCAGCGGTGCAGACATCGAGCTGGTCGCCATGGCCGGATGGGGGACGATCCTCGGCCCGGCGGCGTTCGCCGCGTTCCCCGGGCGGATCATCAACACGCACCCGTCGCTGCTGCCCTCCTTCCCGGGCTGGAACGCCGTACGGGAGGCACTCGCCTACGGGGTCAAGGTGACCGGTTGCACCGTGCACGTCGCGACCGAGGTGGTGGACGCCGGACCGATACTTGCCCAGGAGGCGGTCGAGGTACTCCCGGGCGACGACGAGTCCACTCTCCACGAACGCATCAAGACGGTGGAGCGACGGCTCTACGTCGAGACCATACGAACGATCATCGAGCACGAGAGGGTCGCATGACCGAAGCCTCCTCCACCCCCCGCCGCGCCCTTCTGTCGGCGTACGACAAGACCGGTATGGTCGAGCTCGGCAGGGCACTGGTCGAGCTCGGGTGGGAGCTGGTCTCCTCGGGTGGTACCGCCAGGGTGCTCGCCGATGCCGGTCTGCCGGTCATGGCGACCGAGGAGGTGACCGGCTTCCCCGAGATGCTCGGGCACCGTGTGGTCACCCTGCACCCTGCGATCCACGGCGGCATCCTTGCCGACCGGACCGACCCGTCCCACGTCGAGGACATGGCCACCTACGGCGTCACCGCCATAGATCTGGTAGCGGTCAACCTCTACCCGTTCAGTTCCGAGCCCTCGATAGAGCTGATCGACATCGGCGGTCCGGCGATGGTGCGAGGTGCTGCCAAGAACCACTCCCAGGTCACGGTGCTGGTCAACCCGGCCGACTACGAGGTCGTCCTGGCCGAACTTCGCTCCAACGGTGAAGTGAGTGCGGACACCCGTCGCCGTCTGGCGCGGGACGCGTTCGCTCACACCGCCGCGTACGACGCTGCGATCGTCTCCTGGTTCGACGGGGGCGGCCCCGGCGAGTCAGCTGACGCAAGCCCGCTGCCCCCGACGCTGCACCTCTCGGCCACTCGCACGCAGCAGCTCCGCTACGGCGAGAACCCGCACCAGGTCGGGGCCCGCTACTCGCTGCCCGGCGGCTCGTGCTGGGACCGGGCTGTCCAGCACGGCGGCAAGGACATGTCGTACCTGAACGTCTACGACGCGGATGCCGCATGGCGCCTGGTCCACTCGCTCGGCGACCTGCCCACCGCAGTGGTGATCAAGCACGCGAACGCATGTGGGGCAGCCGTCGGAGAGGACATCACCCAGGCCTACGTGCGTGCACACGAGTGCGACCCGGTCTCGGCGTTCGGTGGCATCGTCGCTCTCAACCGGGTGGTGCCGGTGTCGCTGGCCGAGGCGCTGGCACCGGTCTTCACCGAGGTGGTGATCGCACCGGGGTACGAGGACGATGCTCTGGAGGTGCTCACGGCCAAGAAGAACCTTCGTGTCCTGACCGCTCCCGCGCCCGAGGTACCTCCGCTGGACATCCGCACAATCTCTGGCGGGCTCCTGGTGCAGACCGCCGACTCGGTGAGCATGGACCGGTCGGGGTGGACCGTGGTCACCGAGCGCCAGCCGTCCGACGACGAATGGCGGGACCTGGAGTTGGCGTGGCGGCTGGTGGCACGGGTCACGTCGAACACGATCGTGCTGGTCAAGGATGGTCAGGCGGTCGGCATCGGCGCAGGCCAGCAGAACCGCCGAGACGCTGGCCGGATCGCGGCCGAGAAGGCTGCCGGCAGGGCCGTGGGCGGTGCGTGCGCCTCGGACGCGTTCTTCCCGTTCCGCGACGGCTTGGACGCGGCCGCCGAGGCTGGTGCGACTGCTGTCATCCAGCCGGGCGGATCGATCCGTGACGAGGAGGTGATCGCCGCGGCCAACGAGGCCGGCATGGCGATGGTCTTCACCGGCGAGAGGCACTTCAAGCACTGAGCGTTCGTTACGCCGGCGAACTTGGGTGTCTGAGCGACAAGGATTGTCGATGACGACCCCCATGTCGGCGGTGGTCAGGTTCGGGCGAGCAGGTCGTCGGCGCTGCGCGTGTTGATGATCCGCTCCACGGGCACATCGCAGCGCACAGCCTTGTCGGCGCCATAGGGGAGCCATTCGAGCTGCCCCGGGGCATGGGCGTCGGTGTCGATCGCGATCTCGCAGCCGACATCGAGCGCGAGCTTCAAGAGCTCCTCGGGCGGGTCTTGGCGCTCGGGCCGGCAGTTGATCTCGACCGCGGTGGCGAACTGCGCGCACGCGGTGAAGACGAGTTCGGCATCGAAGCTCGACTGTGCCCGTCCGCGTCCGACCACCTTGCGGCCGGTGCAGTGACCGAGGATGTCGACGTGCGGGCTGACCACGGCGCGGACCAGTCGTCTGGTCATCTCGTCACGAGGCATCGACAGCTTCGAGTGCACGGACGCCACGACGACGTCGAGGCGGCTGAGCAGGTCGTCGTCGAGATCCAGCGACCCATCGACGAGGATGTCGACCTCCATGCCGGTGAGGATTCTGAACGGTGCGAGCTGCTCGTTCAGCGCGTCGATCTCCGCGAGCTGTTCGAGCAGTCGTTCTGGTGAGAGGCCGTGGGCGATCGTCAGGCGAGGGGAGTGGTCGGTCATCACCAGGTACTCGTGTCCGAGCGCCATCGCTGCACGCGCCATCGCCTCGACCGACGCGCCCCCATCGGACCAGGTGGAGTGGGTGTGGCAGTCGCCCTTGAGCGCTGCCATCACCGCCTCACCTTGCCCGACGTCGATGCGGGTCTCGCGTTCGAGACGCTCCAGGTAGGCGCTCGGCCGATCGGACACTGCGTCGGTGATCACACCGCCCGTCGACGCGCCTATGCCGTCTAGCTGGGTGAGTGTGCCCGCATCAGCACGGGCGATCAGCTCGGCGCTCGTCATACCGGCGACGATCGCTGCCGCACGCTGGAACGCCCTGACCTTCTGGCCCGGCGCAAGTGAACGGTCGAGCAGACGCACGGCTTCGGTCAACGCTGCCAGCGCCCGTTCCCGTGGGTCCTGATCGGTCTCTCTCATCGCACCGGTGGCCATGACACCCCCGCGACTCGGAGCAGGTCGAGCGTGGACCGTAGAGGCAGGCCGATGACGGTTGTCGGGTCGCCGTCGACCCGTTCGACAAGGGCTGCGCCCAGGCCCTGCACAGCGTAAGCGCCGGCCTTGTCCATCGGTTCCCCGGAGCGGATGTACCAGTCGATCTCAGCCGGGCTGAAGGGGGCCATGGTCACTGTTGCCGTCGCGAGCGTCGTGTGCACCACACCGTCGACGTCGACCACGACCACGGCGCTGAGCACTCGGTGCTCTCGTCCCGCCAGTCGGCCGAGCATCTCACGGGCATGCTCCCGGCCGGCTGGCTTGCCCAACGGCTCCCCGTCGAGCACGACTGCGGTGTCGGCCGCGAGCACGACGGCCGGCGGGGGAGTTCCGGCCAGCTCTGAGGCGACCGCTGCCGCCTTGTCACCGGCCACTCGCACGACGTAGTCCTCGGCGCTCTCACCCGGCAGCACGGACTCATCCACACGGGCGGGCAGCACGCGATGGGCCAGCCCGACCCGCTCGAGAAGCTCGGTTCGTCGGGGTGACCCCGACGCGAGCACGAGCTGTGGCTGCGACAGGGAGGTGCTCATCCGCCCGAGACCAGTGCTTCGGCCCCGCGGGGAAGCTGCACGTGGCCGTCAGGGTCGGTCAACCAGCCGTCGGGCAGCGCCACGCGTCGCAGAGCGTTCGAGTGGCTGCGCACGATGTTCTCGACCCCGGCGGGAGCTTCGGCATCGGGATCCAGGTCGTCGAGTAGTTCCTCGATACCCTCCACGGTCGACACCTGGCCGGCTCGGCGGCGGATGTCGCTGCCGACCGGGTAGCCCTTCAGATACCAGGCCAGGTGCTTGCGGAAATGGGCCAGGCGTTCCTCGCCGCCCTGCCAGTCGACGATCAGAGCGACGTGGCGCCTTATCGTCTCTGCGACCTCGCCCAGCCGAGGGGGAGGGGGTACCGGTTCGCCGGCGAACGCGGCTGCTAGGTCCCGGAACAGCCACGGCCGCCCCAGGCATCCTCTGCCGATGACCACGCCGTCACAGCCGGTGCGTGTGATCATCGCCGCTGCATCGGCGGGGCAGAAGACGTCACCGTTGCCGAGCACCGGCACGGACGCGACTGCAGCCTTCAGCTCGGCGATTCGGTCCCAATGGGCAGGCGGTGCGTAGTGCTGCAGGGCCGTACGGGCGTGCAGCGCCACCCAGGCGACACCTTCGGACTCGGCGATCCTGGCCGTGTCGAGGAAGGTGAGATGGTCGTCGTCGATGCCGAGGCGGAACTTGACCGTCACCGGCACCCGCCCGCCTGACTCGGCATCGGCCGCGCGGACAGCCGCGCGGATCACATCACGCAGAAGTCGCCGCTTGTAGGGCAGCGCTGCACCCCCGCCGTTACGGGTCACCTTGGCGGCGGGGCAACCGAAGTTCATGTCGATGTGATCGACCCGATCCTCGGCGACCAGGCGTCGAACAGCTTCGCCGAGTGTCAGAGGGTCGGTGCCGTAGAGCTGCAGCGACCGGATGCGCTCAGCCGGGTGGAACCGGGCGAGCTCCCACGACGTCGCGTGACCTTCGAGCAGCGCCCGAGCGGTCACCATCTGGTTCACGAACAGGCCGCCGCCGAACGAGGCGCACAGCACCCTGAACGGCGCGTCCGTGACCCCGGCCATCGGTGCCAGCACGACAGGTGGGTCGATGACGAACGGCCCCAGGCGCAGCGGTTCCGCCTCGATCCTCACCGGGTGGTTCGTCGGTTCCTTCACAGGCGTCACGGGATGCACCGCGATCTAGCATTGCGCGACCTGCGTACTCGGGTCACACCGGTGACGCGTCCAGACCGCCACGGACAGGGGGCGAACCGATGGCACCGAACATCGACCGTGAACGGCTGAGGTCACTGCTCGAGGCCGAGTCCGAAGCGTTCGTCGAAACGCACCCGCGTTCGGCGGAGCTACATGAGCGTGCTCTCGGCCCGCTGGTCGCTGGTGTGCCGATGAACTGGATGACCCGCTGGCCGGGCGCGTTCCCCGTCTTCGCCGACCGCGCGGAGGGCTCGAAGATCGTCGATGTCGACGGCAACACCTATGTGGATCTGTGTCTCGGGGACACGGGTGCGATGACCGGCCATGCACCGGCTGTGACGGTCGCGGCACTAGCCGAGCAGGCTGGCCGTGGCATCACGATGATGCTGCCCACCGAGGACGCGATCTGGGCAGGGGAGGAGCTGACCCGCCGCTTCGGTCTGGAACGCTGGCAGATCGCGATGACAGCGACCGACGCGAATCGGTTCGTGATCCGCATGGCTCGTCAGGTCACCGGACGACAGCGGGTGCTGGTCATGAACTGGTGCTACCACGGCACTGTCGATGAGACGCTGTGGGTGCTCGACGGCGACAAGGTGGTTCCCAGGCCGGGCAATGTGGGCCCGCTCCAGGCGACCGGTGACGCGGTGGCAGTGGTCGAGTTCAACGACGTCGAAGCGCTGGAGCGTGAGCTGGCCCGGGGTGACGTGGCGCTGGTGTTGACCGAGCCGGCGCTCACCAACATCGGCATCGTGCTGCCGGACCCCGGCTACCACGAGTCGCTGCGTGACCTCACCCGCGAGCACGGAACTCTGCTCTGCATCGACGAGACGCACACGATCTGCGTAGGGCCAGGTGGGGCGACGACCGCCTGGGGGTTGGAGCCCGACCTGTTCACCATCGGCAAGCCGATCGCCGGCGGGGTTCCGATAGCTGCCTACGGCATGACCGCGGAGCTCGCAGAACGCCTCTACGAACCCGTCTTCGGGGAGCACTCGGACGTGTCAGGCGTCGGTGGGACCCTGTCGGGCAACGCGCTCGCGCTCGCTGCCATGAGGGCGACGCTGGCGAACACCCTTACCGCCGCCGACTTCGATCGGATGATTCCGTTGGCGACCCGCTGGACCGATGGGGTCGCTGCCGCGATCTCCGAGGCCGACCTGGCCTGGCACGTGCAGCAGCTCGGTGCACGCGCCGAGTACTGGTTCTGCCCTCCGCCACGCAACGGTGGACAGGCAGCCGCGGCGCTCGACGGGGACCTGGAGGCCTACTTCCATCTGTACGCGTTGAATCGCGGGGTGCTGCTCACTCCCTTCCACAACATGGCGCTGATGTCGCCCGCCACGACGGAAGCCGACGTTGATCGCCACACCGAGGTGTTCACAGCGTGTGTCGAAGACCTGGTGGACTGAGCATCCAGATGTGGCGAGGTGACGGAGGATGACGAACCACCAGGGCGGATCGGTAGATCAGACCCGCGGCAACCCTGCGGGCCGGTCGAGGGACCGAGCCCGATTGCAGTCGGCCGCTCTCATGACGGGCATGGGGATCGCCCACTTCGTCGTGCCCAGACCCTTCGAACGAATCGTGCCTCGGTGGTTCCCGTGGCAGCGGGAGGCTGTTCTGTGGTCCGGCGTCGCCGAGCTGAGCTCGGGGTTGCTGCTCGCCAACCGTCGAACTCGTCGAGCGGGAGCATGGCTGATGCTCGTCACCGTCGTCGCCGTCTATCCGGCCAATGTCCAGATGGCACTGGACGCGAGTGCCCGGCGGCCGCAGGTGAAGGTTCCTGCCTGGATTGTGTGGGTGCGACTCCCGATGCAGCTCCCGCTGATCGTCAGGGCTTGGAGGCTGACGCGCTGAGAGCGCGTTGCCGTGTGAGGTCGCGGCCGATAGAATCGCTTCCGATGAGCACCTCCGCCGCCCTCCTCCTTCTGACGTAGGCGACCCAGCACCCGCTGGCTCGCCGAACCTCCTGCGCCCCCGCAGGAGGTTCTTCGGTTTTCAGGACAGGTCCGCTTCGAAGGCCCTCATCATCCGCTCACGCGACAACACGAGACAGACCAGCGAGAAGAGAAGAACATGGCACCGCCACCCGTGACACCGAAGAAGATGCCCTTCGCGAAGTACCGGCCGTTCCTTCCTCTCTCCGGCCCGGGTGGTGGTCTGGCAGATCGGACCTGGCCCGACCGTCGAATAGCTGCTGCGCCGCAGTGGTGCTCGGTCGACCTGCGCGACGGCAACCAGGCGCTCATAGATCCGATGGACCCGAATCGGAAGATGAAGATGTTCACCACGTTGGTGGGCATGGGGTTCAAGGAGATCGAGGTCGGATTCCCCTCCGCCTCGCAGACAGACTTCGACTTCCTGCGAGAGATCATCGAGGGGGACCGCATCCCCGACGACGTCACGATTCAGGTCCTGGTGCAGTGCCGGGCGGATCTGATCGAACGGACCTACGCGGCGCTGAAGGGTGCGCCCAGGGCGATCGTGCACTTCTACAACTCGACGTCGATCCTGCAGCGCGAGGTCGTGTTCGGCAAGGACCGTGACGGCATCACCCAGATCGCCACCGACGCGGCGCAGCTGGTCCGCAAGTACCAGGACACCCTTCCCGGAACCGAGATCCGCTACGAGTACTCCCCGGAGTCGTTCACCGGGACCGAGCCCGATTACGCGATAGAGATATCCGCCGCGGTCATGGACGCACTCGAGCTGGATCCGGGTGAGAAGGTGATCATCAACGTGCCGGCGACGGTCGAGATGTACACACCCAACCTGTACGCGGACGTGATCGAGTACGTGCACCGCAACATGCCCAACAGGGAACAGGTGATCCTGTCGCTGCACCCGCACAACGACCGGGGCACAGCTGTCGCCGCAGCGGAGATGGGTCTGCTCGCCGGTGCGGATCGGGTCGAAGGCACCTTGTTCGGCAACGGTGAGCGCACCGGCAACGTCGACATCGTCACCTTGGCGATGAACATGTTCACCCAGGGGGTGGACCCGGAGCTGGACATGAGCGACATCGACGCGCTGCGACGCACGGCCGAGTACTGCAACCGGCTGCCCGTGCACGAACGTCACCCGTACGTCGGTGACCTGGTGTACACGGCGTTCTCGGGCTCGCACCAGGACGCCATCAAGAAGGGCACCGAGGCACTCGCAGCGACTGCCGCGGACGGCGAGTACGAGACATGGGAGGTGCCGTACCTGCCGGTGGACCCGGTGCACCTGGGCCGCACCTACGAGGCGGTCATCCGGGTGAACAGCCAGTCCGGTAAGGGTGGTGTCGCCTACGTCATGAAGACCGAGCACGGGCTGGACCTGCCACGACGGCTCCAGATCGAGTTCTCCCGAACGATCCAGCACGTGACCGAGGACTCGGGAACCGAGATAAGCCCCGGCTCGATGTGGGACGAGTTCGAGACCGCCTACCTGGCCGAGCGTCCAGAGGGGGTGCAGCTGCGCTCAGCCGAGGTGACGACCGGCGACGACGGAGCGACTGTCGTTGCACAGCTCCTGGTCGATGGCGAGGCGCGCACCGTCAAGGGCCAGGGCGGTGGGCCGATCTCGGCGTTCATGCACGCGCTGGCCGAGGACCCGATCGTCGTTGGGGCAGAGCTGGGGCTGGACGTCGTCGACTACGCCGAGCACGCGGTTTCGGTCGGTGCCACATCTGGTGGTGCGGATGCCACCGCAGCGGCCTACGTGGAGATGCGCGCGGCGGACGGCACAGTCCGCTGGGGTGTGGGGCTGCACGAGAGCATTCTCACTGCTTCGTTGCGTGCAGTCGTCTCGGCTGTCAACCGCCATCTGGACACACTTGGGTCAGCCACAGGTGGGTCAGGCGACAGGTACTCCGAGGAAGGCGCCTGAGAGCGCTGTTTCAGCGCCCTGTCGTGATGTAGTCGTGAAGATGGCGGGCCTCGTCCTCGAGTTCGGTGACCCGCCACTTCACGACGTCACCGATGCTCACCAGTCCTGCCAGCACTCCATCAGCCAACACCGGCAGATGCCTGGTCCGATGCTCGGTCATGCGCCGCATCAGCTCGTCGACATGGTCGTCCATGGCGCACGTGAGAACGTGTGTCGTCATCAGAGCCGACACCGCGTCCGAAAGCATGTGACCACCACGCTCGGCGAGGTGGTGCACCATGTCGCGTTCGGTGATGATCCCTTCGATGGTGCGCCCGTCGGTCGAGACCACCAGCGCGCCCACTCCACGCAGGCGTAGCTCATCGGCGGCCTCTGCGATGGTTGCGTCCGGGGCGATGGTCGCCACGTTCGCCCCCTTTGCTGCGAGGATTCCCGAGACTCTCATGGCCGACCCCCGATTTGCCGTGACCAGTCGAACAGGTGTACCGCGAGTATTACGCACTGCAGGAAGTCGTGCCATCACTTCTGTCCGATCCCGCAGAAAACCGCGTTCAGTGCCCTGAGGCACATGAAGCTGGTACGTGCCCGGCGTCCGATCCGTGCTGCGCTGGTCCAGACTGGCCCCATGGGAGCCGCGACGCCCACCCAGCGCCTGGTCGAGTACGTGGACCGCAACCACCCGAAGCTCGGCTCTGCGGTCATGAAGGCACGCTGGGGTGGTCTGCGCACGGTTGAACCCCGGCCGATTCTCGTTGTGCCGGTCCTGGGAGCGGGCACCGCCGGTGCGTTGGCGCTGCGTCATGTGGTCGGGCGTCGCGTCGACGGTCGCTCATGGCTGCCGGCAGCCCTCGTCGGTCCTGCGGGGGCCGCGCTCGCGTGGCTGTCGCTGTGGCGTTGGGACTCGGCCCGTTGGCGCGGCAACCACGTCACGATGGTTCTGGACGTGACAGCTGCTGAGCTCGAAGCGTTGGTGTCCGTGCTCGCCGAGGAGGGAATAGAGGTCCAGCGCTGGTATGGACGCAGCCAACCTGGTGCCGCTGCGGTCGGTCTGACCTGTCGGCTCAAGGATCTCCGGCGGGTGAACTCCCTGATCGGCCGCTCGGCGACCTGACGTTCGCCGCCGCGCCCGAGGTGGCTCAGTCGGATGTGTCGTTGATGTCCGAGTCGGTGATGGCACCGGACCCGGTCCCCGTACCACTGGTGGTGGCAGTGGTGTTGCCTCCGCCTGTGCCCGCTCCCGATGTTTCGTCCTCGGCGTCCTGTTGGAGGCTGGAGGAGTACGCCGCTACGACGTCGACGCAGTCTCCTTCGATTCCTTTCGCCAGGAGGACTCGACGTACCGATGCCTCGATCTGGTCTGCCGAGATCCTTCCTTCGGTGATCGCGGCGGTGAGCCGCTCGTGAGCCGGCCCGATCACGTCAGCGCCGGACAGGAGAGCGATGTCCGCACCTGCAGCGATCGCCTGCTCGGCAGCCTCATCCTGGGGGACGGTGTTGACGATCGCTCCCATACCCAGTGAGTCGGTGATCACCAGTCCGTCGAATCCCATCCGGCCGCGCAACTCGTCTGTGATCGCTGCCCGTGAGAGCGAGGCAGGCTGGTCATCGGTGGTGAGTCCCGGCACAGTTGCGTGCGCGACCATCACGCCTGAGGCCCCGGCATCGAAAGCCCGCTGGAACGCGACGAGGTCCTCGGCGCGCAGCTCCTCGATGGCCCCCAGCGAGTCGAGTCCCAGATGGGGGTCGGTCGTACCGCCACCGATCCCGGGCCAGTGCTTGATGACCGAAGCCAGCCCGGCCTTCTCCTGGGCCCTGATGATCACGTCGGTGTACGACGCGACGGTGGTGGGATCATCACCGAAGCTGCGGGTGCCGAGGTCCGAGCCGGAGCCCACGTCGACGACGGGACCGAAGTTCATGTTGAAGCCCAGTGCGACCATGGCGGTGGAGTACTCGGAGAAGAGCTGTCCTGCGGCCGAAGGTGTGTCCTCCGCCATCTCCGCCGCCGACGGGAGCTCATCGATCGCGAGCGCGAGGCGTTGGACGGTGCCGCCCTCCTCGTCGCTGGCGACGAACGGCGGAACGGGCGCACCATCGATCGCCGCGCTGACCTGGTCGCCGATGTCTGCGCTCTGGCGCCCCTTCAGACCGAAACCACCGACGGTCCCTGTGGAGAGCGCGTCAGCCGCCAGGTTGGGGCTCGTCACCATGACCATCAACAGCTGGCCGGCCTGTGCCGCTGGTGGAAGCATCCGCGCGCAGTCGGGAGGGATTGTCGTAGTCGTCGATGCGTTCGGTTCTTCCTCGGAGCGCACCTCGACCTGATTGCCCGATGTGCCGGTGCACGCCGAGAGCAACGCTGCAACCGCACCTACTGTCGCTGCCGCCCTCCGGGTCGAGCACCGGATGGTGTGACGGGTGCTGGTCGGGCGGCTCGACATGATGCCCGACGCTAGCGCCGCGGGCCGTCCGGTCAGGCGGAGGGCTCCGTACAATCAGGTGGTGCACGAGCATCCCCGCGACTTCGACAGCGTGCGTCGTGAGCGCGAGATGCTGCTCGAGATCTACGACCTGACCGACGACCTGGCGCTTCTCTTCGACCGCGAGGGATTCCTTCTGCACCTCAATGCAGCAGCCCGGCGCTTCTTCGGGATGGACGAGGCCGAAGTGGTGCGCCGGATCGGCACGTGGCGTCCGGCAGGAGAGCAGCTCGACCCGCTCCTGTCCCAGTTGCGGGAGAACCCCGACACGTTCAGCCGCTGGTCCGGTGAGATCGAGGCGTTCCGACACGACGGTGAAGCAGTTCCGATTCTCCTCCAGGTCCTGGCACACCGTGACGACCTCGAGGGAGCGGTCGACTTCTACTCGGCGGTGGGACGCGACATCAGCGACCGCAAAGCTCTCGAGGCGTCGCTCGCGAAGCAGGCGACCCTCGATCCGCTGACCGGGCTGGCCAACCGCACACTGCTGCTGGAGCGGATCGACCGTGCGCTCGACGGTCTGCGCTCGCTGGGCAGCAAGCACACCGTGGCGTTGCTGTTCATCGACCTCGATCACTTCAAGGCGATCAACGACACGCTCGGGCACGGCCTCGGCGACCAGATCCTCATCGCGATCGCAGAGCGGCTGGTCGGAGTGGTGCGACCGGGTGACACCGTCGCCCGCTTCGGCGGCGACGAGTTCGTGGTCCTCTGTGAGCGACTGGAGCAACCCGAGGACGCTGTCGTCATCGCGCACCGCATCGAGTCCGCGCTGCGGGAACCGGTCCCGATCGCCGAAGGCGAGGTGGCCCTCGGGGTGTCCATCGGCATCTCCTTCGCCGACGGCGAGGTCGAACCTTCGGTGGTGCTTCGTGACGCGGATGCCGCCATGTACCGGGCGAAGGAGACCGGCCGGGGCCGATGGGTGATATTCGACGAGGAGCTCCGCCAGCAGGTCCTCGACCGAAGACGTCTTGAGACTGCGCTGCGAAGCGCTCGCGGTGGGGACGGTCTGGAACTTCGCTATCAGCCCGTCGTCGATCTCGAGTCGGGCGAGACGATCGCCGTCGAGGCGCTGCTGCGCTGGAAACTCGACGGTGAGACGCTCCAGCCGGAGGAGTTCATCCCGATCGCGGAGGCGAACGGCCTGATCGTGCCGATAGGTGCCTGGGTCCTGGCCACGGCCACAGCCCAGGTGGCTGCGTGGCAGCGCCTGCCGGGACGTTCTGAGCTGCGCCTGTCGGTGAACGTGTCGCCGCGCCAGATCGAGGACCGTGGCTTCCCGTCTGCGGTCGCAGCGGCTCTGGACTCGACCCGACTGACCCGGGACACGCTGTGGCTCGAGATCACCGAGAGCGTGCTGATCGACGACGTCGATGCCAGCCGGTTGCGACTCCAGCGACTCCGGGCGCTGGGTGCCCGCCTGGCGCTCGACGACTTCGGTACCGGGCATTCGTCGCTCACGTACCTGCGTCAGTTCCCCGTCGACGCGGTGAAGCTGGACAGGTCGTTCGTCGCTGGGATCCAGGACGACGGTGGGGACGCTGCGATCGTCGCAGCGGTGGTGTCCCTGGCAGACACCCTCGGCAAGCGTTGCATCGCCGAAGGAATCGAGTCCGAGGAGCAGGTCAGGGTGCTGCTGGACATGGGATGTCGGTCCGGGCAGGGATTCTTCTTCTCCCGGCCACTTGGTGCGGCGGAGATGGGGGCGCTGTTGGCCGGACAACCCGGTCAGGCGCGACGGTCCTCGGCGTAGGGAAGCCCCGGGTGGCCCAGGATGCCAAGTGGGTCTGCCACCTGCGCCAGAGCACGCAATCCGACCCGCGTCCCGTTCGAGGTCATCCGGCGCCAACGGTCGGCGTTCCATGGGCCTATCCCGTGCTCCGCGCTGAAGCTCCCGCCGAGTTCTTCGACGATGTCGAGCACCAGGTTCCGGGCGCCGACACGGGTCTCGTCGTCCGATGTCACCTCTACGTCGGTGTGGGGGAACAGGACGTTGCAGTGCACACCCCCGTCCCCCCAGTGCCCGAAGTCGCAGAGTCTGGCGTGTGGGAAACGCTCGGTGAGCGAGACACCGACGCGCCTGATCAGCTCCGGGAGTGCGGGTCTCGGGACCGAGACGTCCATACCGGCGACCGACCCCAGCCGTGACAGGCCTTCGGTCACCGAATGGCGGATCGACCAGGCATCCCGGTGCGGCATGACCACGGCATCGATCAGCAGGCCACGATCGTCCAGCACGGAGAGCAGGTCCACAAGGGACGACTCGATGTCGGGACCGCCCTCGAGTTCGACGAGGATCGAGTGGTCGGGCGGAGGTGTCTGCCCGAACGGCCGGGCCGAGACCGAGTCCAGGGCACAAGCTGCCTCGAGGGCACCCGCGGACACGACCTCGAAGGCGCTGATCTCGGTGGAGCAGAGCGACTCGGCGGCGATCAGGATAGGGATCACGTCGTCGGTGGACCGTGGCGTCAGCCACGCGCACGACCTGCCCTCGGGGATCACCTGCAGCTCCACCGCCACCTCGGTGACGACAGCGAAGGCGCCGCCGGCACCGACGAGCATCTCGCCGATCGAAGGGCCGACGTTGTGCTTGCGCAGGGTCGTCAGCTCGTCGACCACGCTGCACCCCTCGTCGGCGAGCACGGCCCGCAGTCCCAGGAGGGAGCGTCGCATGTCGCCGTGGCGCATCATCCGGCTGCCACCGGTGTTGGTCGCCACCATGCCGCCGAGCGAAGGATCGGCCGCAAGGTCGATCGGCAGGGTCAACCCGTACTGCGCCGCCGCGTCGTTGAGTTCCGACAGGCGGACCCCGGCCTGTGCGACGACACTCCTGTCGACCGGATCGATCCGAAGAAGGCTGCGCATGCGGTCGGTGCAGAGCACCACAGCCTGGCTGCCGGGAGGGGGAGTCGAGGCGCCGACGAGGCCGGTGTTCGCCCCCTGGGGGATCAGCCTCACGCGATGACGTCTGGCCCACGCGACCGTCGCGCGGACCTGCTCGGTGTTCGATGGCAGCACAACTGCGGCAGCATCTCCCACCGCTCCACGCCAGGGTGTCACGTGGCCGGCGAGGTCCGCTGTGTCGGTGAGCACGGAGTCTCGACCCACACAGTCGATCAGCTCGTCCAACACCGCTGGATCGGTCACCCGCTCATTCTGTTCCCCGGGTTATCTACGCTGCGACCCGTGAGCGGTACAGACGACCCCACCAGAGCGGTAGCCGGAGACGGCGAAACGACCACCACCGATGCCGGAGCCGGCGACCCGTTGGCTCCCTACGCAGGCTTCGGCGGGACCGTCGGTCGGGTGTTCGCAACGTCGGAGTCGTGGTGGAAGCCACCGCCGGAGCGAGCCTCGTCGGCGCCGAACATCGTGGTGATGATGTGCGACGACCTCGGCTTCGCCGACCTCGGCTGCTACGGGTCGGAGATCCCCACGCCCAATCTGGACGCTCTCGCGGGGGACGGGGTTCGCTACACGGACTACCACTCGGCCCCCATGTGCTCGCCCACGAGGGCGTCGCTGCTGACCGGCCTCGAAGCTCATCGTGCAGGGGTTGGACACGTAGCCCATTCCGACCCGGGTTTCCCCGGCTATGCGATGGAGCTGACCCCGCTCGCTCCGACGCTGGCCGAGCTGCTGCGCGGCGCGGGCTACCAGACCCTCATGGTCGGCAAGTGGCATCTGACCAGGGACAGCGCCCAGAACGAAGCCGGTGACCGGTCGTCGTGGCCGTGCCAGCGGGGATTCGATCGGTACTACGGATTCCTGGACGGCTTCACCAATCTGCACCAGCCACACCGGATCATCTCGGACAACCATGCCGTGGACGTCGACGAGTACCCGGACGGCTACTACCTCACCGACGACCTGACGGATCGGGCGATCGCGATGATCCGCGAGTCGAAGGCGTCCGATCCGGCCAAGCCGTTCTTCCTCTACCACTCCCATGGTGCGGTTCACGCTCCGCTGCACGCCAAGGCGTCCGACATCGCCAGACACGACGGCCGCTACGACGAGGGTTGGGACGTCGTGCGGGAGCGTCGGCACCGTCGCCAGTTGGAGCTCGGGGTGATACCACCGGGAACGCCTCTGGCTCCACGCAACACCGAGCCGGGCGACGACGTAGAGGCGTGGGAGGATCTGGACGAGGATCGACGTCGGCTTTTCGCCAAGTACATGTCGGTCTACGCCGCGATGGTCGACAACATCGACCAGAACGTCGGTCGCATGCGTGCTGCTCTCGAGGAGATGGGGGAGTGGGACAACACCCTCTTCGTGTTCACATCGGACAACGGGGGTTCACGCGAGGGCGAGCGTGACGGGACGAGTGCCTACTTCCGCAGCCTCCATTTCGGTCGTACCGGGCGGGCTGAGCCGTTCGACGAGGACCTCGCCCGCATCGACGAGATGGGCGGACCGACCACCATGCCGCACTACCCGCGCGGGTGGGCGATGGTGTCTAACACCCCCTTCAGGCTCTACAAGATCAACGCCCATCGGGGCGGTCACTCGGTGCCGCTGGTTGCCTCCTGGCCGCAGGGCTCGGTCCCTGGCGGGGAGCTGCGACACCAGTACATGCACGTGACGGATCTGCTGCCGAGCATGCTGTCGATCGCAGGGGTGGAGCGGCCCGAACACTGGAGAGGTGAACCGGTGCTCGCCCTGGCCGGCGAGGACCTGTCCTCCACTCTCACCGACGCCGCTGCGTCCGGGCGTGACTCCGACGTGCTCGTCGAGAACGAGGGGCACCGCGCGTACCGGCGGGGCAACTGGGAGGCGGTGACACGCCACGCTGCGCGCACGCCGTTCGGGGACGACGTGTGGGAGCTGTTCGACATGTCCGCCGACCCGGCGCAGGTGGACGACCTGGCAGGTGAACACCCCGAACTGCTCGACGAACTGCGTGCGGCGTGGGAAGAGGCTGCGTGGGTAAACCAGGTCTTTCCCCTCGACGAGGGAACCGGCTACCGCTACCTGCTGCGCCCACCTTGGACCGAACGCTACGACCGTCCCGTGGTCCTACGCCCGGGCACACCGCAGCTGGACCGCTGGCGCTCACAGCGACTGATCCTGTGGCGTGACGTGACGATCACCGCTTCGGTCACCATTGCAAGCGGTGACGCTGGAGTGCTGGTCGCCCACGGGGACCAGGGTGGCGGATACTCGATGTACATCGATGTGACAGGTGAGCTGGTCGCAGCCCACAACGGCTACGGGATCGAGCGTGAGCTGCGCGGGCCCGTGGTCCCGCCGGGTGACCACGAACTCGAGCTGCGTATCACCTGTCCCGGCCAGGACCTGTGGGATCTGGCGCTCGCCGTGGACGGTGAGGAGGTGGCCGCCGACACCGGTTTCCGTCTGCTCATGGCCATGGCTCCCTTCCAGGGCATTGACATCGGGTTGGACCGTCGATCGCCCGTCAACTGGGCGTTGCACCAGCGGCACGGCACCTTCGCGTTCAGCGGCTCGTTACACCACGTCGCCTACCAGCCCGGTGCGCCTGCACCAGACTGCCCCGAGAACTTCTTGGAGCTGCTCCGCGACTGGGGGCGCAGCTTCGAGTGAGCGTTGCGGAGCGGTGTGAGTTGTCGCGACGTCAGCTGTCTGACTGGAGTGAAGTGCTCACGTCCCTGGCGGCTCGGGTGATCAGCCGTGTGCGCGGAATCGATCCGAGGTCCATCCACGGGCCGTCACCGACCCGCCACTCCGCTCGCCAGACGACGGTCACCGTTCCGAGCCACAGGTCGGGGCGATTGTCGTCGCGGGTGGTCGATCGGTTCGATCGGTGGCCGGCCGAGGCGGTGGCGTAGCTGGTCACGCAGGCATCGCGATGCCTCGCCTGTGCCCTAGCGGATCGGCCTGTCGAGTCGTCGAACGGGCGTCCGGGACCATCGCACGTGACAGCACTCGTTGCCGGGTCACCGGTGACGATCCTCATGGTCTCCGGCCGGGCCCGTACCTGCGCGACGATTCCGCCCTCCTCGAGGGTGGTCTCGATCGGTCTCCATTGCTGCGGGTCGACCCAGAAGAACACCGGTTGTCCGACGGGCACCGCCGTCGCAGCTGGAGGGCTGGTGAGCGGTTCAGGTGCGGGGAGGTGGGTGATCATCCGGCGGTGGATCCGCTGGTAGAGGTCCTGCGGAGTCGTCGAGGGTACGAAGCGCAGCTCCGTGGTGTCGACGCCGCACACGTGGCCCTGGAGGTCACCGTCCGGCAGCGGTTGGCCGTCCATGTGAGGGCGCAGGGGTTCGAGCAGTGGGGTGTCGAATCCGAGGCCCACGGCCTCGGCGCCGACGGACACGAGCCACTCGAGCTGTGCGTCGTTCAGGGTTCGCCACGAGCACGGCTGGGGCGTGCCCGAGTTGCTGGTGCGACGGCTGGATCGACTCCAACCGAGTATCGAGGTGACGATGTCGCCACGGCCGACCACACGGCTCCTGACTCCCGGCTCGTCAGCTGCTCCCGCTGTCGCCGGATGTGCCGCTGCGACTGACACGACGAAGAGGAACCCAGCAGCGAACCGCCGCCATTGCCGATCCGTCGGTGGCGCCATCATGGCTGGTCCCCGCGCTCGGACAGGCCCCCGGTCGTCGGTGGTGGGTCATCCCCGCACGGGTCGGAGGAGCCTGGGGCGAGCACCTGCCGCTCGTCCTCCTCGAGTTCGGCCAAGTGCCACAGGCCGTCACGGAAGACGGCAGTGCCGGTCCCCGTGGAGGCGGTGATTGTGTCGTCGACGACGGCGCCGTCGTCGATCCGCCGCCCGATCCCTGGGGACCAGCCGCACCACTTGAAGCCGATCGTCGAGTCGCTCGCGTCGGCGATGCTGGTGACGCGGTGGCGGAAGGTCACCCCGTCGACACCGGGAACGATCACGACCCTGTCGACAGTGGCTCGTTGGTGGAACCGCTCCATGACGTCGGCCGACAGCGCAGACCCGGGCTCGACCAGTTCGTCCCATTGATTCCGTGTCGGTGAGCCGGGTGGTGGGGCACCGCTCGGATCCGCTGCGATCAGTCCCGCGAGCCTGCTGTAGCGCGCCAGCAGGTCAGCGACCACCTGGACCGGCTCCGTGGACGGCGATGTGGTCGGCTGTGTGGTCGGCTGTGTGGTCGGTTCCGGCTCGGGTGAGGGCGATGCCGTCTCGGGTGTTTGTGGAGTCTCGTCGGTGCTGGGTTTGTCGGCACCGGGTCCGTCGGCTCGGAGCGGCTCGACGTCGTAGGTGTTGCTGGTGCCACATCCCGACGCTGCCAGTAGGACGAACGACATGGCGATGGTCAGTCGTGCGGTGGTGCAGAGGTGGAGCATCTGACCAGCTTGGACCATGAAACGATCTGAAACAACATGAAAAATAATCAAAGATGTCTGAGGGGCTCGTCATGCACGTGCACGCCGGCGTGGAGCGATGGTCGGTCGGATGGGTATCGTCGTCGCATCCTGCGCTCGTTGCGGGTCGTCCCTGGGAGGGTGCGGTGAGTGAGTACGTCCTGACCATCGATCTGGGCACGTCCGGCCCGAAGACCGCTGTATTCAAGCTCGACGGCAGCTACGTGGACGGCGAGTTCGAGCCGGTGGAGCTGCTGCTCGGTGACGGTGGTGCCGCGGAGCAGCGTCCCGAGGACTGGTGGTCCGGCATCGTCGCGGGCGTCCATCGTCTGTCCGACCGTGGCGCCATCCCCGCGGAGGGGTTTGCCGCGATCTCGGTCACGTCGCAGTGGTCGGGAACGGTGGCCGTCGGCCGTGACGACGAGCCAGTGTGCAACTCGGTGATCTGGATGGACTCCCGCGGGGCGGAGCAGATCGGCCGCATGGTCGGCGGCCCCCTGCGGGTCCAGGGATATGACCCGCGCAAGCTCCGTCGTTGGATCCAGCTGACCGGTGGGGTCCCGTCGCTGTCGGGCAAGGACCCAGTGGCTCACATCGCGTGGCTGCGAGCAGAGCGGCCGGAGCTGAACGCCGCGACCGACATCTACCTGGAACCGAAGGACTGGCTGAACCTTCGGCTCACGGGAGTGCGCGCCGCGACGTACGACTCGATCGTGATGACCTGGGTCACCGACAACCGTGATCCGTCGAACGTCCGCTACGACAAGGAGCTCCTGGCGCTCGCGGGGATCCGTCGCGAGTGGATGCCTGACCTGGTCCCCGCCACCTCGGTGGTCGGGTTCCTCACCGAGCGCGCCGCGTCAGAGCTGGGGCTGTCGGCAGGCACACCCGTGATCGGCGGAACGCCAGACGTGCAGTCGGCGGCCGTCGGATCGGGGGCGGTTCGGGACTACGAGGGCCACCTCTACCTGGGGACGTCCTCTTGGCTCTCGTGTCACATCCCGATCAAAAAGACCGACGTGATGCGGGGAGTGGCATCGCTGCCGAGCCCGCTACCGGGGCGCTACTTCGTGGCGAACGAGCAGGAGACTGCAGGTGCCTGCATGAACTGGTTGCGTGACCAGGTGCTGTACCACGACGACGACCTGCGGGTCGGGCCCGCTCCCGAGGACGTGCTTGCTCGCATCGACAGTCTTGCGTCGACAGCCGAACCCGGATCAGGCGGCGCGATATTCACCCCGTGGCTCAACGGTGAGCGGACGCCCGTGGACGATCACACCATCCGCGCCGGTTGGCACAACCTCTCGCTCCGTACCGGTCGCCCGGAGCTGGTCCGCTCCGTGCTCGAGGGGGTTGCGTTCAACTCGCGGTGGTTGCTCGACGCGGTCGAGCGGTTCACCGGCCGACCCTTCCCCTGGTTGAACGTCGTTGGAGGCGGTGGCAACTCAGCTGTGTGGGCGCAGATCCATGCGGACGTCCTGGACCGTCCAATCAGGCGGGTGGAGCACCCGATCCGTGCGAACGCCAGAGGAGCGGCGCTGCTGGCTGGTGTTGCACTTGGCAAGGTGTCGGTCGATGAGCTCGGCGACAAGGTGAAGGTGGTCGAGGAGCACCTGCCCGACCGCTCCAATCGCAGCACGTACGACGAGCTGTACCGGGCATACCTGTCGATCTACAAGCAGAACAAGGGTGTGCACAGGCGGCTCAACCGTCACAGGTCCTGAGGCCGCGGCTCGGGAAGAGAATCACAAGTCAACTTCTTGACCTCGACGGGACGTCGGCGCACCCTGCTGGGGAGGTTCCGACCTCGTCATCAGGACCATTCGGACTGCAATCCTCGGGACCGCGATCCGCATGGGGCCACCGGAAAATCGATCGCCCTCACCGTCGTACTGCGAACAACGGATGAGCCTGCACACATCAACGGTTTCGGCCGTCGAGGGGCACGCCACCGGGTTCGCCCGCAACGAGCGACGATGTGGGCGATCGTCCGGGTCCGGGGTCAGTTCACCAGCCCTTGAACTCGGGTGACCTGCGCTCGCGGAAGGCGTCGAGGCCTTCGTTGAAGTCGTGCGACGCGGTGAGCAGGTCCTGGCTCATCGCCTCCTCGTCGAACGCTGTCTGGCGGCTCGACTCGAACGAGCGGTTGATGAGCCACTTGGTCAGCCCCAACGCCTTGGTCGGAGCCTGGGCAAGGCGAGCAGCAACGGCGTCGACAGTCGCGTCCAGCTCGCTTGCCGGGACGACCCGGTTGGCGATACCCAGCTGCTCGCAACGTGCAGCGGGAACGTCGTCGGCCAGGAACATCATCTCCTTCGCGAGCTGTGGCCCGACGATGCGTGGAAGGAGGTAGGCGCCGCCGGCGTCGGGGATGATCCCGCGTTTGACGAACACCTCGACGAGCTTCGCGTTGTCCGCCATCACGACCAGGTCGCTGGCGAGAACCAGGTGTGCTCCGCCGCCGGCTGCTGTGCCGTTGACCGCGGCTATCACGGGCTTCTCGCAGTCCAGGATCGATGCGACCAGCCGTTGCCAACCACGCTTGATGAGCCGCGCCGCGTCACCCATGGCCCGATCCGGTGCACCTTCGGGAATCGGTGGGGTGGGCTTCTGTGGACCGCCGAGGTTGGCGCCTGTGCAGAAGTGGCGCTCTCCTGCGCCGCGCAGGACGATCGCTCTCACCGACAGGTCGGCGGACGCCCAGTCGAACCAGTCGCTGAGCTGGTCACGCATCGCGGCGTTCAGGGAGTTGCCCTGATCGGGTGCGTTGATCGTGATGCGGGCGATGCCGTCGGCCGTCTCGTAGGTCACGAGATCCGCGGTCGGGGAGTCACTCATGTCGCTCCATGTGTCGGGTCGATCTGACGGGGCGTCAGAGTAGACGCGCCACCGTGACTCGTTCTGCCGGGACTCAGCTGGTGGCGGCCTCGAGGATCGCTTCTGCTGCTCTCGCCGCCGCACCATCGGCCTGCTCGAGGAACCAAGACGGCTCGGTCAGCTCGAGCTCCAGCAGCACGGGCTCTCCACCTTGGCCAGCAAGGACGTCGACTCGCGCGTAGAGCATGTCGCTCACGCCCGTCAGCTTCTTGGCGTGGGCGAGAGTGGAGCGGGCCAGGTCGAGCTCCGCAGCAGTTGCAGCGCGTGGATCGATCTGTTCGACGGCGAACATGCCGTCCACCGTCGCCGGCCCGTCCAGCAGCAGAGGGCCCTTGCGGAAGGCGTGGCTGAACTCTCCGCCGAGGAAGACCATTCCGGTCTCACCTGCCGTGTCCACCGAAGCCAGGTAGGGCTGGAGCATCACGTCACGGCCCTGTTGGAGGAGCCTGGTCAGATGCACTGCTGCCTCAGATCCTTGGTGCGGGCTGTAGCGGGCGGTGTCCTTGGAGCCCGCCGATACCGTCGGCTTGACGACCAGATCGCCTCCGGTGCCTAGCACTGCGAACGGGTCCCGATCGAGGAGCGGGTCGCTGTCGGCGGTCAGGTAGGTGGTAGGGACGACCGGAAGGCCAGCCATGTCCAGAGCACCCAGATACGACTTGTCGGTGTTCCAGCGGAGCACCGAGGAGCGGTTCTGGAGTCGGGTCACCGACTCGACCCGCTCCGCCCAGTCGATGAACGTGTCGAGGTGCTCGGTGTAGTCCCATGTGGAGCGCACCACCACGAGGTCGAAGCTGTCCCAGTCGACCGACGGGTCGTTCCACACGGCCGGTGTCACCGATGCGCCGAGTGCCTCCAGTGCCGGTACGAGCACAGGAGCGTCCTCGTCCTGCTGCCATGCGCCGAGGGCGGTGGCCAGAGCGATCCTCGCTCGCGGGACGTTCACCGCTGGACCGTGAAGCGACGGCCCGTGCCAGCCGGATGATCAGGGGGAGCGGTGCGCATCCTCTGCGACGATAGTCGTCCGTGTGGCAAGGTCCCACGATGTCGTACGTGGAGCCGCCGTTCTCGACCACCGACAGTATCGACCTCTGCGACCTGGACCAGTTCACGTCGGGATTCCCCCACGGGATTTTCGTGGGACTTCGACAGGAGTCGCCGGTCTGGTGGCACCCGCCGACGCCCAACGTGCCCGGGGGAGAGGGTTTCTGGGTCCTCAGCAGGCATGCCGACATCCTCGCCGCAGCCTCCGACGCGGCGACGTTCTCATCCGTCACCGGTGGCGATCGCAATGGTGGCGGAACGTTGATCGAGGACCTTCCGATCGGCTTCGCCGGCACGTTGCTGAACATGACCGACGATCCCCTCCACCACCGCTTCCGCGCCGTGCTCACGCCTGCGCTGTCACCCAGGTCGATCGCATCCATGGAGGCCGACCTCCGGGCACGGGCAGCGAGGATCGTCGGGTCAGCGGTCGAGCGCGGTTCGGTCGACCTGCTGGTCGACATCGCAGCAGAGTTGCCTCTACAGGCAGCCGCGTCGCTGCTCGGCGTCCCACAGGAAGATCGCCACCTGTTGATCGAGTGGGCTGACGCCACCCTCGACCACGACGACAGGGACCTGGGAGGAACCTCGGACAGGGCCGCGGCGGCCTCGGCGGAGATGTTCGCCTACGGAAACACGCTCATCGACAAACGGCGCTCCGAGCCGGGAGACGACCTGCTGTCCCTGGCAGTGCAAGCGACGATCGACGATGTCGACGGCCCCCGACGACTGCGCCGGGACGAGCTCCAGCTGCTGTTCTCGCTGCTGGTCGCCGCCGGTACCGAGACGACGCGTAACACGATCGCAGTGGGTGTCGCCGAGCTGTCACGCAACCAGCACGACTGGAACGACCTTGCCGGCGATCGGGAGATGCTCCCTTCAGCGGTCGAGGAGATGCTGCGCTGGGCGAGCTCCACGCCGTACAACCGACGCACCGCGACTCGCGACGTGACGGTCCATGATCGGCTCATCCGCGCAGGGGACAGGGTCACACTCTGGTGGGCATCGGCCAACCGCGACGAGGCGGAGTTCGTCGACCCGTTCCGGTTCGACCTCCGACGCACCCCGAACCGTCACCTGGCCTTCGGCCACGGTTCTCACTTCTGCCTCGGGGCACGTCTGGCACGACTGGAGATCAAGGTGATGCTCGAGGTGCTGCTGGACAGTGTCGAGACGATCGACGTGGTGGGCCCCGTCGAATGGACACGGTCCAACAAGCACACCGGTGTCCGTCACCTCCCGGTGGTGCTGCACCCGCGCTGAAGTCGGCAGCGCTGAAGTCGGCAGCGCTGAAGCTGCCCGTGTGCTGCGGCCTACGATCGGCCCATGTCGACCCGTGACGTCTCGATCGTCGAAGTTGCACCACGTGACGGACTGCAGAGCGATGGTGTCGTCGTTTCGACCGCGGCGAAGGTCGCGCTGATCGAGCGGGCGATCGACGCGGGGCTGCGGCGGATCGAGACCGCCAGCTTCGTCAATCCCGCCAAGGTCCCCCAGATGGCAGACTCGGACGCCGTCATGGCCGAGCTTCTCCGCAGGCGCACAGCGGAGGGGGACGGATCGGCATGGTCGTCGACGTCGTTCATCGGCCTGGTGCTGAACGACCGCGGCTTCGAGCGTGCAGCGGCAGCTCGTTGTGACGAGGTGAACGCCGTCGTGCCGGTCAGCGACACCTTCAGCAGGCGGAACCAGGGCACTGACACCGACGGTGCGATCGCGGTGTGGGAACGCGTTGCAGCAGTTGCCGGGCGAGCAGGTATACCGGCGAGCGTGACCCTCACGACCAGCTTCGGCTGCCCGTACGAGGGGGAGATCCCGGTGGAGCGTCTTGTCGAGGTGGCACGTCGCTGCGCCGCTGCCGGAGGTGACGAAATCGCGCTCGCCGACACGATCGGGGTCGCTGTGCCGAGCGACGTGCGCGAGCGCGTCGACTCCCTGGGGAGCGTCATCGAATCCGAAGGTGGCGGACAGCGGATACGGGTGCACTTCCACAACACCCGCAACACCGCCATCGCCAACGTGGTGGCCGCAGTCGAGGCCGGTGTGTCGGTGGTCGACTCGTCGCTGGGTGGGATCGGCGGATGTCCGTTCGCTCCGGCCGCCACCGGTAACGTCGCCACGGAGGACGTCGTCTATCTGCTCGAACGCATGGGCCTGCGGACCGGGACGAACCTCGATCGCCTGATCGAGACGGCGCACTGGATGGCATCCGAAGAGCTGCTCGGCCACGACACGCCCGCACTGGTCTCCCGCGCCGGAAGCTTCCCCTGATCCGCTAGACGGAGCTGGCTGCGCCGCCTCCGGTGGCTGACAGCGGGAACGCGATCAGGAAGCCGTCGAGTCCACCTGACGACGCTGTCTCGCCGACCTGGCCCGAGGTGGTGCCGGACGCGACCAGGAGGCCGTCCTCGGAGATCGTGAGTCCAGTCATCTCCTCATCCCCGGGCGAACCGAAGCGCGAGACCCACATGACAGCACCAGACGCCACGTCGAGCGCGGCCAGGAATCCATCGCGCCCGCCGCCGACACCGCCTCCGTCCACCAGGTCACCGAACTCGTCACCGGTGGAACCGACCACGTACAACGTCGCGCCGTCCGAGGCGACACCACCGACCGATTCGTCCGCGGCGGAGCCGAGCTGGGTGATCCAGGACAGTGCGCCGTTGGGGGCGAGCGAGGTCACGAACGCGTCGCTCATCCCGGCATTGGCCGCAGGTCCGTCAAGGTCCACGTCGCCGTCGGTCGTGCCGGCCGCTGCGAAGCGGAGATCGCCGCGACGAGCTTCGCCGGTCACTGCAACGCATCGGAGCGCGTCGGAGCCTGCCGAGCCGATCTGGGTGACCCAGCGCTGATTGCCCGAAGGGTCGAATCGTGAGACGAACGCGTCGCGTCCGCCGTTGCTCGGGCCTTCGAGGTCGCCGTCGGTGAACCCGACGATCACGCCATCGCCGTCGGGCACGGCGCCCACGCCGAGCGCAGCGTCCAGCAGCCCGGTGCCGAACTGCCGGGCCCAGACCGGCATGCCAGCGTCATCGATCTGCATCATGAGGGCGTCACCGCCACCGATGGCCCCGCCTGATGGATCCTGGGCTCCGGGCAGCACCCCGGAAGCGGTACCGGAGACGTACGAGGTGGCGATGTCGGGCGACGTTCCCACCCCGGTTGCGGACTCGTCATCCAGCGCCCCGAGCTGGGAGGGCGTCACGAGCTGTCCCTCCCGGTCCAGTTGGGCGCACCATGCGTCCACGCGGCCGGCGTTGGTCGAGGCCAAGCCCCCGGTCGTGGAGCCGCACGTCGTGGCGGTCAGGTCTGCCGCGACGCCATTGGCCGCATCATCACCGTCGCTCCCGGCCGATGTCGTCGCGCGTACCTCGCCGCTGGTCGAGACGAACGTGATCAGAGCGTCTGACCCGCCGAGTGAGGGCCTGTCGGCCAGTCCGGCGGTGTCGCCAACCGCGACCACTTCGGCATCCCAGCCAGCGACGGCCCGGAGGTGGTCGTCGCCGGGCCCGCCGACCTGGGCGATCCACGCGACCGGCAGCGGCTCGGACTCGGGGGACGGGCCGACCGAATCCGGCTGTCCCGAACCGTCGACGGTCGTCGTGGTCGTCGATGTGTTGGATCGGGGCATCGTGACGGTGGCCGGGTCGTCCCCGCCGAAGCTGCAACTCGACGTGCCGATCGTCGCGACCACAGCCAGCACAGCTGGAAGTGCCGCTCGGCCGAGTCGACGTCGGTGTGGTGCTCGTCGGGTGGTGGTCACTGGTCAGGGGATCCTTCTACCGGGGAACAGCAGTTCTGGCGCAGGCGGAGGCACCATTCTGCTGGTCCCGCCCGGCACCACAGCGTGCCACGTCGGAGAGTGGTTGCATCGGCGCGCGATCCCACGCGGTGTGGCAGGCTCGCGGAATGACTGATCTGCCACCTCTCGACCAGCCCCAGGCCTACGTGGTGGTGGGCCCGAACGACCAGCGTGGTCCCTACACGATGGAGTTGCTCATCAGCGAGGTCGTCGCCGGCCGCCTCAGCGACGAGACCCCGGTCTGGTGGCCGGGACTCGCGGACTGGACGACTCTCGGAGGGCACCCGGCAGTGGCGGCGGAGCTCGCAGCGCGCCGGGCGCCGGCCTCGGCTCCGGCATGGGCTGACCCGCCGGTGACCAGCCAGGTTTCCGAAGCCCCGGTCGCGGATCCGTATGCCGCGCCGGTCGCGGATCCGTTCACTGTGTCGGCGCCGGACCAGCAGAGCGAGCCGATCGGCGACCCGTTCGCTCCCCAGTCGATGGTCCCAGAGGAGAGCGAGGTCGTGCCGGCCGAGTTGGTCGGCGACCAGTCCGCAGCGGTGGTCGTCGATGAAACCGCCAGCGACGATTCGGATCCGGCGATCGGAACTTCCTTCGGGGAACCGAATGTGCTGGCCGACGAGGCCCCGGTGGATGCCGAAGTGATCGAGGTCGAGGAGATCGTCGTCCTCGACGAGACCCACCACGAGGTGTTTGCTGCACTGGTGGCGCGCAGCAGCGTTCGCGCGCAGGTGCAGTCCCGCGTCGATGCCGTCAACGAAGGTGTCATCGACGCCGTGGTGGCAGGCGTGGAGACCCAGGGTGTCGCTCTGGCCGAGCGGGTCGACACCGACCGGGGCGCCGAGCTGCGCTTCGACGGGGTCGACGGGGATCTCGTCGTCGTGTCTCTCGGCCGTGCGGTTGCTTCCAGGCCCGATGACCTCCGCGACGATCACGTGCCAGTGACGGCCTCGTACCGGTCCGGGTCGAGGAAAGCGGACGCCGACCAGGGCAGCGGGTCACATGGCGACGTGGTGGTTGCCGCCGACGAGTGGACCGGGCAGTCGACCAGCACGGTCTCCCTGTTCCTGCCACTCGGCGACTACCTCGATGCCGACCTCATGGTCGACCACGACGCGCTCGCTCGCGACGCGGCTGCCACCACAGCAGTGCTGAGGTCACGACTGGGCTGATCTCGGCCGGGCTGACCGCTCGGCACACACCCTGCTGGCTAGTTGAGCAGCCCGAGCGGAGTGTGCCCGCCGTACCCGGGGAACACCCGGGTGAGGTCGGTGGCGGCGCCCCTGCCTGCGAGCACCTCAGCCATCACGTGGCGGTAGTCGTTCAGGACACCGAGGTCCCCCTCGGGCGCGTTGACGATGCTGTCGTGGAACGATCCGTGGACTCCACCCCGGACGCCGTGGCCCATCACGAACATCGCGGTGGCGCGGCCGTGGTCGGTGCCGCCGGACGCGTTCTCGTTGATCGTCCGCCCGAACTCGGACATGGTCACGAGGGTCACCTCGGACATGGACGCACCGAGGTCCTGGTAGAACGCCTGGAGTGCCTCGGAGAACTGCTGGGTACGCCCTCTGAAGTATGCCGATGACGATTCGGGTACACCCTGACCGTTGTGGGTGTCCCAACCGCCGTCGTCCAGCACAGCGACCCGCAGACCGACGTCCGCCTTCACGAGTCGGGCCACCTCGCGCAGGCCCCGTGCCAGGTTGTCATATCCGTAAGTAGCACCGTTCTCGGGACCGGGGTCAGCCGGAAGCCCGCCGATCAGCCCCGCGATCGAAAGCGTCTCCGATCCGGTGCTGCAGAGCAGGTCGCCGCCGGCGGGGTACATGGTCGCCAGAGCGGTTGATGCCCTGCTGTTGTCGGAGAAGCCCTTGACCCCGAAGCCCGAGATCGACGCCATCGAGTAGGCGGGGGCGTCGCCGACGAGCATCGCCTGCAACGTCGAGCCCCTCCCGATCGCAGCTAGGCGGTCCAGGGCGCCGAGCCCTGCCAGGTACCGGTTGACGAACCCGTCGTTGACCGACAGGCTCGAGCTGCCGGCCTCGCAGTGACGCTGTGCCTCGAAGTGGCTTCGGGTGGTCGACATCGGAGACGGGACGCCTGCCGCGTGGACGACGGCGAGGTGTCCAGCGGCCCAGGCGCCCTGGTGCAGTCGCTCCATGCCGGGGTGGAAGCCGAAGACGCCGTCGAGTGCGAACGGTGCCACCGATCCGCCTGCGTCCAACGGCAGGCCGGCGACTCCGGTCGGGTCGGTGAACTCCTCCGGTGGCCGGACCCGGATCGTGGGGCGAAGCGACTGATACGTCGGCATGCGGTAGGGCGCGACGACGTTGAGGCCGTCCATTCCGCCCCTGTTGAAGACGACGACGATGACGTCGCCCGCCTCCGGCTGAGCGGGAGTGGCGAACGCGTACCTGCTGCCCAGGCTCGATACCCCGATGGTGAGCCCTCCTGCACCGGCGAGGGCCATGAAACTCCGCCTGGAGAGTCTGGATGCTGCGTCCATCTCGTGGTTGTCTGTGCCGCTGGTTCTGCGGATCATGTTTGCTCCGGAGTGGTCGTGACCGAACCCGTCGGTCGGGGAGGGGTCAACGTCGCTGGAACCCGGGATGGGACAGCAACAGGGCCACGGCGTTCTGGACCAGTGTCTGGTTAGTGACCAGCGCAGTTCCGCCAGCCGTGGGGGAGAGCTTCAGCGCTGCGGCGATTGCATCTGCGTCGGCCGTGGAGAGCTCGAAATGCATCGTCGTGCTCGCGGTGGCGGTGAGTAACTCGCGGACTGTCGCAGGTGTGGGGCTCGGGATCAGGGAGGCAGCATCGACCACCACCTTCTCTGGGGAGTCGGCGTCAGTGATCTTGTTCCGTCCGAGCTTCGCTGCGTGTTCCCATCGCTTGAGGAGGCCGTCAGCCGCCACCCAGTAGGTCGCGCGGTCGGGCCACCCGTCGGGGCTGACTCGTTCGAACAGCGGTTGGCCGAGTGCCTGCCCGGCAGAGCGGAGTTTCGTCGATGCGGCTCCTGCGGGCGCCGGGTCGATCTGGGCGCGCGTCACCCGCAGTGCCGAGTAGAGCCAGTCGATCGGGCGTTTCACCTTCTGGCCCGCGGACGACGCGAACTCGGGTGAGAGGAAGAGTTCGCGCAGGACTGGCGCGATGGCGGTGTCGTTGGCCAGGTAGGTAGCCGCCAGCCGATCCACGAGGGTCGGCGGTGGCTGGTCTGCCACGAATCTGCGAACCAGCTTCCACGAGAGGTACCTGGCTGTGGAGGGGTGCCTGGCAAGGAACCCCAGCAGCGCGATGCCATCCCCCTCGGCCTTCTGAACCCTGTCGTTCCAGGACACGCGGGCGGGACTGCTCCAGGCGCCGCCCAGGATCGACACCGCCTCCTGGGAGTGAGCCCATGGCGCGAACCTGTACGAGTACTTCGTGGCATCGTTGTCCCACGAGATCGTCCAGCCCGAGAGGACCTTGGCCACACCGACCACGTCAGCCTCGCTGTAGACCTGCGCACCGTCAATGATCCCCAGGGTGTGCAGCTCGAGGAGCTCCCGGCCGTAGTTCTCGTTGACCTGCTTGCCGTTCTCGGCAGTGCTGGCGTAGTTGTCCAGATAGACCAGCATCGCTGGGCTGCGCGCGGACGCAAGGAGCATGTCGGCGAACCGCCCGAGTGCATGGGGCCGGATGACCTGTGCGTCGTCGGTGGTCTTCAGCTGAGTGAGCCACTTCGCCCGCCGCCAGATGTTGAAGTGGTTCGTCCAGAAGTCGCACATCACCTCGTAGAGCTGACGTTCGGAGAAGACAGCTCGTTGGAGGGTCGCGTGGTCGAGTTCGGCGAAGAGCAGGCTCTCGTCGTTCTTCCGGACAGCCTCGTTCTGCGCGACGCTCTGTTTGAGCGTCGTGTAGCCGGCAAGGCGTGACTCTGCATCCGGGAGAGTCCACGGCGAGAGCTGCTCGTCCAACCATGCGGAGGTACCGATTGCCCGGATCCGCTCCACCGTCGCTGCTGTAGCACCGAAGGTCGCCCGGTTGGCCAGGTGCCGTGCCGTGCCGACATCGGTTGGTGGAGGGGTTGGTGGCGGGGCCGTTCCGCCCCCCGACGAGGCCCCGGGAGTCGCTGGCGCACATGCGGCGGCGGCAGCTGCGAGCGCCCCGACCCCCGCAGCCAACATGACATCGCGTCGGGCGCGCTCGCTTCGTCCAGCCGGCGGGGGTTCGCCCGGACATGCCGTCTCCGGAGTCGGCTCCATGGGAGTTGTCGGTGTGGGTGGGGTCGCGGTCGTCGCGGTCGGCGGGGGCATGCCCGTGTGTCGGCTTCGGAGGCGCCGAACCTTGAGCGCCTTCGTCACCTGCTAGCTTCTGGCTCCCAGGTGGACGCAGATCCACCGGAGGGGAGTACCTCCGAAGCGGTGGTGTCGTCACCACGGTCCGTCAAGGGCCCGGTGCCACCGGCCAGGCCATCCGGTCCGGCGAGGGAGACCTCCGGCGAGTTCGGCGCTCGGCGCGCCCCACGACGACGGAGCACAACCCCATGACCACGACGGATACGAACGATTGGTACCGCCTGCCCGCTGCAGAGGTGGCTGCCCGGCTGACGGTCGACCCCCTGGCAGGGCTGACCGCCGCGCAGGTGGACGAACGGCTTGCGGAGTACGGCCCGAACGAGCTCGCCGAGGCACCCAGGCGTGCAGCCTGGCTGCGCTTCCTGGACCAGTTCAAGGACATGATGGTCTACATCCTGCTGGGTGCAGCAGCGGTGTCGGCCGCCGTCGGTGACTACAAGGACCCGATCGTCATCGGCATCGTCCTGTTGATCAACGCGGTGATGGGGTTCGTGCAGGAGAACCGGGCGGACAACGCTCTGTCGGCGCTCAAGGAGATGCTCGAGACGACTGTCCGGGTCCGCCGGGCAGGTCAGGTGCTCGAGGTGCCCGCGCAGCAGATCGTTCCCGGCGACGTCGTCCTGCTCGAGGCCGGCGATCGTGTTCCTGCCGACGGAAGGTTCGTGGTCACCGCCGCCACATCGGTGGACGAGTCGATGCTCACCGGTGAGTCCGTGCCCGCTGACAAGCAGGACGAGGCGATCGACGACCCGGGTGAGGTGGCGCTCGCCGACCGGATCAACCTGGGCTACATGAACACGACGCTCGTGCGTGGTCGTGCCGAACTCGTAGTGACCGAGACCGGCATGGACACCGAGGTCGGGCGACTGGCGGGGCTCCTCGGATCCGCCGAGGAGAAGCCGACGCCGCTGCAGGAGCAGATCGACTCGCTGGGCAAGCGACTCGCGTTGATAGCGTTTGCTGCGGTCATCGCTGTCTTCGTCGTCGCTCTCGTCCAGGCGCCGCGCATCGACAAGGACTCGATCAGCGAGGCGTTGCTCAACTCCGTTGCCCTGGCCGTGGCGGCGATCCCCGAGGGACTCCCCGCCGTGGTCACGGTGACCCTGGCGATCGGTGTGGGACGGTTGGCCAAGCGCCACGCGATCATGAAGCGGCTGGCGTCGGTGGAGACTCTCGGATCGACGACAGTTATCTGCTCCGACAAGACCGGCACCCTGACCTTCAACCAGATGACTGCCACCACATTGCTGACGAGGGGCCGCCGCTTCGACGTCGACGGACTTGGTTACGGGGTCGATGGAGTAATCCGCGAATCCGGGGCGGAGGTCACACCGGATGTGCTTCGGGTGATCCGCCCGGCGCTACTGGCCGGCACGCTCTGCAACGATGCGCACCTGCGCACCGAGGACGGCCGGCCGACGCTGGTGGGCGATCCCACCGAAGGTGCGCTGGTGGTTCTCGCTGCGAAGGGCGGGATCGACCCGGACACCGCCCGCCGCGACGCTGTTCGTTCCGGAGAGGTGCCGTTCGACTCGGCAACCAAGTTCATGGCGACCCTGCACCCGCACCCCGACGATCCGAACCGATCGCTCGTGGTGGTCAAGGGCGCTCCCGATGTCGTGCTGGCGCGCTGTGCGACGGTAGCCACCGACGCCGGCTCCGACCTGATCGATTCGGGGAGACGGGCCGAGCTGATGGCGTCGAACGACTCGTTGGGGTCCGAGGGGCTGCGCGTCCTGGCGTTGGCGTCCACCGAGCTACCGGTACGTGCACAGGAGTACGAGGGCGAGCTCGTCACGGAACTCGACGACCTGTGCCTGGAGGCGCTGGTCGGGATCCTGGATCCTGCCCGCCCCGAGGCGATCGAGGCGATCGCCGAGTGTGCGACCGCGGGCATCGGTGTGAAGATGATCACAGGCGATCACGCGTCGACAGCGGGTGCCATCGCCGCGGAGCTAGGCATCGTTGGACGAGTGGTCACAGGCTCCGAGCTCGACGGCATGAACGATGCCGACCTGGCAGAGCAGATCGACGGGATCGGTGTGTGCGCACGGGTCTCGCCGGAGCACAAGGTCCGAGTGGTCAAGGCCCTTCAGGCCAACGGCAACGTGGTGGCCATGACCGGCGATGGTGTCAACGATGCAGCGTCGCTGAAGCAGGCCGAGATCGGCGTCGCCATGGGCATCACCGGGACGGAGGTGACGAAGGAAGCCGGTGACATGATCCTCACCGATGACAACTTCGCGACGATCGTGCACGCGGTCGAGGGTGGCAGGGCGATCTACGAGAACATCATCACGTTCGTGCGGTTCCAGCTCACGACGAACATCTCCGCGATCCTCACGATCCTCGTGGCCCAGCTCGGTGGTCTCGGGGTGATCTTCAACGCGATCCAGATCCTCTTCGTGAACATCATCGCCGACGGACCGCCGGCAATCGCTCTCGGCGTCGACCCGCCCAAGCCGGGCGTCATGGAGCGCCCACCGCGAAGCCGCGACGAGGTCATCCTCTCCGCACAGCGGCTGGTCAGGATCGTCCTGTCGTCGGTCGTGATCATGGCAGGCACCCTGGGCGTGTACCTGGCGAACCGCGACGCACACCCCGACGAAGCGCTGACGATGGGCTTCTCGGTGTTCGTCTTCTTCCAGCTGGTCAACTCGTTCTGTGTCCGGTCGGGGGATGAGACGGTCTTCACCCGCCACTCCCTGGCGAACACGGCTCTCCTGTGGGCCCTGGCAGGAGTCGTGCTGATGCAGGTCCTGATCGTGCAGGTGTCGTTCCTTCGCTCGGTGTTCACCACAGTCCCACTGACACCCACCCAGTGGGGGACAGTTCTTGTGATCCCGCTGTCGTTGCTGGTGGTGGACGAGATCCGCAAGCTCCTCGTGCGCTCCCGCCGGGGCTGAACGGAGCTGGTGCCCTTCCCCGGACTGTACGGTTGGCGACTCCGGTCATGGCACAGGGGGTAGTCAGTGCGCGCAGCGTTGTTCACCGAGGTCGGAGCTCCGCTCCAGGTCGTCGACGACATCGAGCTCGAGGACCCGCGTGACGGCGAGGTCCGGGTCCGGATCGCCGCTTGTGGTGTCTGTCACTCCGACGTCAGTCTCATCCGGGGTCAGTATCCAGCCATGGGTCAGACCATCCCAGGCCACGAAGCCGCCGGTGTGGTCGTCGAGGTGGGGCCCGGTGTAACGACGCTCGGAGTGGGCGACCACGTGGTTCTGACACCGAACCCTGCATGCGGGCATTGCGACTACTGCCGTAAGGGGCACTTCAGCGTGTGCCCCGACGCCATGGCGATAGCAACCTCGATGCTTCCCGACGGCACGACACGACTCAGCCGTGCAGGCGACACGGTGTTCCGTGGGCTCGGGCTTGCGGGGTGGGCGGAGGAGGTGGTCGTCTCCGAGAAGGGAGCCGTGCGCATCGACCCCGATGTGCCCCTCGACGTGGCATGCGTCATCGGGTGTGCCGTGCAGACCGGTGTAGGAGCGGCGATCAACACCGTCTCGGTGGGTGTTGGAGACAGCGTGCTCGTACTCGGTGCTGGTGGGGTCGGCATAAGCATCGTGCAGGGGGCAGCACTGTCGGGAGCAGCAAGGATCATCGTGTCCGACCCCTCCGAGGCGCGGCGCGAACAGGCGATGCGTTTCGGTGCGACAGACGTGATCGACCCGACCGCTGCGGACGTCGTCGGATCGACGACAGCCATCACGGGCATCGGTGCAGACTTCGCTTTCGACGCCGTCGGATCCGCCGCTCTCGTGCAGACCGCCGTGGACGCGGTCCGCAACGGTGGGACGGCGGTGATGGTCGGTGCTGCTCCGGTGGACGCAGTCGTGGCCGTGTCCCCGGCCGTCACGATGTTCACCGAGAAACGGCTCGTGGGCTCATTGCTCGGGTCCTGCTGGGCGCCACGGGACATTCCACGCCTGGTCGACCTGTGGCGTTCAGGTCGTCTCGATCTCGACGCGATGGTCACCGCCCGGCGGCCGCTCGAGGAGATCAACGAGGCAATCGACGACCTGGAGGCCGGTCGTGGACTGCGGACGGTGATGACGATCTAGCCCAGGGCTGACTCGATGGCGTCGACGATCGCAGGGTCGTCCGGGGTCACCGTCGGAGCGAAGCGCGCCAGCACCTCGCCGTCGGATCCGACCAGGAACTTCTCGAAGTTCCAACGGATGTCGCCGTCATGTCCCTCGGCATCGGCCGTCCCGGTCAACGAGTCATACAGCGGATGGCGACCCTCGCCGTTGACCTCGACCTTCTCGGTCAGGGGGAATGTGACGCCGTAGGTCGTCGAGCAGAACGTGGCGATCTCCTCCGGAGTTCCGGGTTCCTGCTCCAGGAACTGGTTGCAGGGCACTCCAAGCACCGAGAACCCTCGACCACCGAAGCGCTCCTGGAGCTCCTCGAGCTGGGCGTACTGCGGTGTGAGCCCGCACCTGGACGCAACGTTGACGACCAGGGTGGTCGAGCTGTCGAGAGCCTTCAACGCCCCGGGAGTGCCGTCGAGCGCTGCAATGTCGATGTCGTAGATGGACATCGCCCCACGGTAGTGGGGAGTCGTGCGCGCGGTGGACGCGCGGAGGTGACGTACAGTCCCTGGCGGATGTCCGTCGAAACGGTGACCACGTTCCTCGCCCTCCTCGCCCTCGTCGCGCTGGTCGTGGTCGTCGTCACCGGGGTCACGGCCCTGGTGGCGAAGCTGACCGGCTCGACCCCGCGCTGGGCCGCAGACACACGCGAAGCGATGGCGCCGGTTGCCCTGCCGTTGGCCACGGCCGTTGCTGCCACTTGCATGCTCGGCAGCCTCTACCTGTCGGAGATCGCGAACTTCCCGCCATGCGTCCTGTGCTGGTATCAGCGCATCGCCATGTACCCGCTCGTGGTGGTGCTCGCGGTTGCATCCCTGCGGCGCGACACCTCGGTCAGGTGGTACGTCGTTCCGCTGGCGCTGATCGGGATGGGCATCTCGATCTACCACTACCTGGTCGAGCGCTTCCCGGAGACGGTCTCGTCATCGTGCTCGACCGAGGTGCCCTGTTCGACGGTCTGGGTGTGGAAGTTCCACTTCCTGTCGATACCGGCGATGGCCGGGCTGGGCTTCGCCCTGATCATCACCCTCGTGCTGCTGGCTGCGTCCTCAGGACAAGGGTCTGGCGTGATCGAGACCGCTGACACACTCGAAACAGAAGACGCGGCGGCCAGCACGTCGCCCAAGGACCCCCAGGAGGTCACCCGATGAGCGACAAGCGACCCAAGGGCGTGCCGTACGGGTACTCCAGCACGCCCGAGAAGACGGGTGCTCCACGAACAGGGCTGATCGTGATCGGTGTGGCGATCGCCGTCGTGCTCATCGCCGGGATCGCGGCACTCGTTCTCACCTCCGAGAACGACGAAGGAACCGAGATCGACGCCAAGCAGGAACAGGCGGCGGTGACGGTCACCGGTGAGTCCTTGCCCGACTACCCAACCGATGGAGGACTGGCAGCCGACCCGTCGACAGACCCAGCGGTCGGGCTCACGCCACCAACTCTCACCGGCCAGTCCTTCGACGGATCCGCCGTGACGATCGAACCCGGCACAGACCCGATGGTTGTGATCTTCGCGGCCCACTGGTGCCCTCACTGCCAGGAGGAAGTGCCGATCATCCAGGACTGGATCGACGACGGCAACCTGCCCGAGGGGGTGCAGGTCAACCTGGTCAGCACCGACGTCCGGGCAGACGCGACCAACTATCCGCCGTCGGATTGGCTGTCGGAGGTGGAGTGGAGCGAGCAGATCCTGCTCGACAATCCGGTCAAGTCCGCGGCGTCTGCCTGGGGCTTGACCGGCTACCCGTACATGGTGTTCGTCGACGGCGACGGCAAGGTCGTGCAGAGGGCCTCGGGCGAGCTGCCGATCGAGCAGTTCGAGGGGTTCGTCGAGGAGATCGCTGCCTGACCCGCGGGTGCTCAGGGCGTCAGGCAGACCTTGCCGATGATCCGGCGTTCCAACAGGTCGCGCAGCACCTGACCCGCCTCGGCGAGTGGGTGGGACACCGGCTCGCTCGGCGAGAGGGTGCCGTCCTCGACCAGGGCGAGGACCTCGGCCAGGACCACCGCATTGCCCTCGGGGTCCGCCATCGCCCACGCACCCCAGTCGACACCGATCACGGACCGGTTGCGCAACAGGATCTGGTTCGCTGGTAGTTCTGCGATCGACCCCGAGGCGAATCCGATAACGAGCAGCCGCCCGCCGGTGCCCAACGCTCGCAGGGCAGGTTCGCTCAACTCGCCACCAACGGTGTCGACGACGACGTCCGCGCCGCCGTCAGTCAGCTCCCTCACCCGGGTCTTGAGATCTTCTGTCGTGTAGTTGACCACCCCGTGGGCTCCACGCTCGATGCACAACTGGAGCTTCTCGTCGCTCGAGGCGGCGGCTATGACCTTTGCCCCGAGCGCCCGTGCGACGTCCATGGCCGCGAGCCCGACTCCGCCGGCGGCGCCGAGGATCAGCACCCAGCTGTCAGGGGTGAGCGTCGTGCGGCGCGTCAGCGAGAACCATGCCGTCGCGTAGCTCTGGGTCATAGTCGCTGCCTGTGCGTAGCTGAGCCGTTCGGGGATCCCGGTCAGCTGGCTGGGTGCCAGCACGATCTCGTCGGCGTAGCCACCAAGTCCCACGCTGGCCATCACACGATCGCCGACGGCGAGGTCCACCACATCGCCGCCGATCTCGGTGACCTCGCCTGCGATCTCGCTGCCGGGGACGAAGGGAAGCGGCGGGCGTATCTGGTAGCGGCCCTGGACGAACAGGGCGTCGACGTAGTTCACCCCGCTAGCCCACACGTGCACGCGCACCTGGTCGGCACCACATGGCGGGGTGTCGAGCTGTCGGACGTACAGGTCCTCGGGCTCGCCGAGCGCTTCACAGACGATGGCACGCATGCCAGGACCGTATCGAAGGTCCGGTCGGGCCCGCTGGACCGGGCAAACCCTGTTTCGACAGTTGCGCCACGCCTACCTATCGTCGTCCGGGGTGGTTCCAGCACCCACAGGTACCGACAGGAGAGCCACGATGCGCAGCCCCAAGGACTTCTTCAAGCCGCTCGCAGCAGGTGCACCGGAGCCGGTGCGCGAGATCCCGTTCAGGCCGTCGCGCATGATCCACTTTTTCCCGCCGCACCTCGAGAAGGTGACGGCGAAGCTGCCCGAGATCGCCCCGACGGTGGATGTGCTGTTGGGCAACCTCGAGGATGCGATCCCGATGGACCAGAAGGAGAACGCCCGCAACGGTCTGGTGAAGGTCGCCAAGGAGGTCGACTTCGGTGACACCCAGCTGTGGACCCGCGTCAACAGCCTCGACTCGCCGTGGGTCCTCGACGACCTGGAGACGCTGGTCGGGGAGGTCGGCGACAAGCTCGACGTCATCATGATCCCCAAGGTGGAGGGTCCGGAGGACATCCACTACGTCGACCGGCTGCTGGCACAGCTCGAGGCCAAGGCCGGATTGGCGAAGCCGCTGCTGGTGCACGCGATCCTCGAGACCGCGCGGGGTGTGGCCAACGTCGAGGAGATCTGCCTCGCTTCGCCCCGTATGCAGGGGCTGTCGCTGGGACCGGCGGACCTTGCGGCGAACCGGCGTATGAAGACGACCCGTGTCGGCGGTGGACACCCCGGCTATCTGGTTCGCCAGGACCCGCCTGCGGGTGAGGACGGCCCCGACTACCACGCGCAGCGCGACAGCTACCAGCAGGATCTGTGGCACTACACCGTCTCGCGCATGGTCGATGCGTGCGCACTGGCCGGGATCCTCCCGCACTACGGCCCGTTCGGGGACATCAAGGACACAGTCGCCTGCGAGGACCAGTTCCGCAACGCCTACCTGCTCGGCTGCGTCGGAGCGTGGTCGCTGCACCCCGTGCAGATCGACATCGCCAAGAAGGTGTTCTCACCCGAGCGTTCCGAGGTCGACCACGCCCGCGAGGTGATCGAGGCCATGGGCGACGGGACCGGCGCCATCATGCTGAACGGCAAGATGGAGGACGATGCATCGGTCAAGCAGTGCAAGGTCGTTGTCGAGTTGGCCCGCCAGCTCGCTGATCGTGACCCCGCGCTGGCCGACATGTACGGGTTCTGATCCCGCACCGACGATCCCCTACAGGAGCCACACAGATGTCCGACGAGTACCGCCCGCGACGTTCCGTGCTGTACATGCCAGGCGCCAACGACAAGGCGCTCGAGAAGGCCAAGTCATTACCGACCGACGCGATCATTTTCGACACCGAGGATTCGGTGGCGCCCGACATGAAGGCCGTGGCCCGGGAGAAGGTCGCTGCTGCTGTGGGCAGCGGTGACTACGGACGCCGTGAACTGACCATCAGGGTCAACTCGATCGGCACCGAGTGGCACGAGGCCGACGTGCGCTCGGCCGCTGAGGCAGGTCCCTCGGGGGTAGTCGTGCCGAAGATCGACTCCGCTGCCGACGTGGCCGCCGTCGAACGGTTGCTCGAGGCAGCTGGTGCGCCAGACCACACGACGATCTGGGCGATGCTCGAGACACCGGCGGCGATCGAGAACGCGGTGGAGATAGCGACGGCGTCGGAGCGCCTTGCCGTGTTGATCATGGGCACGAACGATCTTGCCAAGGAGTTGCGGGCAGCGCTCGTGCCGGGTCGGGCACCTCTTCAGTGGGGGCTTGCGCGGTGCGTGAACGCCGCCCGCTACGCCGACAAGGTGATCCTGGACGGCGTCTACAACGACGTGCGCAACCCCGAGGGTTTCGCCGCAGAGGCCGCCCAGGGAGCCGAGATGGGTTTCGACGGCAAGACCCTGGTGCATCCGAGCCAGGTGGAGCCGGCCAACGAACTGTTCGCCCCGTCGGCCGAGGAGGTCGAATACTCCCGACGGGTGATCGAGGCGTTCGAAGCGGGAATCGCCGAGGGCAGAGGTGTCGTCACCGTCGATGGGCGGATGATCGAGAACCTCCACGTCGACAACGCTCGCCGCGCCCTCGCGATCGACGATGCGGTGAGGGCGCTGGCCGAAGGCTGAGTGCCCCGTTCGAACGGGGCACTTGGGCCATGATTGTCACATGAGCGAGTTGTCCCCTTCGCAGTCGACGCCCCCGGGCTGGTATCCCGATCCCTCTGGTAGCGGCCAGCAGAGGTGGTGGGATGGTGAGCAGTGGGGAATCGTCGCTGCTTCGAGTTCACCTCAACAGCCCGGCACCTTCGACGACGAGAAGGGCATGGCGACACTCGTCCAGGTCCTGGCCATCTTCACCGGCTTCCTCGGCCCGCTGATCATCTGGTTCATGGCGAAGCCCGAGCAGCCGTTCGTGAAGCATCACGCGGCCGAGGCGCTCAACTTCCAGATCACCGTGACGATCGCTGCATTCGTCAGTGGTCTCCTGATGCTGGTACTGATCGGCTTCCTGCTGTTGCCGGTGGTGCTGATAGGTGCTCTAGTGCTCGAGATCATGGCAGCGCTCGCTGCCAACCGAGGCGAGTGGTACCGCTTCCCGATCAACATGCGCCTGGTGCCCGGCGCCCAGGGCTGATCGCTGGGGTGGTGGTCTGGCGCCGGGCGGCGGTGCAGCGGGGCGGCGGAGCAGCAGAGCAGCGTGAGTAGGGGAGACGGCGTGGGGTGTGTTGTCGCGCGCCGCGCTGGAACGAATCGAGTTGGGAGAATGGAGCGTCCCCGCTCGCGCTCATTCGAGTTGATCGATTGGGAGCGAGGCCTTGTTGGCCAGGTCGATCAGTCTGTCCCGGTGTCGTCGAGTGGTCGTGTCAGGCCGGGGCACCGATCGGTACAAGCCGCGGCGTACTCGAAGGACCCTGCCTTTCCCGACTTCGCAACGCAGCACGTCGCTGACCGTCTTGGCGGGGTTCTCTCCGCCGACCGTGAGTCCGAGGCGGGTGAGCTCGGCAAGGAGTTGAGCGATGCTGCGCTCCGCGCCAGCCCGGTGTAGCAGCGTCAGCAGCGCGAAGCGCAGATCAGCTCCGCGCAGATCGTGCGGGCGCAGCAGGTGCTGGATCGCTTGGCGTCGCGCGTCCATGCGGCGAAGGCTGCACGCACGCCGAGCCGCCTGTCATCGGGGACCGTGACCCGGAGCACCCGATTTCGTTGCAGCGCGGCGCGAAGGTGAGTGCCCGCTGAGCTGACGCACGTGGGCTCCACAGGTTGCGCAATGGGCCGGCGGTGCCGGCGGAGTGCTCAGGTCGACTGCCCTGCCTGGTGGCGGGCGACCAGTTGTCGTGCGATCACCTTCAGACACAGGGTCTCGTCGGCGCCTTCGAAGATCGACAGGACACGGGCATCCACGAAGAGTCGGCTGACCGTGTACTCCTCGGCGTAGCCCATGCCGCCGTGGATCTGCATAGCCTCGCGGGTTACCCACTCGGCCGCCTTGCAGACGTACGCCTTGATCATCGAGGCCTCAAGCGTTCCCTCGCCCTTGGCCATCAGACGGGCCACCTGGTAGGCGAACTGCCGCGCCCCCTGGATGGTCACCGCCATCCGGGCGAGCTTTGCCTGGGTCAGCTGATACTCGTGGACTGGCTGACCGAAGACGCTGCGGTCGAGTGAGTACTGGCGGGCCTCCTCGAGGGCGGCCTGCATGACACCCAGCGCCCGGGCGGCCGTCTGTAGACGGCCGTTCTCGAACCCGGCCATCTGGTAGTAGAACCCGCGCCCGATCCCACCTTCTCGTCCGATCAGGTTCTCATCCGGCACGAACCAGTTCTCGATAGCGATCTCGTAGGAGTGCATCCCCCGATACCCGATCGTGTCGATCGGACGACCTTCCATCTTCGCCGGGCCGTGGGCGCTGTCGGAGTTGAGCACGAAGCCGTGGGAGTCGCCCCGCTCCTTGGGGACTATGAACATCGAGAGTCCCCGGTGGCCGATCGACCGGTCCGGGTCGGTCCTTGCCAGCACCATCAGCACATCGGCGCGTGCGCCGAACGTGCACCACGTCTTGACGCCGTTGAGCAGGTAGCCGCCGTCGACCTTCGTGGCGGTGACCTTCACGCCTGCGACGTCGGAGCCGTAGTCGGGTTCGGTGACCGCCACCGCGTTCATGACCTCAGCCGATGCAAGACGGGGCAGCCACTCCTGCTTCTGCTCCTCGGTCCCACCCGCCTCGAGCGCACGGGCGAGGATCTCCGGGCGGGTGACGAGGGATCCGCCGGCGCCCAGCGACCCGCGTGAGAGCTCCTCGGTCGAGACGACCATCCCGATGTAGTCGGACTCGTCCCCGGAGGCGAAGCCACCGTACTCCTCGGCGATCGAGAGCCCGAACGCGCCCATCTCTGCCAGTCCCGAGATGATGTCCTCGGGAATGTCGTCGTTGTGGCGATGGATGTGTTCGGCGATCGGGGCGAGTTTCTCGTCGGCGAAGCGACGGAACGTGTCCTGGACCATCTCGAAATCGGCCGAGAGATGACGTGGGCCGTCGGTGTCGGCGAGTCGGGCGACGAACTCGGCAGCACCGTAGGTGCCCACGAAGCCGCGCACGCCGTCGAGAGCGTTGCTGGTGACTCCCCACTCGGCTTCACGCCCGAAGACCTTGGCTGCGAGGTCGGACAGTACGTCGGCGGTGAAGACGGCCGTGATCCGCGCCTCGTCGTCACCGCGTCCGCCGTACTCGAGGAGTGCCCTCGCTGCCATCACTCCGGCAGCCGCGTGAGCGACGTCGTACGCGAGCACCTGGTTGTCGTCGATCCCGTCGGCAGCAAGGCGGGCGATGGCGGCATCGAGGACACCCTGGGCGATCTGGAGCGCGTCAGCGGCGTCGTTGAGCAGGTTCTGGTCGGCCATGGCGCCGAGGTTACCGATCGGTAGCTTGCGGCTCCCAACCGGCTCGGCCTCCGCCGGACGACGGCGGAAGCAGCGGCGCGTAGGTATGCAGGAAGCTCCGTACACCCTGGACCGGCATCGGCTTACCGAGGTGGTAGCCCTGAGCGACGTCGCAGCCCAGCTCGCGCAGTCGACCCAGAGCAGCAGCGGACTCGACTCCCTCGGCGATCACCTCGAGATCGAGGTTCCGGGCCAGGTCGATGACGGAGCGTGCGATGGTCTCGTCGCCGGCTTCGAGGTCGGCCACGAAGCGCCGGTCGATCTTCACGGCGTCGATCGGCAGCTCTCGTAGGTAGGCCATCGAGGATGCGCCTGTGCCGAAGTCGTCGACCGCCAGCCCGACCCCGATGCGGTGAAGGCGGTGCAGGGCTTCGAGCGTCTCGTCAGGGTCGTCCGCCAGGTGAGGTTCGGTGATCTCGAAGCACAGCCCGGCGGCGGGGAAGGCGGTGACGGTGAGCATCTCGTAGAGCCAGGGTTCCAGTCGGGGATCGGCCAGCGCCCGACTGGAGAGGTTCACTGCGATCCTGAAACCGTGGGGCAGGGCGATTGCCGACAGGTCATCTATCGCTCGTCGGGTCACCGACCTGGTCATCTCCTGGATGGTTCCCGAGACCTCTGCGAGCCCCAGGAACGCCGCCGGCTGGAGGAGGCCCCGCACGGGATGGCGCCAACGGACGAGCGCCTCGACACCGACCGGCACCAGAGATCCCAGCTCGAGAAGTGGCTGGTAGTGCACCAGCAGATCGTCTGTGCCCACCGCCTCGCTGAACTCTGCGAGCAGGTCGATCCTGGTGACGCTCTGCTCGTCGTCGCTGTCGCTGTGAGCGACGATCCCGCCGCCTGACTGCTTTGCCCGGTACATAGCGGCGTCGGCGCAGCGGAGCAGCTCCGCCGGCTCCGTCGCATGGTCTGGCGAGATCGCGACGCCGACGCTGGCTCCGACCTGGAGGCGGTACTCGTCGATCATGAACGGGGCGACGCAGAGCTCGACCAGTCTTTCGGCTACGCGGACGACCGCGTCGAGATCCTCGACGTCGGTGAGCAGTACAGCGAACTCGTCCCCGCCGAGTCGCGCGATCGTGTCGCAACCCCGCATCCCGGTCGCGACCCTACGAGCGAGCGCCACAAGCAGGCGGTCTCCGTATTCGTGGCCGAGGGAGTCGTTCACATCCTTGAAGCGGTTGAGGTCCATCAGCAGGACGCCGTGGCGTGTGCCGGGAGCGGCGGATCTGAGGGTCGCGTCCAACCTCTGGTTCAGCTGTGCCCTGTTGGGGAGGCCGGTGAGGTCGTCGTGCATTGCCTGACGTCGCAGCGACTCGGCGGCGCGTGCTCGCCTGGTGACGTCCTCGAGCAGGATCCCGACGCACTGCCCCTCGAGTGGCATCGCACGCAGGGCGTAGATCTGGTCGTGATTGTCGAACTCCAGGTCCGGTCGTTCGAGTGCGGTTCCGTGGCGGACCACGTCCGCCAGGTGTCCGAGCATCTCGTCGGAGAGCGACATCACGTCGACCAGGTACAGGCCAGTGGCTTCCTGTGCGGTCATACCGACCAGTTCGCTCGCGGCGGGGTTGCCGGCGATGATGCGCAGCGATCTCGGATCCGATGGATCCTCGAGCCGCAGGATCGCCAGCGCGATGGGGATCCCCTCGATGAAGTCGATGTAGCTGCGAAGTGAGCTCTCGGCGGCGTGTCGGGCGGTCTCGTCGATGACGATCCCTCGACGCCGGTTCACATTGCCGTGGTGGTCCAGTTCCACGCGGACACGCTCCAGCAGGTGGTGCTGGCGTGCGAGTGAGTCGCGGATCCGGAAACGGACCTCGACATCGGATCCCTCGGCGATCCGCTGACGGCTGGCGAGCACCTCGTCGAGGTCGTCGGGGTGCACGTGGGTGGCGATGAACGAGAACTGCGCGACCTCGTGTGGGGCGAACCCGAGTAGCTCGAGTGACTGGCCGCTCACGAAGTCGGCGTCCCCCGACGGCCCTGGGCCTTCCCACACGAGGGCATCGAGCCCGTTGACCATGTCGTCGAAGCGCGAGCGAGTGCTCGATGCGACGTGGGAGATCCGCTGCATCACGAGGGTGCACAGAGCGGTGCCCAGTGCCCACGCGACCCAGCTGGTGGCCCAGTCGGCGGGCTGGATGGCGATACCTGTCAAGAGCAGTGCGGCTCCGGTCGGCAGCAGCAGCATCAGGACGTAGCGGGCATCGAACCAGAACGCGTAGAGGGCTGTGCTGGCGACCATGATGAGCATCCCCGCGGCGAACACGCCCGGGACGAGTGCGATCACAGCGACCGTCGTCGCCATCTCGATCCAGCCGGTCAACGGGTGCACCGTGCCTCTTGCTCGCAGACTGTGCAGGAACAACATGTTCGAGATGACGCCGAGGAGTCCGGCGGTGATTCCTGCCGCTATCCGGTTGGGGCCGAACACGGGAAGCATGATCAGCACCATGCCGAACCCCGCGGATGTGGCTATGCGAGCGGTGAACAACTGATCCCAGAACGATGTCCAGTCATCGGGCCCTGACAGACTGCGCGTCGGGGTCGCGGTCGCTACTGAAGGTGCGACGTCGTCGTCGAACAACCCTGACCTTCCGCTCATACCGCCACTCCACCTTCCGCATTCCCACAACTGTCGAGCCCCCACCGGACTCCTCACGCATCGCGTTCACTAGACCGCGTTGGGTGAGGTTCGCAGTATGACACGCACTCGAAGGGCACTGTGCCGCCGTCGGCGAGGTAGGGCCGTACGGCCCAGTGCAATGGGGCGTCATGGCCAACGCTGGATGGGGCCGAACGTGGGAAGATCTGCATCGATGGGCGAGGTGGGTCGCAGCGGTATCAACCACTACGCCGCCGGTGGATTCGCATCGGCCGCTCCCACATACGCGAGGATCCGACCTGCCTACTCGCGCGCTGCGATCGGAGCCATCAAGGAGCGGGTTCCCGATGGTGCGATCGTCCTGGACGTGGCAGCAGGAACCGGCATCCTCAGTGGCCAGCTCAGACGTTCTCGCCTGAGCGTGGTCGCGGTCGAGCCGGTGCGGGAGATGCTCGGCCAGCTTCGGTTGACACTTCCGGATGTACCCCCGATACAGGCAGTTGCAGAGGTGCTCCCGGTCGCCGAGGGGTCGGTCGATGCCGTCACCGTGGGAGAGGCGCTGCACTGGTTCGGCGATGCGGCCGTTCCGGAGTTCCGTCGCGTGCTCCGGCATGGTGGGGTGTTGGCGGTGGCGCGTAACAGGCGGGACGAGTCGGTCGACTGGATGGCCTGCTACGGCCGGATAATCCACTCAGTGCTCGATGGAGCGCGACCCTACGAACGCAGGGACCCCGTTCAGGTGATCGGTTCGACCGGGGGTCTGTCACAGGTCGAGTTCCTCACTGTCGCCAACCCTCGACGCTGCACCCCGGAAGAACTCGTCCAGCGTGCAGCGTCCACCAGCTTCGTGGCGACCGCGGCGCCAGCGGAGCGTGAAGCGGTGCTCGACCGCGTTCGCGACCTGGCGCTGACCCATCCAGATCTGGCGGGTCGCGATTCGTTCGAGTTCCCCTACGTCACCGAGCTGTGGATGTGGCAGGCGATCTGACCGTCATCGCGGTGGCCGATGGGGATCAGGGGTTTGATCGGAACGATCACTCCGCCAGGAACGAGATGATCTCGTCGTTCACCACACCCGGCCGTTCCAGATGCAGGAAGTGCCCGGCGTCATCGACCATGACCGCGCGGCTTCCCTCGACGGACATGACCGACCCAGCGGTCTGAGCGATGTCGGGTCGCATGCAGCCGTCGTTGCTGCCGTGCAGGTAGAGCAGGGGCTGTGGTGGGACCGCGTAGGCGGCGTTCTGCGCAGCCTCGAGGTCGGCGTGCTGCAGATCGGGCTGGAGCGTCTGGCGGTAGTACGCGAGTGCAGCGTCGACTCGGCCGTCTCCGTCCATGCAGTCGGCGAAGTGCGCTACGTCCTCGGTGCAGTCGTACCCGGGTGACCAGTCCTGCCAGATCCGCGAGACGAACTCGAACCCGTCCGCGGGGACGACCAGATCGGCCAGTGGGGTGAGCTGGAAGAACATGTACCAGCTGAGCCTCAGCTGGTCGTAGCTCATGAAGGCGCTGGCGACCACCGGGCCCGGTGGGACGGCTGCAGCGACCACCCTGCGCCAGTTCTCGGGCGCGAGGACAGCGCCCGAGTATGCGCCCATCGCCCCCCAGTCGTGGCCGATCAACACGGCGTCTGAATCCCCTCCGAGCGCTGCGTGCAGCTCGTTCGCGTCGACGCCGAGAACGCCTGCCTGATAGCGGCCGTCGGGGGCGAGCGAAGTGGGCGCGTAGCCCCTGTTGAATGGCGCGACAGCGCGGTACCCGGCTCCGGCGAGGGCCGGCAACAGGTGGCGCCACGTCCATGCAGAATCCGGGTACCCGTGCAGGCACAACGCAAGTGGCCCCGTGCCGCTTGTGAGGTACGAGAAGTCGATCCCACCTGCATGCACCGTGCCCTGCTCGACCATGTGCGATCCGGTTCCCTGTGACGAAGAGGAAGGTGACACGGAGGCGATGGTAACCAGCGTCGGTGGCATCTGTCCGCCGAACTGACAGGCGTGGCCCGCACAGTGGGATTGAGGCGTCCGTCACATGACACGAGGTGGTGGCAGGGTGTTCACTTAGATTTCAGGATCCGTGTGCATGCATGTATCAGAGGGGGTCGGATGCAGGTCGGACAGCGGTTGGTCGGACACGAGTCGGTCGGACAGTCGGAAGGCGAGCACTGAACGTCACCTTCTACGGGGTGCGCGGCTCGACGCCGTGCTCGTGTGACTCGAACAGGCGCTACGGGGGCAACACCTCCTGTGTCGTGCTCGAGTGGCCTGATCGCGACCCGATCATCCTTGATCTCGGTACGGGGCTCAGAGTCTTCGGGCTCACCCAGCCGCGGGACGGCTCCTTCCGGGGCACGGCGCTGGTTTCGCATCTCCATTGGGACCATGTGCAGGGGATCCCGTTCTTCGCCCCCGTCCTGGCCGAAGGCGCCGAGCTCGACATCTACGCACCCGCGCAGGAGGGTGAGTCGCTCTCCGAGGTCGTGCGGACCTTCATGTCGCCGCCCTACTTCCCGGTCGAGATGGATGCACTGCCTGGTACGTTCCGGTTCCACGAGGTCCGTGACGAGGTGATGGACATCGGAGGGGTGAAGGTGACGGCGGCGGCGGTTCCGCACATCGGTCCCACCGTCGGATACCGCGTCGAGGACGACGGTGTGTCGCTCGCCTACGTGTCCGACCACCAGCAACCCGGGGTGGGGTCCACCTCCGTCGCGCCCTCGGTACTCGATCTCTGTGAAGGCGTCGACCTACTGATCCACGACGCCCAGTTCGACCGTGCGGAATTCGCCGAGAAGGCGACCTGGGGTCATTGCACCGTCGATTACGCGGTAGAGGTGGCGGTCCGTGCCGGTGCAAAGCGGTTGGTGCTCTTCCACCATGACCCGGCCCACACCGACGAGCGGATAGACGAGCTATTGGCCGAGGCCTCACGCTCGGCGACCGCCCGTGGCGTCGAAGAGGTGATCGCCGCGAGCGAACAGCTCACAGTGTCGCTGAGCGCCCACAGCTCCGGCTCTGCGGCCTCGGTGGCCGGCAACCGGTAGCCTCCGCGACGCGACCGAACCGACAACGGAGGAGCAATGCCCGACACCGCCAACGGCGAGGAACTTCACGACGCTGTCGTCGAGATCGACCCTGCGCTCTACCGACGTGTGCTCGGGCACTACCCGACCGGAGTGGTGATCGTCGCCGGTGTCGACGACGGACATCCAGTCGGTCTGGCCATCGGCTCGTTCTTCTCGGTGTCACTCGAGCCGCCTCTCGTCGGCTTCTGCGTCGCTCGCACCTCGACCAGTTGGCCCAGGATCGAGGCGACCGGCAACTTCGCCATCACAGTCCTGGCCGAGGACCAGCACGAGACATCCGGACGATTCGCCTCCAAGGTCGCGGACAAGTTCGAAGGTGAGACCTGGACGAAGGCTCCCGTGACAGGGTCGCCGCTCATCGAGGGCGGTCTCGAGCACATCGACTGCACCCTGCACTCCGTCCTGGACGGCGGTGACCACGTGATCGTCCTCGGGCGTGTCGTGTACCTCGACGTCATGCGTGACGAGGTCGGCCCGCTCCTGTTCTTCAAGGGCGGCTATGGCCGCCACACATCGCTCTGATAGTCGACCGATGCCCATCTACGCGCTCGGCGACCAGGTACCCGAGATCCACCCTGACGCCTACATCCACCCCGATGCAGTCGTCATCGGCAACGTAGTCATCGGCGAGCAGACCTCGGTCTGGCCTTCAGCGGTCCTGCGCGGGGACGACGGGTTCATATTCATCGGCGATCGTTGCTCCGTGCAGGACGGGGCCGTGATCCACACCACAGCGGTGTTCCCCACGACAGTCGGTGACGAGGTCACCATTGGCCACCTGGCCCACCTCGAGGGCTGCATCGTCGAGGACAAGGCGTTGATCGGCTCTGGCTCGATAGTGCTGCACAATGCACGCGTCGGACGCGAGGCGGTTGTCGGGGGTGGTGCCTTTGTCCGCAACAACCAGGTCGTACCCCCTCTGGCCATGGCGCTGGGTGTGCCCGCTGTCGTCAAGGAATCCGCTGTCCAGCCCGGCCACTTCGACATGGGCGTCGAGTCGTACGTGAAGCGTGCCGAGCGCTATCGCCGCCGCCTCCGACGGATCGACTGACCGGTCACCAGCGCCGAGCTCGAGAGACCCGCTCACCGGAATCGCCGTGAATGGGCCACACTGGAGATATGGAGTCAGCTCTTCGCCGCCGTCCACGCCGTATGTCCGACGACGCATGGCGGCGACTCATGGTCTTCGCGACAATGGCCGTTGCGCTGGTGGGGGCGAACGCTGCTCCAGCGGGCGCCGTCGAGCAATCCATTGCCACCAGGTCGGTCGCACAGTCCGACTGCAGCGGAGTGGTCGTCGACGCGACCATTGAAGCAGGGTCCATCCCCGGAGGCAGCTGGGCGGTCGCGGATGCGTGTGTACCGGCTGAAGCGGTCTACGAGACCGAGGTTCTCGGCTACCGCCTCGTTGGCGGAATGGGTGCAGCGACCTACACCGACGGTCACCTCGGGCGTGTTGCGTTCCTGACTGCCAAGGTCTCTCCCGATCGCTCGCTGACCTTGCTGGGCCTGGAGGACGTCGGCACCGGTACCATCAGTTGGGCGTACGCCGACGGCTCGTACTCGGACACGAGCGGGACGCGAACCGGTGGTGGCGAAGCGAACGCATCCACCGTCGTCGGCTCAACCGTGCCAGGTCCGGTGGAGCCTGCGCACCTCGAGCTCGCCATATCTGGTTCCGGTACCGACCTGGCAGGCGCTCAGGGGCCGATCGCTGATCAGGTGAGGGCGCTGCTGGACCAGGCACTCGACGCGCTGGCCACCAGCTGACAGCTCAACCGGAGGTCGCTGCCAACCAGTGGGCCACCGGCCCGAGGTCGAGGTTGCGGAGCACCGTGAACGCTGCCACGGTTCCCACCGCCAGCACCCACGCCCAGTTCCCGGCCCGGGGAAGGGTGAACGGGCGCCGCTTCACTGCCGCGACCATCCAGAGGACCCAGCCCGCCACCACCACCGGCAGCGCCACCGCCAACAGGACGTTGTGATCCGCTGCCGTCAGCCAGTCGCCCCGGGCGAGCGAGTTGACGCATCGAAGCCCACCACAGAGCGGGCAGTCGATCCCGAAGAATCCCGCACTCCAGCACACCGGCATGCCTGAGTCGCGTGGATTCACCAGCGCGAGCCCAAGCGTGCTGGCGCCGACCGCAGCACCGAGCAGGGCGCCCTTGCGCCAGTCCGCGTGAGGCGCTGCTACGGCGACCCTCTCTGCGTCATCGACCGTCTGCGCCACTCCGGTGCTCACCCGATGAACGCTATCGCCGCCAGGCCCTCCACGGGTGATCGGGCCGCGAGGCCGTTGTATCGCTCAGGCCGCGAGGCCGTTGTCTCGCTCAGGCCGCGAGGCCGGACCTCACATCGACGATCCGGAAGCCGCCCTCACCCTCGCTGAGTGCTTCATCGAGTGCCGACGAAGCAGCGGCCACCAGGTCATGGCCTGCCGCCGACGCGTCTGCCACCACCACCCCGATCGTCATCGGCAGCCGGAAGCTGCGAGAGCCGATCTCGATCGGCTCCACGACCGATGACAGCATTCGGTACGCCACACCGGCAGCGTCCTGGACGTCGCCGAGATCCTCGGCGATCACCATGAACGTGTCGCGGTCGGTCCTGCACACCTGGTCACTCGGGCGCAGGCGCTGCGACAGCCGAGCCCCGTGGATCTCCACCAGACGCTGTGCTTCGCCCATCTCCAGGTCGTCGAGCAGTTTCCCGAGCCCACCGACCTCCACCCGCATCAGAGCGAACGGATAGGAGGTGCGCGAAGACCGCCTGAGTGCAGACGCGAGCAGTTGGTCGAACGACCGCGAGTTGGGCAGCCCGCTGACCTCATCGAGGGTCACCTCCCGGGTCAGCTCGACCACCCGTGCCCTCCTCCTGCGCTCGGCGCGGTGGGGAGAGGTGATGTCGTGGAGTACGACGACAATCTCCTCGACGTCGCCGGAGTGGTCGGTCGCCGGTCCCAGGGTCATGCGAACGATGCGGGGTTCGTCACCTGCGGGATCGAGCCGCAGGTCGTGGTGCTCGGAGTCGCTGACACCCTCGAGGATCCGGACGACTGCCGCCATCACCTCGGGTTGCTCGTGCTCGGGGCACAGCCCGACCATGTGCATGCCGCACAGCTCGTCGACCGACCGGCCCCAGGCGCGAGCGAACGCAGGTGAAGCGGTTCGCAGGCGCGCCTCGGCATCGAGCGTCGCCGTGGCGACACCTGCGGCGTCGAGAACTCGTCGCAGAGCGGGTTCGGTCATGGCTCGAGTGTCGACACGAAACGACGTGAGCCTGAGAGAGAAACGCTGTGGCAGGCAGAACTGCTCATCAGGATCGGGCATCTCGTGCCGTTCCATCCGGGTTGTCGGCTGGCAGACTTCCTCGATGCCGATGCGTGAGGGGTGCAAGTTCTACGAGAGCCGGACGTATCCGAACGGGGAGACCGTCCGTAAATGCGATCTCGACCTGGCACCGGAGGCGCCATGGCGGTGCCCGGACGACTGCCCGGCGTACCAACCGCGGATGGCGGACGTCAACTGGCAGCACGGAACGTTGATCATTCCGCCCACCCCACCCGAGCCGGCGAGCCTCGGTGAGGATCCTTCCATCGGAGCGCTGCTCGACGAGGCGGAGGACATCGTGAACGCTGTGTCCGCTCAGACCCGCGCCGAGGTTGATGCCGAGCAGGCCCGTAGCCGGCGGCGTCAGGGCTCGCCCGGCGGTGGAGTCGCGGGCTGGAAGCGGATCTTCCGTCGCAAGCGCTGAGCATGGGAACGCCGATCGCCGAGCTCCGCGATGGGACGGAGGTAGGCGCGTGGATGTTCAAGGCCAGGCCGTCGATTTGGGACATCGGCGCAGCTCTGCGCGACGGCGTCGAACTGGACTGGTGGCGACTGGCGCCCACCTATCGGGCCGGGCTCGTGCACGAGGGTCAACCGTGCGCGCTGTGGGTGACCCGCGGCGATCCCCAGGTCACCTCGGGTGTATGGGGGACGGGTGAGGTCGTGGGTGAACCCCAGGACGACGTGGGGGACCCCGACGACGAGCTGTGGGTCGACGAAGGGGCAAGGCGTCAACTGCGGCCGAGGGTTCCGATACGCCTGGATGTGCTGGCCGAGGCGATCCCGAAGGAGGCGATCGCCGCCGATCCCCGGCTTCAACGGATCGAGGTCCTCCGTGTTCCGCGGATCGGAAACCCCGCTGCCCTCACGCCCGACGAGTGGGTGGCGTTGCAGGACCTCGTGGCCGGGTGACCGACGGACTCAGAAGAGCGAACGGAAGGCCTCGAGCTCGCGGCGCGGGTCTTCTCCCATTGGCGCATATATGAACTCGCTGACACCACTCGCCGCGGTCTCCACGAGTCGCGAGCGGAGCGCGTCAGCGTCACCGGTCCAGGTGGTGGACGCGATCAGATCGGGAGTCACTGCAGCTCGGTCACGGTCGGTCAGGCCCACGAAGTGCTCGCGGTGCGTGTGAAGGTGTCGTTCCGGGGCCGGGAAACCCTCGACTGCCGCGCGCCACAGAGGGCCACCATCGATCGAGTCCAACAGCACCGGATCAGTCTCGAACATGCCGTGGAGCACGACTGCAGCGCCAGGACCGGCGGCGTCCATCACGCGCTCCGAAGCCAGCTCTTCTCCGTCCTCGAGCACCGTTCCGTAGGCGAACAGAGCGCAGCGCTCCCAGCCCGGCTGGGCTCCGAAGATGGAGATGACACCGTCAGCTCCGACCCGCTCGGCGACACCGAGTCCCTTGGGGCCGTTCGCGCCTACCAGGATCGGTACGGCGAGAGGCCGCTCGGAGATGTAGCCGTGGGGGTGGATCATCTGACATGGCGCACCGTCGATCTCGACGACCTCACCCCTGAGCAGCCCGATCAGCTGACCGAGGTAGAGCTCGGTGGCGGACCACGTCATCGGACGTTGGCCGAGCACGAACCGACCGGTGAACCCGGTACCGAGCGCCACAGTCACCCTTCCGGGAGCGAGCTGTTCGAGAGTCGCGATCGCTGAGGCGTTGACCATCGGATGTCGCAGCGACGGCACGAGAACCGCGGGACCCAGCCCGATGGTCGACGTGGAGTCGGCACAGCGGGCGAGAGCCATCCACACGTCGCCGTACAGGGCAGGGGAGTCGTATACCCACGCCCGTTCGTAGCCGAGTAGTTCAGCGTGCGCGACCAGTTCGGGAAGGTCGGCTCGGGGAGGGAATGAACAGCTGAGCTCCATCGTCTCGACGCTACCCACCCGATCGTACGGCGGCGGTAGCGAGCGGCGGCGGTAGCGTCATTGCATGGCGCGACCGCTGGCGCTCACATCCGATCAGGTCGACTCGGCGTTGCGCGAGCTGCAGGGCTGGTCCCTGCGCGGGGGCAAGCTCCACGCCGAGTTCGTCTTCGCTGATTTCGCTGCTGCCTTCGGCTTCATGGCCGCGGTGGCGACCGAGGCCGCCCGTATGGACCACCATCCGGAGTGGACGAACGTCTACTCCCGAGTGTCGGTCGACCTGGTCACCCACGACGTCGACGGGATCACCGAGCTCGACGTCCAACTCGCAGCGACGATGTCGGCTCTCGCCAAGGGCTTCACCTGAACGTAACCTCTGGTCCATGAGTGGTGGGACCTCGGGGGATCTTGTTCGACGCGTTGCAGGGCGTGTCGAACGTCGGAGGCTGACGGCGCTCGCCGGCGCAGTCGCAGTGGTGATGCTGGCAGCGGCGTGCGTGCCGCCACCATCGGATCCGGGTTCGCCGCCCACCACCGTCGAACCTCTGCCGGCTCCTCCGGCGCAATTCAGCACGCTCAGCTACAACGTTGCCGGTCTGCCCCAGGAGATCTCCGAGGTCAACCCCAAGGCCAACATCCCGCTCATCAGTCCGTTGTTGAACGACTACGACGTGGTGCTCACCCAGGAGGACTTCGACTGGTGGACACCCCTTGCTGGCCTGCTCGACTTCCGCAACTACCACAGTCGTCTCCGGGCGCGGATCACCCACCCGTACCGCACTGACGTGCACCCTGGCCCGACCGCCGTCGGGCTCAACCCGTCGTCGAGACCATTGCTGGTCGGCGATGGTATAGGCGTGGTCTCCCGCTTCCCTCTGACCGGTGAGACAGTCGTGCCGTGGAACGGCTGCTTCGGGGACGCCTTCGTCGGCGCGGCGGACTGTCTGGCCATGAAGGGTTTCAGGCTGGTCACCATGACCCTGGGCGACGGGTACGAGGTCGACGTGATCAGCATGCACGCCGAGGCGGGTAGCACCGATCGGGACCAGCGGCTCCAGGAGCGCGACTTCGCCCAGCTGGCCGAGTTCATCAGATCCAGGGACAGCGATCGAGCGTTGATCGTCGGCGGGGACACCAACCTCCACATCGACGATGGCAACGAGGAGGCGAACACCGGTCAGGTCGACCGCGATATCTGGCAGCGGTTCCTCGCCGACACCGGGCTCGCCGACGTATGTGTCGAACTCGCCTGTGACCGTGACGCCAGCATCGACAAGTTCGCCTACCGCGCCAGCTCGAGCGTTTCGTTGACGCCGATCTCGATCGAGTTCCCCGAGGAGACCTTCCGGAGTGTCACCGGCGAGGACCTCAGCGACCATCCGCCGCTGGTCGTTCGCTGGTCGTGGGACGCTGCTCAGCAGGCACAGCAGCCGAGCTGAGACCAGCTGGGTGGCCCGCTGTCAGACCGCTCCGGCTTCTTCCAGTCCCTGAGCGAGCGTGTTCCAGCTGAGCGTCGCGCACTTGATGCGGACGGGGAACTTCACAACGCCGCGCAGTGCTTCCAGGTCGCCCAGGTCCAGGTCCGTGTTGCCGTCGGCACTGTCGGGCTCGCCCCCTTCGAGGCCCTCCTCGTGGATCGACATCATCGACTTGAAAGCCCGGATCAGGTCCTGGACCTCTGTGACCGTGTGGCCCTTCACCGCCGCCGACATCATCGACGCCGACGACTGGGAGATCGAACATCCCTGTCCGGCTATGCGCAGGTCGCTCACGACGGCGGCCTCGCCCTTCGAGGGGTCGTCGAGTTCGAGGTAGACGACGATCTCGTCGCCGCAGAGAGGGTTGAAGCCCTCGACTCGGGTCGCAGGAGGGGTCGGTAGCTCGCCACGGTTCCGCGGGCTGCGGTAGTGGTCGAGGATTATCTCCCGGTACAGGTCTTCCAGGCCCGACATTCGGTGCCCTCCGTTGATGGGTGGTCGATCAGAAGTGGATCAGAGCAGGTTCAGAAGTTGAAGAAGTCGCCGGCAGCCTCGAGCGCGTCGCCCAGGGCGTCGATGTCGTCCTCGTCGTTGTAGACGTACCACGATGCTCGCGCAGTGGCACCCACGCCGAGAACTCTCATCAACGGCTTGGCGCAATGATGCCCCGGACGGACGCAGACGCCGTGCTGATCGAGCACCTGAGACAGGTCGTGGGGGTGCAGGTCGCCGAAGGCGAAGCTCATGACCCCTCCTCGCAGGGCAGGGTCGGCGGGACCGTGGATCGTGAGCTTGTCGCCGAAACGTGCTCCCAGGGTGTCGAGCGCGTAGGTGGTGAGCTCCACCTCGTGGCGACGCACGGCTTCCATGCCGAGCGACTCCAGGTACTGCACAGCGGCTCCGAGCCCGACGATCTCGGAGATCGGGGGTGTGCCAGCCTCGAACTTGTGGGGAACCTCCGCCGGGATGAACCCGTCCATGCGGACGTCGAGGATCATCCCCCCGCCGCCCAGGAACGGGGGCATCTCCTCCAACAGCTCCTGGCGCGCCCAGAGCACACCGACACCGGTCGGCCCCAGCATCTTGTGGCCGGAGAAGGCCAGGAAGTCAGCGCCGAGCGCTGTGACATCGGTGGGCACGTGTGGGGTGTACTGGCACGCATCCACGCACACCAGGGCACCGCGCTCGTGAGCCAGGTCGGCGAGATGGCGCACCGGTGTGATGGTTCCCACCACGTTGGACATCGCCGAGATCGCGAGCAACGAGACGCCGTCGAGGATCTCGTCGATGCCGTCGAGTTCCAGCTGGCCGTCGTCGGTGAGCGGGATCCAGCGGATCGTGAATCCCTTCTCCGTGCTGAGCTGCTGCCAGGGAACGATGTTTGCGTGATGCTCGAGCTGGCTGAGGACCACGACATCGCCAGGTCCGAGGTTGGCACCACCCCAGGACCGGGCCACCAGGTTGAGGGCCTCGGTCGCGTTCTTGGTGAAGACGATCTCCGAAGGTTGACCTGCACCTATGAAGCCGGCGATCGCCGCCCGGGCGTGTTCCATTGCATCGGTGGCCCCCTCGGCGAGCGTGTACGCCGCCCGGTGCACGTTCGCGTGGGTCTGCTCGTAGTAGCGGTCCATCGCCTCGAGCACCTGGCGGGGCTTCTGGGACGACGCTGCTGAGTCGAGGAACACGAGCCGGCTGTCGTGTATGCGGCGACTGAGGATCGCGAAGTCAGCCTTGATCCGTGCGACATCGATCGGATCGCCGTTCGAAGTGGCTCGCTCGTCAGACATGGCCTCAGCTTATTTCTACTGTTCGGGTAGTGAAAATGTCGTCGTCGCACACGTTGACCGGCGGACCGTAGGTGCGAGACCCCAGTCTCGCCGAGTTTCGTGCCCTCGGCACGACAGCCATCGGACCACATTGCCCCTTGACAGCGGGTATTCCTATTGATTTGCTAGGAAAGCTGTTGTCAGGGCGGCGGCAGAGGAGATCGGGGACCGGCGAACATGGAACGACTACTCGTGTTCGTCTTCGCAGGCTTCGTCGCCCAGCTGATCGACGGCTCGCTGGGCATGGGCTTCGGGGTTATCGGCACGTCAGTGCTTGTTGCCGCCGGTGCATCGGCTGCGGTTGCGTCGGCCGTGATCCACGCCGCCAAGGTCGGCACGGCGTTCGTGTCGGGGGCAAGTCACTGGCGGTTCGGCAACGTGCACTGGCGGACCGTGCTCCTCATCGGTCTTCCGGGAGCTGCGGGCGCCTATGCAGGTGCGACGCTCCTGTCCAACGTCGACGGCGAGCGCTTCGCTCCCATCACCGCCGGGATCCTCCTGGTCCTGGGCGCCTACATGCTCGCCCGGTTCGCGTTCGGCATGACCCGCCGCCCCACCGACCCGTCGCACCTGACGCCGCAGTTCCTGGTTCCGCTAGGCCTGGTCGGCGGTGTGGTCGACGCCCTCGGCGGAGGTGGCTGGGGGCCGGTGACGACACCGACGCTCATGACAGCCGGTCGCATGGAGCCCCGGACAGCGATCGGCTCGGTCTCGTTGTCAGAGCTCCTCGTCGCACTCGCCGCAAGCGTCGGGTTCCTCACGCACCTCGATTCACAGGAGATCGAGTGGGGCGCCGTCGGCGCTCTGCTGCTGGGCGCAGTCATCGTCGCGCCGTTCGCCGCCTGGGTGGTGAAGGTCATGGCGCCTCGTGTGCTCGGTACCTTCGTGGGTGGGCTCATCGTCGTCCTCAACGCTCGGACGATCCTGATCGCTCTGGGAGCACCGGACGTGCTGGTTGTCACCGTGCTTGTGCTGCTCGGGGTGGTCTCGGCAGCACTCGTGTGGCGCAGCTGGGAGGTCGCCCGCAAGGAGGCCGCGCTGCAGGCACTCGTGCCTCATCACGAAGATGGTGGCGACGTCGGCGACACCACAGTCCAGGGTGATCACCAGCCGCGGTCGATCCACTCCTGAAGCTGGGGGGACTCGGCTCCGATCGTGGTGTCGAGCCCGTGGCCGGGCATCACGATCGTGTCAGGAGCGAGCCGGGCGAAGAGCAGCCGGTCGACCGACTCGATGATCGTGTCGAAGTCGCCGCCCTCGAGGCTCGTGTTCCCCGGGCCGCCCGGGAACAGGGTGTCGCCGCTGAACAGCAGGGGCTTCCCTTCGACCAGGAAGCACATCGAACCCGGGGTGTGGCCAGGGGTGTGGATCGTCCGCAGCCGCAAGTCGCCGACCGTGATGACAGCGTCGTGTTCGAGTATCTCGTCGTAGCTGGGCAGCATGGCAGCGTCCGCCGCCGTCACCGCGACTGAGTAGCCGGCGTCACGCATCTCGGGAACTGCCTGGATGTGATCCCAGTGTCCGTGGGTCTCGAGGACTCGTCGGACGCCGAGCGAGCGGGCGAGCTCGAGCAGCTGCTCATGCTCGTTGGCGGCGTCGAGGAGCACGGCATCGCCGGTGTGGCGACAACGCAGGACGAAGACGTTGTTGTCGAAGGGGCCGACGACCACCTTGTGGATCTCGAGGTCGCTGTCGCTGTGGTGCAGGGTCGAGGAGCTGTCGGCCATGTCACCGAGTCTCGCGCTCATCGCCACGGCCGCGTCGGGGCCACAAGGCAGCTGAGACTGTCGGTGCCTCCTGTCAGAATCCGGTCATGGACTCAGATCTGCAATCCGTCTGGCCCTTCGACGCCGATCGAGACGAGCCGGCTCTCTCGGGTGGTTCCGTGCACTTCTCGGCTGTGCAGGAGGCTGAGCCCGAGCTGGCGCTCGCCGTGCGAGCACGGCTCGAGGCGACCAAGCACCATGTGTTGGCGACGCTCCGCAGCGACGGGGCTCCGAGGGTCAGCGGAACCGAAGTGATCCTTCACGGCGGAGTGATCGCAATCGGTTCCATGTGGCGGTCGATGAAGGCGCTCGACCTGCTCCGCGACGGTCGTTTCGCACTGCACTCGAACCCCGGGGACGGAACGATGGAAGGTGGCGACGCCAAACTGTTCGGCACAGCTGTGCCGCTCGCCGGATCACTTGCGACTGCGATCGAGGCGGCACTCTCGGGAGAGGCGGAGGAAGGTGAACGGCCCGAGGTTCCCGAGCCGTTCCACCTGTTCCGTCTCGACCTGGCCCAGGTGGTCCTGAGCGAAGTGGACCACGAGCGCAACTGCATGGTCATCAGGTCCTGGTGGCCCGAGCGGGGTCTGGTGGTCACCGAGCGGACCTGACCCGAGCGTTGCGGGGCGAAGCAGCACTCAGATGCTCACGACCTCGTGGCCGAGCGCCAGTGCGAGGGGGATCTGGCCGGGATCGAACGTCAGGTAGGTGATCGTTCGGGGGAGACGATCGGCCGCTGCAAGGTGGATCGCGTCCACGGTTCTCACCGGCTGGGTGCGTCCGAGCTCGGCGGCCCTGTCCAGACAGCGCTGATCCACCGGTACGACGTGGATGCGCTCCCAGTCGTCGCGGATGGCTCGGCGGAGGTCGTCTGTGCGAGCCGGATCGTCCCCGAGCCGGTCGACGACCATCAGCGCCTCGGTCAGTGCGAGCGAGCTCGCACACCAGTCGTGATCAGCATCCATGGCGGCCAGTGCGGCGTCGCGGGACGATCCCTCGAGGAAACGTGCCAGGAGCGCGGTCGAGTCGAGGAACAGCGTCATCGTCCGCGAACCTCCCGGACCAGCTGATCGATACGGGTTCCGGCCCAGAGCGGCATCGAGAACCCGGGGGCGGGCCGGTCGTCCCTGCGTGCCAGGATCACTTGTCCTCGGGCGGCCAGGTCCTCGAGGGTCACCCGTTCGTCGGTCGGCTCCAATGGGCCCAGCTGTGCGACGGGACGTCCGCCGACGGTGATCACGATTCTCTCGCCTGTCCCGGCCCGACGGACCAAGGCTGAGAGATCCGCTCTCAACTCACGAGTACCCAGGTGATCCACGACCCGGAGCCTACAGGTGTACGCGTGCGTACACCTGCCAAGGTGTCCCGTTTTTCGGGACGGTGTAGACAGTTCGGTGCAACGACACCACACGCCCACAGGGGGAACCACAGTGAACTTCGCCTTCAGCGAGGACCAGGAAGCGCTGCGCAAGGTCGTCAAGGACTTCCTCAACGCCAAGTCCAGCGAGGAGACCGTCCGTGAGCTCATGGACACCGAGGCGGGCTACGACCAGGCCGTCTGGACCCAGATGGCTGAGCAGATGGGCCTGCAGGGACTGGTCATCCCCGAGGAGTTCGGCGGTTCGGGCTACAGCTTCGTCGAGCTGATCGTCGTGCTCGAGGAGATGGGTCGCCGCCTCCTCTGCGCGCCCTACTTCTCGACGGTCGTGCTCGCCGGCCAGACGCTCATCCACTCGGGAGACGACGCTGCAAAGGCAGCCCATCTACCGGGAATCGCCTCGGGCGAGACGATCGCGACGCTGGCCTACACCGAGCCCAACGGCCGCTGGGACGAGGCCGCTGTCACGATGGCAGCCGCAAAGGACGGCGACACCTGGAAGCTGAACGGCGAGAAGCTCTACGTGCTCGACGGACACACGGCCAACCTGATCATCACCGCGGCTCGAACCGATGCAGGTGTCAGCCTGTTCGCCGTTCAGGGTGATGCCGCCGGGCTGACCCGTACGGCGTTGTCCACCATGGACCAGACACGCAAGCAGGCACGCCTGGAGTACTCCGACGTCGAAGGAACGCTCATCGGTGTTGACGGCGCTGGCTGGGACACGATCTCCACCGTGTTGGACCTGGCCGCGGTCGCGCTCGCAGCTGAGCAGGTCGGTGGCGGGCAGGAGGTACTCGAGATGGCGGTCCAGTACGCCAAGGATCGTGTGCAGTTCGGCCGCCCGATCGGTTCGTTCCAAGCGATCAAGCACAAGTGTGCAGACATGCTGCTCGAGGTCGAGTCGGCCAAGTCAGCGGCCTACTACGCCGGCTGGTGCGCTTCGGAGCTCAACGACGAGCTGCCGTCGGTCGCCTCTCTCGCCAAGGCCTACTGCTCCGAGGCGTACTTCCACGCCGCGGCGGAGAACATCCAGATCCACGGCGGCATCGGCTTCACCTGGGAGCACCCGGCACACCTCTACTTCAAGCGTGCGAAGAGCTCCGAGCTCCTCTTCGGTGATCCGACCTACCACCGTGAGCTGCTCGCCCAGCGCATAGGCATCTGACTGAATCAGCTCCACAGCGAAACCTCGGTGATCGTGGTCGCGATGCGGCCCGGTTGCCGAGGTTTCGTCGCGTCCGCGGCGTTGTCGCTCAGCGCAGCACCCGCGCTGCGAGCAGGCTGACCATGGCAGGGTCGGCTCCGGAGTGCTCGGTCAACTCGATCGACACACCAGGGTGTCGGGCCCGCGCTTCGTCGACGATCGCGGGGATGTCGACGGCCACGTGGTTGCCCGGCGCGAGGAAGTGCGGCACCACTCGCACGGCTGTGGCACCGTCTGCTGCAGCGGCGTCGATCGCTTCGCCGATGGACGGTTCGTTTATCTCCAGATAGGCGGCACGCACCTCCACCAGCTGGCCACCCCCCACCCCCGGACCGCCGTCCGCGGCGACTTGCTCGGCGACTGCATTGCATAGCGATTCGTGGGCTCGAACCGCCCCGACGTTGCGGCTGCCGTGGGCGACCAGCAGCGTGACCACCGCGGTGGGGTGCTTCATCCCCCAGACGCTACGGTCCGACCCCGTGAGCCACAACGCCCGCACCGGTGATGTCCCCGTGGAGGAGTCGCCTGGAGTCGGCCCGCTGCCCCGACCCTGGCCCGACGACACCCGCCTGGATCCCGAACTGATGGCCAACGGTGACCGTCGCAACGTGGTGGACCGCTACCGGTACTGGACCGTGGAGGCCATACGCGACGATCTCGACAGCGACCCGTTCCCGCTCGAGGTGGCGATCGAGAACTGGGAGCACGACATGAACATCGGAACCGTCGTGAGAAATGCCAACGCGTTCGGGGTTCGTCGGGTTCACATCATCGGCCGCCGTCGCTGGAACCGCCGCGGCGCCATGGTCACCGACCGATATCTGCACGTCGATCATCATCCGGACGTGGAGTCGTTGGTCGCCGCTGCCGAGAGTTCCGACCTGGAACTGGTCGGTATCGACAACCTGGAAGGCTCGGTTCCGATCGAATCCGTGCAGCTGCCCCGTCGGAGTCTGCTGGTCCTGGGCCAGGAAGGACCGGGTCTGTCCGAGGCGGTCCGGGACCGGGTGAATGTGGTCTGTTCGATCACGATGTTCGGCTCGACCCGTTCGATCAACGCAGGGGTTGCCTCGGGTATCGCCCTGCACACGTGGGTGCGACAACACGCGATCCCGTGATCTCCCACGTGGCTATACCCTACTGGGGTATACTCTCCCTATGCACGGCTACGACGACGACAAGGACGCATATCTCAAGCGGCTACGTCGGATTGAGGGTCAGGTGCGTGGCCTGCAGAGGATGATCGACGAGGACGAGTACTGCATCGATGTGATCACGCAGATCTCCGCGGCGAGCAAGGCGTTACAGAGTGTCGCCCTTGAATTGATGGACGACCACCTGCAGCACTGCGTCGCTGCTGCGGCGAAGGGCGGCGGGCGCAAGGCGGACGAGAAGATCGCAGAGGCGAGCGCCGCAATACGGCGACTCGTAAAGTCCTGAAGTCGGTCCGCTCCCGCTACCGTACCGGGATCTACCGTTCGTCGATCCCGACCCTTGGAGCAAGACCGTGAGCATCCGACGACTCTCCCGACTCCTGAGCATGCTGGTGCTCGCCCTGGCGATGGTCGCGCTGGGCGCCGGAACTGCAGGTGCCCAGGACCCGGCCGCTACCCAGGATCCGGCGGTAGCAGCGGAGCCCAGCCCGCACCCTCCGCTTCCTGCTGACTCGGGTGCAGGGCGTCGTGTCGTCTACTCGGTGGGTCAGCAGCGGGTCTGGTGGGTCGAGGCCGACGGACGTGTCGTCAACTCCTACCTGGTCTCCGGCAAGGCCGGGACCCCGAACGTCGGGACATATCACGTGTACTCGCGTAGCCGGTACACCACGTCTGTGAACGGCAGCGCCCGGATGGAGTTCATGATCCGTTTCGCCCGGGGCCGTTCCGCCGCGATCGGCTTCCACTCGATCCCGGTCAACGGGAGGGGAGTGCCGCTCCAGAGCGAGGCTCAGCTGGGTACCCCGTTGTCGGCGGGTTGTGTTCGTCAGCGTTGGTGGGATGCCGCCGGACTCTGGGACTGGGCTCCGATCGGAACCCAGGTGAACGTCGTCAAGTGAGCTCCTCCTGGTGAGCGCCCACGATCCGGTCGACATCTCGCACCTGTTCGACCTGCACGGGCAGGTCGCGATCGTGACCGGGGCCTCCTCCGGCCTGGGTGATCGGTTCGCCCGAGTGCTGCACGCAGCGGGCGCCCACGTGGTGGTTGCCGCCCGGCGAGGCGACCGCCTCGACGCGCTCGTGACAGACCTCGGTGAACGGGCGAGCGCTGTGGTCGCCGATCTGTCCGTCAGGGACGACCGGGAGCGCCTCGTGGCGACGGCGGCTGAGGTGAACGGTGGCATCGATGTACTCGTCAACAACGCTGGTGTGAGCGTTCCGACTCCGGCAGCCGACGAGTCAGTCGACAGGTTCGTGAGCTCTATCGACATCAACGTCGTCGCGCCGTTCCACCTGTGCCAGTTGGTCGGACGTTCGATGCTCGAACGGGGCGCCGGCAGCATCGTCAACATCGCGTCCATCCTCGGGCTGGTGGCGGCCGCACCCATGAAGGACGTCGCCTACTGCTCGTCCAAGGGCGCGCTGGTCAACATGACCCGCCAGCTCGGCTGCGAATGGGGTCGCAAGGGGGTCCGCGTCAACGCTCTGGCTCCGGGGTGGTTCCCCTCGGAGATGACCCAGGCGGAGATGTTCGACGACGAACGGGGCGCCGACTTCGTGGCGCGCAACACGCCGATGGGCCGACCCGGGATGGTGTCGGAGCTCGACGGAGCGCTGCTGTTCCTGGCGGGGCCCGCCTCCAGCTACGTGACCGGGCAGGTGCTCGCCGTGGACGGTGGTTGGACCTCCCGCTGACGATCGCACCAGCAGGAACTGGTTCAGCCCGCCACGGGCGAGCCGGCGAACGGCAGCGGATCACCCGGCTTGGGATACACGGGCTTGGACCACGACATCATCTTGGCGAGGTTGTCGGTGATGGGCGTCCACGTCCGGGGGTCCCACCCGTCGGCCAGGCCGATGACGGACAGGTCCGTGCCGACGTGCACCAGGGCCGGGATCTCCTTGACGCCCAGGCCTTCGACAGCTGTGCGGTCCGGGTCGCAGAAGGTCAGGAAACGGTCGGTCCACGGACCTAGGAACTGACGGGCATCGTCCTCGGGGGCGGTGACCAGCCAGGCGACCCGACAGTCGGCGCCGACGATCTCACCCATCACCCGTCCTGCCGTCTCCAGGATCCAGGCGCTCTCGTAGGTGTACGGGTCGAGCACGACGGTGAGCAGGTGGAACATGGTCACCTGTTCGGACACGGTCAGCGGCTCGGCGCCGATTGGCTGGAGCTTCAGGTCAGCAGAGACGGTTGCCACGGCTCGAAAGGTAGCGCGCGGGGACCCCGGGGGGCAGATCCGGGGCGCCCACCTACACTCGCTGTCGTGCACCCGATCGAGCGACTTCGCTACGTTGCCCGCTCCCACGGGGCGCCCCCGGAGGTGCTCGCCAGGGAGTCGGCCACAGCGCTCGGAGCGTTCCGCGACGACCCGGCCGGAATGCTGGCAGCCTGTCGACGAATCCTCGCCCGCCAGCCGACGTGCGGGCCCCTGTGGTGGCTCTGTGCCCGGATGCTCTGTGCCGCGGACCCGATGGTCGAGGCACGTCTGGCCGTCGGAGAGCTCGAGGGGGACCCGACCGGGGCATCCCTGGCCGCGTCGCTGCCCGACGACGCCTCTGTGGCGGTGGTCGGGTGGCCCGGGCAGTCGTCGGCAGCCCTGCGCAGAAGGGGGGACATCGAAGTACTCCTCGTGGACGTGGCCGGTGAGTCCTACGACGCCGTCGAGCAACTGGGCAGGCTCGACGTGGAAGCCATGGCGGTGCCCGCCCGCGGAGTCGCCGCGGCCGTCGACTCGGCGGACCTGGTCCTGATCGAGTCGCTCGCCGCCGGCCCGGACGCTGCCCTCGTACCCGCCGGGTCACGTGCGGCGGCGGTCATCGCACGCGACCTCGGCACCGACGTGTGGCTCGTCGCCGGCGCGGGGCGCCTCCTACCGCGAGCGATGTTCGACGCACTCGTCCGCTCGTGGGAAGCGTGCACCGACCTGCTCGCAGCCGAGGAGGAGACCCTCGCACTCGGACTCACAGACCTCGTCGCCGGCGTAGGTGGCGTCGTGACGCTGGAGGAAGCGGTCCGGTACACCGACTGTCCGGTGACCCCCGAGCTGTTCAGCCTCGCCGGCTTACGCCGGGTACTGTCCGGGGGATGGTCAGCGAAGCAGGTGAGGCAGGGGCAGGCGCGATAGTCGAGTTCCCATCGAACGGTACGACGGGGTCGGGATACTTCGCCCCCGCAGCGGGAGGGTCCGGCCCCGGTCTGATCGTCATCCAGGAGTGGTGGGGGCTGGTACCCCACATCCGCGACGTCGTCGACCGCTTCGCCGCGGCGGGATTCTCCGCCCTGGCGCCGGACCTCTACCGGGGCGAGACCACGGTCGAGCCCGACGAGGCAGGCAAGCTGATGATGGCGCTCAACCTCGATCAGGCCGCCAAGGACATGTCCGGCGCGATCACGTACCTCCAGTCATCTGACGCGGTGACATCGAACGGCGTCGGTGTGGTCGGCTTCTGCATGGGTGGCGGACTCGCGATGATGCTTGCCGCGCAGCAACCGGACGATGTCGTTGCGTGCGCCCCGTTCTACGGTCTGATCCCGTGGGAGCAAGCCGAGCCTGATTGGTCCCGGGTGGCAGCTCCCGTCCGCGGCCATTTCGCCGAACTCGATGGCTTCTTCGGCCCGGACAAGGCCCGCGACCTGGAGGCGAAGCTCCAGGGGCTGGGCAAGGACGCGAGCTTCCGGATACACCCCGGCGTGGACCACGCCTTCTTCAACGACACCCGTCCCGAGGTGTACGACGCGGACGCGGCCGATGCAGCCTGGGCTGACACGGTCGAGTTCTTCCGCACCTCGATCCGCTGAACGGCCCGGTCGCTCGGATGCATGTCCTCGTGATCACGAACGACCTGCCCCCGCGGGTCGGCGGCATCCAGTACTACGTGGACCAGCTCGCACGCGGGCTGGTCGCAGCCGGTGACGAGGTGACCCTGTACGGCTCGACCTCTCCGGGCTGGGAGGACTTCGACTCGTCGGCGCCCTATCGAGTTGTGCGTGAACCCACCCATACGCTCCTGCCCACACCGACAGTCGCTCGTCATGCGCTGGCGCTAATCGAACGCCATGAACCCGACGTGGTGGTCTTCGGTGCTGCGTTCCCCCTGGGGCTGCTCGGTCGGCGGATCCGCGCACGGACGGGCATCCCCTACGTCGGATTCACCCACGGCCTGGAGGTTTCGACGGTCCGGGCGCCGGGGGGTTCGCGTCTCCTGCGAGCGGTCGGTCGGGACGCCTCGGCGATCACATTCGTGTCGCGCTGGTGTCGCGACCTGCTCCAACCTGCGTTCGGGCCCGGGCCGCGCTACGAGCTGCTGCCACCAGCGGTGGACCCCGCCTTCCACCCAGGTGTGGACGGCTCGAAGATCAGGGATCGTCACGGGTTCGGGGACGACCCGGTGGTGGTGTGCGTGTCCCGCCTCGTCGAGAGAAAAGGCCAGGACCAACTGATCGCCGCGCTGCCCGAGTTGCGCAGACGGGTTCCCGGCGCCCGACTCCTGTTGGTCGGGGGAGGGAGCCACCAGCTGGAGCTGACCGAGCTGGCCCGCCGCTACGACGTGTCCGAGTGGGTACACCTGACGGGTGAGGTCGACGAAGCGGAGCTGCCGGCGCACTACGCGGCTGGAGACGTCTTCGCCATGCCGTGCCGCGAGCGTCGACGCGGACTCGAGGTCGAGGCGTTCGGCATCGTCTTCATCCAGGCACAGGCGATCGGACGGCCGGTGGTGGCGGGGAACATCGGAGGGGTGCCCGATGCGCTCGACGTCGGTCGCACCGGACTCCTCGTCGACGGGACCTCCGTGACCGAGGTGACCGATGCCGTCGCCTCGTTGCTCGGCGACCCGGACCGGGCCACCGAGATGGGTGACGCAGGCGCAAGGTTCGTGGCCGACGGGTTCACCTGGGACCACCGCACCGACGAACTGCGAGCGCTGCTCGCCGACGTCGTCGGCTGAGCGAAATCGATTCGGCCGGACCTGGGAGACGTGTCCGGCCGGGATCAGAAGCGTCGGGTGAGCCAGTCGACGATCAGGTCGTTGACCTCCTCGGGGCACTCGTTGTGCACCCAGTGGCCAGCCCTGGCGATGGTGTGCATCTCCAGGTCCGAGCATCGTTCTCCCATCCTGGCCGCCAACGACGGGGGTAGTGCCGGGTCCCACTCGGCACAGATCATCAGAGTCGGCAGCGTGAGGTGCTCGACTCCCACCGTCGGGTAGCGCTCGGCGTTGTCGTCGATGTTGCGATACCAGTTGATCCCGCCTCGGAAGCCGCTCCGGCTGAACGCAGCGGAGTAGACGTCGAGGTCCTCGTCCGAGAGCAGCCGTTCACCCATCTCCGGGACTCCCGCCAGGTCGATGAAGGGGTTGAAGGTGGATCCGCTCTTGCGGGCGACGCCCCTGGCTTCCAGTAACGCCGGGTCGACGCCGCCTCTCGTCAACTTCGAGAAGACCAGCCGGGGGTCGGTGTCGAGCACCGACTCTGCCACCCCTGGTTCCTGGAACCACAGCATGTACATCGCCTCGGGGTCGTCCCCGAACATCGCCCGCAGGAACTCGGTTCCGGGGAACGGCGTGTACGGCGTGCACACCCCGACCACACCCGCGCAGCGCTGCGGGAACAACACCGGCATCGCCCACGCCACGAAACCACCCCAGTCGTGGCCGACGAACACCGCACTGTCGATCTCGAGGGCGTCGAGCAGGTCGGCGAGGTCACCCGCGAGGTTTCCCAGGCCGTAGGCCGTGATGTCCTCGGGCGCGGTCGTGTCGCCATAGCCGCGCTGGTCGGGTGCGATCGCCCGGAACCCTGCATCCGCTACCGCACGCATCTGGTCACGCCATGTGTAGGCGAGGTCGGGGAATCCGTGACAGAACACGACGGGCGGTAGGTCCTGACCGTTGCCGGCTTCGTGGACCGACATCCGGATCGGAGTCTTGGGCGACCCGGCCGGCTGGTTCGACCCCGAGAGGGTGTGATGCACGGGCAGCGGGAAGCTGGTCATGGCGACAAGGTAGACGCGGGCTTCCGTCGGACGAGTTGAAACCGGGTCCCGACCGTCAGCCGAATATACGGTCGGGGTCACCCCAGAGACTGGCGACCCACCGGGAGATGTCGTCGCCGTAGAGGATGCTGATCGTCGTGAAGGTGATCAGCAGGGCACCCATGATCAGCCACGTGTGCAGCGGGATGGACCCCTCTTCGGGGACTCCGGGGATCTTGCGGCGGATCAACAGGATCGTGCGTTCCGCCCATGCGAACGGAAGCAGGGTGAGGCCGATGATTATCAGCAGCCAGCCCGGGCCGGGGAGCGGGAGGGCGGCGATACCGATGCCGATGACGAAGAAGCCGGCGATGGCTCGGAGTAGGCGCAGAACGACATGACGTTCGGCTTGTTCGACCGTCTCTTCACGTCGCCCGGTACGGAACTCGGCTTCCACCGCTGCCGCGCCGAGTCGGTCGACGAAGCGGCTCTCGCTGCTCCCGTCACCCTGGGTCGGCTTGTTCGGTTCTTCGCCAGCCATCTGTCAAGTATGGCTGCGCTCTCCCGTTGAGGGCCCGCGCTGCGCTAGACCTATCGGCCATGGCCGACGACGACGCGCCGGAGCTGGCGGACAAGACCCCGGCTCCGGTCACCCCACCGACCCGCCGCACGCGTTCTGCGACGAAACCCACCGCCGCGAAGGCTTCTGCACCCAAGAAGGCTGCGGCCACGAAGAAGTCGGTAGCCAAGAAGGCCCCGGCCGGGAAGAAACCGGCGGCCAAGAAAGCTCCAGCCAAGAGGCCGGCGGCCAAGAAGGCTTCCGCGAAGGTGGCGCCAGCGAAGAAGGCCCCCGCGAAGGCGTTGCCAGCTACGAAGGTGGCTGACTCGTCCTCGCCGTCTCCGGATGTACGGGCGATGGTCGTGTCGGTCACCGAGGACCTGCTCAACGGGCTGGCGCTGGTGTTGGTCGGCGACGGGATAGCGCTCGACCCGCTCGACACCTCGGTCGCGTTGCCCGGCATGGGAGAGGTCGATGTCCGGGTTGCGCTCACCATCACAGGTGGCTCGGTCATGCCCTCCGCCGAGGACGGTGGACGACTGAGGGTGGTGGCCACCGCCAGCGGAGACGTGTCTGCTCGCTCGGTCGCTTTCACAAGCGGACCCGAGGATGTGCCGACCAGCGTGATGGGTGTTCCAACCCCACCGGCGCCGATACCCGTCAGGGTCGAGGCACTTGTCCGACCCGTTTTCGAGATCAAGCACGACCACAGCGTCGCCGTCGGCCTGGACCTGGACGGGGCGACCCTGGTGTCGCTCGGGGTCGATGACGCTGCGCCTGTCCCCGATGGTGTCGACGAGGGTGCATGGCAGGGGATGCTCACGGTTTTCGGGATGCTTTTCGGCGCCCTCGGCGCCGGCCTGTGGGACGCGCTTGCCGAACATGTGGGCACCGCTGGAGCGGACCTGCCCGCCGACGTCGGCAACTCGCTGGTGCAGCTGGGTGTGCTGCCAGGTCCGGGTGAGATCAACGTCGGGTCGGGTCTGGTGACGCTCGCGCTTGCCGGGGACGGCACCGTCAAAGGAAAGGCGCTACCGGTCCCGGTGGCAGGAGGTCGGCTCGGGGTCGGACTCGCCTCGTCGGTCGTCGATCGACTCGCACAGCTGCTGCTGGTTCGCATGGCCGGCGACCTTCCGGTGCCGTTCGAACTGGAGGTAGACCTCGGCGAGCAGCAGGTGGCCGGTCGGCTCCGCCAGCCGCGCCTGCTGCCGGACCTGCTCCCGGATCTGCGGTCGGCGTTGCGGACGGAGGTCAGGACCCGGCTGGTCCGCGGCCGCCTCGAGCTCTCAGTGGAGTCGGCGTGGGTCGAGCTCCCCTCGGTACTCCCACCGCTGTTCAACCAGGTGTCGAAGCGACTCGGCTCGCTCGTCTCGCTCGCACCCATCCGCATGCGGTTCCCCGCGACCATCGAAGCGCCGCTGCCCGAGGGCGAGAAGCTCCCCGTGCGAGTCGATGACCTGCGTGTGACCCAGGACGGCATCGGCGTAGTCCTGTCACTCGCGTGACGATGCCCAGCGCCGAGCTACGCCCACGCCTGGCACGCGAGGGGATCTTCAACGTCCGTGATCTCGGCGGTACCCCGGTCGCCGACGGGCGCCGCGTCGTATCCGGCCGGCTCGTGCGCGCCGATGCGTTGCACCGTGCCAGGGGTACGGCGGAGGACCTGCGCAGGTACGGCGTGACCCGCGTGCTCGATCTCCGTGACCAACGTGAGAGGGACGAGGACGGGGTGCTCGAATCCCCGGGCATCGAAGTGCTCCATCTCCCCGTGCTGGACCCGACGTTCGAGTGGGTCGACGACAGCCACGACGACCTCGGCACACTCCTTGCGCATCGCTACCAGGTGATCCTGGAGTCGTTCCCTGGTCGCTTCGCTGATGCCGTGGGCGCGGTCACCGAAGTTGTCGTCGACGACCGGGCTGGCGCCGTCGCTTTCCATTGCGCAGTCGGCAAGGACCGCACAGGCCTTCTGACCGCACTGCTGCTCGGCTCGCTCGGTGCATCGGACGACACCGTCGTGGCTGACTACACACGCTCGTCGGCCGCGGTCGCAGTGCAGGTCAGCTGGCTGTGGTCGATGGGTCATCCCGCCGGTCAGGTCGACGACGATCACCTGGAGATCGGTCTGTGGTCGGCTCGGCCGGAGACCATGCGGCGCACCCTCGACTGGCTGGCCGTCGAGTACGGCGGCAGTGCGCCCTACCTGCGTGAGGCAGGGGTCGAGGACGAACAGATCGACGCGCTACGCCGAGCGTTGCTCGTCGAGAGCTGAACGACGCCCGCTCCTGGAAGCGGCGATGGACAGGAGATGGCAGCCATGGGAACCGCCGACCGAGTAATCGCTCCGGAGTTGGCGATGGTGAACGCCGCCGTGTGCGACCCGACGGTGACAGGGTTCGCCCGGGAACCGATGCGTCCACTCCTCGTGCCGTACCCGGACGAAGCGACCGCGCGCACCGACGATCCGAGCTCATCACCGTGGTGGCTGTCGCTCGACGGGACATGGCAGGTGCGGTTCTTCGACCGCCTGGCGGACGTTCCCTCCGATGTTCTCGGCAGTGACATTCCAGGCGATTGGGAGCACATCGACGTACCGGGATCGTGGACCACTCAGCGTGACTCGATGGGGGAGCGGTTCGTCGCCCCGCACTACACGAACGTGATCATGCCCTTCGACGCAGAGCCGCCGTCGGTACCCGAGCAGAACCCAGTGGGGGTTCACCGTCGCGTAGTGACCGTTCCACGCTCTTGGTCCGGTCGCCGGGTGGTTCTGCGCGTGGGGGCGGCGGAGTCCGTCGTCGGGGCCTACATCGACGGTCGCTGCGTCGGAGTGGGAACCGACAGCCGACTGCCCAACGAGTTCGACATCACCGAGCACGTCAGGGCCGGGCGCCGATCGACGATCGTCCTAGTCGTCGTGCGGTGGTCGGCGGCAACCTGGATCGAGGACCAGGACCAGTGGTGGCACGGCGGACTGCAGCGGAGCGTCACCCTCCACTGCACTGCTGCGAGCAGGTTGTCGACCGTCAAGGCGCTACCCGGGCTCGAGTCGATGGACCCGGCGACCGGTTCCACGGGCACCCTGGACCTGGAGGTAGCCGTGGACGGCCCTGCCCGGCGCGAACGCGGCTGGAGGGTGCAGGCGAGTGTGGAGCCAATCGGTGGCCGCCGCCGTTCACCGCTCGCACCGACCGCCGAGATGGATGTGGCCGTGTGGAACCAGGACACCGAAGGCGACCAGCTGCTCTCAGCCATGTTCACCGAACCGGGCATCGTCCGCACACGCCTGGAGGTCCCCGGCGTCCAGCCGTGGAACCACGAGACTCCAGTGCGCTACCGGGTGCTGATCCGTCTGATCGACCCGTCCGGTGAGCTCGTCGAGGTGGCGTCGCTGAGAACGGGTTTCCGCTCGCTCGAGATCGCCGACAACGAGCTGCGCATCAACGGTCGTGCTGTGCTGATTCACGGCGTGAACCTGCACGAACACGACCCCTCCCGTGGTAGGGCCGTCGGCTCGGAGCTCACCCGGACGGACCTTCTGCTCATGAAGGCCCACAACCTGAACGCCGTGCGCGCTGCTCACTACCCACACGACGAGCACCTGGCCGAGTTGTGCGACGAACTGGGCCTGTACCTGGTCGACGAAGCGAACGTCGAGAGCCACGGCCGTCAGGCGTCGTTGTGCAACGACCCCCGCTACGTCCACCCGATCGTGGAACGTGTGGAACGGATGGTGCGACGGGACCAGCATCATCCATCGATCATCATGTGGTCGCTCGGCAACGAGTCGGGTGACGGTGCAGCTCATGCCGCGGCGGCGGCCTGGGTGCGTCACCACGACCCCACCCGGCCGTTGCACTACGAGGGTCCGCTGATGCACGACCTGTACGCCGCGGCGCCAGTCACCGACGTGGTGTGCCCCATGTACTCCGAGATCGACGACATCGTCGCGTGGGCGCGCTCAGGTCGCGACCCCCGACGTCCGCTGATCATGTGCGAGTACTCCCACGCGATGGGCAACTCCAACGGGTCCCTCGCCGACTACTGGGACGCGTTCGAGTCGACACACGGACTCCAGGGAGGGTTCATCTGGGAGTGGCTCGACCACGGCCTCGAACGCGACCCCGTCGACGGGGTGCCGGTGGGACCGGGCCCGACGGGTCTGACCTCGTGGGGTTACGGCGGTGACTTCGGCGAATACCCCCACGACTCGAACTTCGTCTGCGACGGGCTCGTGTCGCCGGACCGGTTGCCGCATCCGGCGATGGCAGAGGTCCGCCACCTCGGCCGTCCGCTCAGTGCGGAGTGGGCCGATGGCCGCCAGCGCCGACTGCGGATCACGAACCGCCGGTGGTTCACCGGTATCGACGACATCCGAGCGGAATGGAGGCTCCGCGTCGACGGCGAGGTGATCGATCGTGGCGCCTTGGAGCTACCCGCGATCCCCAGCCGCAGCGATGCAGTCGTGGCGCTGCCCGCGAAGGTGCCCCGCGTTGCGGACGGGGCCGAGGTCCACCTGGACGTCGCGTGGTACTCCCGCAGCTCGACCCCCTGGGCGCGCGCCGGAACCGAACTGGCGGTGGACCAGCTCGTCGTCGACCCGCCTCGTTCCACCCGCCGCACAACGGCTGGGATCGTCTCACCTGCCGAGGCGCTCGACATCCCTGCACTGCCGTGGCGGCCGACGATCTTCCGTGCGCTGACCGACAACGACGGGCTGAAGCAGGGTTGGGTCAGTGGCTGGCTCGGAAACTACGACAGGTGGATCACCCAGCAGGGCCTCGATCGGAGCGTCTGGTCGGCCGGCCCGACCCGCAGCCGGCACGCGGGTGATTCCGTCGTGCTCACCGGTGCGGGAGACCTGCAACCCGCAGGCGAGGTCCCCCCGGTTGAAGTCCGGCACCGGACGACCAGCCGCGCAGACGGCTGGACACAGGTCGAGATCACCTTCCGTCTGCCGGGCGGCCTCGCCGATCCCCCACGAGTGGGCACCGAATGGACGCTGCCGGGCACGTTCGAGCAGGTCGAGTGGCTCGGGGACGGACCGCACGAGAACTATCCGGATCGCCGGGCTGCGGCGCTCGTCGCACGGCACCGCTCGACAATCGACGACATGTACCAGGACTACGTCGTGCCCCAGGAGCACGGGCACCGCTGTTCGGTCCGATGGTTGGCGCTCTGCCAGGCGGGCCGACAGGGACCTGGCATCTTGGTGGTGGCGGACACCGATGCTGGAACGGGCACGATCGGCATGGCCGTGCGCCGACACTCGGACGCGGAGCTGTGGTCCACGAACCACACCGACGAACTCGCACGCCTGGCCGACGGACGCCAGCGCTGCACCTTCATGTACCTGGATGTCGCCACGAGAGGGCTGGGAACAGCGTCCTGCGGGCCTGACGCGCTCGACCCCTACCGGATCCCGGCAGGAAAGCACGTGTTGTCGGTGTGGGTCAGGTTGTTCGATCCGCGCAAGGAGGATCCGGGGGAGCTGGCGGCTCGGGTGCGTCACCGATCGTGAACGGCTCGGTGACCGCATCGATAGTCGGTGTCCGCGGCGCCGAGGTCGCTGTGCTGGAGGTGGGAGAGCGTCGGCTCGAAGTGCTGGACCACGGCGCCCACCTGGTGGGGCTGTGGGTGCCGGACCGGAGCGGCAACGTGGACAACATCGTCGTGTCGCTGCGCGACCGCGCCGGTGTGCCCGACGTGGCGGCGTACCGGGACCCACTCCGCAACCCCTATCTGGGCGCGATCGTCGGCCGCTTCGCCAACCGGATCGCCGGTTCGAGGTTCGTGCTCGACGGGACGGAGCATCGCCTGGCCCCCAACGAGGGTGATAACCAGTTGCACGGTGGACCCGGCGGGTTCTCCACCCGGGATTGGGACCTCGGCGTCACAAGCGACGACGACGGTGCCCAGGTCGACCTACGACTGGTCTCGCTCGGTGGCGACCAGGGGTTCCCCGGCCGGCTCGAGGTGACCGCCCGGTACCGGCTCGACCTGGACGGAACCCTCACGATCGCGATGACGGCGACCACCGATGCACCCACCGTGGTCAACCTGACGAACCACACGTACTGGAACCTGTCGGGTTCGGGCGGGGCGGGCCCACACCAGACGGTCGCGGAGCAGCGGTTGTCGATCGCCGCGGCCCAGGTCGTCGAGGTGGACGGTGATCTCCTGCCGACAGGCCGACTGATGCCGGTCGGCGGGACGCCCCTGGACCTGACAGACCCGGTCCGTCTCGGCGATCTCCTCGAGTCGCCGTTCTTCGCTTCGACCGGAGGGGTTGACCATTGCTGGGTGCTCGACGACCCTGTCGTGGAACGACCGTCGGTGACGCTGGTCGACCCCGGAAGCGGCAGGCGGATCCGGGTGTGCACGGACCAGCCGGGAGTGCAGCTCTACACAGCCAACCACGGTGCTGGACCAATGTCGCGCCACACCGCGGTGTGCCTCGAGACCCAGCACCTGCCGGACTCGCCCAACCAGCCGACGTTCCCTTCGCCGGTGCTGTACCCCGGTCAGACCTACCACCACACCCACGTGGTCACCCTGGACGTCATCGGCCCGGAGGGTGCAGCCAACTCGGGAGGTCAGCCGTAGCGGGCGGCCGCCTCGCGGAGTTCGTCGCGGAAGTCGGGATGGGCGATCTCCGCCAGAGCAGCAGCACGTTCGCGGACGGTGCGCGCCTTGAGCTCCGCCACACCATGTTCGGTGATGACCCGGTCCACCTGATGCCTGGGCGTCGTCACCAGCAGGCCGTCGCCGAGGTGGGCGCGGATGCGTGAAACCAGCTCGCCGTCGACGACCGACGTCGACCGCAGACAGAGCAGGGAGTGGTCGTCGGACTGCAGTCCGGCTCCCGCCAGGAAGTCCTCGTGGCCGCCTGTGCCCGAGTGCTGGCGACCCCCGATCGTGTCCGCCGCCACCTGGCCGTACAGGTCGACTGCCGTGGCACCGTTGATCGACACGAAGTCGTCGTTGTGGGCGATCACGTCGCCTGAGTTCACCACGTCGACCGGAAGGAAGCGCACCGACTCGTTGCCGTCGAGCCAGTCGTAGAGCTCGCGTGTTCCCGCTGCGAAGGTGGTCACCGAGAACCCGTCGAAGTCCTTTCCCTTGTTGGTGTTGGTCACCTTCCCCGAGCGCTGGAGCTTCATCAGGCCGGTGGTGAACATCTCGGAGTGGACCCCGTAGCCGCCGCCGTCACCGTCTGCGAGCATCGAGGCGATCAACGACGGGATGGCCCCGATCCCCGTCTGCAGTGTCGCGCCGTCCGGGATGAACTCGATGGCTCTCTGGGCGATGGCCCGGTCGATGTCGTCCGGTTCGGGGTCGGCCAGGTCGACGGGTGCCGAGTCCGTCTCGACGATCACGTCGATCTCATCGAGGTGGAGCCGGTGCGGATGCTCGGGTGGAATACCGAACGTGCGCGGGAAGTTCGGCGAGTGCTCGACGATCAGCAGCCTGTCCGGGTCCGCTCCAGCGCGGTGGAACTCGTCGACCGTCGCTCCGGCGTGCAGCGAGAACGAGCAGAAGCCATCGGCATCGGGAGGTGAGGTGGTGGTTGCCATCACCCTCGGCGCCAGCTGTTCGACTATCGGACCGAACCGGCGGAAGTCCGCCGGCACGTACTGCACGTCCGCGCCCGAGTCCCGCAGGAATCGCTCGGCGGGTCCGAAGAATCCGCTGCGGTAGTGGACGTTCGGGTGCGTGAACACGGCGTAGAGATCTGTCAGCAGGGCGCCGAACATCTGGAGGTCGGTCCAGTCGTCGCGCTCGCCCATGGCGTGAAGGAGCCCGCCAGGGTGCGCCGGTCCGAGCCCGATCGCGAAGCGATCATCGGGACGTAGCAGCGCTGCGGCTTCGGCAGCCGTGCCAACTCGTCGAGCAGTCATAGTCGTTCCCCTCCCCGGGTAATGCTCCTACAGCGTGTGGGAGGTGACCGTAGGCGACGGGCGAACGGTGCCGGTGACGGATCCCGGAAGATTCAGCCGACAGCACCCTCGGTGGTGCCGATCCAACCGCGGACGGCGGACTCGAGCTCCGCGATGCGCTCGGGGAGCTGTTCGAGCGGCACCGGGCCGGACAGGTGCCCGCCCTGGGCGTGGTCACAACCGAAGCCGGCCAGGGTGGAAAGGGTGGTCGCATCGCCGACGCCGTCCGCGCCGACCGACAGGCCCAGCTCGTGGCACACGTCGATCGTGGATCGGACGATCGCCGCGTCAGCAGGGACCGAGGACACGTTGGCCACGAAGCTCCGGTCGATCTTCAGTCCAGCGATCGGCAGCTGGCAGATAGTCGAGAGGGACGTGTAGCCGGTACCGAAGTCGTCCACGACCACGTCGAGGCCGAGATCACGCAGCTGCGTGAGGGTCTCGACCGCCCGGATCGGGTCGTCCATGAGCTCGATCTCACCGATCTCGAGTTGGAGCGCGTCGGGTGAGAGCTCGCCGCTCGAGATCAACAGGCTGAGGAACGTCAACAGGTCCGGGTCCGACAGGTTGCGGAACGACAGGTCGGTGCTGATCACCAACGGTGTGCCGTCCTGGGCGAGGCGCCTGGATGCCGCAGCCGCTTCCCCGAGGATCCACCGTGTCAGCGGCTGGATCAGACCGGAGTGCTCTGCCAGCTCCAAGAACTCGAGGGGCATCCGGGTGCCGTCCTGGTCGTCACGCCAGCGCAGCACCGACTCGACCCTTGTGACCCGACCCGAACGAAGGTCGACGACGGGCTGGTAGCGGAGCTCGAGATCGTGGTTCGCAAGTCCCTGCCGCAGTTCGCTCAGGAGTGCGAGGCGGTGGATTGAGCCCGACGGTGACTCGCTGCGATGCACGGCGAAACGGCGCTCGTCGGTCTTGGCCATGCCGAGCGCACCCTGGGCGAGGCGCAGAGCAGTGCGGTGGTCGGCGGCGTGGTCGGGCGCGATGACAACCCCCACGCTCGCCGAGACCGTGATCATGTGGCCGTGGACGTCGAAGGGGCGTTCCAGCACGGCGCTCACTGCTGCTGCCCGCTCGATCGCCTCGGCGGCGCTGGAGCACGGCTGGGTGAGCACGGCGAACTCGTCACCGTCGGTGCGTGAAACGATCGAGGTTCCGCGCACCTCCCGTACGAGACGGTGGCCGACCTCCAGCAGTAGCTGATCGCCCAGCTGGAGTCCGTAGGACTCGTTGATGTCCCGGAGTCGGTCGATGTCTACCAGGATCAGCGCGACCGGGGAATCCGAGCGCACCTCTGCGACAGCGGCGGCCAGCCGCTCTTCGAAGAGCACCCGGTTGGGGAGCGAGGTCAACGCATCGTGCGACGCCTGGTGACGTAGGCGCTCCTCGAGAGCGACAGTTCCGGTCACGTCGCTCAGCACCAAGCCGATGGTGGCATCCCGGAGGCGGTCGACCCGGAGATCCAGGTAGGTCCCGTGCACTTCTGCAAGCGACAGGCGTTCCGCCGTGATCGTCTCACCGGTGCGGCTGACGTCGAACGCTGCCGAGCGGATGAGTTGGGCCGAGGCAGCGCCCAGCACGTCACCGATCGGCGTGCCGTCGACCTCTGAGCCCTCGAATCTCAGCATCGTCTGAGCGGAGCGGTTGGCTGCACGCAGCACGAGGGTTGCCGGGTCGTCGGGGTCGGTGAACTCGAGTACCAGGCACGCCGCCGGATCGCGCTCGACGATCTCGGCGAAACGGCGCCAGGGCATGCGCAACTGTTCATCGACCGTCACGTCGATCAGGGAGCCGTGCGGTACCGACCCGACAGGGCTGTGTGCCGCAGCTCGCACCTGGACCCTTGCCCACCTGCCGTCGGCGGTGCGGAAGCGCACTATCAACTCGTCGTCCACCGGCTTGGACGGGGGCAGGACGTCGGCTGCGGGCACCGAACCGGTGAGGTCTATCACCGGCATCGGAGGTAGGTGCGGGTTGGCGCTCTGGCCCGGCGACGGGAAGACGACCGCGAACGTGGACAGGTCGTCGGGGTGGACCATCGAACGCAGGACGCCGGGGGAGAGGAACGACAACGGATCCCAACCGAGTACCTGAGCCATCGACAACGAGACATGGAACCCGTCGACATCGGCGGACACCTGCTGGAGCAGGACCACACCTCCGTCGGCGAGAGCCTGGTCGTACGCGGAGCGCGTCCTTCCCAGCTCGTCTTCTGCGTGTGAGAGCGCGAGCTCGGCGCGATCTCTCGCCTCTTCGGCCCTGCGGCGTCGTGACCTGTGTCGCACACGAAGATCCTCTCAGACTTCGCGAGGTCACGTCGACATGGCCCCCTGTGCACCCGTGCACCTGACGGCAGGTGGCTACGATCGCCCGGATGTACTGCGACGAGTGGGGCTGGGCCTGCCAGCCGGTCCTTGACGCCACAGGCAACAAGACGCTGGCAGCGGTGCTCGGATGGCTCTCGGAGAAGCCGCTCCAGATCGCCGGGATACTTCTGGTCGCATGGTTGGCCAACAAGCTCCTGAGGCGAGGAATCAAGCGTGCTGGCGACCACATGTCCGACAGCGCTGACCGTATCGGCGACTACGTGCCATCCCGCCTGCGTGGTGGCGGCAACGGCCGCTCCGAGGCTCGTACCGCGACGCTGTCGTCGATCTCCCGCAGCATCGCCACGGGTGTGGTCGTCATGGTCGCCGCGACCTGGATCCTGAGCGTGCTGGGCGTCAGCCTGGCGGCACTCCTTGCCAGCGCCGGGGTGATCGGTGTCGCACTCGGCTTCGGTGCTCAGAACCTGGTGCGTGACGTCCTTGCCGGGTGGTTCATCCTGGTGGAGGACCGCTACGGGGTGGGTGACACGATCGATGCCGGACCGCCCGCTGTCGGGGTCGTCGAGAGGGTGACGCTGCGCTCCACTCGTTTGCGCGACGTCAACGGCACGGTGTGGCACGTCGCCAACGGTGAGATCCTCCGAGTCGGCAACAAGAGTCAGAACTGGTCCCGCGCTGTCGTCGATGTCGTGGTCAGCCCGACAGCCGACATCGACCGCGCCTGTGAGGTTCTGGGTGAAGTCGGAGCCGAGCTGGCAGCTGATGTCGACTGGTCGACCAGGGTGACCGGCGAGCCCGACGTCTTCGGGGTGAACCTGATCGATCCTGCCGGAGTCACCCTCCGGGTCGTTTGCGACACGGAACCTGCCAGCCAGTTCCCCGTCGAGCGGGAGTTCCGTCGTCGGGTGCTGCGCGCGTTCGAGCGCGAGGGGATCTTGCTGGCCACTCTGCCGTCGGTGGATCCGCGGCTGTCGGGTGGTGCGTCGGGTGCGGTCGAGGGTCCACCGACGTCCTGAGGTCGGCTGGTACGTTCGCTCTCGGACTGAGTCCCGTTGCTTCAGCGATCGGGAGGGTCGAGGGCCACCATGAACAACAAGCTCATGCCGCTCATGCTGCTCGCCGGTGGCTTCTTCGCGCTTGCCATCTGGCGCAACCCGGCCGTGGCCGCCCAGGACGTGAGCCACCTGCTCGGGAACGTCGGAGGTTTCCTCCAGGATGCCGTCGCTCGGGTCGCGGAGTTCCTGGGCAACCTGGGTTGACGGTGGAGCCGGGATGACGGGATCGCAGCGTCCCGGTGCCGGGCAGTCGCCCGGTCGTGCACCGCGCGGCTGGCACCCCGACGACATAGTTCGCAGCTACCTGGTTCCGGGCGAGCGGGTGGTGCTCGAGGAGACACGATCGATCCGCGGGTTCCTAGTGGGTCAGGTGATATGGATCGCCATGGCTGTCGTCCTGTCGCTGTTCGTCGTCGGCACGCTGGGTACCGGAGTGACGGTCCTGGTCGTCCTGTGCCTGACCGCACTGTGCGGTGTGATCGGCTACAGGGCTGTGCAGGCGTGGTTCACCCGCTACGTGGTCACCGATCTACGGGTCATGCGCGTGCACGGCGTGCTCAACCGTCACGCCGAGTTCATCCCGTGGGGCAAGGTCACCGACATCACCCGCAGCGAGACGATCTTCCAGTGGGTGGCACGCACTGCGACCATCCGGATCGAGTCCGCCAACGAACGATCGGGATTGCACACGATCGACGACGTCGACGACCCCGGGGTCTTCTACCGGGTGCTGGTCGAGATGGTCGACCACAAGCAGGGCCGGGTCGGCCTCAGCGATCCTCCGCGTCGTATCGGCTGACACCACTGCCATGCGCCGTGATTCTTGGGCTCGAGAACGACAAATCCTGTTGGTGACGACCCCTATTTCGCAGGGGGAGCGACCACGGTGGCTTCGACGGCGAAATCGTCTCCAACCTGCGTGCGCAGCTCGATGACGTTGCCGGTGGCCACGACGTCGTCGAGCACGCCTGCCAACAGCTCCAGCCGCTCAGCGGCGTCGGTGACGACGGCCAGGGTCACCTCGGCCCGCATCGACGCCTTGGCCGCGGACTTGGCGCCACGCAACTCGGACAGAACCTGCCCCGCCAGATCCAACGCGTCCGACGAAGCTTCCGCCGCGAGCGACCTGAGCTCTGCTGCGTTCGGCCAGGAGGCGGAGTGCACTGAACCGTCCATCCACCACGACCAGACCTCATCGGCCGTGAACGGCAGGAACGGCGCGAACAACCGGTGCAGTGTCGACAGCGCCACCGCCAGAGACGCCCGTGCCGATGCTGCCCCTTCGGGGTCCGAATCGCCGTACGCCCGGGTCTTGACCAGCTCCAGGTAGTCGTCGCAGAAGCGCCAGAAGAAGCCCTCGGTGCGCTCCAGCGCCCGGGCGTAGTCGTAGCCCTCGAACGCTGTCGTCGCGTCGTCGACCAGGCGAGCGAGCGCCGCGATCATCGACCGGTCGAGCGGTCTGACGATCCTCTCGGGAGCGTCGATGGGCGATCCAGCGTCGCCGAACGACAGCGCGAACTTGGACGCGTTCAGAAGCTTGATGGCGAGGCGCCGGCCGACCTTCATCTGCTGTTCGTCGAACGCGGTGTCCGCCCCCGGACGACCCGAGGCGGCCCAGTAGCGCACTCCGTCGGAGCCGTACTTCTCGAGCAGGTCGATCGGGGTGACGACGTTGCCCTTGGACTTGGACATCTTCTTGCGGTCGGGGTCGAGGATCCACCCCGAAAGAGCGACGTCCGACCACGGGACCGAGTTGAACTCGTCGTGGCTGCGCAGCACCGTCGAGAACAGCCAGGTGCGGATGATGTCGTGGCCCTGGGGGCGCAGGTCCATCGGGAACGTGAGCGCGAACAGGTCGGGGTCGTCGACCCAGCGACACGCGATCTGCGGGGTGAGCGACGACGTGGCCCAGGTGTCGAAGATGTCCGGGTCGCCGATGAACCCACCAGGAACCCCCCGCTGGTGCTCGTCGTAGCCGGGCGGACACTCGGCTTGTGGGTCCACCGGCAGCGACTCAGCGCTCGGCAGGATCGGGTTGTCGTGGTCGACCGCTCCGTCAGAATCGACGGGGTACCAGACCGGCAACGGCACACCGAAGTAGCGCTGACGCGAGACGAGCCAGTCGCCGTTCAGGCCTCCGACCCAGTTGTCGTAGCGGTGTTGCATGAAGCCCGGGTGCCATTCGAGCTGCCCGCCGCGTTCGATCAGCTCGTCGCGCAGCTCCTGGGACCGGCCGCCGTTGCGGATGTACCACTGCCGCGAGGTGACGATCTCGAGTGGCTTGTCGCCCTTCTCGTAGAACTTCACCGGGTGGTCGATGCGGCGGATGTCGCCGACGAGCTCGCCGGATTCGGTGAGCATCTCGACCATCTGCTGGCGCGCACCGCCCGCGGCCTTGCGGGCGATCCGCCCGTAGGCCTGTCGAGCCAAGTCCGTCTTCAGCCACTCGGGAGCGTCCTCGGTGAAGCGGCCGTCGCGGCCGATCACAGCTCGGGTCGGCAGGTCCAGCTCTCGCCACCAGATGACGTCGGTGAGATCGCCGAACGTGCAGATCATCGCGATGCCCGTGCCCTTGTCCGGCTCGGCCAGATGATGGGCGACGACGGGAACCTCGACGCCGAACACGGGAGTGGTGACGGTGCTTCCGAACAGCGGCTGGTAGCGCTCGTCGTCGGGATGGGCGACGAGCGCAACGCAGCTGACGACGAGTTCGGGGCGGGTCGTGTCGATCAGGATGTCGTCGCCGCCGTCGCTTCGGTGGAAGGCGAGCTTGTGGTAGGCGCCGGGGCGTTCGCGGTCCTCGAGTTCGGCCTGGGCGACCGCGGTCTGGAAGGTCACGTCCCACAGCGAAGGTGCTTCGGCGGAGTAGGCGTTGCCCCGTTCGAGGTTGCGCAGGAACGCCAGCTGCGAGGTGCGTCGGGTCGACTCGCTGATCGTGGTGTAGCCGAGCGACCAGTCGACCGACAGGCCGAGGTGACGGAAGAGGTCCTCGAACGCCTGCTCGTCGACCACCAGCAGCTGTTCGCAGAGGGCGATGAAGTCGGGACGGCTGATCCGTCGGAAGTCGCCCCGGTCCTTGGGCGGGTTCTCGGGGAGGTCCAGCTGCTCGACGCCGACGGGAGCGATGGTCGGGTCGCAGACGACCCCGAAGTAGTTCTCGACCCTGCGCTCGGTCGGCAGGCCGTTGTCGTCCCAGCCCATCGGGTAGAAGACGTGCTTGCCGCGCATGCGCTGGAAACGGGCGATCGTGTCGGTGTGGGTGTAGCTGAACACGTGTCCGATGTGCAGCGACCCGGATGCGGTGGGTGGAGGTGTGTCGATCGAGTAGACCTCGGCGCGCGACGAGGGTGCCTCGAACCGGTAGGTGCCCTTCTCGTCCCAGATCGGGATCCAGCGGTCCTCGAGGCCGTCGACCGAGGGCTTGTCGGGAACGGTTCGGCGGGGGAGCGGTGAGGGCGGCTTCGCTGGCATACGGCTGCAAACCTACCGGGCGGCCAGCTACGGTCCGAAGCCGGATACCGGCCCTGCAACGGTCGACGCGCGCCAAGGGGTGGACATGGCAGATCTGCAGTACCGCTCTGACGCTGCCGCCATCGTCACAGGGGCCGGTGGAGGAATCGGCTCGGCGGTCGCCCGTCGTCTGGCCGACGCAGGTCTGTCGCTCGTTCTCGCCGACCGCGACCACTCCCACATGGAGCATCTGCTCGAACACCTTCCTGCCGGAACGGCAATCGAACTGGTCGTCGGCGACGTCGGTGACGAGGAGCACCACGCCGACCTGGTCGGTGCCGCGGAGGATCTGGGCGGCCTTGCGGTCAGTGTGCTCAACGCCGGGGTGTCATTGACGGGTCTGTCATGGGAGGTGCCGCTCCAGGAGTGGGAGCTCCAGGTCCGCACGAACTTCTGGGGGGTGGTGCACGGACTGCGCGCGGCGGTGCCGGCGATGATCGCCCGCGGCGGCGGGCACGTGATCGCTGTCGCGTCAGGCGCCGGGCTGGTCGCCACACCGGGCCTGGCACCGTACGTGTCCACCAAGCACGCGGTGGTCGGGATGATGGAGTCGCTCTACCACGAGCTGGCCCTGGTGGCACCCGCTGTGCACTCGTCAGTGGTCTGTCCGGGCAATGTCGCCACGTCAATCGCAGCAAACTCACTCTCCGCGGTCGGAGCGGACGAGCGCGAGCTGGACGGTGAGGCAGCCATCCTCGATCGAGTCGTCCAGGAGGGCGTCCGCTCCGGAGTGACACCGGAGGCGGTCGCCGACGCGGTCGCCGGAGCGCTCCTGGACCGTCGCTTCTGGGTACTGCCCCAGCCGGAGATCGCCTGGGCGGCGACCGATCGTGTGCGGCGCATCGCAGAAGGCGATCCCCCGGTCGATCTCCTCAGTCCGCCGCGCTGACCCTGTTCCCACCCTCCACGACCGCACGGTCGCACGCGCAGTCGGCCAGCTCGACGAGCTCCCGAAGTGATTGGGCGCTGCGAGAAGCGACAACGCCGGCCGAGAAGGTCAGCGACAGCTGTGTCCGCCCCGCCGCGAACTCCAGAACCAGGAGCTCCCGCGCACGCTCCAACGCCCCGCCGGCCTGGTCCACGTCGCAGCTGTTCAGAACGGCGGCGAAACGACCGCTGTCCGTCCGGAAGATCGCGTCGTCGGGCCGGAGCGTGTTGCATAACACCTCGGCGACCGTGCGCAGCGCCTCGTCCGCGTCGGAGTCGGTCGGGAGCTCGTCGTAACCGTCGATCTCGATCGTCGCGACGCAGAACGGTGTGAGTGATCGCAGGCGTTCGCGCAGCTGTTCCCACAGCGCGAGTCGTGTGGGCAGCCCAGTGAGCGGATCCGGTCGACCGGGACCCGATGGCCCGTGCGCAGCTCGGAGCTCCTCGACTCGGGAGCCGACTCGCTGGGCGATCCATTCCAGGCGCCGAAGGGTGGCTTCGTCGGGCACGTCGCCGATCGGTCCCTGCACGCACAGCGCGCCGATCGACTCGTCGTCAGCGCGGATCGGGACACAGACCGACGAGGTCGCCTGCCGGTCGTCGCGCACGTGCCCGCAAGCATCCAGTGCGTCGGATCTGGTGCTGGTCACCGGCCCGCCGCGTGCAAGCGCTGCACAGGCCGGAGCGTCGGGCATGGGCACGGCGTCTCCCGGGCGGCCATCACCGAGCGGCAGCCGCCAAGCGACCCGAGCCTCTCCGGGCTGCGCGAGGAGAAGCTCGACCCGGTGGTCGACGAGCAGCTCACCGCTGGCCCGCATGGCCGTTCTCAGTGCATCGGCTTCGCTGCCGCACATCGGCAACGCCCGATCAAGGCGGTCCTGGACGCTGTTGGCGGATCGTTCTGCGTTGAGCAGCAACTCCATCTCGGTCGCCTGTCGCCTGGCGAGCGCCGTTGCAGCAGAAGCTGGGGCCGTGACCAGCCAGGTGATCAGCGCGATGCTCACCGCGACCGCGGAAAGGACCAACACGAGTGACCAGGCGACCGGTGCTGTCCCGGTAGCAGCGAGGAGTCCGGCGAGGCCCGTCGGCGCAACGGCCAGCAACGTCAGCGCCATGGGCGTGCCGGAGCGACGTGGGGCGGAGGGCAGCTCGACAGCACGCATCATCGCTGCATCGGCGCGGTCAACCGGGAGGTTGAAAATGCCCCGGTAGCATCTGCGGCCATGATCCGGTTGTACGACACCGCCGAGGCCAAGGTGCTGCCGCTGGAGCCGCGCACCCCGGGAAAGGTGTCGATGTACGTCTGCGGGCCGACCGTGTACGGCCCGCCGCACCTCGGTCACGGGCGTTTCTCGCTGGTGTTCGACGTGCTGCGTCGGTACCTGATCTGGTCCGGTCTCGACGTCACCTACGTGTCGAACATCACCGACATCGACGACAAGATCATCCGCCGCTCCCAGGACGAACAGCGGCCCTGGCAGGAGATCACCGCGGAGTTCGAGCAGGTCTGGTTCGATGCCATGGACGCGATCGGTGTGCTGCGTCCGGACGAGGTGCCGCACGCCACCGGCTACGTCAGCCAGATGGTCGAGATGATCGGTGAGCTGGTCGACCGCGGCGCCGCCTATGTGACAGATGACGGTGTCTACCTGTCGACACCCGATGTCGACGGCTACGGGTTGCTGGCACATCAGTCATTGGACGACCTGGTCGCCGGTGGCGGTGAGCGTGAGCTGGTCGGAGAACAGAAACGTCACCCGGCCGACTTCGCGTTGTGGAAGTTGGCCAAACCGGACGAGCCGTCGTGGCCCTCACCGTGGGGTCCTGGACGTCCGGGTTGGCACACCGAGTGCGTGGTGATGAGCCTCGACCTGCTCGGCGACGGGTTCGACCTGCACGGTGGCGGTATGGACCTGGCGTTCCCGCACCACGAGAACGAGCGGGCCCAGTCGGTGGCTCTCGGCAGGCAGTTCGCCCGGCGATGGGCCCACAACGGGTTCGTCGAGGTGGCCGGGGAGAAGATGTCCAAGTCGCTCGGGAACTTCACGACGCTGACCGACCTGATCGCACAGCACGACCCCCGTGCCTATCGCTTGCTCGTCCTGCAGTCGCACTACCGCTCGCCGCTCGAGGTGACCACCGCGACGATCACACAGGCAGAGGCATCGCTCGACCGTCTGGACGCGCTCGCCCGACGGGCCCGTGACCTGTCAGCAGCCGATCCGGATGCCGACGTGATGGCCCGGTTCGTCGAGTCCATGGACGACAACCTGGACACCCCTGCTGTTTGCGCGCAGATGTTCGGCCTCGTGACCGAGGTGAACTCCCTGCTCGACGCAGGCGATGTGCCGCGTGCCGCAACGCTGGTGGTGGCGTGGCGATCGATCCTGAGCGCGCTCGGTCTGGAGGTACGGGACCAGGTGGACGAGGCGCCTGCCGAGGTCAACGCGCTCGCAGTCGAGCGTGACGCAGCGCGCGCAGCCAAGGACTGGGCGCTGGCCGACGAGCTCCGTGACCGACTCGTCGCCATGGGCTACGTGGTGGAGGACGGCCCGGAGGGCACCGTCGTTCGTCCGGGTTGAGCTGATGGGCTGCTCGGTCAGGGCTGCTGGGTCAGAGCTGTTCGGCGCTCGGCAGTGCTGCTGGTTCGTCGACGACCGGCTGCCACTCGGTCGAGGGGGCGAGGGCGAACACCGCGGGGGCGAGTTCCACGTCGACAGCCGGCGCGTTTGGCTGGGTGCTGAAGGGAGACTCCGCGAGAGCACCTTGGTTGAGGTCGTCGGTGATCACCTCGGCGTCGACCACGTCGGATTCGGCCTGTGCTGACGGGTCACCCTGTTCGGGGGCGAACAGGGCGGGGGCGGTGACTGCCGGTGCTTCGCTGACCGGAGAGGCGTCGGCGGTGGCGGGGGTGGCGAACCAGGACCCGGCGACCAGCGTCGTGGCCGCGAGCGCTGTCAAACCTCCGACCATCATCGCCCTGGCGGTGAAGCGGGCGCCGGCGGGTGTCAGGTCGAGCAGCTCCTCCAGCTGGCTCTCCAGGTCTGCGTCTCCCAGGTCCAGCACGGTCGCCAGGCTGTCGATGTCGGCTGCTCGCAGATCGACGCGTGCGTCGGTCGCTTCGCCGCGCTGGCGGCGCACGGCTGCCAGGTAGTGCCTGAGCACGGTCCGGTTGTCGATCGGCTGGCCGGGTTCCAGGAACAGCTCGACCCGTTCTTCGCCGACGACCAGGACCCCCGGCTCGGTCTGGGAGAGCAGCGGCTGGCGGTCAGGCCACACCTGGGCCAGGTCCGCGCTGTAGAGCTCGACGAGTCGAGCGAGCTCGTCGGCGTCGGGCGTGTCGGCCCCTGACTCCCATGCCCGCAGCTGGGCGCGTCGCACCCCGAGGGATTTGGCAGCGCTTCGCTCGCGCATGCCCGAGAGCTCCCGCGCCCGTCGCAGGCGCGGCCCCGGGTCGAATGTGGATGTCGCTGACATGTCGGAACCTCCGATGGTTCCATCGGCAACTCCGCTGTCGACCTGAGCAAGCAGATGTACCCGGGTACTGGCGTCCGTGGTTACCCGTCGGTAACCTACTCATCGGTAACCTACTCGTCGCTAACCGCCGACCGCTGTGGCTACCGACCCGGTACCGACCAAGAAGGGCCAGACATGTCCGACTTCTCCGTCAGCCTCAACGAGGACCAGCTCCAGATCCAGAAGTGGATCCACGACTTCGCCGAGAACACTGTTCGGCCTGCCGCAGAGGAGTGGGACGAGCGTGAGGAGTTCCCGTGGCCGATCGTGCAGGAAGCAGCTCAGATCGGGCTGTACTCGTTCGACTTCGTGGCCCAGGGCATGCTCGGTGACTCGACAGGTCTGACGATGCCGGTCGCCCTCGAGGAGCTCTTCTGGGGTGACGCGGGTATCGGACTCGCCATCTTCGGATCGTCGCTCGCCGCTGCAGGCATCGCAGGCAACGGCACCCCGGAGCAGGTTCTGGAGTGGGTGCCGCAGTGCTACGGCACGCCGGAGAAGATCGCGCTGGGTGCGTTCTGCGTGTCCGAGCCCGACGCCGGTTCCGACGTGTCGTCGCTGCGCACGCGGGCGGTGTACGACGAGGCCAAGGACGAGTGGGTTCTCAACGGCACCAAGGCTTGGATCACCAACGGCGGTATAGCGGATGTGCATGTCGTCGTGGCGACGGTAGATCCCGAGCTCAAGGGTCGGGGTCAGGCCAGCTTCATCGTCCCGCCCGGCACTCCAGGGCTGTCGATGGGGCAGAAGTACAAGAAGCACGGCATCAAGGCGAGCCACACCTCCGAGGTGGTCCTCGACGACGTGCGTGTGCCCGGCTCCTGCCTGCTCGGCGGCAAGGACAAGCTCGACGAGAAGCTCGCCCGTGCTCGCGAGGCGCTGAAGAACCCGCAGGTGTCCTCCGGCAAGCAGCCCGCCATGGCTACCTTCGAGGCCACCCGTCCCGCCGTGGGCGCCCAGGCGGTCGGTGTCGCTCGTGCCGCCTATGAGTACGCGCTGCAGTACGCCCAGGAGCGCTACGCGTTCGGCAAGCCGATCATCCAGAACCAGTCGATCGCGTTCATGCTCGCCGACATGGCCACCCAGATCGAAGCCTCCCGCCTGATGGTGTGGCGTGCGTCGTGGCTCAGCCGCAACGGCGGCGGCTACACGATCGGTGAGGGTTCCATGTCCAAGCTGATGGCCGGCCGCACCGCCGTGTGGGTGACCGAGCGTGCGATCCAGATCCTCGGCGGCTACGGCTACACCCGTGAGTACCCCGTCGAGCGCTGGCACCGCGACGCCAAGATCTACGACATTTTCGAAGGCACCGAGCAGATCCAACAGCTCGTGATCGCCCGGGCCATCTCCGGTTTGCGCATCGAGTAGTCAAGAACGCCTGTGATTGCAGGGATCTGAGCATCTGAGTCGATGGACTCCGGAGCGGCCGGTGGGCTCTGTCCGCCGGCCGTTCCGCGTGCCGGAAAGGCCGCTGGTGCCAGTCTGGTATTGGTCCGATTTCGCGAACGCTGCACGTTCACCTCCATGGCGATCCTCACGGGGCGCGACCTTGCGGAGCGACAGCCCGGGTCTACTTTCGCCCGGGAGTTCCGCCGCGATCTTCCGGTGCGATTGCTGTCGCCCCCCAACAGGAATCGCACCGAGAGTCGGAATCATCCAATGCTCCGGAACGCCGGCCCTGAGTCAGAAGAGCCCGGTGAAGAGCACACACGTCGCAACCACTACCACCCTGGCAGCGAGGAGCAACGGTGAAGCTTCGGAGCCTGAACCGGCGGCCGGAGTGCATTCGGTGGACGACAGACTCGTCCGGTGAGCGGACGCAACCACCCCGAGCGTCAGGAGCGCCAGTCCTGCGAGTGCAAGCGACCCTTCGATCGACATCGACCCTCCTCCGATCTCCTTCACCGTATTGCGACCCACGGGGGGCTGAGCAGCGGACATGACCCTGATCGCGGGTACATGGATGATCCATCGCTGAGTCGCTGGTGAGGAGCGGTGCATTGTGTTGGTGGTTGGCGTAGCGAGCGCCGCGGCGCCGTCGTCGTGCCATGGATGGCCTGGTGGGGCGTGCACGCCAGCCGGATGATCGGGCGACGTCGACGTTCTGCGCGAGGTCGTCGACGAACACAATGTTCGAGTGATCGCTCCGGTCGACGCCGAGGAGGTCGGATGCGATCTCGAAGAAGATCGGGTCGTGTTTCTGGTAGCCGACGTCGGCTGGGTAGATGACATGGTCGACGGGAAACGATGCGCCGATTCGCCGGCGGAGGGAGGCAGCACGTCGGTGTTCTTGGTTGGTGGCGAGCACGACACGACATCCGGCGTGAGCGGCTCGTTGCGCGAGTTCGATGGTGTGGGCGATCGGCGCATAGTCGGCGTCGAACCAGCAGGCCAGCACCGATTCGACGTCGGCGGTGCTTCCGATCTGCGCGAGCGCTTTCGCGAGGCCGTCTTCGACGCTTCGTAGGCGGATGATGACGTCGGTCTAGCTCCGTCGGAAGAGTGCCTCGTGGAGCAGGGCGGGTTCGATCCCGAACTCGGCCCTGATCTCGTTGGTCCACGGTCCTCGACCGCCGCGATCGAGGTCGAGCAGCACGCCGTCGACATCGAGGGCGAGCGTCAGCATCGAAGATCCCGAGGCCGCACGCGGTTGGACGGACGGCGGCCGGAGACGACGAACCCACTGTTCGGGGTGACGGCCGTTGGCATCTCGTGAGTTTCGGCCGACGCGATCCGCTCGGTCGACTTCTGTCCGAACGTCCGCCCGATGGGCGTTTAGATTGCCCTCAATGCCCAGCAGGCCCCGCTACGACGCCATCGGCCATGGCTACTCCTCCACGCGGCGTGAGGATCCCGAACTCCGCGACCGGATCTTCGCCGCGCTCGGCGACAGTCGAACGGTCGTCAACGTGGGTGCGGGCACGGGTTCCTATGAACCGTCAGATCGGCACGTCATCGCGATCGAGCCGAGCGATGTGATGGCCGGGCAGCGACCGGCCGGCCTGGCGCCGGCGCTTCGTGGGACCGCCGCGCCGTTGCCACTGAGAGACCACAGCGTGGACGCTGCAATGGCGGTGCTCACGATCCACCACTGGGACGCTCAGCAGGAGCCCGGCGTCCGAGAACTGCGTCGCGTCGCCCAAGGCCCGGTCGTCATAGTCACCTACGACGCAGATGTGTGTGCCGAAATGTGGCTCTACCGCGACTACCTCCCGGAAGCGGCCACCCTCGACCGAGCGACCTTCCCGCCGATCGAACGACTCATCGGCTGGCTCGGAGGCCGCGTCCGCGTGGAACCGATCATGAACTCGCGAAGCACGCCGGACTGGACCCTGGGCTCGTTCTGGGCGCACCCCGAACGCGTCCTCGACGCCGAAGCCCGTCGTGCGACCTCTGCGTTCGCACGCATGGACGCTGTTGTCCTCGACCGTGTGGCCGCAGAGATCGCACGCGACATCGACAACGGCGTCTGGGACTCCCGCAACGGCCACCTCCGCGCACTCCCCGAGTGCGACGTCGGCATGCGTCTGCTCATCGCGCACCCCTAACAGCAGCGACCCGCTGTCGCGCTCGGACCAGAAACTTCAATTTGCTGCCCCCTGCCGCCGGGAGGATGACTGCATTGACCGGCCGGCACCGAGGTGTAGCGAAGCGATCAACCTTTTGAGGATCGACCACCCGGTTCCGAGTCACCCACCAGACAGCGACGCTGGAAACGACGGCGACCGGAACGACGACGAAGGACGTCAACACGAAGAGCCCGCCACCGATGTTTGCTCCGATCACCCCGGCCGTCAGGATCCGGTAGCCGAGCCCGAGATACACGGCGAGGACCCACCACGGAACCAGTACAGCCACTACGCGTCTGCCGCAGCCACCCGAGCGCGTCAGCTGCACCGCAGCCGCCAGACCCACAAAGTAGTGGTCGAGCACTTCGCGTTCCGAGCGAGCCACCGCCGAATCGTACGGCCCTGCAAGTCCGGAAGGGCACGTGCGGGAGAGTTCGGTACCCTGATGGCATGTCCTTGGTGGAGCGGATCACGATCGACCCGGAGGTCGCGCACGGTCGTCCCGTGGTTCGGGGAACGCGCATGCGGGTGGCTGACGTGCTCGCGCTGCTCGCGGCTGGCGCCGACGAGGCCGAGATCCTCGAGGACTACCCGTACCTCACCGCCGAGGACCTGCGGGCATGCCTGGCCTATGCGGCAGCGCAGGCCAACCACGCCGTAGTGATCGCATCGTGAGCGTGTGCGCTTTCTGATCGACGCCCAACTCCCGCCGGCGGTAGCCCGCATGCTGACCGAGCACGGCAACCAAGCGGAGCACGTCCACGACATCGGTCGTGGCGATGCAATGGACCGGGAGCTGTGGCAGTACGCGCTCGACCACGACGCAGTGATCGTGACCAAGGACGAGGACTTCGCTCACATGTCGGCCCTCGGTGACCCCGCTCCGATCGTCGTCTGGGTCCGAGTCGGCAACACGCGCCGTGCCTCGTTGCTGGCGTGGTTTGAGCCGCTCATCGATCGGATCGCGGTGATGGTCGAGGCGGGCGACAGGGTCATCGAACTGCGCTGAGCGTGCCGACGCCGGGCAGCGGACGGTGTCGCAGGTACTACTCCGGTACTGGTTCTCCCCGAAATCGACCGTATCGCTCCGGGCTTGGCGGACGCGATCGGCTCCACTGCAGCGATCGGGACTCGCCGAACGGCTTCAGCACACCTACGAGATCTTCGAAGGCACCGAGCAGATCCAGCAGCTCGTGATCGCCCGGGCCATCTCCGGCCTGCGCATCGAGTAGCTCAGATCCCCGTGAGTGCAGGGATCTGAGCACCTGAGTCGATGGACTCCGGAGCGGCCGGCGGTCTCTACCCGCCGGCCGTCTCGCGTGCCGGCAGGGCCGCTGGGACGAGTCCGGAATCGCTCCGATCCAGCGAACGCGTGCTGTTCACCTTCGCCAAGACGGCCTAGCTGGCTGACGAGAACACCGACGGACACGTACTCGACCGAGTCGAGGTTGACGGCGCACAGTCACGGAACCCGCTCGACCTCGGGTTCGAGCACCACCTCGCTCGGCAGTGCACTGACGGTCGTCGCTCATTGGGGGAGATCAAGGTGTGGCGGTTCCTTGGGGCCCAACGTGTGCCTACTGGCAGTGTCAACGAGATCGAGAATCACGCTTGTCGCGGGCTAGGCGAAACTCGGCACAGCTGAGGTGCCCTTGTGGAGAGGCTTCGGTGGCTCCGCTGACCGTGAGCCTGAGGCGCCTTCGCTGTCAGACCCCGTTCCTACAGTCCCTTTATCACGTCAAGAGGCGTGAGTCGCGGATACCCAAAGTCGGCTCGTATGACGGTGGGTGTCCGCTCAGGGCGCACGGTTCGGGCGCGAGGGGATGGCGGCACCGGACGGTGTCGGCATGGGAGAGGGCCCGTTCCGGCGCTGGGCGGTGCGGCACTTGGCCGCACCGCCCACCAGCTAGTCGGGACTCGGCGGTCGTGGGCGGTGCCGGGTGTGGAGCTTGAGTCCGTGCGGGCTCGTGATGGTGAAGTGTGAGTTGAAGCGTTCCGCTCCGGTATGGCCAGTGGTGTCTGTGTCTCCAGTGGAGCGTGGCGGGACGGCCCGCATGGTCCAGCCGGTGCGGTGGACCACGCCATGGTGGTGGCGGCAGAGCAGGGCGAGGTTGGTGATCACAGTCCTGCCGTTGGCTGAGTACTCGATGACGTGATGGGCGTCGCACCAGCCCGGCGGTGCCTCGCATCCGGGGAACACGCATCCACTGTCACGTGCGACCAGCGAGCGACGCATTGCCCTGTTCGGGAAGCGTTGCCGGTCCCGGACGGCGATCGGCGTGCCCATCTGGTCCAGGAGCGTCTCGGAGATGTGTGCGTTGCACGTGAGCAACTCCCACTCCGAGGCGCTGAACCAGGCCCGGGTTCCATTGGGCGTTGTGATCGGCAAACTGCCGAACGTCCCGACATCGGAATGGCCAGCGCGACAGCTTGGGCACGGTCGGGCATCGGGTGAGGCGTGAGGCGGTAGGCCCGCTGATGGCTGGTGTGAACCACTGGATCGTCCGAGCGCCTGGTCGAGCAGTGGGTCGAGTTCGTCCACACGGTCGGCGTCGATGATCAGATTCAGCTCGGGCGGGGCGGGTCTGCTCGTTGTGGGGCCGGCGTTGGAGCCTCGACGGACGAGCTCGACCAGGGCCTGTGCCCGGATCTGTGCCCTGCTGGGCACGGTGATCTCGGGACAGGTCTCGCTGTCAGATCGCCACTGGCGCCAGAGCCGGTCGGTGTGGGCCTCGAGGAGTTGTTCGAAGCTGTGGCCATCGGAGCCGGTCAGAACCGCGTCCAAGAGGAGTTGGTCGCCGGTGCGCCGCATCGCGAGGCGGCTGGTTGGTTCGCTGGGGTCGTGGCCACCGTCGGGGTCGGCGTAGCGGGCCAGGTCCGACACCAGCGCACAGAAGGCTGCCCAGGACGGCTCCGCGTCAGACAGGGCGATCAGAGCTTCTTGAGCGGCTCTGATCGCCTCCCTGTTGCGGCAATTGACCTTGCTGGCGATGAAGGCCACGCGTTCCCAGCTGATGCGGGCGTCTCTGGCCGCGTCGAGCAGTGCCGGCAAATCACCAGTGAGTCGCTTGGCAGTCCTGGTCTCTCGGCTGACGGCTGCTCGGGAACGCCCGTGACGGCGTTCGTACCAGATCGCTGTGGTGGTCCCGTACCGGGTGTCGCACAGCGACCGCTTGTCGATCTCGGCGAACACGCCAGCGGCGGCCGCGTCCAGGCTCCGTCGAGCGCGCTCGATGTCGTCGATGACGCCGAGGCACTCATCGTCGGAGAGATCCTCGGTCCTTGTCGTGGCGAGGAGATGCGCCGCGCCCGCGGCATCCCCGGAATGAGCTGTGGTGTCCACTCGCTCGTCGACCGGCTCGAATGGAGGAGGTGTCCAATGCGCGGGGTGGGGGACAGGGTCGGCCGGACCTGTCGAGAATGGCATCGAACGCATGTTCGTAACGTAATGAAGTGGTGTGACAACGAAGCTCAACCCATCAAACGGATTGACGAACCATCACATGGTGGTTTGTGCAGTTCGACGCTTACTCGTTTGAGTGGGCGTCACGCGGTGAAGGCTCAGCCGCTGAGGGGTCGGCGGTTGAGGTGTCGTCCCGAAAGGAGGAGCATTCAGGTGAAGGTTGTCACGTCAATGAACAGGGGGCCGACATGTTCATCCAAGTCATCGAAGGCCGCACGTCGGATCCGGAGGCGCTTCACCGCCGGCTCGACATGTGGGAGCGGGATCTGAGGCCGGGTGCGACCGGCTACATGGGCTCGGCAGGTGGATGCACTGCCGATGGTTCGTTCATCATGGCGGTCCGATTCACCGACCGTGAGGCAGCGATGCGCAACGCTGCCCGTGTGCAGCAGAGCGAGTGGTGGAGCGAAACCGAGAAGTGCTTCGACGGTCCGGTCATGTTCCACGACACCGAAGACGTGCACGTGATGGCGCACGGGCGGCTCGAGGACGCCCATTTCGTGCAGGTGATGGAGGGCCACGTAACCGACAGGGCGCGTGCCGATGACCTGGAGCGCCAGGCCGACCCGGTGCTGGCCGAGGCACGTCCCGATCTCCTGGGGTCCGTCACCGCCTTCTACGGCGACGACAACTACGCCGACTTCGCCTACTTCACGACCGAGGCCGAAGCCCGTGAGGCCGAGCAACGCGAGCTCCCGCCGGAACTGGCTGACAAGTTCGAACAGTGGGAGCAGTTGATGAAGGTCGACCGGTACCTGGACATCACCGAACCCTGGGTGATCGCGGGGGTCTGAGCAGGAGGCTCTCCGGAGAGCGCTCGAGTCGCTGGTCGGTCAGACCATCGACAGGAGCGCGCTGCGGATGGCCGGACGGGATCCGAACACCATCAGAAACATCGCCTCCCGCGCCAGGCGTTGGGCGTGGTTGTCGAGTTCGATCGATCGACTTCCGGTATGCACCAGCAGGGTCGCTGCTGCCTTGTGGGCGAACGCGGACGCGGTGGCCCTGGCAGCAGCGATGCCTTCGTCATCTGCATCGTCGAGCAGTCGACGGGTCTCGTCGAGCTGGCGGGCAAGTTCCACTGTCACAGGCTCGTGGTCCAGTAGTGCGATGCATCTCCTGGCCACACCCAGTGCGAGTGAACCGTTGAGCCGCAGGCTCAGGGCATTGGTCGCGCCGGGCTCATGGGGTGCGGAGCTGATGAAGTTGGTGCTGTCGACGGTCATTCCGTCGAAGTCGAGTCGGACGGTTCCGCTCGCATCGAGGACAGCGAGGTCATGGCGCCGTGCACTGATCCCTGGCTGTTCCAGGTTGCCGATCGCGACGGTGACCACTGTGTCATCGGGCCCGCGGGCAGCGATCTGCAGGGTGTCGATCCTGCCCCAACCTGATACCCAGGGCGCTGTTCCATCGATTCTCCAGCCATCATCGACCGGCGAGGCGTGCAGGGTCGCCGGACCGGGAAGGAGCCCGGCGAAGACGATGCCCGATCGTCGGGTCCCCTTGCACAATTCACTGAGCCAGGCGTCCTGCAGGGGTCCGCCCGTCAACATCAGGTTGCCGACCAGCCCATGGTGCTGCAACCAAACCAGCGCAGTTGTCAGGCAACCCGACGCGATTCGTTCCACGGCGGCGCTGGCGGTGGCGAGGTCGCAGGCCAGCCCACCCAACTCGATCGGGCCGAACATGCCGTAGAGGCCTGCATAGGCCAACGCGTCCAGGTTCTCTACTGGCACCAGGGCGGAGCGATCGGTCGTCAGGGCAGACGGGAACAAGACGCGCTCTGCGATGTCGTCTGCAAGTGCGATGAGCTCGGTCATCGGTGCTCCTCGTTCGGGTCGCTTGCGGGACGCGTCAGGGGAGTGTGCGTAGTGGCGGCCCGGGTCGCGGTGTTCGAACCGTTCGAGCTGACCCGGTCGATGTGTTCTGTCACGAGCACCGCCAACAGGTCGGGGTCGCTCAGGGGCAGCCAGTGTCCTGCATCCACCTGTACGAACACGGTTTCATCGGCCACGTCGAGTGCCACCTCGGCGAGTTCTGGGCTGACGTATCGATCCCTGGTCGGGACCACGACCTGTACCGGAACGCTCGTGGTACGTCGTCGGGCGCGCCCGACCGAGCGCAGCATGTTCGCCCGGTACAGGCCGACGCCATGAGCACCGTCGAGTTGGGTCCGTGCCGTCTTACGTGCGTTCGGCAACCGCTCGGGTGGCAGTCCCTCTACTTGCGCCAACACCCGCGGCCAGGCTCGCATGGAGAGCCGTGACCGCCAGAACGCCGGGGCGATCCAGGGGATGTGAAACGCCGCCACATACCAGGACTTTGCAGCCTGGGACAGGACGGTTCGGGGTGTCGGTGCCGACACGGATTGCCCTCGGAAGAAGCCGCCCACAGCGTCCAGCTGAGGTCCCGACACGGAGATGAACGAAGCGAACCTGTGCGCCAGCGTCGCCTCGCACACGAAGTGCCAGCCCTGGATGGAACCCCAGTCGTGGCCGACGAGATGCACGAGTCGGTCGTTCGGGGCGGTCGCGTCCAGCACTGCTGCGGCGTCGCCGGCTAGATGGTCGAAGCGGTATCCGGCGGTTCGCTGTGGCACCCCGGACTCGCCCGCGCCGCGTACGTCGTAGCTGACCACGTGGAACCGTTCGGCCAGCCGGTCCGCCACTGAATCCCAGACCGAGTGGTCGTCGGGATAGCCATGGACCAGCAGTACCGTCGCCTCGGCCTGGCTTCCATCGGCGGGGCCGCGTTCATGGACAGCCAGTGGAATGCCCCCGGAACCCTCCACGACTCTGCGCCTGCTGTTCGTCGTGCGTTCGGTTGGTCGGCTGCCGGTGGTGTCCGTGGTCGACGTGGGTGTCATCGCCACAGATTTCCAGAGGTGCGCACCAGCCCTCAATTCATCTACCGTGTAGTGGAATTAAAGTAGCGATACAGCACTCGGCGGTTCACGCGGAGAGGACGGCGAACATGGGTACCGGCGCGGATCAGCAGGTGATCAGGGGTGACCTGGATTCGCCCGAGGAGGTCGCCGAGATGGTCAGGCGCTTCTACCAGGGGGTGGCCCAGGATGAACTCCTCGGTCCCGTCTTCAACGATGTCGCACAGGTCGACTGGTCCGAGCACCTCCCCAAGCTGACCGCGTTCTGGTCCCGAGCGTTGCTGGGGATCGAGGGCTACCAGGGCAACCCGTTCCGTGCGCACCAGTTGATCAGTCAGCGCGAACCATTCACGCGGGCGCACTTCGACCGCTGGCTCGAACTATTCCACGAGACGCTTGACGGCGGCTGGGACGGACCCACCAAGGAGCACGCTCTGGCGATGGCCGAGCGTGTCGCAGAGGTGCACAGCAGGCAACTGGTGGGTGGCGGGCCTCTCAACTTGATCCGCTGGGAGACGACCTAGCCTTTCGACCCGTCGGCAGCGCTGCAGGTGAGCTTGCACTGGGCGTTGCGTGGATCGCCGTTGACCAGTCGATCGATCTGAAGGCCCGAGACCACCTCGGCGACTCCCTCGGCCATGCCCCGGTGCATCTCGCAGATCGTGTCGGCATCTGTGAGCGCAGCAGTGGCGAAGGGGCAGGACCCCAGGACGACCTCGATCGTCCGGTCGTCCTGGTCGCGGACAGTCGGGGCGAAGCCCTGGCGAGCCATCTGGTCGACCAGCACTCCTACCGGATCTGCCTCATCGTGGTGGTGGACTCGGAGATCTTCGAGCGCAGCGCGACGGCCCACCTCGTAAGGGGTGTCACCGCTGCGGACGACCTCGGTGAGCAGCACCGCCAGGCGCTCGTAGGGGCCGGTGACTCCCCAGCGGCTGTCGGTGGATGGTTCGACGACGTACTCGAGCGGTGGCCTGCCGCGACCGGACGGCGGGGCCGAGCTCTCGAGAACGAGGCCGGCGTCGACGAGCTTGGCCAGGTGCTGACGTATCGCGTTGTGGTTGAGGCCGAAGTACTCGGTCAGCTCCGCCACACCGACAGGTGCATCCGCGTTGGAGAGATACCGGAAGATGCGGTGCCTCGTCGGATCGCCGAGCGCCCTTGCCTTCACCTGTAGGTCGTCAGCCACTCTTGCAGTTTATTCGATCATTCACTGGAGGAAACCATCCAGCTGATGGGATTCGTCCTGCACGACTCCCGGCTCTCGATCACGGAGAGCCTTAACCGTAGCCGGGTCGCTGGTGGTCCATCCCCGGTCGACGAGCGCCTACCCTATCGGCTGACCGCCTCGGGGATGCCGGGCGGCAGGTCAGTCCGATCTGAACCGAGGGGGACCCGCCATGGCACTTGGTACTGACGACGTCGTCGAACTCCAGCAGCTCTACGCCCGCTACAACCACCTGATCGACGAGGGGAGCGGCGAGGCGTGGGCTGCGCTCTTCGTCGAGGAAGGAACCCTTGACACCGGCATGGGATTCGCCGTCGAGGGAACGCCTGCCGCGCGGGCTGAGTTCGCAGCGGGGGTGCCGGTGATGATGCCGGGTGGCCGGCACATCGCCACCAACGTGATGGTCGACGGAGACGGGGACACCGCGACCGGCGCCGCGTACCTGCAGCTCTGGGTGGCCGATGACGAGAACGGCGGCATGAAGATCCTGGTCAGCGGCATCTACCGCGACACGATGCGCCGTCAGGACGGAGTCTGGAAGTTCGTGACGCGTGTGCTCGAGCCCGACGCCGGCGGTTCGCCGTCGTGAGCTCTGAGCAGTACCTGCGTGGCGCGGCGAAGCTGCGTGAGGTCTACGCCGGCGACGTGGTCGATTTGCCAGAGGGGACGATGGCGTTCAACGACGTCATGTTGCGGAGTCTCTTCGCCGAGGTGTGGGACCGCGAGCTCCTCGACGTGCGGTCGCGTCGCCTCCTGCTGATGGGTGTCATAGCGACGCTCGGTCAGACCGACACGTGGAAGATCCAGGCAAGGGCGTCCCTGCGGAACCGTGAGCTCACCCCCGACGAGCTGCGCGAGACGCTGATCATGTTGGCCCCCTACGCCGGCTACCCCAACGTCGCTCCGTTGATCATGGCGTGCGAGGAGGTCATCTCGACCTGGGTCGCCGATGGCGAACCGGGTCCACCCGAACCGACCTGAGCCTCTCGGGTGCTGTTCCCGGGACGGGTCGGTGGGGTCAGGCGCGTTCGTCGACGCGACCGGAATCAGCGGTGACGGGGGAGTTGCTGCGCACGGGACCCCTGGAGCGGAGGCGTGCCTCGTCCGACCGGCGCTCCGCCTCGTACCAGCGGAACCAGATGACGCCCATCACCGCCCAGATGACCGGGACGTTGCCGATCTTCATGAGCACCCCGGCGAACTGCTGGTCCGCCAACGCTGCGATCCCGACCCTGGGGGCGAGCTCGTAGGTCGCGTAGAGGGGGTGTGGCGAGAAGGCGATGAACCCGCCGGGGATCATCGGTATCAGGGCTGCGGCGCAGAACAGGTAGACGATCTTCACGAGAGAAGAGCCCGGGCGCAGCGATCTGATCGGGTTGATGATCGGTGCCCACATGACGGTGCCGCCGATCAGCCAGACCATGTCGAGCAGGAACGAGCCGGCCTGCGAAGCACGCAGCACGTCGACGCTGAACGGGTTGTGGGTGGCGAGGAGAATGACGTTGGTGATGATCGCCGCGGGAACGGGCCGGGTGCACCATGCCCACGCCTGACGCAAGCGGAGCCGGTCGAGCACAGCCGCGGCCATCCACTCGGGTGTGGCCAGCATCAGCAGCGGAGCGGCGGCGAGCGTGTAGATCATGAACTGCAGCATGTGCACCGACGACAGGTAGCCGGCTCCGAGCGCGCCGACCGGCCAGTCGGAGGCGACCCATAGAGCGATCACTCCGCCGGCGAACTGCCAACCCTGCCGGGTGGTCGGCCGACCTCCGTGTCGACGCCAAGCCGTGACGTAGGCGGCGATCAGCCCGGCACAAAGCAACCAGACACCGAGATATGGGCGAGGGGTCCAGTCCCACGGCCTCTCCGTCGCGACGCACCACCACGTCATGGTTGCTGCTCCTCCTGGATCTCGCCGGGTATCTCGCCAGCGACCAGCCGGGGCAGATCGCGAGCCCAGTCGGACTCCCGGGTGCCGAACGGGTAGACGATCCGCGCTACTCCGTCAGCCTGATAGGCGATCATCTGCGTCGCGTGACCCACGGTGTAGTCCCCGTTCTCGCCTGGGTCGTCGCGGGTCGCAAGCGGAACCTTGGCGGCCGCCTGTGCCGCATCGATCTGTTCGATCGATCCTGTCAGCCCTGTGAACGACTCGTCGAACTGGTCGAGGAACCGGCGGAGCCGGTCCGGGGTGTCGCGCTCCGGGTCGGCGGTGATGAAAACCATGCGCACGCTGGCGGCGACCGACGGGTCGAGCGAGTCGAGAGCGCTCGCGAGTGCCGCCACGCTGATCGGACACACGTCCGGGCAGTTGGTGTATCCGAACATGAGCAGGGTCAGCTGACCCTCGGTCTGCGTAACCAGGTTGAACGGCTGACCCGAGGTGTCGGTGAGCAACAGGTCCGGCTTGGTCTGGGGGGAGGGGAGCACCGTGCCCTTCCACGTCGACGTGCCGGTCGATGTCGACCCCGGGTTCCTCCGGGCGGCGGTGACCGCGATCAGTCCGAGGGCGATACCGGCGATCACGAGAACCACCACGAGCGTGCGCGCTCGCCGGCGGTCACCGCCCGGCGGCGGCTGGGCCGGGCTCATCGGCTCGGCACTGCTCGGGGGTGTGGTGGCGGTCGCCATGTCAAGGGATCGGGTCGGGGGTGCCTGTCGTCGGCGGGCCCGTCGAGGTCCCTGAGCGGCGTCCGCTCAGCGCAGAGTCGAACTGGCGGCACTACGACACGACAGGCAGAACGCCGTCGACGGTAGTGCCTCGAGGCGGTCGGGGGCTATCGGGCCGCCGCAGCTGGTGCAGGTTCCGTAGTCCCCGGAGTCCAGGCGTGCCAACGCTGCGTCGACATCTCGCAGCGTGGCGTCGGCCACCGCGGCCACCCGTGACGACAGCTCGAGCTGCTCGGCGTGCACCACGTGCTCGGTCTCGCCGAAGCCGTCAGAAGCATCCGGTCGCTCGGTCGCTGAACTCGTGGCGCAGTCGGCGAGGGTCGCCTCGAGCTCAGCGCGCTCAGCCAGGAGCAGCTCCCTGATACGGGAGAGGTCCACCTCGTGATTCACGGACATGTCGATGACCTCCGAGTCGTTGACCCTGTGAACGCTACTTGACGTTAAGGTAGGGGCCATGGCCATTAGCACTGCTAATGATAGCTCGATCCGGGATCGAATGTCGCGGTCGGGAGTGGCCGGCCTGGACGAGCTTCTGGGCGCTGGGCTCGCTATTGGTGACAACGTCGTGTGGGTCGCGGACAGGATCGGTGAAGTGGCGCCGTTCACGCGTGCGTTCTTGGGCGAGCCGGCAGCACTAAAGCGCTCGGTGCACCTCTCGGGTGCCGAGTACGCGGCACCTGACGTCGAGACGAGGTTCCTCGACGATTTCCCGACGTCCGACGGGCTACAGGCGCACCTGCTCGGCGCCGAGGTGGGACACGGCGCACGACTGGTCGTCTGGTCCCTCGACGATCTCGTGTCCCACTGGGGTGCCGACGAGGCGGTCGCCTTCTACACCCGGACCTGTCCACGCTTGTTCGAGCGGGGAACCATCGCCTACTGGAGCGCGACCAGGTCCCTGTGTGGAACCGCCGTCATCGACGCCGTCGCACGTATCGCCCAGTGTGTGTTCGACCTGCGGGCCGGTCACCTCCGTGTCCGCAAGGCAGAGGGACGGCCGCTCCAGGTGCAGGGGGCGGTCGCCGCGCTGGACCCTGATACGTCAGGTGTCCTGCTCGACAGGGAGCACACGTCCGGACGGCTGGGGGAGGGGTTGCGCAGGGTCCGTTCTTCCCGGGGTATGAGTCAGCGTCAGCTCGCCGAGCTCGCCGGCGTGACGCCCGCGGCGATCTCGCAGGCCGAGTCGGGCCGCCGAGGCCTCTCGCTCGACACGCTCGTGCCGATGTGCGAGCGGCTCGAGATCGGGCTGGACGAGCTCCTGGGAATCGGACGACCCCCTAGCACCCGTGTCGCACGCCATGACCGACACGACCGGCACGACCACAACGGTTCCGACGATGGCTCGACCGTCAGGCTGTTCGACGGCGTGGACGATCCGGCCAAGGTCCACATGGTGAAGCTGGCGCCGGGCGAATCGGGGCGGCCGGTGCAGGGGCACAAGGGGCCAGAGATGGTCCTGGTGGCCGAGGGTCTTGTGCTCGTCGACCTCGGGGAGTCGTCACCCGTGTTGCGAGCTGGGGATGCGCTTAGCGCCACTGACGTGGCGGTGCGGGAGTGGACGAACCTGTCCGTCGGGACCTCCCGCCTGTTCTGGATCGCAACCTGATCCGACACGACGCAGCGGTCGGGGTGTCATCAGCACCAGCTGATGTGCACCGCGGGTGCCGCGTGACCACTGAGCGCGAGCGCTGCCACGTGGGAGTCACCGACCGCCAGATCGGTCACGGTCGTGAGGATCGAGCGATGCCCGCCATCGCCGGGCAGGTTGACCGCCGTCGTGACTGTGCCGGTCAGCCCGACAGCGACCGTCGCCGGGTCGACGCCGAGACCAGCGCCGGTCACCTTCAACACGGACTCGAGTCGCGCCCATCGGCCGAGACGCGCACGCGAGAGGTCCGAACCAACCGCGCCGGAGGAGTCGGGCGAGGGTCTGACCATGTCCAGCGCAGCCGCGTCAGCCGGGTGCGTGCCCACCTCGTCGAGGAAGTCGGTGTCGCTGGTGGCGCTGAGCGATTCGACGTCCACTCCGATCGCGGCCGATCCCACTGCCACAGCCACCAAGCCGTGGGTGTGTGAGATCGACCAATGGATGTGGTCGGGGTCGTCGAGGGAGACGGGTCGGCCGTGCTCGGGTGAACCACAGACGGGGCAGCTGTCGTTCCCCAGTGCGACTTCTCCCGGGGCGATGCCCAGCCGCTCGGCGAGAGCGTCGCGGAGGCCTAGGTGTGCCACCAGATAGCGCCGACGGTCATCGGGTCTGCGAAGTGACTCCCAGCGCGCTCGCTCACGGGCGTCGAGATCAACTTCGCGGCCCGACAAGTCCCTCGCCTCGGGGTCCGCGAAGAGGAGCACGGAGACCCTCTGCTCCGGTGCAGGCTCGATCGGCATCTGGGCAGGCTACGGCGATGGGATGTGGTACGAGGCGACCGACAGACAGATCCATGAATTCATGGTTGACTGAATTCAGCAACTAGTGAATTATTGAACAATGGGCCAGGAGTCGAGCGTCGACCTGAGTGCACTGGCGCGTGTGGGCACTGCGCTGTCGGACGAGACGCGCCGGTCGATGCTGGTGGCGCTGCTCGACGGCCCGATCTATCCCTCAGAGCTTGCGGACCGACTCGGACTGTCGCGATCGAACGTCTCGAACCACCTTGCTTGTCTCCGCGGGTGCGGACTGGTGGTCGCCGAGGCGGAAGGGCGTCGTCAGCGGTACCGGTTGTGCGATCCACGCCTGGCGCATGCGTTGACGGACCTTTGCGGTCTGGTCCTGCCGGAAGAACAGTGCCTCCAGTCGGAGGCGTCGTGACCGGCCACGACCACGGCGGTCACGCTCATCACGGCCACGGCCACGGCCAGTTGAGCGGTGCCACCGGTGACCAGCTCGCCCGTCAGCGGCGGGCGCTGTGGATCTCGGTCGGGGCCAACGGCGTGCTGTTGGCCGTGCAGGTCGTCATCGGACTGGTCGTCGGATCCCTGGCGCTGCTAGCCGACTCGCTCCACAACGCGAGCGACGTGGTGGCGCTGGTGGTGGCTCTCATCGGCCAGGCGCTCGCCGCCAGGCCACCGACGTCGCGGCGTAGCTACGGCCTGGCCCGCGCAGAGGTCCTGGCAGCGCTGCTGAACGGCACGGTCCTGGTGGCGCTGACCATCTGGGTGGTGGTGGAGGCGGTGCGTCGCTTCTCCGATCCACCCGATCTATCGGCGGTTCCCCTCGCCGTGGTCGGACTCGTAGGTCTGGTCGTCAACGGCGCGAGCGCCTGGTTGCTGAGCCGATCGGCAGACGGCAACCTCAACCTGCGCGCCGCGTTCTGGCACCTGGTGGCGGATGCTCTCGGCTCCTTCGGCGTGGTCGTGGCCGCAGCGGCGGTCTGGTGGTTCGATGCCGGTTGGGTCGATCCGGCCGTCTCGATCCTCATCTCTGTCCTGGTGCTCATCGGGGTCTGGCGCCTACTGGTCGACACGGTCGGTGTCCTGCTCGAGTCGACCCCGGCAGGGATCGACGTCGACGAGGTGAGTGCTGCGCTCGCCGAGCTATCGGGTGTGCGAGCCGCACATCACCTGCACATCTGGGCCGTCGATTCCCGGACGGTCGCGCTCACCGCGCACCTGAGCATGGACGACGGAATCGATCTGCACCGGGCACAGCAGGTGACCACGGCCGCTCGAACGATGCTCGCCGAACGGTTCGGTATCGATCACGCGACGCTGGAGAGCGAGTGCCACGACTGCGACGCACCCGATCACCTGCATAGGTTGACCAATATAAATCTGTAAGCCAATATTTCTTGGTGGCCACCCAGGAGGAACGACGCGCCGACACCCGTCGTCGCCTGCTCGACGCGGCAGCTGAGCTCTTCTCCGAGCGCGGGGTGGACGGAACCTCCATCGACGCGATCGCCCAGCGTGCCGATCGGACGTCCGGTGCCGTCTACGACCACTTCGGAGGCAAGGACGGCATCCTGCTGGCGCTGCTCGACAGCTGGGTGAGCGACGTCGGCGCCGTAATAGGCGCCGAGCTCGCAACCGCGTCGACGATCGACGACCGCCTGGCAGTGCTGTGGCGCAACGTCTCCGCTCCAGCGGTCGGTGACGGCCGCTGGATGACCCTCGAGTTCGAGCTGTGGGCCCACGCTGCGCGCAACCCCGAGCTCCGTGAGCACCTCACGCGTCGCTACCGCGGTGCATGGAGGGGAATCGTCGCTTCGACCGGTGACGAGGCGTCACAGGACCCGGCTGTAGGCCCAGCCGTGATCGGCCTGCTCTTCGGGCTCGAGATGATGCGCCGGATCGACCCCGAGAGGGTCACCGACGAGATGGCTGTCACGGCGCTGCGAAGCGTCGTCGACGGATTCAGCCGACACCCGATGGTGTCGACCGACAGGTGAAAGGACACACCGATGCGTACCCCTATCTGCGACGAGCTGGGGATCGAGTTCCCGATCTTCGCCTTCACCCACTGCCGCGATGTCGTCGTGGCAGTCTCCAAGGCCGGTGGCTTCGGGGTGCTCGGCGCCGTCGGCTACTCGCCCGAACAGCTCGAGGTGGAGCTGAACTGGATCGACGAGCACATCGGCGACCACCCCTACGGCGTCGACATCGTCATACCGAACAAGTACGAGGGCATGGACGCCGACATGTCCGCCGATGACCTGGCCAAGATGCTCCGGGACATGGTTCCCCAGCAGCATCTGGACTTCGCCCGCAAGCTCATGACGGACCACGGAGTGCCGCTTCCAGAGGGTGAGGACGACAACTCCCTCCAGCTGATCGGATGGACCGAGGCGACGGCGACCCCCCAGGTCGAGGTGGCGTTGCGTCACCCGAAAATGACACTGATCGCCAACGCGCTGGGCACACCACCCAAGGACATGATCGACCACATCCACGCCGAGGGCCGCAAGGTCGCCGCGCTCTGTGGATCTCCCTATCAGGCCATGAAGCACGCCGACGCGGACGTCGACATCATCATCGCCCAGGGCGGCGAGGGCGGCGGTCACTGCGGTGAGGTCGGCTCCATCGTGCTGTGGCCCCAGGCCGTCAAGGCTGTCGCCCCCCGCCCGGTTCTGGCAGCCGGCGGGATCGGCAGCGGCGAGCAGATCGCGGCGGCGCTCGCTCTCGGCTGTCAGGGAGCGTGGACCGGTTCGCAGTGGCTCATGGTCGAGGAGGCCGAGAACACCCCCGTGCAGCAACAGGCCTACATCGACGCCAGCTCGCGTGACACCGTGCGTTCCCGGTCGTTCACCGGCAAGCCGTGTCGCATGCTCCGCAACGACTGGACCGAGGCGTGGGAGAACCCGGACAACCCCGATCCGCTCGGCATGCCGCTGCAGTACATGGTCTCGGGCATCGCTGTTGCTGCCACCCACAAGTACCCCGACCAGACCGTCGACGTGGCGTTCAACCCAGTCGGCCAGGTCGTCGGCCAGTTCGAGAAGGTCGAGAAGACAGCGGCGGTCATCGAGCGCTGGGTGAACGAGTACCTCGAGGCGACGTCGCACCTCGACGCGCTCAACGAGGCGGCGGCCAACGCCGGCTGAGTGGATGCTCGGGGTTCCTGCCCTGTCGAGGTAGGGCAGGAACCCGGGGGCGCCGCTCCGGAGCCCTACTTCTTGAGTGGGCGCAACTGCTCGCGCAGCGCGTCGACCTGGGCGATGATCCAGTCGACCAACGGCCCGGCGGTCACCGCGTGGCCCTGGACGTATTGGTCCAGGTCGACCAGGTGGTAGGTGCGAGCGTTGACCGTGTTCAGCTGGTGGTTGACCCGCACCTCGCCCGCCACCGGCAGCTTGAACAGGTTCGCCAGATCGGTGCGCCACATCGTGGCCAGGTCGTCGGGATCGGAGACCTTGTTGCGCATCTCGGCGGTGAACCCGACCATCGTCTTCGATCCCATCGCCTGGGTCAGTGCACCTGAGCCGCTACGGCGGTCGACCACCAGATATACCGCTGACAGCACCGGGTCACCCGGGAGCTTGAAGCCCATCTGCTGGCGGTCCGAGTGCGCGACGATCCGGTGGCAACGCCACCCCCGGTGTGACAGACCGCGGATGATCTCGCCGCAGATGATCTCGTCCTTCGACTCGCGCAGCTCCGACTTGTGCGCGTAGTTCGCCATCGAGTTGAACAGGCCCATCTTCAGCTCCCGAATCGTGACTGGACGAACATCTTCATCGTGTAGACGACCGACGCCAGGTGACGGCGCAACAGGTCGTGGTCGACCGCCAGGTCCTCGGACACGTAGCGGTCGAGCTCGAGCAGCAGGTCGATCTGCGCGTACACGTAACCCGACGACAGGTCTGCGTCGAAGGTCACCGTGCCCGGTTCGGGGGAGAGCACGAGGTTGCTCTGCATCTCCTGGCGGATCGCCTGGCCTACCTTGTTGAACTCCTTGACCCGCTGGCCGTAGCCGATGATCGCCGAGGCACGATGCCCGATCATCTTCGCCGAGGCGACATCCGGCGTCAGGTGCTCGAGGGCGACCGTGACCCGTGCGTGGGTGTCGGGCTCCTCGAAGCGCAGCTGGTGATGAGCGGCAGTCGCGGTCGAGCCCACGTTGGCGCCACCGGTGGTCGTCGTGGTCGTTCCTACCGCCGGATCGGCAGCGACTGCGCCATACAGGGCGCCTGCGGTCTCCAGGTCGATCAGCACGAAGCCGCAGTCGACGAGTGCTGTGATGACTCCGCCGAGTGTCGTCTCGTCGATCGACGTGGCGAACTCGGTCTCCTTGTAGAGCTCCCAGCTTCGGCTGACCAGCCCGATGAACTCGTCGTCGAGCTCTTGGTCGGTCAACCCGCTCATGAGCGCTTCCGACGCGCTCATCGGGGCTCCGCCGGACGTCGGTGCCCCAGCGACGGGAGTCGTGGTTGGGGAGGATCCGCCGAGATCTGCTCCGGCGACCTGGTCGAGCGGCTGCCAGGCCGGCGCGCCGTCCCACCACACCTGGGTGGACGGCGGGATCTGCGCGGCTCTGACCCGGGCCAGGACGGTGTCCCACGGCTCCGGTCCCTGTTGGTTGCCTGAGGTGTCGATCCAGTGGACCGGTGTCTGGGAATCTGGCATCTGCTCCTCCGTCTTGGACGACCGAGCAGAAGATAACGCCCTGTGCTCAGCCGGGTATGCGATCCGGGTGGGAGTACTCGGCCATCGCGGCGCGGTCCGCGTCCAGCATGTATCCGTCCTCGGCATTGCCGTCGACGGCAGCGTCGTAGCTGTCCTGGTATGCGGCGGCGTCGGGGTAGAGGGCCGCAAGACGGTCGGCCGACAGCGGCACGGTAGAGCCGAGCAGCTGGCACATGAGCTGATCGGAGGGACCCGGTTCACCCGAGAGCACCACGACGGGGACATCGACCGGCGCGAGTCGCAATCCCCCCACTGCCAGCCCGTCGCTGTCACGAGCGATCGTCGGTTCGGAGGCATCTTCATCGAGTTCGAGCAACGGTGCTGTCGGCGGCGGATCCCCACCGGCGACCCAGGCGGCGAAGTGGTGGAACGCAGCCTTCGCCGCGATGTGCATCGGGCCGTCGTTGATGGGAACCCCGCAGTTGAGCAGCGCGGACGCTGCGCCAAGCATCCGCTTGTCGGCGTGCGCAGTACCAGCAACCTCCCACAGGCTGAAGGTGTCGCTGTCGGGTTGACGCACGGCCGACGAGTTGAGCAGACCGGTGACATCACCCTCGGACTGGAGCATCATCACCGGCGCTCGGAGGTCATCGCGCATCAGCGCCTCGGTGCCGCCGAACGAGCTGGCGAGATCCGCGTATTCATCCGGTCCCACCACAGGCAGCGCCATCGAACCGCGGCTGTGCACGAAGAACCCGTCGAAGGCGAGCGTCAGGGGCTGAACGCCGTTGTAGTAGGTCACCAAGGCCATCGCGGACTGGGACTCGCCCGCAGCGAGAACGTGTTCGGGAGCGGTCCCCCCGAGCCCGTCTCCGGAGCGAAGTGCCCGTGCCACCTGGGTGTAGATGTCGAACGAATAGGCATCGCCGGGGTGGTCGAGCGAGCCGTAACGAGCCGGATCGGAGTTGACCAGGCCCTTGCCCAGGAAGCCCTCGGCTCCAGGGATCGAGACGAGCACCTGGCCGCCCTCGACGCCGATCAGCTGGGCGGACAGACCGACCCAGGCGTGGCCCTGACGGATCAGCTCCTCGTGCAGGTTCGACCATTCGGGATCGGCGTCCAGGCCGCCGCTGACGTTGAGCCACTCGAGCACCACCGTGCCGCTGAAGTCGTCGGGGTCGGTCGGGCGCCTGACAAGTGCACGGGTGCGGTACGCAGCTGGCGCCTCGTCCACCTCTGTGAAGGTCCACCGTCCGTCCTCGGTCCATTCAGGCCCGGGGTCGTAGCGGACCGCCTCGCCGGCAGCGATCAGCTCGGTCTGGGTGTAGCCGAGAGCGGCCAGGTCCTGGCTGGCAAGTGAGCCGATGAACGGACCGGCTCCGCCAACGAGTTCCTCGCTCAGATCGGCAGCTGGCCCGTCCGGTCGCTCTGTGGTTGCGTCCGCCTGCGAGGTCGACGATTGGTCGTCGTCGGGGAGTGCGCCGCCGACGTCGTCCGCGACCTGCTCGCCGGCACAGCCGGCCAGGACGAGCAGCCCCGCCAGCACACAGGCCGCCGTGCGCCGCAGCCCGACCGATCCCCTAAGCCGTCGAACGGACGCGACGAGTCTCATTGTTCCCCCGAGAGATTCAGAACCGACTGCCCTGGAAGCTGTCGGCCCCGGTGTGAAGTCCGAGCCGCTGATCGTATGCGTGACGGGCGCCCTCATCGCTCAGCACCTGCCAGGCGACGTTGATCTCGCGCATGCGGTCCTGTGCGTACTCGAAGACCGTGGGGTCGGCACCGGCGTGGAAGTCCGGGTGGAAGGTGCGCGCGAGTCGAACGTATGCATTGCGGAGATCGGCCCGTGTGGCCGTCACCTCGACACCGAGCACTTCGTAATGAGTCAACGCAGCCCTTCCAAACTGGTTCACACACCACAGCAGAGTCTTGGACGCAGTTCAACATGAACAAGGTTCAAATACTGCAGCCCGAAAGTCGGGTCTGCGGGCCGCCGGTGCGGTCGGGGCAACTCGGCGTCAGAGATGCCTGCCGCAGTGGGGCCATGGTCGCGACCCGGAGCTGCGGTAGAGGGCGAGTGCCATGGCGTCCTGGTCAGCCGGTGCTGCAGCCGCTGGGTCCACTCCCACGAGGTGGGGGAGGTTGCGGGCTGCGACGGAGTTCCAAGTGGAACGCGAGAACTGGTAGGCGCCGCGATAGGTGCCGTTGGCGGAGACGGCGCGGTAGTTGCCACCGGACTCGCAGCGCCGCAGCGCCGCCCATCCGCCACCCATCGAGTTGCGTGATGCGGCCGCGGCAGCCTCTGCCGCGGCGGCTTCTGCTGCTGCACGCTCGGCGGCGAGCCTGGCTGCTTCCGCCGCCGCGGCAGCTTCGAGGTACTGCCGTACCTGTTCGGCCCTGGCCGCCTCGGTCTCACGCCATGCCAGACCGAGCTGTTCGATCAGTTCGCTGTCGTCCGCGGGGGTGGTTGTGGGCTGTGGCTGTTCGACCGCCGAAACCCTGTTTGCCGGTCGCGCCTCGACGTCCTCGCCGGCAGTGGTTGCGGTGACGATGACGGCTGCCGTCACGAGCATTGCGGCTACAACGGGGATCGAGTGTCGCGCGCGGAGGCTTCGAAGGGGGTTGGTTCGTGTCACGTGATCTCCAGCGGTCAGAGGTGGCGCCCCAGCGACGCCACCCGCGAGATGTGGACTCCACAAGCATGACGCGAATTCGTCACAAAACCGCAATGTGATCGTCGGTCGTTTGTCACACAATCCTGGATCGGGTTCGGGAACCCTCTGAAGGGTCGTGTCAGACGGTCGACCTGGGGCCCGCCGAAATCAGAACGGGGATCAGTGCCGCGGCCCCCGCCAGCACGAGCAGCGCCACGCCCAGCCCGAACACAGCAGCGATCATGCCGACCATCCCGGGGCCGACGATCGCTCCCAGGTAGCCGACGGTCGACACAGCACCGACGACCATTCCCGGGCGCTCTCGTCCCCGACCCACCTCTGACATCAAGAGCGGCCAACACACTGCAATCGCTCCCGCGGCGATTACCAGACCGCCTGCGGCGGGAACCGCCTGGTCCGACAACGACAGAACCGCCAGGCCGCCGGAAGCGAGAGCGCCGCCGGCGATGAGGGAGTTCCGCACGGCAGTCATGCTGTTGATGCGACTGACCGACAGGCGTGCGACTGCCGCCACCAGGAACCCCGTCACCGCCCCGCCCGCACCAACCAGGAGTCCGGCGTCGAGTTGACCGCGCAGGTGAACGACACCCCACGTGGTGATTCCCGCCTCCACCATCGCGCCGAGGGCAAACGCCAGTGCCGTCGGGACGAGTCGCTCGCTGGTCAGGATGCGCAACCCATCGGCTGGTGACACCTGCTCACCGGCCTGCCCTGCGGGTAGGTCAGTCCCGAGCGACCCCAGGAACGTCACGAACACGACCAGCGCAGTCAGCGCCCACGCCAGGCGCCATCCAGTTCCGGCGTCCAACGCCACCAGGATCCCTGCGCACACGGCTCCGATCGCGCCACCCAGGTTGAACAGAGCGTGGAACTGCACGAGTCGACCGGGTCGGTCCGCCAGACCTGCGGTCGCAGCTACGTTGGCCACGACGTCGACGGCACCGGATCCGCACAACGCGAGCAGGACCCCGAGGGCCACACCCCAAGGGGCGGGAGCGAGCGATCCGACAGCCAACGCTGACGCCCAGCAGGCCAGGGTCAGCTGCAGTGCAGCAGTGGTGCCGCGTCGCTCGGCCAGCATCCCCCCGACCGTGTTCATAGCGGCGGCTGCGATCAGCGCGACCGTGAGGAGCAGCCCAAGACGGCCCGGGCCACCTCCCAGGGCTTCCTGGACGTCCGTGGTGATGACAGCCCACACACCGATGAACAGCCCGATCGCGGCAAGCGTCGTGGCGACCGGAGCGAGGCGCGCTCTGGTTCGACCTACGACGGGCGTTCGGGGCACTTGCCCAGACTGTCACGGACCCGGCGGTCGGTCTCCCATCGGTCCGAACGGTCGGTCCCCGACGATGCTGATCCTGTCCTTCACCCGCCACATCGTGGCATCGGTGCCAGACTCTCCCGACGTCAGCGGTCTCGATCGATGCAGTGGGAGGCACGGGATGGGTGATGGCACGTCGGCGCCGGTCCTGTCAGCGAGCGGACTGGTCAAGACGTTCGGGTCGACGCGAGCGCTCGATGGCCTCGACCTGCGCGTGGAGCGGGGAGAGGTGCACGGCTTCCTCGGACCGAACGGTGCCGGCAAGACGGTGACCCTGCGGATCGCACTCGGGCTGTTGCGCCCCGACCGGGGAAGGGTGGAGCTGCTCGGCGGTGACCCGTGGCGAGATGCCGTGGCCCTTCACCGACGCACGGCCTATGTGCCGGGAGAGGTCCAACTCTGGCCCCAACTGACAGGCGGTGAGGTGATCGACCTGCTTTCCAGCCTGCAGGGTCATGTCGACCAGCGCCGACGCGACCAGCTGGTCGAGCGTTTCGATCTCGACGTCAGACGCCGGACCCACGCGTATTCCAAGGGCAACCGCCAGAAGGTGGCACTGGTGGCTGCACTTTCGGCCGACGCCGAGCTCTACCTGCTGGACGAGCCGACATCGGGACTCGACCCACTGATGGAGGCAGTGTTCCAGGAGATCGTCGCGGAGCTGACGGCCGAAGGTCGGACCGTCCTGCTGTCGAGCCACATCCTGGCGCAGGTCGAGCACCTGTGTGACAGGGTGACGATCATCCGAAACGGCCGCACCGTCCAGAGCGGGACGCTCGAGGAGATGCGGCACCTCACACGGACGTCGGTGACGGCGGTGACCTCCCGGCCGGTGGAGGGACTCGAGGAGATACCCGGCGTGCACGGCATCGACACCCGCGACGGGCGGGTGCGCTTCGACGTCGACAGCGACGCGCTCGACAGCGCGGTTTCAGTGCTGGCCGAGGCCGGGATCAGCTCGTTGACGAGCCATCCGCCGACGCTGGAGGAGCTGTTCCTGCGTCACTACGGCGACGAGCTGCACGAAGCGGGACTCGATGGGGGAGGACGCCCGTGGCAATCGGGCGACGACGCCAGATCATGAGCCGTCAGCCCAGCGGAGACGACCGTTCCGGCACGGGGACGCGGCGCGGTGCGACGGTCGGTGCAGGCCGGCTGATCAGGCTGAACCTACGGGTGGATCGGCTCCGGGCATCCCTCTGGATGCTCGGGGTCGTCGGGCTCGTGCTCGTGTCGGCGTGGAGCGTCAGGAGTCTCTACTCCACCCCAGAGCAGATCGCCGGCTACGCATCGATGCTCGAGATGAGCCCCGCCATGGCCAGCATCAACCGCGCCATGAACGGTCCTGGGTTCGGTTTCGACGACCCGAACGTCGGAGTCGTGCTCGTGAACGAAGTGGCACTGTGGGGCGGAGTCGCGTTTGCCCTGATGGGCATCTTCCTGACCACTCGCCACACCCGGGCGGAGGAGGAATCCGGGCGGGTGGATCTGCTGCGCTCGCGTCCGGTCGGCCGTCACGCACCGCTTGCTGCCGCGGCTGTCGTCGTCGGGGCCACGGAGCTCATCGCCGGAGCGTTCGTGTTGATCGGACTCGTCACAATGGGTTTCGGGGTACATGGCTCGGTGGCGATGGTCTGCGCATTCGTCGGTGTCGGCTGCGTCTTCGCTGCGGTTGCCGCCGTCGGGGCACAGATCGTCTCGACCGGCAGGGCGGCCACTGGATTCGCGCTGGCAGCGTTCGGAGCGGCGTTCCTCCTGCGTGCGATCGGCGACATGGGAAGCGGAACGCTCTCGTGGTTGTCGCCCCTAGGCTGGGCGCACCGCGTCAGACCCTTTGCCGGGGAGCAGTGGTGGGTGGTCGCGATGATGGCGGCAACCGTCCTGTCGGGTCTGGTGGCGACAGTGGTTCTCTCGCAGCGGCGGGATCTCGGATCGGGGATGCTCCCCGAGCACATTGGTGCTGCCACGGCCGGCCCGCTCACCACGAGACCGCTCGGCTTGATGGTCCGGCTCCAACGAGGAGCGATCCTCGGATGGGTTCTGGGTGTCTCGGCCATCGGTGTCGCGTACGGTTCGATCGCCAACGACATAGAGGCGATATTCACGGACAACCCGGATATCGAGAGCTTCCTGCCCACCGACGGACTGGACCCGTCGGGCGCCTACCTGGCGTACACGTTGGCGCTCGGGGCGATGATGGCCTCAGGTGCGGCGATCGCCTCGCTGCTGCGACTCCGCCACGACGAGGTGGACGGACGCCTCGAACTGGTGCTCGGGCACCCCGTCTCCCGCTGGCGCTGGCTGGGTGACCACCTTCTGGTGGCTTCCGGGACGGCGGTAGTACTGCTGGCAGCGTCCGGGTCGGCCACGGCATCAGGGGTCATGCTCGCCGGCGGCGGGAGCAACAGCGCGCTGGAGGTGGTGTGGGCGTCCTTGGCCCTGGTGCCCGTACCCCTGGTGCTCATAGGGATCGCGGCGATGATGACCGGACTGGCGCCTCGTTTCGCTGCGGCCGCGTGGGCGGCGCTCGTCGTCGTGGCGGTCGTAGCTCTGCTCGGAGAGGTGCTTCGCCTGCCCGAGTGGCTGCGCGCGGTCTCGCCTCTCGAGCATCTGCCCCGGATGCCGGCAGAGGGCTTCGATCCGTCTGCGTTCGCTGTGCTCAGCTGCGCAGGGATCGGACTGATGGCGATCGGAGCGGTGGGGTTCCGTCGCCGTGGGGTGCCGGCAGGGTAGCCGCCGCCGGGTCAGTTGCCGCCGGGTCAGTTGCCGCTGAGAGCGGCGACCAGCGGTGCCATCTCGAGGGCCGCCGCGTCCTGGAAGACGTGGTACGAGAACCCCCAGCGGTCGCGGCGCTCGTTGAGCCGGTCGACCAGCTCCGGAACGGTTCCCACGATCACCATCGGCGACTGCAACATGGTGTCAGGATCCTCTCCCTCCAGCCCGAAGCTCGGAGCGACCATTGCCGCGACCGAATCGGCGTCGTCGGTGATCGCGGCGACCGGAACCCAGGCGTTGATCTCCAGGTCGTCGAAGCGGTCGCCCGCACCTTCCCGAACCCATCCGAGCTTGGCGTCCATGCGGTCCGAGAGACCGTCGCGGGCCGCGTCCACGTCGATCTCGCCCGAGTGGATCGACGGGTTCACCCCGACGATGTCGGCGGTGGCGCCGGCGAAGCGCAGCATCCGTGGAGAGCCGCCTGCCAGCAGTAGCGCCGGGCCGCCGGGCGAGTGGGGCAGCGGGATGCCTGCGAGGTCGATGATCCTGTAGTGCTCACCGTCGTGGTCGAACGGCTCGCCCGACCAGAGGCCCTTCACGATCGAGACGCCCTCGATCAGGCGATCGACACGGACGCCGGGCCGGTCCATCGGTATGCCGGAGCTCGTGTAGTCCGATCGCATCCAACCTGCGCCCATGCCGACCTCGCAGCGACCATCGAAGAGCAGGTCGATGGTCGCCATCTCCTTGGCGAGCACGACCGGATGGCGGTAGTCGTTGTCGAACACGAGGGTGCCCACCTTCAACGTGGTGGTCGCCGCGGCGGCTGCTGTCATCGCCGCAATCGGTGCCAACTGGTTCCCGAAGTGGTCGGGCATCTGGAGGCTCGAGTAGCCGAGCTCCTCCAGGTGACGGGCCGACTCCGCCCAGGTCATGCCCGGGAACGGGTGGTGGAGCTGTGCGCCGAAGCGGAAACGTCGATCGTGGGCCATCGGAGGAGTCTTGCCGACGGAACTGGCTGGTGCCGACGGTGTGCGTCGCCGCCGGTACGCTGCGGTCGATGTGGTGGTGGATCGTGCTCACGGTGATCGGCGTGTTCATCATCGCTGCTGTTTCCGTCGGAATCGTGTCCAGCTCACTCGCTCAGCGTCCGCGGCGAAGTGTCTACGACCTGCTCGAGGCGGTCGACTTCGTGGCCGACCGGCTCCCCGACGATGTGACAGCCCAGGTGTCCTACGAGGATGTCCGTGCGGTGCTTCTCTTCCACTGCGACTATCTGGAGGAGAAGGGCGTCGCTTCCGAGCGGACCGCGGACGACCTGAGCACCGCGCTGGTCGTGGTCCCCGACGACGAGCCGACCGCCTACGTGCTGGGCCGGGTGAGTGACGCCGGACTCGACATCGACGACGTGCACGTCGTCGCCATCCTCGACGCGGAGCTCGACTACTACGTCGCGATCGGAGCCATCGGTCCGCGTCTGGAAGGCCCGGATGATCCGACCGACGACCAGTTCGGTGGCCCCGAGCCCCGGTCGGCCGAGCTGCCGGAGGAGCTGGGCTGACGCTGCACCGGTTCGGGCGTGGGTACATCACACGCCTACGATGAAGCCAGCGGCCCCGCGACCCAGGAGCGTGACATGGAACGGCCCGTCAAGTTCGAGCATCACCGCTACGTCGGCGACAAGCGGACCCAGGTCGTCTATGACGTCGACGCCATAGGCCCGGACGACGAGCAGCTGATCGAGGAACTCATGGAGGCCGAGACGTATCTGTGCTTCGGTCCCGACACCGAGGCCGAGGCCCGCAACCGCGGATACCGGCTCTACTCCAAACAGCGCCACGCCGACGCGTCCTGACCCGGTCCGTATCGATCGTGGCCGACTCGGACAATCCTCCCGGCCCACCGGTCATGGACTACAGGTTCGATTCGGGTGGCCTGACCCTGAGCGGACACCTCGCCGTACCGGACAACGGCGCTCACTCCGCACCCGGACTTGTGCTGTGCCACGGGTTCCCCACCCGTGGGCGCGAGTCGCCCCAGTCCGGCAAGTCGTTCCCCGAACTGGCCGATCGCATCGCATCGGAACTCGGTTGGTGCGTACTCACGATGAACTTCCGCGGCTGCGGTGAGGCCGAGGGCGAGTTCTCGCTGGACGGATGGCTCGATGACGTCCACGCAGCAGCCGAGCACCTGGGTGAGCTCGGTGTGGAAGGCGTGTGGCTGGCGGGGTTCGGGACCGGAGGCTCCCTGGCTGTCTGCGAGGGGGCGCGAAATTCGGCAGTGCGCGGAGTGGCGGCGCTCGCCACGCCTGCCGACTTCGACGACTGGGCGCGCAACCCACGCCAGCTCCTGCTGCACGCCCGCCAGGTGCAGGTGGTGCGTGACCCCGACTTCCCTGCGGCCTTCGACCAGTGGGCGGCCGCTATCAAGTCCGTCCGTCCCGTGGCATCGGCGGAGGCGCTCGCTCCCCGGCCACTGCTGGTGGTACACGGCGACAGCGACGACCTCACTCCTCAGGCGGACGGGCGTGCTCTGGCCGCGGCACACGGATCCGCGGAGTTCCGGCTGATCGCCGGTGCCGGTCACGAGCTGCGTCACGACCCACGCGCGATCGCCGTCTTCCTGGGCTGGCTCGCCCGCCAGCAGATCGACGCGGCGGTCGCCGAGGCCGACTGACCGGCAGTACCGGTCTGTCCCGTCGACGGCTCAGTCCTGCTTTGACCTCTTGGCGGCCTTCATCGCCTTCTTCCATTCACGTACCTGGAGCAGAGTCTCGGGTGAAGCGACGTCTGCTACCGAACGGGGTTGATCGTCGGAGAACGGGGCCGCCACCTGTTCCCATCCGTCGGGCTGCACACCCATGCGCTTTGCCAGGATGGCGATGAATATCTTCGTCTTCTCCTCGCCGTAGCCGGGCAGCGCCCGAAGCCGGCGGCGGAGGTCCTTGGCGTCGACCGCATCGGTCCACACCGCGGCTGCGTCGCCGGAGTAGTCGTCGACGATCTGTACGCACAGGGCGTGGATGCGACGCCCCATCGACGCTGGGAACCGGTGGATTGCCGGCGTCGTTGCACAGATGGCGACGAACTCGTCGACGTCCATCGTCGCGATCCTCTCCGCGTCGAGTTCGCCGCCGAGGCGCTCCCGTAGCGTGTGAGGGCCTTTGAACGCCCACTCCATCGGCACCTGCTGGTCCAACAGCATTCCGATCAGCAGTGCGAGCGGATCGTCTTGGAGAAGGAGATCTGCCTCGTCATCGCCGGTGATCGGAATCGCTGGGGGAGCCATCCGCGCACGCTACCCCGCGCTTCTCGGGTGGGCCTGACGACTCATCATCCTCAAGGCCGCCCCCGCGGGCGCCGAAGGGCACGAAGATGTTGAACTGTCCGCGATGCCAGATGCTCATGGAGGACCACGAGCCGCTGTGCGCGGTCTGTGCTGCCGAGGCAGCTGCCGCACCGCGGCTGGTCGAACGCATGGCAGTACCGGGGGTCACAGCAGGCGGGGCGCTGGCCGGTGGAGCAGGGTCCGGCTCGGCGACAGCACTGCTCGAGCGGCCGACAGCGATTCCGATGCCGACGAGCGTCACCTACAGAGGGGTCGCTTCGCGGCGGACGAACACACGAATCGGGGTCCTGGTCGTGCTGGTCGTCGTCGTTCTCGGTGCCGTAGGCGTGATGACGGCCAAGGGAGAGGGCCCGCTGGCGGGGATGCTCATCGAGGCGGGTGTACTCGAGGCGGCGCCGGTGACCGTGCCCGACTCGTGGATGCTCGTCACCTCCAGCGGCGGAGCGTTCCGAGTCGACCTTCCCGCCCATGCAACCGAGCTCGACCTGTCGATCGACCCGTCCAGTCCCGCAGCTGCCACCACGTTCGGATACCAGGCCTCGCTCGGTGAAGGTGGTTCCACGGTCGTCATCTCGAGCGATCTCGGGATGGGCGGGGGAGTCGGCGCGCTGGACGATCCGACAGCGTTCACCTCGCTGGTGGACTCGATGGTCGGAGGCCTTCTGGGAACGTCGCCCGACGGCAGGGAGACGGTCCGTCGTGACGTGCCTGTCGGCAACGGTCGAGCCGTCGACGTCGTGATCGTCGACGATCGGGCGGATTCGACCATCCGGGCCCACTATCTGCTGGCGGGCGACAGGGTCTACGCGATGGTCACCCGTGGTGTCGACGAGGGCGGCGAGGCGCTCGACGAGGTGCACGCCAGGGTCGTGGACTCGTTTCGGGTCGGCGCGTGACGCCGGCCGGACCGATCGAATCAGAACGGTACCGATCAGATCCGATCAGATCCGATCAGCTGTGGGTCAGCTCGGTTCACGGGTCGAGGAGCGCTCAGCGTCGCAGCGCCTGCACGTCGAAACCCATCCCCCGGTCGTCACCCGGGTTGCGACCCAGGCGCCGCAGTCGGCGCAGTAGCGGGGAGGGTCCAACTCCGGAAGACAGCCGTCGCAGTCGACCGATCCGCAGCCCTGGCAGTGGAGCGCACCCACGTCGGCCTCAGACGACCCCTGTGAGGGCAGCTATCGGCATCTGCAGGTCGTCGAGCATCCGGAGGTCCTCGTCGGGTGACCGCCCCAGCGTCGTCAGGTAGTTGCCGACGATGAGTGCGTTGATACCCGACGTCATGCCCATTACCTGCAGCTCACTCAGGGTGATCTCGCGGCCGCCGGCGTAGCGGAGGATCACCGATGGCAGAGCCAACCTGAACAGCGCGATCCAGCGCAACGCCTCCATGGCGCTCACCGGCTTGCGGATCTGCAACGGTGTGCCGGGCCGAGGGTTGAGGAAGTTGATCGGAACCTCGGTCGGATCCAGGTCGACGAGCTGACCGATCAGCTCGAGGCGCTGCTCGGTCGATTCGCCCATGCCGAGCAGCACCCCGCAGCACAGCTCCATGCCGTTGGCCTTGACCAGCTCGCAGGTGTTCCAGCGTTCCTCCCAAGTGTGCGTGGTGGCCACACGCGGGAAGAACGAACGGGACGACTCGAGATTGTGGTTGTAGCGGTGCACTCCACCCTCGGCGAGACGTCTTGCCTGGTCCGGGTCGAGGATGCCTGCGGACACCGCCAGGTTCAGGCCGGTCTCGTCCCTGACGATCGGGACCAGCTCAAGGATGCGCTCCATCGTCTTCTCATCCGGGCCCTTGACCGCCAGCACGATGCAGAACTCCGACGCGCCGAGTTCGGCGGTCTCGCGTGCAGCTGCGAGCACCTCTTCGGTGTCCATGAACGGAGCTGCCTTCACAGGGGTGTCGTACGCGGACGACTGACTGCAGAAGTGGCAGTCCTCGGGGCAGCCGCCCGTCTTGACCGAGAGGATGCCCTCGACCTCGACCTCGGGCCCGCACCAGTCGAGTCGGACCTGGTGGGCGAGCGCGGTCAGCGCCGGGACGAACTCGTCCGACAGCGCGGCGAGCGAGGCGAGCTCGTCGGCGCTGAGTCGGCGCCGCTGGTCCAGGAGGGCGCTCTCGGCATCACGGATGAGGGTGCGCGACATGAGTCAAGACGGTACTGCCGCACACCGGGCCGCCCCACATCGAACACGGCAGCTCGATCCCTTCGGCCGGTCAGACGGACCAGGGAGACGCCGTGTCCGTGGCCAGCCCGTAGCGGGAGATGGCATCAGGCAACGCCGCCGGAGTGATCGCTCCCTCGTGGACCAGCTCGCCGAGCACAGCGAGCACGACATGTGCCGCATCGGTCTCGAAATGGCGACGCAGAGCGGTTCTGGTGTCGGAGCGGCCATAGCCGTCTGTCCCCAGTGAGACGTAGCGGCCGGGCACCCAGCGAGAGATCTGGTCGGGAACGGCCCGCATCCAGTCCGACACCGCCACGACCGGTCCGGACGCAACAGCCAGTTGCTCGGTGACCCATGGCACCAGCGGCGCTGACTCGGGGTGCAGCCGGTTCCAGCGCTCGACCTCGAGCGCCTGGGACCTGAGCCGCTGGTAGCTGGTCGCCGACCACAGCTCCACGCCCACTCCGTAGTGCTCCGCGAGATCGTTGCGTGCCCGGTCGGCAGCGATCCAGGACGTCCCCGAGAACAACACGGTTGCCGCCGGTCCTGCCACCTCCGGTGCCGGCAGATAGCGGTAGAGGCCGGCCAACACCCCGGGACCCACGCCGTCCGGCATAGCGGGCATCGGGTAGTTCTCGTTGTACAGCGACAGGTAGTAGATGACGTCCTCGCCCCTGAGTGGGTCGCCGTCGGGATACATCCGGTGGATCCCGTCACGGATGATCAGGGCGGTCTCGTAGGCGAAGGCCGGGTCGTAGCTGCAGACGGCAGGAACCGTGGACGCCAACAGCTGGCTGTGGCCGTCCTGGTGCTGGAGACCCTCGCCGAGCAGGGTGGTACGACCGGCGGTGGCGCCGAGGAGGAACCCGCGGGCGCGGGCGTCGCCTGCTGCCCAGATCAGGTCGCCCACCCGCTGGAAGCCGAACATCGAGTAGTACGTGAAGAACGGCACCATCGGAACGCCCCGGTGGGCGTAAGAGGTCGCGGCGGCGGTCCAAGAAGCGAGACCACCGGCCTCGGTGATGCCTTCCTCAAGGATCTGACCATCGGTCGACTCCTTGTACGACAACATCAGGTCGTGGTCGACCGGCTCGTAGCGCTGACCTTGTGACGCATATATGCCGAGCTCGCGGAACAGAGCATCCATGCCGAAAGTCCGCGCTTCGTCAGGGATTATCGGCACGACTCGCTCGCCCATGCGTTCGTCGCGGCACAGGTTTCGCAACAGGCGGGTGAACGCTGTCGTCGTCGAGGCCGCGTGGCTACCCGAGCCCTGCAACATCTCGACGAACGACGAATCGGCCGGCAGCAGCATCGGCCGCCTGACCCGTAGCACCCGTGAAGGAAGCGGCCCGTCAAGTGCAGTGCGTCGATCCCGCAGGTAGCGGGTCACGTCCGAGTCATCCGGTGGGCGCAGGTACGGCGGCAGGTCGCCCTCGAGCGCCTCGTCGGGAAGCTCGTCGGTGAAGTGGAGACGGTCCCGCAGCTCCAGGAGCTGAGCCCGCGTCATCTTCTTGATCTGATGGGTGGCGTTGCGACCCTCGAACCCCGATCCGAGTGCCCATCCCTTTATCGTCTTGGCGAGGATCACCGTCGGCACACCCTTGGTGGCGACCGCTGCCGAGTACGCCGCGTACAGCTTGCGGTAGTCGTGACCGCCACGGGGGAGCAGCTGAAGCTCTTCGTCGCTCAGGTGCTCGACCATCGCCCGCAGGCGCGGATCGGGGCCGAAGAAGTGCTCGCGGATGTAGGCCCCCGACTCGATCGCGTAGCGCTGGAACTCGCCGTCGACGGTCGTGTTCATCTTGTTCAGCAGGACACCGTCGACGTCGCGCGCCAGCAGCGAGTCCCACCCCCCGCCCCAGATCACCTTTATGACGTTCCATCCGTTCCCACGGAAGATCGCCTCGAGCTCCTGGATGATCTTCCCGTTGCCCCGGACTGGCCCGTCAAGGCGTTGCAGGTTGCAGTTGACCACCCACGTCAGGTTGTCCAGGTGCTCCCGTGCGGCGAGAGAGATCGCCCCCAGAGTCTCGGGCTCGTCGACCTCGCCGTCCCCGACGAAGCACCAGACGCGGCTGTCGGCTGTGTCATCGATCCGGCGGTTCTGGAGGTATCGGTTGAAGCGGGCCTGGTAGATGGACAGGATCGGGCCGAGCCCCATCGACACCGTCGGGAACTCCCAGAAGTCCGGCATCAGCCTGGGGTGCGGGTAGGACGAGAGGCCCCGTCCAGGGATCGGCGCTTCGCCCGGTCCGGCATCCACCTCGCGGCGGAACCTGTCCAGGTCGTGCTCGTCCAGTCGTCCCTCGAGGAACGCCCTGGCGTAGATGCCGGGAGCGGCGTGTCCCTGGAAGTAGACGTGGTCACCGGCGAGGCCGTCCTCCTTGCCACGGAAGAAGTGGTTGAAACCGACGTCGTACAGCGCAGCCGAGCTGGCAAAGGTCGAGAGGTGCCCTCCCAGCCCGTCTGCACGTTCGTTCGCCCGGACAACCATCATCGCTGCATTCCAACGGATGTAGGCCCGGATACGACGCTCGAGCTCGTCGTTGCCCGGGAACCACGGCTCGTACTCGGCAGGGATCGTGTTGACGTAGGGGGTCGAGATGCTCGCCGGGGTGCCGACACCGAGTTCGCGTGCGCGTTCGATCAAGCGTGCCATCAGGTACTGGGCCCGGACGTTTCCTCGTGCCTGGGCGACGACCTCCAGGGAGTCCAACCACTCGTCGGTCTCCCCCGGGTCGATGTCTGGTAGCTGATGGGCGAAACCATCGATGACCATTCCGGACCTCCGTCCCCCGTCGTTGCCCCACCATATGGCGAGTACCGTTCCGGCGTGCCTCGCTCCGGAACCGACCCAGACCAAGCGCACGGCGTCACCATCGCCTACACCGACGGTGCGTGTCGCGGGAACCCGGGACCGGGTGGCTGGGCGTGGGCGGTACCAGGTGGCCGGTGGGAGTCGGGGGCGGATCCGGCCACGACCAACCAGCGGATGGAGATCACGGCGGCCTTCAGGGCGGTCGAGGCACTCGATGGCGCCGTCCACGTCGTGTCGGACTCGACCTACGTCGTGAACTGCTTCCGAGACGAATGGTGGCGCGGCTGGATCTCCAGAGGGTGGAAGAACTCGAAGAAGGAGCCGGTCGCCAACCGCGACCTGTGGGAGCCGTTCGTCGAACTGGTCCGAACGCGCGACGTCACGTTCTCGTGGGTGAAGGGCCATTCCGGCGACCCGATGAACGATCTCGTCGATCGCTTGGCGGTGGCTGCATCCCAGCGAGGCGACGGCGCGTCCGGAAGCTCGCCACCGTCAGAGGACGATCTCGCTGAGCCCGACAGCGCGGGCGTCAGGATGCAGTCCGACCGACGGAAACCTGCACCGGGGTCAGGGAGCGCCCACGGATCACCCGATGCCGGCGGATCGGCAGCACAGCGTGACAGCAGGGTGCCGGCAGGGACTCCGTGGGCGGTCGTCGGGCTGCGCTCAGAGGGGTTGCAGGAGAGCAACCGCGGTGACCTCCTGCGACGTCAGCTCGCAGCGATCCTCGGTGCACAGGCGACGTTGCACCCCGACCTCGTCGTTCTCACCGGTCTGCGCCCCGGCGTGGAGTCCATCGCCGCGCTCGCGGCTGCTGACGCAGGGGTCGACTATGCGGTGATCCTGCCCTACCCCGACCCGGTCGCGGGCTGGAGCCCCGAGAGGCGCCGCAGCTTCGATGCCGCGCTCGGCGGAGCGGCGCATGTCGTGACCCTCGAGCGGTCCCGACCGAACGACCTGGCGGGCCGTCGTGGAGCAATGCAGCGCCGGGACGGCTGGCTGCGCGCTGTCAGCAGTGGAGCGGTTGTAGTCACCGATGGCCGTGACCCCGATGCGGAGCTCCTGCTGCGTCGTTTCACCGAGGTGCTCGGCGACGACGTCTGGACCATCGAACTGGACGAATCCTGACCGACTCGTCGCCGCGGATCAGCGGTGCACGGCACGTTCGCGTCGTATCGCCGCGAACGCTTCGTTGACATCGCGGACGCGCTTCTCGGCAGCCGCTCGAACCTGGGCGTCCTCGCGCACGTAGCGGTCAGGGTGAAGCTGTGCGACCAGCCGACGGTGCGATTTGGAGACATCCTCCCAACTCGCTGATCGTGTGAGTCCGAGCACCGCATAGGGGCCCTCGCTCTCGGCGGTCAACTCCTCGGGCTCAGGCGATGAGCTGAACAGCGAGTCGGTGCTGTAGTAGGCCTCGAAACCGCGGTCCTTCTCCGGGTAGCGCTCCTCCGCATGCTGGCGCAGTGGGGCCACGAACTCGGGAACCTCATCGCTCGGGCGGTTCAGTCTGGGCAACCGGGCCGCCCCTCCCGGGAAGTTGCGTGGGGGCCGCGGAGCGCGTCGCTCGACGAAGGGCTCGTCGGCCACTTCGGCGTGCTCGTGGTCGGATTCGAGATCGCTGTGCACTTCGTCGTCTCCGTTCGGGAGTCGGGATACCGTCCTGCTGTGCAGCTCGGAGCCGACAGCGGGGGGACCTTCACTGACTTGGTCGGCACCGACGGTCGGATCCTGAAGGTTCTGTCCACTGCAACGGATCCCGGTGAGGCAGTACGTACGGGTGTCCTGTCGCTGGCCGGCACCGCTGCAGCACCGGAGTTGCTGGCCCATGGCACGACTGTTGCCACCAACGCGCTCCTCGAGCGCTCGGGCGCGGTCGTAGCGCTGGTGACGACGGTGGGATTCCGGGATGTGATCGAGATCGGACGCCAGGACCGTCCGTCGCTCTACGACCAGTGGCATGACCGGCCGGAGCCATTGGTGCAGCGAACGTTACGACTGGAGATCGCGGGGCGCCTCGACTCGACCGGTGCTGAGATCGAGGGCTTGCCCACCGGCTGGTACAGCCAGCTCACGTCGTCGGGGATGCTCACCGACGACGTCGATGCCGTCGCAGTGTGCCTGCTGCACGCAGATCTGAACCCTGCGCACGAGCGTCGTGTGGCGGACACACTGCGAGAGCACGGCTGGGACGTCACCGCATCCTTCGAGGTGGCACCCGAGTTCCGTGAGTTCGAACGAACTGTGACGACCGTGGTCAACGCCTATCTGCGTCCGGTCTGTCGGTCGTATCTCGAAGGGCTGGCCGACACGGCGGAATCGGTTGCTGTGATGACGTCCGCGGGCGGACTCATCGACCTCGACTCGGCCGCGAGCACTCCGGCGAGGCTGCTGCTGTCTGGACCGGCGGGCGGGGTGCGCGCAGCGGCGGCGGTGGCAGTTGCATGTGGTCACACCGACGCAATCAGCTTCGACATGGGGGGAACCAGCGCCGACGTATGCCTGATCATGGGCGGTGAACCGGAGCCGGCGGCGAAGCTCGACGTAGCCGGCTTGCCGATCCGGTTGCCGTCGCTCGACGTGCACACGATCGGGGCAGGTGGCGGGAGCATCGCGACGATCGACCCGGGTGGAGCGCTGCGCGTCGGACCCCGCTCCGCTGGTGCCGACCCCGGGCCCGCCTGCTACGGCCGCGGCGGAGCTGCCCCTACCGTCACCGATGCGAACCTGGTGCTCGGCCGCATTCCGGCAGACGCCAGCTTCCCCGGTCTCGGCCGGTTGGATGTGGAAGCAGCCCGGTCAGCGTTCGCCTCGGCGGGGGTGGACGCAGCGGGAGTGGTCCAGGTCGTCAACGCCAACATGGAGCAGGCGCTGCGCTCCATCTCGGTCGAGCGTGGAGTGGATCCGTCCGGTCTCGCACTCGTGGCCTTCGGAGGGGCTGGTCCGCTCCACGCCTGCGAGTTGGCTGCGTCCTGTGGCATTCCGGTGGTGATAGTGCCCGGCGCTGCCGGTGTGCTGTCCGCTGTCGGTCTGCTCACCTCACCCCGTCGTCGTGAACTGGTCCGGTCGTGGCCGACTCCGGGGGATCACAGCGGACTGGCCGGTGCGTTGTCGCAGCTCGCGGACGAGGCGTCGACCCTGCTCAAGGGAGATCCCTCCGTTGGGATCGTCACCGCGACCACTTCGCTCGACTGCCGCTACGCAGGACAGAGCCACGAGCTCCAGGTGTCGTCGATCGATGAATTCGAAGAGGTCCACCTGGCGCGCAACGGCTACACGCCCGAAAGGGCCGCAGTCGAGGTGATCGCTCTGCGGGCAGTGGCAGAATCCCCAGCACCGTCGACGATCGATCAGGTGCTCGCGGCACGAGCACCCGAGCAGCACCCGCCGGTGACGGGGCCCTCGGTTCTGGTCAGGGATGACTGCACGATCTGGGTTCCGCAAGGCTGGGTCGGTCGACCGGGCCCGCTGGGCTCACTGGTGCTCTCGAGGGGGTCGTCGTGAGTCTCGGTGGACCCGGCGAGCCCACCGCCTCGGAGCTGAGCGTCCTGATCGCACGGCTTTCGGGTATCGCGTCCGAGATGGGCGCGGTGCTCCGCCGCGGCGCCTTCAGCCCGAACATCAAGGAGCGCGCCGACTGCTCCGCAGCCGTGTTCGACCCTCGGGGGCGCCTCCTGGCTCAGGCGGAGCACATCCCGGTGCATCTGGGATCGATGCCGGCATCGGTGGCTGCGGTAATCGACACGCTGGGCGAGCTCGAACCCGGAGAGCAGGCGATCGTGAACGATCCGTTCTCCGGTGGCACCCACCTGAACGACATCACGATCGTCGCGCCGTGCTGGAACGGCGGCCGCCTCATCGGCTGGGTCGCGAACCGGGCGCACCACGCGGATGTGGGTGGCTCGGCGCCTGGTTCGCTGCCGGCGGACGCGACCGACGTTCACCAGGAGGGCCTCCGCATCTCGCCGATGCACTTCACCCCAGAGGTGCGCCGCATGCTGCTCGACAACTCGCGTACGTCCACGGAGCGCGCCGGCGACATAGACGCACAGGTCGGCGCGAACACGATCGGTGTCGGTCGCTTGTCCGAACTCGCCGGCTCCACCTCGACCGGCCCGCCGTTCGCTGCTGTCGTCGCCTACGGCGAACGTCGCGCACGCGCTGCCATCGCAGCACTGACCGACGGTGCGTGGTCGGCCGATGACCAGCTCGACTCCACCGGCTCCGCGTCTGATCAGCAGTCGCCCGCGATCCTGCGCTGCGAGATCCGGGTCGCCGGTGATGAGATCGAGGTGGACCTGCGCGGCAGCGACCATCAGAGCGATGGGAACACCAATGCTGTCCGGGCGGTCACCGCGTCCGCGGTCGCGTTCGCTCTGCGTTCGGTCGTCGATCCCACCCTGCCGGCCAACGCAGGCACGATGGCCCCGGTCCAACTACTCACAACGTCCGGAACGATCGTCGACGCGTCGTATCCAGCAGCGGTGGGTGCCGGCAACGTCGAAGTCAGCCAGCGCGTCGTCGACGTCGTGTGCCGTGCAATCGCCGGAGCGCTGCCGGACAAGGTCGGCGCTGCGTCGCAGGGGACAATGAACAACGTGCTCATCGGGGCTCGCGTCGGCACGTGGGTCTACTACGAGACGATCGGTGGTGGTCAGGGCGGCAGGCCACCCCGACCCACAGGGAACGGCCGCACCGGAGCTTTGCCGGGTCAGTCGGGAATCCACACCGCGATGACAAATACGAAAAATACCCCGATCGAGGCGCTGGAACGGGCGTTCCCGATGCGCGTGCTCCGGTACCGGCTACGACGGGGGAGCGGCGGCGCCGGGTGGTCCGCTGGCGGCGAGGGCATCGAGCGTGATCTGCAGATGCTGGAGGACGTGACGGTGTCGCTGATCACCGAGCGGCGTGTGAGCCAGCCGTGGGGTCTCGCTGGGGGCGAGCCGGGAGCGGTGGGGGAGAACTGGCTGCTGCCGGGCGGCGACGAGTCGCGGGCAGAGCGCCTACCGGACAAGTGCACGATTCAGTTGAAGGCTGGCGACGTCGTGCGGATGCTGACGCCCGGCGGCGGTGGATGGGGTCCTGCCGTGGAGAGCTGACGTGGGAAAGCGGGTCCACCTGAGGTGCGCTGTCGGTCGACCCCTCGCGTCGCACGAGCTCAGCTCCCGACCTTTGGCCCCGGGTCGAGGTCGGCCCGTCATCGCACGGCCTGTCGTGCGAGCAGCAGGATGAAGACGAGCCAGGTCACGAGAAAGAGAACCCGCCCAGGCTGACAGCGTCGCCGAGGAGGACGTCGACGAGCTCGAGGACGACGATCTTGGAGCCAGGCAGGAGGATCAGGAGCGCCGTGGCGCTGACGTCGTCCCGTCCATACGAGTCGTACTCGGCTGGGCAGGGCTAGCTGGCAGGCAGGGTCGGCGACTCATGCGAGAGTCTGGACGTTGACCAAGTCGCTTCGGTGACTCGCCGATCGACATGGCTACCCCAGTTGGTGGGAGTCGCCTTGTGTCGCGGTCCCACGGTCGGCATGACAGCAGGACAGCAGGACAGGCACTGACGGTGGTATCCACGCGTCCGCGGATGTGCAGGCACCACGGTCCGTGGCGGAAGGCCGGGCGCTCCAGAATGTCCCAGTTCATTCGTAGGCTCGGTCGAGCGGAGCTCGACAGCCTGCTTCGCCAATGCGCTCTGGAGAGAACTCAAGGCCGGAGGCAACCCGCTTCCGTATAGAACTCGGTTCTCCAACAAAGGCAGTCCCACAGATGTGACTATCCGTGCCCGCGGGCCCGCTGCGATTCCTGGTCGGTCGCTGGGATTTGTCGCTGGCCCAGAGGCTGGTCGTCACCCGAAGCAGGGACATGCGAAGTGTCATCCACGAACAGGGACGTTCGGATCGAAGTTCTCGCGGTAGGCCGAGCCTGGACGACCTCCCAATACCGCCTGGTCCACCTGCTCGTCACACTCGACCGCTCCGGGGACTGGGCGCTCGACGGAGCTCGCACCTGCGCCCACTGGGTGGCATCGGCGCTCGACATCGAAGTCTCGACAGCCCGTGAATGGCTGCGCATCGGGCGTTCGTTGGAGAAGCTCCCTGCTGTCGACGAGGCGTTCCGCGAGGGCAGGATCTCGTTCAGCAAGGTTCGGCAGCTGACGAGGGTCGCCAACGCGGACAACGAGGCCGACCTGCTGGCGATAGCCGAGCGGACAACGGCGGGCAGGCTCGGGTCGGAGTTGGCACGGTGGTTGGCCGGCCATGAGGAGCCGGACGAGACGGATCGCCGCCAGCGGGCCGCAAGGGGGCTCACCTGGCGGACCGAGCCTGACGGCATGGTCCATGGGTCCATACGGCTCGCACCGGGATCAGCCGCAGTGGTCATGGCCGCCATCGATGCCTGGGTCATGCGAAATGGTGTCAGCGGCTCGATGGCAACCGCGGAGGGTGGTGTGGGCGCGGCCGCGGGCGCCTGCCCACCCCCACCAGGTGGGGAGTGGTGCGCGGTATAAAAGCACCGAGCCCACGGTCGGGGGGTA
>CAYVDN010000001.1:130906-133149 GCA_964450685.1 uncultured Microthrixaceae bacterium
CGGGGGCGCCCTGCCCCGGGGGGGGGGGGGGGGGGCCCCCGCCCGCCCCCCCCCCCCCCCCACCACGAGTGGCGAAGTGGTCCTCGATCTCACAGCAGCGAGCCGACGGACTGGTGGAACTCATCGAGGGCGGTGGCACGACGATCGAGACCGAGGTCGTAATCCACGTCAGGGGCGACGGCTGCACGCTGGACGACGGCACTCCGATCAGCGGGTCGGTCGTCGAACGAATCGCTACGAAGTCGTTCCTCAGAGCGTTGATCCATGATGCCGACCGCCGTCCGATCAACGCCTCAGGGCGACAGCGGCACCCTACGCAGCGTCAGAAGCGAGTTGTGCACGAGCGGGACGCCGGCTGTGTGGACTGCGGAGCCTCGTCGATGCTCGAACTGGATCACGACCCGGAGTTCGCCGTGTCAGGTCACACCGTGGTGGATGAGCTGTTCGAACGGTGCTGGACCTGCCACCGCGCCCGTCACGCGGCCACCGAGCGGTAGCACGCAATCACGGAGCAGATGGAACTGCGCCAGCGACGACGGGTGACTACTCCACCGTGACGGTGCCGACCATACCGGCCTCTTTGTGACCAGCGACTGTGCAGTACCACTCATACGTACCGGGCTCGACACCCGCGGTGTCAAAGGTGCCGGTCTCGCCGGGAGCGATCCTGTCGGACACGACGTCCTCGATCGCCAGGTCGTGCTCGACCGCACCCTCGTTGGACAGGTCCAACACCGCGCCGTTTGCGATCGTGGCGTCGGCCGGGTCGATGAAGAAGTCGCCGAGGGTGACGGCCTTCACTGTCGGTCCTCCGCTGGTGGCAGCGGCCTCGGTGTCGCTTCCGCCCCCGCCGTTCTCGGCCACAGTTACTGCCCTTGCAGCCAGGCCGACCGCGAAGACGGCTGCCGCGATAGCGAACATCCCGAATATGAACCCACAGACTGCGAGCGTCTCGAAGGTGGTGCCCTTCCTCGTGGGAGCCGCCGCTGCCGGCTCGGCGGACGTGTCGTCAGTTTCGACGTTTTCCTGGTCGATAGCCATGTCCTTCTCCCTCAGTGGCCCGCTGAAGCTGCGGCTGTGTCGACTTCGCCTGCCTGGAACACGCCGAGTGCGCCGATGGACGCCGTGGCGAACTTGTGCGTGACGAACGGGTAGAGCCCCGCAACATCGAAGCTGAACTCGACGAAGCCGCCCTGCGCCGGTTGCAGGTCGAGTGCCTGGGAGCCGCCGCCTGTGCCGGGACGCAGCCGGTAGGCCCCTTCCTTGTATGCCGTGTCGAAGATCGTGCCGATCACGTGGAACGACGAGTTCTCCGACGGGCCGGCATCGAGCACCCACGCTCGTATCCGCTGGTTCGGCTCGACCCGGATCGGTCGGTGCTGGTACTGGTTCACGTAGCCGTTGAACACGACAGCATCCCACGCCGAGTTCTGCATCTTGGAGAGGTCCCCGACGGCGCCCTCGGCGCCCGTGTAGAACTCCGACTGCACGAAGGCGAACTCGTGGTCGACGGGAGCGAGATCGGGCGGGTCGATGATGATCGCGCCGTACATGCCGGCGCCGATGTGGTGTAGCACCGGGGGAGTACCGCAGTGGTACATGTAGATCCCGGCGTGTTTCGCCTCGAAGTTGTACTCCAGGCTCTCGCCCGGCTGAATGGAACGCATCTCGTCGTTCCAGGCAACTTTCGACGCGTGGAAGTCGATCGAGTGGGCGATCGAACCTTCGTTCACCAAGGTGAAGTTGAACTGGTCGCCGATCTTCCCGCGGTAGAAGGGGCCGGGCACCATGTCGTCGAACGTCCAGAGGGTCTGGCTGACACCAGGGGCGATGTCTCCCTCGACCTCGGTGGCACGGATGGTGATGTTGTGCACCGTCTCGGAGGACGCGGGCGGCAGGATCGGGTCACGGGCGACGAAGTCATCGCTCGGGGCGGCGGCGAAGTCGATCTCGGCGCCGGTGCCCGATGTTGAGCTGCTGGAGCTGGAGGATGATCCGCCGTGGCTGGATCCGCTGCTGCTGGTCGAGCTTTCGGGCCAGGCAGCCGCAGCAGCTACTCCAACGACGGTCGCCGCTCCGATCCCGCCGACGGTGGCGCCGACCACCGCTCGTCGGCTGACGATGGACTGGCCACCGTCTCGGGGGTCCTGTGCTTCCTGATCGGACACGTCCTACCTCCAGGTTGGTCCGGTGGAGAGTGACCTCAGCATCATCCGGCGAGATCAGATCCCGATAGGGCAAAA
>CAYVDN010000002.1:0-120432 GCA_964450685.1 uncultured Microthrixaceae bacterium
CAAAGCGTGCCCGGGGTGGGACTTGAACCCACACGCCCTTTCGGACAGCGGATTTTGAGTCCGCCGCGTCTGCCATTCCGCCACCCGGGCTCGGCGGCTGACTCTAGTGCCAACGCGGACCTATCCTGAGCGGATGGCCGACTCCACCGTTCCCGACGACAGCGGATCGCACCTGTTGCGGTGGCTGCTCCTGATCACCTTGGCGCTCGTAGCCGCTGCAGCAGGCCGCCAGTGGGCACTGTCCAAGGCGGACAAGGAGTTCGAGGCACGCCTCCTGGCGGCCGACGAACGTCGCAACTGAACCGGCGCGGTCAGCCGAGGTCACATCCGCGATCAATAGCGGTGTTATCCCTGGGGCTACTCAGCCCTTGAGCGCAGCGAGCAGCTTCTTGGGGGTGTCCTTGGGGCTGATCTTGTACCAGACCTGTTCGAGCTGGCCCTGTTCATCGATCAGGAACGCCGAGCGGTTGATGCCCATGTACACCTTGCCGTAGAGCTTCTTCTCGCCCCAGACGCCGTAGGCCTCGGCCACCTGGTGATCGGGGTCGGATAGCAGGGTGAAGCCCAGCTCGTGCTTGGAGTCGAACTTCTCGAGCTTCGGGGGCAGGTCCGGGCTTATACCGATGACCACCGTGTCGCCGATGTCGTCTGCTACGTCGCGCAGTCCGCACGCCTGGGTGGTGCAGCCTGGTGTGCTCGCCTTCGGATAGAAGAACACGAGGACCTTGTGCCCGGAGTGGTCCCCGAGGCTGACGGACTCGTCGTGTTGGTCGACCAAACTGAAGTCGGGAGCGGGCGACCCCGCTGTGAGCTGCGCCATGGGATGCGACATTAGGCGCACCTACCGACGGCCAAGGACATCACTCGGAGTCGACTCGGAACTGCGTTCAGACGCGGAACGGGACCGCCCCCAGAGCGGTCCCGTTCCTGCGACACCAAAGGGGTGTCAGATGTTCACGCGCCGGAGGGCGCGTGGATCACTTGCCAGACTTGGCGCGTGCCTTGAGCTTGGCTCCGGCGGACACCTTGGCGGCGTTGGACGCCGGCACCTGGATGGTCTCACCGGTCTGCGGGTTGCGGCCGGTGCGGGCTGCACGCTTGGTCTGCTCGAACTTCAGGAAGCCGGGGATGGTCAGGGCTTCCTTGCCCTTGGCCACCACGTCGCCTGCGATCTCCTCGAAGGTGTCGAGCACAGCCTGCACGTCCTTCTTGGCGATGTCGGTGCGCTGCGCGATGGTCTCGACGAGCTCGGTCTTGTTCATGTGATGGTCTCCTTGTGGATCGATCCCCCCGCGAGGCCACCCTCACGAGTCTTCGGACCTGGTCCGTTCGTCAAATTTCACTGTTGTAACTATCACGACAGCGGCCAGAAAGAAAGCGCGAACCCTGAAATCTCGCGGGTTTCGCGCGGAACGTGAGATCAGCTCACCCTCGGTCGAGCGCTTCGCGGAACTCACCGACCAAGTCGGCCACCGCGTCAGCCGAGCCGGTCTCGAGTGCGCGTCGCACGATCGCGGACCCTACGACGACTCCGTCGGCGACCTGACTGACCTCCACAGCCTGCTCTGGCGTCGACACTCCGACGCCGACCAGGACTGGCAGGTCTGTCACCTGCTTGAGCCGTCCGGCGATCACCGTCGCCGACGCCGCCAACTGCTCCCGCTCCCCTGTGATGCCGAGAAGCCCCACGGCGTAGACGAAGCCACGAGAACGTTCGACGATCCGGACCAGGCGCTCGTCGGGGGTCGTCGGCGCGGCCAGCATGACCGTCTCGACACCCGCAGCGTCAGCGGCAGCCGACCATTCGCCCGCTTCCTCGAGCGGGAGGTCGGGCAGGATCGTCGCGCTGACTCCGGACTCGACGAGTGTCCGGGCGAAGCGCTCCCAGCCGAACCGGTAGACCAGGTTCACGTAGGTCATGACCGCCAGTGGGACACCGGCGTCGATCCCAGACAGCTCGGCGAGCACAGACGCTGGTGTAGCGCCCAGTGACAGCGCCTTCTCCGAGGACTCCTGGATCACCGGTCCGTCCATCACCGGGTCCGAGAACGGGACGCCGATCTCGATGCCGTCCGCTCCGGCCTGTGCCACAGCCTCGACCGTGCGGGTCCAGTCCGGTAGGCCGCCCGTCAGGTACGGCACGAGGCACTTGCCGCCTGCCGCTCGTCGGATCTCGAGAGCATCCTGGAGGTTCACAGGTCAGCCCCGAGGATCTGCATCATCTGCGCCACGTCCTTGTCGCCACGTCCCGACAGGTTCACCACCACCGTCCGTCCCCGCAGCCGTTCCCGCTCACGTGACACCCAGGCGATCGCGTGTGCGGACTCGAGCGCCGGGATGATTCCCTCGGTGCGCGACAGCAGCCGGAACGCGTCGATCACCTCGGCGTCTGTTACCGGCTCGTAGGACGCACGTCCGCTGGCGGCCAGGTGGGCGTGTTCCGGACCGACGCCCGGGTAGTCCAGACCGGCCGAGATCGACTCGGCCTCCATGACCTGCCCGAACTCGTCCTGGAGCAGGTAGGACTTCATTCCGTGCACGATTCCGGGCACCCCGTGTCCGACCGCCGCACCGCCAGCGGGCTCCACCCCGATTAGCTCGACGTCGCTGTCATCGGCGAAACCGGCGAAGATCCCAGCAGCGTTCGAACCGCCGCCGACACAAGCGACGACGACATCGGGTCGGCCTGAGCTGCCCCCGTTGTCGGATCCGTCCTCGTCGTTGGTGAGCACATCACGGCACTGCCGCGCGGTCTCATCGCCTATCACCCGGTGGAACTCGCGCACCATCCACGGATAGGGGTGGGGGCCCATCACAGAACCGAGGCAGTAGTGGGTGTCCTCGACCGCCGACACCCAGTAGCGCATCGCCTCGTTGACTGCGTCCTTGAGGGTGCGACTGCCGGAGAGAGCGGGGGTCACCTCGGCACCGAGAAGACGCATTCGGAACACGTTCAGCTCCTGGCGGGCCATGTCGACCTCGCCCATGTAGACCAGGCAGTCCATGCCCAGCAACGCCGCGGCTGTTGCGGTAGCGACGCCGTGTTGACCGGCGCCCGTCTCGGCGACCAGGCGGCTCTTGCCCATGCGTCGCGCGAGCAGCGCCTGGCCGAGCACGTTGTTGATCTTGTGCGAGCCGGTGTGGTTCAGGTCTTCACGCTTGAGGAACAACCGACAGCCGAGCTCGGCGCCCAGGCGGTGACACTCGGTGAGCGGACTCGGACGGCCCGCGTACTCGGCGAGCAGATGGTCGAGGTCGGCCCGGAACTCAGGGTCGGACCACGCGTCACGGAACGCCGCGTCCAGCTCCTGGAGAGCAGGGACGAGGGTCTCGGGCACGAACGTGCCTCCGAACTCGCCGAAACGGCCGTCCGGTCCGGGGATTCCCATGGTCGTGGTCACGGCCATGAAAGTACCGTCGGGCTGGCCGAGCGCCGAAACGGGAATCGGCTGCTCAGACCCCGGACTCTCGCCAGTCGAACGGCACCCTTGCCGTGTCGGCGCCGTCCCGCCCGATGCGGTCGCCGGAAGGTGCCGCCCTGGCTGCGTGGATGAACGCCTGGACCTTCAGGGCGTCCTTCCGGCCCGGCTGTCCTGCCGCCTCGACACCTGACGACACATCGACGCCCCACGGACGGACCTCGGCGATGCCGGCGGCCACATTGTCAGCAGTGAGTCCGCCCGCCAGGATCAGACGACGGTTCGACGGGGCCCCATCGGCGAGCGACCAGTCGAAGACCTTGCCCGAACCGGGGGCGTGGGAGTCCAACAGGACAGCGTCGGCGCCGTAGTCGTCAACGTTCTTGAGCCCTGGATCACCGGCAGGGAAGGCCACGATCAATGCCTGACAGTAGGGCCGGACCTTCTCGGCCTCGGACGGTGTCTCGTGGCCGTGCAACTGGACGCCGCGCAGCTGTGCGTGCTGGGTCGCTTCGATGACGAACCTGTGCCCCTGGTCGCGGAAAACCCCGACGGTGAGGATCTCGGGCGGCAGGCGGCGCGTGATGTCGCGCACCGTTCCAGGGGTGACCTGACGCGGGCTCGGAGCGAACACGAACCCGATGGCGTCGGCGCCCAGGCCGACGGCCATCAAGGCGTCCTCCTCGTTCGTCACTCCGCAGATCTTCACGAACACACGCTCGACCCTAGTGACCGCCCGGCACGCGACCGCGGCACATATCCCGCTGGACGCTGGTCGGAGATGAACGCGGAGGACTCAGGACACCTGGTGGACCCGCAGGCCGGCCAAGGCGGCGGCGGGATCCCCCGATGTCACCAGGTGCTCGCCGACGAGCACGGCGTGGTAACCCGCGGCTGCGAGCGCCTCGGCGTCGGAGACACCACGCACGCCCGACTCGGCCACACGTACAGCGCTACTTGGCATCAGACCAGCCACCCTGACTGCGCGGTCCTGGTCGACCTCGAAGGTGACCAGATCGCGTTGGTTGACCCCGAGGAGTGCCGATCCCAGAGTCCGGTCGTCCAACGCGCCGAGTGCACGTTCCAGCTCGGCCTCGTCGTGCATCTCGACGAGCACGTCGAGGCCCAGCTCGACGGCCAGTGCTGCGAAGTCGGCCAGCTCGGTGTCGTCCAGCGCGGCGACGATCAGCAGCACGCAGTCAGCCCCCATCAGCCGGGCGTCGCACACGTCGTTCGCAGCGACTGTGAAGTCCTTGCGCAGTACCGGCAGGTCGACAGCTGCGCGGGCAGCCGCGAGGTCCTGCGGAGACCCTCCGAAGTGCTCCGAGTCGGTGAGCACCGACAGGCAACTGGCACCACCGTCGCGGTAGGCCCTTGCCAGCAGCGTCGGATCCAGGTCCGGCGCGAGCGGACCCTTTGACGGGGAACGCCGCTTTATCTCGGCGATCACGCGCAGGGTGTCGCCAGAGGCCAGCGCAGCTCGGAACCCACGGGTGGGTTCCAGTGCCGATGCCCGCTCGACGAGCACGTCGGTTCTGCGCTGGTCGTCAGCGGCTCGCCGCCGGTGGGCGTCCAGGATCGCGTCCAGGTAGGTGGCCATGGTCCGGCGACCCTACAGGCGCTGTCGCCCGCGGCTGGCACGCGCCTCGCCGCGGATGCCCAGGAACATCGCCACCAGCGGTGCGAGCACGAACAGCAGAGCGGAGAGCGCCAGCAGCATGAGACCGACCGCCATCAGAACCCGGCTGCCGCTCGGAAGGCTGACGAGAACCGCTCCCAGCCCGACTGCCGCAGCAGCCGGTGGCGCAGCGAGCAACGACTTCGGTGGGACGGTGTCCGGGTCGCCCACATCCGGTTCGTAGCGCCAGGTGTCGTCGTCGTCCTCGTCCTCTTCGAAGTAGGGACTGAATTCGGTCGACGGCTGAAGTGGCCCTGCGCCGGTTGCCCCGATACCCGGGTCGAGACCGATCTGGCGGTCGTAGCGTGTCCTTCGATCCGGGTTGGAGAGGGTTTGCCAGGCGATGTTCAGCTCTCGCATGCGTTCGCCGTCGGGGCCCGAGTCGTGGAAGTCGGGATGATGGCGCCGCGCCAAGTCCAGGTAGACGCCGCGGATCTCCTCGGTCGAGGCGTCGACGGGCACACCGAGGACCTCGTAGTGGGTCACATCCCCATGCTAGGAGCGCGGCGCCCTCTGGCTCCGGTCGGTCCGACCCGTCAGTGATCGGCCAGACAACCCGGTCAGACAACCCGGTCAGACGACGAATGGGACCTCGCGCACCACGGCAGCACACTCGTGGTTGGCGCCGTCGCCATCGCCCCACCGGAGAACCACCTCGGAAGGAGGCTCCACTGAGCGGTGCAACAGAGACAGCCCGATGTGAGCGCCCAGCGCCGGTGACCGGGCGACGCTGCTGAGCGCCCCGCGGACCGACCCGTCGGCCACGACCTCAGAGCCGACCGGCGGCTCGACACCGATCTCCGCGACGACTCCTCGCAGTCTCCGCGGCGTGTTGCTGCCCCGTGAATCGACCCTGGCGACCAGCTCCTGGCCGGTGTAGCAGCCTTTCGTGAAGCTCACCGAGGCGTCGACCAGCCAGCTTCCGGCCTCGGCCGGTATCACCGAGGGCTCACCTCCGACAGGGAACTCCGAGCCCATCGCCGGCCAGCCGCACTCGATACGAACTGCGCGGAACTCGTCCTCGTCGACCTCGACGATGCCTGCGGGAACGGCGACCGACGGCCCGAGCAGGTCGACACCGCCGACCCCGGGCCAGTCGACAGGAGAAACCAGCTCCGCAGCACCAGCGAACTCGTCAGGCGACGGGCAGGCAGGACCCCGCAAGGACACCAGGTCCCAGCGCAGCAGGTCCATCTCGACCTTCTCGCGCAGGCGGAACCGTCCGAGCCGCTCGAGAACCACTGTGCCTGCATCGCCCTCGACGGAGATCAGGATCTCGTCGTCCGAAGCAGTTCCCCATACCTGTACCCACGCAACGAGCTTGCCGGATGGGTCCAACAACAGGCTCATTGCCGAGTCGCCCGCCGCCAACGAGGAGACATCGGCTGAGAGTTGTGTCTGGAGGAACCGTCGGGTGTCGGGCCCCTTCAACGAGACCACGTCACAGCTCCCACGCAGAGCCCCGACCCGGTCACGAAGCGATCTGTAACCGGACCCGACAGTCAACTCCCGCTCCCCTGTCCGTGCACCGTCCCTCCGCCGTGCACCTCCGCTGCAGCCTGAGGCTCCACCTGCCCGCGGGCGCGACGCCGCTGCGCGGTCATTGCCTCGGCCGCGGGGATGGCGCTGAGCAGCGCCTTGGCCTTGTTGCGGGTCTCGAGCTCCTCGTCGTCGGCGACCGAATCGGCGACGATTCCGGCCCCGGCCTGGACCGATGCCCGGCGGCGACCGTCCGGCCCGGGGGGCTCGACGATCATCGTGCGTATCGCGATCGCCGTGTCGATGCTGCCGGAGAAGTCCAGGTACCCGACGACACCCGCGTACGGCCCCCTGCGGGTGGGTTCGAGCTCGTCGATGATCTCCATCGCACGGACTTTCGGCGCGCCCGACACGGTGCCGGCGGGCAACGTCGCCCGCAGCACGTCGATCGGGGTCCGTCCCTCGGCGAGTCGCCCCGACACCTGGGAGGTCAGGTGCATGACGTGGCTGTAGCGCTCGAGCGTCATCAGCTCGTCGACGTTGCAGGTACCGAACTCCACGACCCGCCCGACGTCGTTGCGGGCGAGGTCGACCAGCATGATGTGCTCGGCGCGCTCCTTGGGGTGCTCGATCAGCTCGGCCGCCAGCTGACGGTCGTGCTCGTCGGTGCGTCCCCGGAACCGCGTACCGGCGATGGGACGGGATATGACGCGGCCGTCGAGCAGCTGGACCATCGGCTCGGGCGAGCAGCCGACCAGCGTCAGCTCGTCCTCGCGCACGTAGTACATGTAGGGGCTCGGGTTGATCCGTCGCAGCACCCGGTAGACGTCGAGCGGGTCGGCCGCCAGATCCACGTCGAAACGCTGGGCGAGCACCACCTGGAAGATGTCTCCCGAGAGGATGTACTCCTTGGCTGCGCCGACGGCGTCCTGGTAGGCCCCGCCCGACATCGACGACTCGGTAGCGGGCACCTGGCCGGGACCCGGCGCCTCGACGAGCGGTTCGTCGATCGGGGTCGCGCCATCGGCCGCCATTCTGTCGAGGCGATCGATCGCGGCGTCGTAGGCGGAGTCGAGCTCGGTGTCGGTCAGGCCTGCTCCTGCGACGTCGTCGACGAAGACGTTCGTCACCAGGGTCACCTGCTGGTTCCAGTGGTCGTACGCGGCCAGCTCCCCTATCACTGACAGGACAGCGTCCGGGAGGTGCCGATCGTCGAGCGGTGCGTCCAGCAGGCGCTCCACCTCTCGCACGACGTCGTAGCCGAGGTAGCCGACGACGCCGGAGTGCAACGGGGGCAGCGTGGCACCGCTGTCGCCGAACTCCTCCGCGGCGGGTGCGCGGTACCACTCGAGCAGCTGTTCCAGGGTGGCGAGCACGCCGTCGTCGCTGACCAGATCGGCGGGCAGGTCGCCGCTGACGCTCACCTGGCGGTCACGGGCGACGAGCTTGGCGCGCGGCGAGCGGCCGACGAACGACCAGCGGCCCCACGCGCCACCGTGGTCGACCGATTCGAGCAGGAACCCCGAGCCGCCGCTCTGGTCGTCGCCGCACAGCCTCACGAACGCCGCGACGGGAGTGGTCAGGTCGGCCAGCAGGGTCCGCCACACAGGCACGACCCGGTACTGGCGGGCCAGGCGCCGGAACGTGTCCCTGTCGGGGACCACCTGTGGTGTGGGCATGCTCATGCGCCGAATTCTCGGAAGAAGCAGCTGTACGCGCCGGTGTGGCAGGCGCCGTTGCCCTCCTGTTCGACCTTGAACAGCAGCGTGTCGCCGTCGCAGTCGTACGCGGCGCTGCGGATGAACTGGCGGTCACCCGAGGTGTCGCCCTTCCGCCAGATCTCCTGGCGGGAACGGGACCAGAACACGGTGCGTCCCTGTTCCAGGCTCATGCGGAGCGTCTCGGCGTTCATCCAGGCCATCATCAGCACCGCACCGGTCGACTCGTCCTGGACGATCGCCGGTACGAGGCCGTCGCTGTCGTAACGGACCTGGACCAGGTCCTCTTCGCGAACGGGAACGGGCGTGACGGCGGGCGAGTCGGCCATCGGCTCATCGTAGGAGCGCCGCCGCGTCGCACCGAAACGCATACCGACGGATCGATCGGAGAAGCGGCCGACCCGCTGGACCTGACCTGATCACAGGTACAGGCCGGTCTCACCCTCCTCCAAGCGTTCGGCCGCGACGGCGTGGATGTCGCGTTCGCGAAGGATTATGAACGTCTCGGCGTGGAGCTCGACCTCGTAGACGTCCTCTGGGTTGAACAGGACGTGGTCTCCCTCCTGGACGGCCCGAACGTTCGGGCCTGCGGCTCGCACCTCGGCCCACGCCAGGCGCTTGCCGATCTGCGCCGTAGCGGGAATCAGGATTCCGCCGGCAGAGCGGCGTTCCTGGTCGGCATCGTCCAACTTCACCAGGATGCGGTCGTTGAGCATCCGCATCGGCATCCGCTCGTCCGGAGTGGTCTCGCCGGCCCTGTCATTGGATTCGGAGGGTCCGGCAGGCTCCGTGGGGTCTGTCATGACCTGAACCGTACTGCTGTCGACCAGCGGCCCCTGCGCCTGGTCGTGGACGGGCCCGGCGTGTTCAGCACATCTCCCGTGCCGCCGGCAGGACCTCGGCCGCAAGCAGTTCGAGGTGGTCGAGATCGTCGATGTCGAGCACCTGGAGGTAGACCCTCGTGATGCCCTCACCGGCGAACGCGGCGAGCTTGTCGACCAATGTCGCGGGAGTTCCGCCCAGCCCGTTGACAGCGAGCTCGTCGGGCGCACGGCCGATGGCTGCAGCACGACGCTTGACCTCTTCCGCGTCGGCCCCGCAGCAGACCACCTGAGCCGCCGAACGTCGCACGCTCGACGGGTCACGACCGATGGCCTCGCAGGCAGCGTCGACGTTCTGTTGCAGCTCGACGGTGCGCGCCAGCTTCGCGAACGGCACGTTGTACTCGGCTGCATGGGCAGCTACGAGAGCGGGGGTACGCCGCGGTCCCACTCCCCCGATGATGATCGGCGGCCCACCGGGCTGCACCGGTCTAGGGCGTGCCGGCGAGGCAGCGATCGGCCACGTCGGGCCGTCGTGCTCATAGAGGGTGCCCTCCGGGGTCGACCACAGTCCCGTGATCACCGCGAGCTGTTCCTCGAGGCGGTCGAAGCGCTCCCGCGTCGACGGGAACGGGATCCCATAGGCGCTGTGCTCGCCGTCGAACCAACCCGCGCCTATGCCCAGCTCCACGCGGCCGTCCGACATCTCGTCGACCTGCGCCACCGAGATGGCCAGCGGTCCGGGGTGCCGGAAGGTCGCGGAGGTCACAAGGGTTCCCAGCCTGATGTTCGTCGTCTCCCTGGCCAGCGCCGCGAGCGTCAGCCATGAGTCGGTGGGACCGGGCAGTCCGTCGCCGCTCATGTGGAGGTAGTGGTCCGATCGGAAGAACCCGTCGAAGCCGAGCCGCTCGGCCGCCTGGGCGATCGCCAGCTGTTGGGCGTAGGTGGCCCCCTGTTGAGGTTCGACGAAGATCCGCAGGTCCATCGGACGAACCTAGCCCCACGCCTCCACCGCTACCGTCTGGCGTCGTGGCAACGGTCGCGTTCCTGCACGCCCACCCCGACGACGAGGCGATATTCAGCGGTGGCACGATCGCCGCGCTGAGCGACGCCGGCCACAGAGTCGTGCTGATCGTCGCTACGAGTGGCGAGCTCGGTGTCGACGAAGTGACTTCGTCGAGCGGTGGTGATGACGCTGCAGATCTGGGCACGTCACGCAGGTTGGAGGTCGAGCGAGCGGCCGAGATCCTCGGTGTCGATGCGCTGCACCACCTCGACTACCACGACTCGGGAGTGGCAGGTGACCCCGCCAACGACGCAGCCCATTCCTTCTGGTCCGCCGACGCTGGCCTCGCAGCAGAACACGTGGCCGATCTCCTACGACTGGAGGCTGTCGACACGATCGTCGTGTACGACGACCACGGCATCTATGGACACCCCGACCACATCCAGGGCAACAGGGTGGGCCTGGCCGCGGCCGATCTGGTGGGTACCCGGTGGCGCTATGAGATGACCGTCGACCGTGAGTACCTGCATTTCGTCGAGACCCACCTCGTCGAGGAGGCTGCGCTGGCGGGCGACCTGGGCCTTGCCCGGTCGAGCATCGGAACAGCATCGGTCGAGGTGGACCTGACCCTCGATGTGCGCGCCCAGCTGTCACGCAAGCGCGTGGCGATGGCAGCCCACAGCAGCCAGCTCCCGGAGCACGCCCCAGTGTTCGGTCTGCCGGCCGAGCACTTCGAGGCCGTGTACGGCTGGGAGTGGTATCGCCGGCTCGGACCGCCGGGTCCGCTCGACCGCCTGGGTGCTCGTTGATCAGCTGACGGGCCGCACCGTCACACCGGCCGCACTGTCACGCGGGCCGCACTGTCATACCCGCGTCGGCCATTGCTGCTTTGGCCTGGGCCACGGTGAACTCCCCGAAGTGGAAGATCGACGCTGCCAGCACTGCGTCCGCGTGGGCCACGCGGACCCCGTCGACGAGGTGCTGCAACGTTCCGACTCCTCCCGAGGCGATAACCGGGACGGTGCAGGCGTCGACGATCGTCGCGGTCAGGTCCAGGTCGAACCCGTCCTTGGTGCCGTCGCGGTCCATCGAGGTGAGCAGGATCTCACCCGCTCCCAACTCGGTGACCCGCGCCGCCCATTCGGCAGCGTCGAGCCCCACGGGCGTCCGGCCACCGTGGGTGAAGACCTCCCACCCCTCCCCACCGTCGCTGCGGCGCCTGGCGTCGATCGCCACGACCACGCACTGGGCGCCGAACTCGTCGGCGATCTCGGCCACCAGCTCGGGACGTTCGACCGCGGCGGTGTTCACCCCTACCTTGTCCGCGCCGGCGCGCAGCATGCGACGGGCGTCCTCGACGCTGCGGATCCCGCCGCCGACGGTGAAGGGGATGAAGACCTCCTCAGCGACGTGAGCGACCATGTCGATGGTCGTGTCACGGCGGTCCGACGATGCCGTGATGTCCAGGAACACCAGCTCGTCGGCGCCCTCCCGGTCGTAGCGAGCGGCCAGCTCGACCGGATCGCCAGCGTCGCGCAGCTCGACGAAGTTGACCCCTTTGACGACCCTGCCGGCGTCGACGTCGAGACACGGGATCACCCGGGCGACGTTCATCGTGGCGCTCCGCCACACGCAGCGACACCGTCGGCGACGCTGAAGGCCCGTTCGTAGATGGCCCTGCCGGCGATCACACCTGACAGGCGCCGGCCGGCGGTTTCGATTCCGGCGAGCGTCCGCAGGTCGTCGAGGGTGCCGACGCCACCCGATGCGATGACGGGGATCGACGTCGACGCGAGCACTTGGGACAGCCCCTCGGTGTCGGGGCCCTCGAGGGTGCCGTCGCGGCTTATCTCTGTCACCACGAGTGCCGCGACACCGGCGTCCTCGAAGGCTGCGGCCAACTCGAGCAGGTCCTTGCCGGACCCCTGCAACCAGCCACGCACCGCGACGTCGCGTCCGCGTGCGTCGAGCCCCACGGCCACCGGGTGACGGGCTGCCAGTCGGCGTACGAACTGCGGGTCTTCGAGCGCAGCTGTGCCGACCACCACACGAGTCACGCCTGCGTCGAAGAGCGCTTCTGCGGCATCGTCGTCGCGCACGCCGCCGCCGCTCTGCACCGGCACCGACACACCCGCGGCGATCGCCGCGACCACGTCGCGGTTCACAGGCTCACCGGTCCGGGCGGCGTCGAGGTCGACAACGTGGATCCACGGCGCACCCTCCGACTCGAAGGCCTGCGCCTGCGCGACGGGGTCGTCGCCGTAGACGGTTTCGCGGTCGTAGTCACCCTGGTAGAGACGGACGCAGCGGCCGCCGAGCAGGTCGATGGCCGGATACAGGTCGATCACAGGTTCTCGCCTCCAGATGCGCGTCGCTCAGCAGCGAGCCGGACGAAGTTCCCCAGCACCGCCAGCCCGGCGCGGCCCGACTTCTCCGGGTGGAACTGTGTGGCGTGCACGTTGTCGCGCCACGCCGCCGCTGCGACCGCACCGCCGTAGTCGCAGGTAGCGGCGACATCGCCGGTCAGCTCGGCTGAGAACGAGTGCACGAAGTACATCCAGGGGCGCTCGCCGAGGCTGTCGAACAACGGCGAAGCCCTGGTCACATCCAGGCGGTTCCACTGCATCTGAGGGCGTTTGACGTCGTCCGGAAGACGGCGGACCACACCCGGGAGAACGCCCAGGCCGGCGGCTCCCGGAGTCTCCTCGGAGGCTTCGTAGAGCAACTGCATGCCAACACAGATGCCCAGGAAGGGCTGACCGGCGGCGATCGCGTCGAGTGCGACCTCGTCGAGCCCCGTACGTGCGAGCTCGTCGCGGCAACGTCCGAACGCACCGACGCCGGGAAGGACCACGCCGTCGGATTCGGCGACGACGTCGGGGTCGGTCGTCAGGTGGGCGTCGGCCCCGACGTGCTCCAACGCCTTCTGAGCGGATCGCAGGTTGCCGATCCCGTAGTCCAGGACGGCCAGCACGGGACGGGCGGCGCGTGGCTCACCCGTCACAGAACGCCCTTGGTCGACGGCACCGCGGTCCCCTCGACACGCACCGCCTCGCGCAGCGCGCGGGCGACGGCCTTGGTCGACGCCTCGATGATGTGGTGGGTGTTGCGACCCCTGACGAGCGTCAGGTGCAGCGTGATCCCGGCCGACGTGACAACGGCGCGCCAGAACTCCTCCATCAGCTGCGGATCGAAGGGTGGGTCACCCAGGATCTTCTCGCCCGGAGGGTCGATCTCGTAGTGCAGGTAGGGCCTGCCGGACAGATCGAGCACGGCTTCGACGACCGCCTCGTCGAGCGGGACACGGATCGACGCGAAGCGCCGCACTCCGGCCTTGTCACCGAGCGCGTCGCGCAGAACCGCGCCGAGCAGGATGCCCGTGTCCTCGACGGTGTGGTGCGAGTCGATCTCGATGTCACCCTCGGCGTGCACGGTCAGGTCCATGCCCCCGTGACGACCGAGCTGATCGAGCATGTGGTCGAAGAACGGCAGTCCGGTGGTGCAGTCCGTGCGACCACTGCCGTCGACGTCGAGCTCGACGGTTATCTCGGTCTCGGCGGTCTTGCGTGACGCGGTCGCAGAGCGTTCGGAGGGTTGGGTGCTCACGACGTCCAGACTCCCACAGGGCAGATCGACGGGTGGAACGCGAATCAGCCGAGGACCTCGCCGAGGGCGGCCAGGAACTCGTCATTCTCCTCGGGAGTGCCCAGGGTCACCCTCAGGCAGTCATCCAGACCGGGCCACGACGAGCAGTTCCGGACCAGCACCGAGCGCTCGACCAGGGCGGCCCAGACCTCGGCTCCGGAACGGTTGCGGGGTCGGAAGAGGATGAAGTTCGCGGCGCTGGGCCACTGGTCGACATCGAGCCCGTCGAGCGCCGCGGCTACACGTCCGCGCTGCTCCACCAGGCGCGCGACCCGCGCACGCATCTCGTCGAGGTGGTCGAGCGCCAGCAACCCGGCCAGCTGCTTGACCGCGTCGAGGTGGTAGGGCAGGACGACCTTCTCCAGTTCCTCGACGCACCAGGTCGGCGCCACGAGGTAACCAAGTCTCAGAGCGGCGGCCGACCACGTCTTGGAATAGGTGCGGCTGACCACGATGGAGCGGTCCTCGTCCACCAGCGACAGCGCAGACCACGGCGAGAACTGCCCGTATGCCTCGTCGACCACGAGAAGCCCGTCGACCGACTCGACCGCGTCGAGCACGCGGCGCACCGTCGACTCGTCCTCTAGGCGGCCGGTCGGGTTGTTCGGCGAGCAGAGGAACGTGATCGACGGGCGGACGGCGTGGATCTGGTCGACCATCTCGTCGACGTCGATCGTGAAGTCGTCGTTGCGCGAGCCCTCGACCACGCCGGTCCCACAGACCCTTGCTATGTGCGAGTGCAGCGCATAGGTCGGCTCATGGGTGAGCACGACGCGACCCGCTCCGCCGTACGCGAGGCACAGGCTCTGGAGCACCTCGTTGGAGCCGTTGGCGACGAACACGTTGGCGGCGCCTATCCCGGCTGGGACCTCGTGCCCCTCTACCTCGGCGATGCGTGCACGCAGCGCCGCCGCCGAGCGGTCCGGGTAGCGGTTCCACGGGATGGCCGTCAGAGCGACCGTCAACGACTCCTGGAACGATGCCGGCGGAGGTTCGGGCGACTCATTCGTGTTGAGCCGGACCCGGACGTCGACCTGGGGCGAGTGGTAGCCGTCCATCAACGCGACGTCGTCGCGGACCCGGGGGCGGACCATCAGGACATCCCCTCGTCGAGCATCCGTCGGCGCAGACGGACCGACTCGGCGTGTGCGACCAGACCCTCGGCGTCCGCGAGCGTCTCGACCGCGTCGGCGACGGCACCACCGGCGCGGTAGACGCTCTCGTCCACAGTGATCACGTGGTGGTGCTTGAGGAAGTCGTCGACGGTGAGCGCGGAGGAGAACCTGGCGGTGCCGTAGGTCGGCAGGACGTGGCTCGGTCCGGCGACGTAGTCGCCGATCGACGCCGGCGACCAGGGGCCACAGAAGATCGCACCGGCGTTGGTGACCGCCGGGACCAACGACTCCGGGTCGGCACAGAGCAACTCGAGGTGCTCCGGCGCGACCAGGTTGGCCACCCGCACCGCCGCGTCCGGTGAGTCGACCAGCACGGCGTAGCCGCCCTCGGCCAGGGTGGCACGGATCTCAGCGGCTCGGGGCGACGCATCGGTGAGACGGGCGACCGCTGCGCCGACCTCGTCTGCGACGGCCGGGTCCCAGGTGATCAGCCACGCCAGGCCGTCAGGGCCGTGTTCGGCCTGGAGGATCACGTCGATCGCGGCGAGCTCGGCGGGCACCGTGTCGTCGGCGATGACCACGACCTCGCTGGGACCGGCGAAGGCCGCAGCCACTCCGACCGTGCCGGCCACCTCCTGCTTGGCGAGCGCTACGTACTTGTTGCCGGGGCCGCAGATCACGTCGACCGCCGGTATCGACTCGGTTCCGTATGCGAGCGCTGCCACCGCTTGTGCGCCACCGACCGCGTACACCCTCTGCACGCCCGCCACCGCGGCGGCCGCCAGGGTCACCTGGCTGACGGTGCCTGTCGTGCGATCGGGCGGCACGCACACCACGACTTCGGGCACTCCGGCGACGATCGCCGGCACAGCGGTCATGAGCAGGGTCGACGGGTACGCGGCCCGTCCGCCCGGCACGTAGCAGCCGACCCGGTCGACAGGCCGCTGGAACGAGCGGATCCGCACACCGGCGTCATCGTGGGTCACCTCACCTCGCAGCTGCGCGCGGTGATGCGCCGCAATCCGGTCCCTGGCGAGCTCCAGGGCGCCGCGGACCTCGCCCGACACGGCGTCGAGGGCTGCTGTGAGCTGTTCGGCGGGGACCGCCAGGGCCTCGAGCTCGACTCCGTCGAAATCGCGGGTGTAGTCGATCAGGGCCCTATCCCCGCGCTCACGGACGGCGGCAAGGATCGCCCTCACGGCTGCAACGGGTTCGTCGCCGTCGACCGAGGGCCGTGGCAGGAGGCCACTCGGGTCGTCGACGCCGCGTAGGTCCAGGCGGTTCAGCACCTGGCAAACGTAGCCACGCCCACCATCGCGGAACGAACGAGTACTCGGCGCCAGTGCAAGATCGTCGTGTCGGTGCCGGGCCGACCGGGCCGGTGCTAGACCGACCGGGTGAGCGTTCATGCGGATCTGACCTCGGTGCTGTCCACCCTCGACCAGGTGCTCGACCGGCTGGACGAGGCGGCCGAGCAGGTGGACGGGTCCGTGCGGGAGGATCTGCTGATCGATCTGCACGAGGTCGAACGGCATGTTCGATCCGCTGTGAGGCGCCTGCGGCGGACCGTTGACGGAATGGACGCTCCTCACCGACGCTGACCCGGGCAGAACCAACCCTGGCTCCCAGCATGCGACCCGCCTGTTCCACCTCGGTCCTGACCGAAAACGAACCCGGCGCCCCGAAGGGCGCCGGGCGGCAACCCGGGCGGCGGGAGCCCTGGGTCGCCTTCACCAGGTGGCGGGAACCTGGTTGCCAGAAACGCTAGTCCGAGGGGTACCGGGTGTCGAGGATCCTCGAGCCGTGAACGTGATCAGGGTCACGTTCACGCCACGGTGCGTGACCTAGCTCTCACCCTTAGGACCCAGAATGGCCACGATGAGTCATATGCCATACACACAGCGCGCGAACACACGGTGCGTGGTGGATTTCGCCACGCTGCGGGTGCTGGGGACAGCCAGAGCCGCCCGGGTAGCCTCGACCTGACGTGAGCCGAGTTGCCCCACCACCCCGCCCAGCAGCCGAGCGATGGGAGTCTCCGTGGGACCCGTCGGTCGACGACCGGCTGCACGCAGATGGCTGGCAGCGGGTCAGGCTCCTCCACCAGATGCGCCGATCGCTTCCGGTCCCCGACGGACTTCGCGAAGTGACCAACAGCATCCAGGTGTCGACTTTCACCGCTGCTGACACCGACGGCCTGCTGGCGGTCAACAATCGGGCATTCGCTTGGCACCCGGACCAGGGCGGCTGGGACCTAGCACGGCTGGAGGAACGGATGGCCGAGCCGTGGTTCGATCCCGGGGACCTCCTGGTCCACCACGCCGAGCAGGCCACGGCGAACCTCTCGCCCGGTGATGTGGACGGGTTCTGCTGGACCAAGGTGCACGAACTTGCGGGCGCCGGCGAGATATTCGTCATCTGCGCCGATCCCGACACACACGGCACGGGTCTGGGCCGCGCCCTCACGGTCGCGGGGCTGGACCACCTGGCGGAGAAGGGTCTGACTCACGCACTCCTGTATGTCGAGGCCGACAACACCCCGGCCATAGCCCTCTACGAGCGGCTCGGCATGTCGGTGCACCACAGCGACGCAGGGTACGCACAGATCCGACCTGCAGCACAGCCGTAGGCTCGACACGTGCCAGCACCAGTCCGCGCCACCCGTTACGACCTGGACCGCCAGGGCTGGTCGGAGCTCCTGGCCGACGAACCGCGTTTCAGACTCGAGCAGATCTGGAACGGCCTCTACCACCAGGGTCGCGATCTCGCGGAGCTGACGACGTTGCCCAAGGAGCTGCGAGCCACGCTGGCGTACGCAGCCCCGCTCGCTCTGCAGGAGGTCACCGAGTCCGTCAGCGACGGCGGTGACACGGTCAAGTTCCTCTGGGAGCTCGAAGGTGGGCCACGCGTCGAAACCGTCCTGATGCACTACGAAGACCGATCCACAGTGTGCGTGTCCACCCAGGCGGGTTGCGCCATGGCCTGCAGCTTCTGCGCCACGGGTCAAGCCGGTTTCGAGCGGCACCTGAGCGTCGGCGAGATCGTCGAGCAGCTCGCCAGGGCACGCCGACACGCGGCCGAGGGCAGCAATCCCCGACGGGTGTCGAACATCGTCTTCATGGGAATGGGTGAGCCGCTCGCCAACTACGACGCGACCTGGGGAGCAATCCGACGGATCAACACCGACATGGAGATCGGCGCACGCCACCTGACGGTGTCGACCGTGGGACTGGTGCCGGGCATCCTGCGCATGGCAGCGGAGGACCTCCCCGTCGGGCTGGCGGTGTCGCTGCACGCGGCCAACGACGAACTGCGGGACGAACTCGTCCCGATCAACCGGAAGTACCCGCTGGCCGAGCTGATGTCGGCGTGCCGCCAATACTGCGAGGCGACCAGACGCAGGATCAGCTTCGAATGGGCGCTGATCGACGGCGTCAACGACCGCTTCGCAGACGCGCAGCGGTTGGCGGAGCTGGCTCGACCCCTGCGCGCCCACGTGAACCTCATTCCGCTCAACCCGACACCTGGCTACGCGGTGCGTGGGTCCTCACGCAATCGCGTGCACGCCTTCCGAGCGGAGCTCGAACGCAACGGTGTGAACGTCACGGTGCGCGACACTCGCGGCACCGAGATCGATGCTGCTTGTGGCCAGCTACGCGCCGGGCATGAAGCAACCCCGGTTCGTCGCCCGCGTCGCCGCGAGAGCGCCACCTGATCGGCGGACCGGTCTGCTCAGCTGACCGATCCGATCAGCGAACCAGGACGGTGAGGTGTTCGGCACGTATCGCCTCGACTAGCACCTCGCCCGGCGAGACAACCGACCCCGGCCACACAACGCTGCGCCTGACCGTCCCTAGGACCACGGCACCCGCGCCGATCACCGACTCGCCGCCGGACCATGCCAGGTTCGCCGCCAAGTAGTCGGCTGGTGTGCCGCAGTCGACGACGAGCCCCTCGTGGTAGGCCACGTCGAGCCGTCCGGACACCAGCTCGTCACGCCACAGCACCTCCCACAGACCACTCGGCTCCGGCAGCAGAGCAGCGACCACTGCAGGCGGGACGATCGATGCCACAACCCCGCTGCGGGGCCCGAACGGCGGGACCGACGAGGACAGCAACCGCACCCGTTCACCGTCCCATCCACCGATGAACTCCCCCAGGTCGGCCCGGTGCCAGGTGTCCGCGTTGAGCACCAGGGCTCCCCGGCCGTCCAACCACGGCCTGAGGTTGCCGACGGCGCCCGCGGTTCCGAGGGCTCGCTCGACCTCGTGGGATATGTGGTTGACCACCGGTCGGGACCTGGCGTCGATGTGCTCGATGATCCGCTCCGCACCGTGGTGCACGTTGACCGCGACGTCGAGCCCGAGCGGCGCCACAGAGTCGAGCGCCCAGTCCAGAAGAGCACGGTCACCGACGGGGCACAGCGGCTTGGGCATCAACCTCGTCAGCGGAGCCAGCCGTGTTCCAGCGCCTGCCGCGAGCACGACCACCGCCAGCGGTGCTGCCAGACTGTCAGCCATGTCGCAACGACGGTGGTTCAACCCCAACGTTCCCCAGACCCTCTACATCGCTCAGTTCCTCCTGTACTTCGACGCGTTCTGGATGGCTCTCGGCGTGCTCTTCGGAGGCGGCCTCGGAATCCTCGGACTGATCGCACTCGCCGCCTACGTGTACGGCGCCTATGGCATCGCCAACGAGCAGAAGCGCGGATACCAAGTGGCGATCGTCGCGTCGTTCATCCCGCTCGCGCTGCGCGCACTCGTGTTCATGGCGGGCAACGCGTCGCTGATGTTCGTTCTGTTCAGCGGGAGCGTCCTGAACGTGATCTTCGAATACGCGCTGATTGCGCTTCTGCTGCATCCCATGTCTCGCGACCACCAGAAGATCTGGTTCAGCTGACCGCCCCTGGGAGCGCCCGGAATGGAACGGATCGATCGTCATCGGCGATGATCCTTCCATGGCCAAGGAAATCCAAGGAATCGCAGGGCTCAAGGAGCTCGAAGGCACACATCTGGGCTACTCCGAGTGGCTCGAGATCACCCAGGAGCGCGTGAACACGTTCGCAGACGCGACCGGTGACCACCAGTGGATCCACGTCGACCCCGAGCGGGCGAAGGAAGGCCCGTTCGGCGGCACTATCGCCCACGGCTACCTGACCCTGTCGCTCGGCCCCGTCCTGTTCCCGTCGATCGCCACGGTCGCCGGCATCAAGATGGGTGTCAACTACGGCTGCGGCAAGGTTCGGTTCCTCTCGCCGGTCAAGGTCGGAGCGAACATCCGCCTGGGTGCCGAGCTGAGCAAGCTCGAGGAGTTGCCCGGGAACGGGGCGCAGGTCTACATGACCTTCACGTTCGAGATCGAGGGATCCGAGAAGCCTGCCGCTGTCGCCGAGATCATCTTCCGCTACTACGAGTGAACCGCTCCCGCAGCGGAGCGGTCAGCGGAACCGGGGCATGACCTCTTCCGCGAAGAGTTGGAGCGTCTGGTGCTCGGGGAAGTCCGAGCACCAGACGACCACTCCTCCGCAGCCCAGGTCTCGGTAGGCAGCGAGCTTCTCGGCCACCTGGTCGGGGGTCCCGACGAGGTTGCCTGCGCGCCACGAGTCGAAGGGCTCACCCCAGAAGCTCCGCGTACCTCCCTGGACGATCTCCTCCTCGGTCCCGCGGATGAACACCTCGGGTGACCAGGTCTTGACGATCGAGTCGTAGTCACGACCGATGTCGTCGCAATGGCGGCGCAGCACCGAGCACTTGTGCGCGAACTCGGCCGGGTTGCCACCGAAGTTGGAGTGGGTCGCGTGGCGGGCGACGACACGCAGCGTCAACTGTTCTCCCCCACCACCGATCCACACCGGCGGCGTCGGTTGCTGGAGCGGCTTGGGGTCGCACTGGGCACCACGCACCCGGAAGTGCCTGCCCTCGTAGTCGACCTCGGGCTCGGTCCACATCCTGGTGACGATCTCGACGGTCTCGCGCAGGATTCGGATACGTTCGCCGGCGGACGGGAAGTCGTAGCCGTAGGCCGCGTACTCGCCGTCGTACCAGCCTGCGCCGATCCCCCAGTCCAACCGGCCGCCCGAGATGACGTCGACCGTCGATGTCATCTTGGCCACCAACGCAGGGTTCCGGTAGCCGGCGCACGAGACCATCTGACCCAGACGGATCCGCGATGTCGCCTGGGCGAGCGCGGCGACAGTCGTCCAGCACTCGAACACCGCCTCGTTGGACGGCACCGGGACGTTGTGCATGTGGTCGTACACCCAGACCGAGTCGTAGCCGAGCCGCTCCGCCTCGAGGGCTGTGTCGAGCGTGACGCCCCACTTCGCCGAGGCTCCGGGAACGCCGGCGAGCTCCATCTTCCACCCCTGGGGGGTGAACGCACCGAACAACATGTGGCGGCTCCCCTCGGACCCGGATCCTCATACCCGGATCCTCACACTCGACTCTCCCCGGTTCCACACGGTATCCCGAGGCTGTCTGACGTGGGTCTCAGATGTCCGAACCTGTCTCGGCTGGCACGGTCGTAGCTTGTAACCCGATGGCAGGGTCGATCCGGGTTGTTCGCGGCCGAGCCCGCGCATGTGCAGCTGTGCTGGTGGCCGCGCTAGCGGTCACGGGGTGCAGCGGATCTGATCGAGCCGAGCAGCTCTCCGGTACACGTGGGCGCGCAGGGAACGAGACCAGCGGACAGGACTCGACCGAATGGCCCGCGCCCGCCAACACCGAGTTGGCCGGTATCCCCGACGACTGGCGACCCGAACCACTGCGATGGAGGGACTGTTCGCTTCCACGGGACGGCCAGTGCGCCACGCTGAGCGTCCCCCTGGACTGGCAGGACCCCGACGGACGACAGGTCGAGCTAGCACTCGGACGGATACCCGCCGGCGGCGAGCCGATCGGCGCGCTGGTGATGAACCCCGGAGGACCGGGAGGCTCGGGCCTGGACCTGCTGTCGTGGGATCCGACCTCAGCGGTCGTCGCGGACCGTTTCGACCTGGTCAGCTGGGACCCCCGCGGCGTTGGCAGGTCAACCGCCGTCGAGTGCGACCGCGGAGTCGCCCGGCTGCAGTCCGTGGACCCCGACCCCGACGACTCGACCGAACAGGCACGACTCGACACCAGCGCAGCCGCCGTGTCCGAGGCATGCGAGGACGACCTGGACCTGCTGGCCCACGTGGGCACCTCCGATGTGGCCCGCGACCTCGAGGCGATCCGTCTCGCTCTGGGGGACGAGGCACTCAACTACCTGGGGTTCTCGTACGGCACCCACATCGGACAGCTCTACGCGGCCATGTACCCGACCCGGATCAGGTCGATGGTGCTCGACGGCGTCGTCGACCCGGCGCTGGGCTACGAGGAGTTCCTGCTCGGCCAGGCCGCCGCGTTCGACGAGGCGTTCGACGACAACGCGGCTGCGTGTGCAAAGGCAGGGCCGAGCCGGTGCGGGGTTGATGATCTGACCGCCGCATACGACGAAGTGCTCGCAACGGTCGAGACGTCGCCGCTCAGGGGCGGTGACCGGCCGGTTGGCCCCGCCGAGCTCACAACGGCGGCAATACAGACCGGCTACGGCGAGCAGGGTTGGCGCAGCCTCGGCAAGGCGTTGGCCGCCGCACTCGACGGGGATGGCTCGGCTCTGTGGCGACTCGCCGACGCGTACTACCAGGCGGGCGGCTACACGAGCTACGCGGCGGTGGTCTGCACGGACTCGGTCCCGCCGTCGGGCGCCGAGGCCTACCGGGCCTTCGCTGACCGCGCCCGACAGGTCGCACCGCGCTTCGGTGGTGCAGTCGCCAACGAGCTCGCTCCATGTGCCACCTGGCCGGTTGCCCCGACCGGTTCACCACTGGCGATCGTCGCGTCCGGAGCTCCTCCGATCGTCGTCATCGGCAACACCGGTGACCCCGCCACGCCTCTCGAGAACGCCGTCGCGGTGGCGGATTCGCTCGAGTCGGGTGTGCTCCTGACCGTCGACACCGACGGGCACACCGCCTACGGCTCGAACCTGTGCGCCACCGACCTGGTCGACGACTACTTGATCGACCTCGTCGTTCCCGAGGAAGGCACGGTCTGCGACTGAGCGCAGATCTGCTGAACTGGGGACCTACCGACAGGGGGCCGGACCCGCATGCGGCCGGCCGCACAGGGGGAGAGTTGGAGTTCAATCTCGCACAGGTGCACGAAGCGGTCGAGGAGGCGGTGCCCGAACGCGAGTGCATCGTCTTCCGAGACCGTCGGCTCACCTACCGCGAGGTGGGCAACCGCAGCCGCCAGGTCGCCAACGCCCTGCTCGACGGTGGACTCGGGACCGTCATCAACCGCTCCTCGCTGGCGCCCCACCAGAGCGGGCAGAACCACCTGGCGCTGTACCTGCACAACGGCAACGAGTACCTGGAGGCGATGCTCGGGGCGTTCAAAGCCCGCGTGGTGCCGTTCAACGTCAACTACCGCTACGTCGCCGAGGAGATCTCCTACCTGTTGCGCGACGCCGATGCCAGGGGAGTCGTCTACCACTCGGCATTCGCTCCTGTCATGGCCCAGGTTCTCGACGACCTTCCCGGCCTGACGGTGCGCTGGCAGGTGCCCGACGACAGCGGCAACGGACTCCTGCCCGGATCTCGCTGGTACGACGAAGCGCTGGCGGGTCAACCGAACACGCTTCCCGAAGGAGTTGCGGCCAGCTGGTCTCCCGACGACCTGTACCTCCTCTACACCGGAGGGACGACCGGGATGCCCAAAGGTGTCATGTGGCGCCAGGCCGACATCTTCGTCGCCGCGCTGGGTGGTCGACGGCTGGACAACGGCAACGAGTGGGACTCCCTGGAACAGATCGCAGCTGAGGCCCGCTCCGGCGGGACACGCCTCTTCCCCACCCCCCCACTCATGCACGGTGCTGCACACTGGCTCGCGTTCAACGGCTTCACGAACGCCAACACCGTGGTGCTGGGCGACGTCGTCGACCGCCTCGACCCGCTCGACGTCGTCCGGGTCGTCGAACGCGAGGCCGTGGAGGTGCTCCTGTTGGTCGGGGACGCGTTCGGCCGACCGATCGTCGAGGAACTCGAACGAGGCGACGCGGACGTGAGCTCACTGCTCGTCATCGTCAGCGGCGGCGCCCCGCTGTCGCCTGGCATCAAGGAGCGGCTGCTCACGCAGGTACCGATGGCGATGGTGCTCGACGGCCTCGGAGCGTCCGAGACTGGGCAACAGGCAAGTCAGCTGTCCTCCGCGGGCCTGCCAGCGAGCACCGGGACATTCCGGCCGTACGACGACGTCCGGGTGCTGGACGAAGCCATGGAGGAGGTGCTCGAGCCGGGGCACAGCGAAGTCGGCTGGCTCGCACAGACGGGCCGCGTTCCGCTTGCCTACCTGGGTGACCCGGAGAAGTCCGGGCGCACCTTCCCGACGATCGGCGGGACCAGGTACTCGATTCCGGGCGACAGGGCACGTCTTCACGATGACGGGCAACTCGAGCTGTTCGGTCGGGAGTCGTCCACCATCAACTCGGGTGGGGAGAAGATCTTCGCCGAGGAGGTCGAACAGGCGCTGCTGCACCACCGGAGTGTGGCTGACTGCCTGGTTACGGGGCGGCCGTCGCAGCGCTGGGGCGAGGAGGTCGTGGCGGTCGTGCAGCTACTCGAAGGACAACGGACCAGCGACGCCGACCTGCTCGAGGAGGCCGGCCGCCACGTCGCTCGCTACAAATTGCCCAAGACGATCGTGCGGGTCGACCAGGTGCGGCGTGGGCCGTCCGGAAAGGCCGACTACCGGTGGGCGGCCCAGGTGGCGGCGCAGGTGGTGCAGCGCTCGTAGGCTGACGCGGATGACCAGCACGGACAGCCGATCGCTCATCCCACGCGCCGACGAGCCACTCCCTACCGGGGACGACAAGACCCGCTCCGTCCAGGCGATGTTCGACGTGATCGCACCCCGCTATGACCTGGTGAACCGGATCATGACGTTCCGCATGGACGTGGGGTGGCGTCGCCGTGCCGTGGCCGCTCTCGGTCTGCCGCCCGGCTCGACCGTGCTCGACCTCGCCTGTGGCACCGGTGACCTGGCGTGCGACCTGGCCGACAGGGCACTCGTGCCAATAGGCGCCGACCTGAGCCACGGCATGCTCAGTGCCGCGCCGCGCCCCTTCCCGCGCATGCAGGCCGATGGAGCCGAACTCGCGCTGGCGGACTCCTCCGTGGACGGCGCTACCTGCGGCTTCGCCCTGCGAAACTTCACCGACCTGACCGCGACGTTCGAGGAGCTCGCAAGGGTCGTGCGACCCGGCGGTCGTATCGCCCTGCTCGAAGTGGCTACACCGCCCAACCCGTTGTTGCGATTCGGTCACGGCATCTACTTCGGCCAGGTCGTGCCCCGCATCGGCGCGGCGCTGTCCGACGGCGACGCGTACAGGTACCTGCCACGCTCGGTCGCGTACCTCCCGGAGCCCGAGGAGATGCTCGCGGCCCTAGGCGACGTCGGCTTCACCCATGTCAGACGAACCCTGCTCTCGGTCGGTATCGCCCAGCTCATCACCGCGACGCGGAGCTCGGGTTGAACAGCGGCGACGGGTTGTCGTGTCGCTCCGTCGCTGCAGATCATGATCCGGCAGCGAGCAGCCTCGGACCTCCGACCGCCTTCCACTCGCCCCGACGCGAGCTGTGGGGTTCGGGTGAGGCACTGCGGATCGACCTCCCGGCACCTTGGCCTGACCACGTCGGGTTGGTCGCCGAAGCGCTGGAGTCGATAACGACCGACGACGAAGTCCGGACTCCCGGTTCCGGCCCGGTCGCCTTCGGAGCGTTGCCGTTCGACCGTTGCGCGCCTGCGACGCTCACAGTCCCGTCGGTTGTCCACGGACGCACGGCCGAGGGCGTCCGGTGGACGACTACCGTCGACCCCGGGGGCGGCACGCACCAAGCAGATCGAACCGATAAGAATCTCGATTCCGAACGGTCAGCTGCGACTTGCATCCGGGTCAGCAGCTATCGCTCTCCCGGGCAGTGGTGCGACGCCGTCCGACAGGCAACCGGACGAATCGGTGCGGGCGACATCACCAAGGTGGTGCTCGCCCGGCGCCTCGATGTGACCGCCGACGCTGATTTCGATGCCGCCGAACTGTTGTCCCGGCTCCGGCGAGCGCATCCCGGCGCACTCTGCTTCGCTGTCGACGGGTTCGTCGGCGCCAGCCCTGAGCTGCTGGTGTCCCGTGTCGGCGACATCGTCCGGGCCCAGCCGATGGCCGGGACCACCCCCCGCACCGGCGAGACCGACGCCGACCAGCGTCGGGCCGCTGAGCTGCTCGCATCCCACAAGAACCGCATCGAGCACCAGATCACCATCGACATGGTGCACGAGACGCTGCTTGGGTGGTGCAGCTTCCTCGACGCAGAACCGTCGCCGTCGGTGGTTCCCGCGGGCCCTGTGCAGCATCTGGCGACAGTGGTAGAGGGCCGCCTGTCCCGCCCTGCACCCACGGTCCTGGAGCTGGTTGCTGCCCTTCATCCGACACCAGCGGTGGGTGGATGGCCCCGGGATGAAGCGCTCGGGCTGATCGCCGAGCTCGAGGGGACCGACAGGGGCCGCTACGCGGGTCCGGTCGGCTGGGTCGACGCCCATGGGAACGGCGCCTTCGCTGTCGGGATCCGCTCGGTGCAGCTCGACGGCCCGCGGGCACGGCTGTTCGCAGGAGTCGGTGTGGTCGCCGACTCCGAGCCGGAGACCGAGCTCGAGGAGACCCGCTCGAAGGCACAGGCGGTGCTGAGCCAGCTGCTGCGTATCTGACGAGCTGCGCATCTGACCAGCCAGCCGGGTGGATGACGGCCGGGTGGGCCGGCGGTCGCGATGTCAGCTCTTGCGGGGACCGCGCCGCCGGGAGGTGCTGACTGTCGCCGGCTCGGCGGTCTGGTCACCCCAGACCTCACGAACCCTGTCCAGCACGTCGACGACTTCCGAGAAGCCGGCGAAGTGTCCCTCGCCCGGACGCACCCGCAGCTCTCCACGCTGCAACCTGGCAGCCTGGTGGTGACCGTGGCTCGGCGGCACGATCACGTCGGCCAGACCGTGCCAGATGACGACCGGCGGTTCGATCTCGTCGAGCTGGAATCCCCAGTGCCGGGCGAACAGGGCGAGGTCGTGCGCGACCGATCGCAGGTTGCCGGCGGTGATCAGGTCGTGGAGGAACATCGCCTTGAACCTGGGCTGGCCGAGCACGGGACGGTCAGCGAAGCCCAGGAAGCGGGCGTAGACGTCGAACACCGGATCGGCGACCGGTGCCGCGACCTTGACGACGGCACCCAGCGCCGACCCCACCGGGGTTCGCAGCACTTCCAGGGGGGCCGCACCGAAACGCAGCAGCCGCGTGTAGGACATGACGGCGTCGGGGCCGCGGACAGGGCCGATCCCGCCGAGCAAGGTCGCCACGACGACACGGTCGGGCATCTGACGGGCGACCGACAGCGAGTAGGGGCCTCCACCGGACAGACCGACCACCGCGAAGCGGTCGAGTCCGAGCTGATCGGTCAGAGCCTCGATGTCCGGTCCGAACTCGACCACCCGGCGGTAGCGGTGGTTGGTCGATCGTCCGGTACCAGGTCGCTCGACTCCTATCACCCTGAAGCCACGCTGCAGAGCGACCTCATGCACCGACGGTGGGATCTGCAGGCGGGCGCCCGGAGTTCCGTGGAACCACAGGACGGGATCGCCGTCGGGATGGCCGAACTCCGCCCAGCCGAGCTCGCGGTCGGCAGCAACCCTAGCCGTGCCCACTGACCTAGGCACCGGCGGGCCGACCTTGTTCGGCTCGGCGTCGGCCACGGTGTCTTCGCCTGACTCGTTCTCCACGTACCCCCCAAGGGATCTGCGACGGTGCCCGCCCACCGGGCCAGCAGAAAGGCTAGCCGGACCAGCGAGCGGAACTCCTCACCGGGGCTGTCGCCTCTACCGGCTCGACTCCGCCCCTGAGACCGCGTCGCACGCGGCGGCAACCGCCGCGTTGATCTCGTCGTGGAGGGCTACGTTCGCTGCCCGATCAGTGCGAACGACCACTACCCTCGGACCGCCTCGGGTCAGCGCACCAGCCAGCGCTGCCTGAAGTCCGGTCCGGGTCACCACCGACTCGACGGGAACGCCGTGTGCGCTCACCAACTCCTCGAGGTCGACTCCGTGGGGTGTGCCGAACAGCAACTCGAACCGGTCGTCGTCGAGCGCACCACGCTGAGGCAGGAACGAGAAGATCCCCCCGCCGTCATTGTCGACGACGACCACCACCAGGTTCACAGCCCGCTTCATCAAACCCAGCAGACCGTTGCAGTCGTGCAGGAAGGCGACGTCACCGACAAGCAGAGCAGTGGGTGCTCCGAGCAACGCTGCACCGACTGCGGTAGACACCACGCCGTCGATCCCATTCGCTCCCCTGTTCACCATGACCGACAGACCGTCACGGGCGGGCGCGTACCACTCGAGGTCTCGCACCGGCATGGAGGACGACGCGACGAGCACTCCACCGTCGCTGAGCATGGTGGCCAGGTCGATCGCAACTCCCGGCTCCGTCGCCTCTGTGTGCGCGGTCGTCACCCGCTCGATCGCGGATCGTGCTGCTGCCTCTGCCGAGCTCCAGGAGCTGAACCACTGCGCAGGCGCGGGAAGTGGCGCGAGTGAGCGGATCTGGTCGGCGGCGGTGGCGACGTCCGCGTGGAAGCTCTCGGTGAGGGTCCTGTCCGGATCAGGGCATGTCCCATAGCTGTCGATGCCCACCTGAAGTGCACCTGACGAGGCGAGCCACTGCGAGAGCGCCTTGGATGCGAGCAGGCCCCCGAGGCGGATCACCACCTCGGGAACGTGTGCCCTGGCGAACTCCTCGTGACGCAGCAGCGAGTCGAACGAGGTGACCGTCGCGGGGAGCTCGCGACGGCAGCCCGAAGCGCCGTCGGCGAGCACTGGCCAGCGGAGGTGCGCTGCCATGCGGTGAATCGCCACTACGTCGGCGTCGCAGCGTGAGGCACGCTCACCCGCGACGATCACCCCGCGCCTGGCCCCCAACGCAGCCACGAGAGCAGCGAGTCGTTCGTCGGTCAGTCCCCAGCGCGCTCCGGTTCGGACCGGCTCCAGGTGCGTTCCGGCCGGCGGGAGCTCGCCGGCGCCGGCCACGAGAGGCTCGCGGAATGCCAGGTTCAGATGCACCGGTCCCGGCCTCTCCCCCAGGCAACGGACCCATGCGTCCCTGGCCATGTCGCGCCACCAGGGTGCTCCGCCCAACTGTGGTGGTCCCGGTTCGCAGAACCACCTGACAGCCGTCGTGAAGAGGTTCCGCTGATCGATGGTCTGGGGCGCGCCGACCCCTTGTAGCTCGGGTGGCCGGTCGGCGGTGACGACGACCATCGGCACGAAGGACTGGTGTGCCTCGACAACAGCGGCATGGAACTGGGCCGCGGCCGTGCCCGAGGTGCAGAGCAGCACGATGGGTCTGCCGCCGGCCTTGGCAAGGCCCAGCGCCATGAACGAGGCGCTGCGCTCGTCGTGGTGGACGTGCAACCTGACCGACTCGGCGGCTGCCAACGCCAACGCCATGGGCGTCGAGCGCGAACCCGGGCTCAGAACCGCATCACGGAGCCCGCAGCTGACCCATTCGTCGACCAAGGTCGCGCAGTACGTCGCAGCCACCCCAGCATCCCCGTCGCCAGGAGCTCCGGCGGGGTTCAGGTGAGCGGGACGGGGAGGCTCTGACGACATGGGCGTGTCAGCCTACGGTGTCGGGCGGTGAGCGCCGAAGTGACGACCCTGCCGGCGACCGACGCGACGCTGTTCGCCCGGATCACACCCGGACCAGGGGTCGGCGAGATGAGTGAACCTGTCACGGTCGTGCACGGGTTCGCCCAGAACTCGGAGTGCATCGGTCCGCTCGCCGATGCGCTCGCCGAGGGCCACCCGACCGTGTTGGTGGACGCGCCGGGCCACGGGGGCTCGTCACGGCACGCAGCGGCCGACATGGTCCGGGGAGGCGAGCTCCTGTCGACGACGATGCCTACGGGCGTGCTCGTCGGGTACTCGATGGGTGGTCGCCTGGCGTTGCGCACGGCACTCGACCACCCGGAGAAGGTCACGGCGCTGGTGCTGATCGGAGCGACACCAGGGATCGAGGACGACCAGGAGCGAGTCGCCCGCCGCCTGAGGGACCACGAACTGGCAGCGCACCTCGAGTCGATCGGACTGGACCGGTTCCTGGACGAGTGGCTGGCGCTGCCGATGTTCGCAGGGCTGGCGAGCTGGGCGCGCTTCGACACACAGCGCCGGAGAAACACGCCCGAAGGCCTGGCCGGGAGCCTGAAATGCTCTGGTACGGGATCGATGGGACCGCTCTGGAGACGTCTGGCCGAGCTGGCGGTACCGGTGTTGTGCCTCACCGGGTCCGAGGACCGCACCTACTCGGCCACCGCCCGACGCATGGTCGACCTGATCGGCCCGAACGCCGAGCATGTCGTGGTGACGGGCGCCGGGCACGCAGCGCACCTTGAGGCACCTGGGCCCACAACCACCGCTGTGCTGGAGTTCCTCGGCCGGTTCAACTGAGCCCGCCCAGTCCCGGCCCACCCAGTCCCGGCCCACCCAGTCCCGGCCCGGCCCGACAGCCGGATCAGATGACCGGATCAGGCCGCAAGGTACAGCCCGGCCGCCAGGAGACCACCGAAGACCATCTGCACCTTGCCGGTATCGACAAGGACCGGGATGAGCTCCGGCCCCCTGGCCCCACCCAGCACGCCGACGACCGGACGGCGAGCCGGAACGACAGCCAGCAAGCTCAGTGCCGCCAACAGCCGCCCGCTCAGCCCGGCGATCAGCGGGACGCAGAGCATGGCTGACACCAGAAGCGCGACGTACAGGAACCGGGTGCTCCGGTCGCCGATCCTCACTGCAAGGGTTCGCTTGCCCGAACGGGTGTCGCCCGGGATGTCGCGCAGGTTGTTGACCACCAGCAGCGCCGTCGACAGACAGCCCATCGCCACACCGCAGCCGAACGCCAACCAGCTCCAGGACTCGATCTGCACGAAACAAGAGCCGATGGTCGCAACCAGGCCGAAGAACACGAACACGAACACCTCGCCGAATCCGGCGTACCCGTACGGGCTCGGCCCTCCCGTGTAGAACCAACCGGCAGCGATGGCGGCGACGCCGACGAGCAGTAGCCAGGGCGATACGAAGATCACCAGCGGGAGGCCGCACAAAGCGGTCAGCGCGAAGGCAACCATCATCGCCCGTTTCACCTCCGACGGCTCCGCCAGGCCGTTACCGACGAGCCTGGGCGGGCCGACGCGCTGACCGGGGGCGTCAGTGCCACGCTTGCCGTCGGAGTAGTCGTTCGCATAGTTGGTCGCGATCTGGACGAACACGGCGACACCGAGAGCGCAGATGAAGGCCCACAGACGTAGATCGCGTCCGGCTGCTGCAGTGCCGACGAGCACCGGGGCGACTGCCGCCGGCAGCGTTCGCGGGCGTGCACCCAGGACCCACTTCCGCCAGTCGGTGGGCGGTTGGGGCTGCGTGAGGGGTTCGGCGGGCATGCGAACGCCGATGTTAGGACCGCTCGACGGTGAACAGCTCCCCCGCGACGGGATGTGCTGCAAGCTGATCGGCCACCTCGTCGGCCCCGTGACCGCTCCAGCGTGACGCTGCGCCCATCCGGTGACGACGCCTCGTACCTCGTAGGAGCACCTCGACCGTGCGAAGCCCTGGGCGTGACACGAATCGCAGCTCCTCGACAGTGGACCAGTGAAGTCGTGCCGTCGAACTCATGTTGCGGATCACCACATGATCGTCGCCCAACAGAACCATCTGGGTCAGGGCACGCCACGCAAGGATCAGTGCGCCCCCGACGGTGATCACCGCGACGACCCACGGAGCCACCGGCTCGTCCGCGCTTTGCTCCATGCCGCCGCGCAGTGCGCCGACGGCCACGAGCACCACAGCCGTCAACGGCAGGACCGCCGCCAGCAGCTTCGCCGGCCCGGCAGGATCGATCCGTATCTCTTCGCCGGGCACGACAAGACAGTAGGCCCGCTCCAACAGCGGGCTGGCCTTGCGACACATGTCGTCTCCGTTGGTGGCACGCTGGAGCGGTGCAGGATCTGATTGCGCTCCTGATGCCGGGAGGGCCGGCGTTCGTCGAGCACGTCCAGCGCGCCTGGGAGCACGGCGACGCGGTGTTGCCCCTGGACCCTTCGACGCCGACTGCTCACCTGGACCAGGTGATCGCGTCGCTGGCACCCACGCGGATCGTCGAGGCTGACGGCGGCGTGCGGTCACTGCACGGCGGTCTACCGGTGGAGGACGGCGACGCCCTTGTGATCGCCACATCCGGCACGACCGGCGTAGCGAAGGGCGTCGTGCACACCCGGAAGTCGGTCGAAGCCGCCGCCTACATGACTGCGGTCGGGGCGCGGACCACCGTCGACACCTACTGGCTCGCGTGCCTCCCCGTCTCCCATGTCGGAGGCTTCTCGGTGATTTCGAGGGCGCTGGCGACAGGCGCCCGTCTCGAGGTCCACCCGGGTGCCGATGCTCTCGCCATCGATGGTGCTGTCGACCGTGGGGCGACACACGTGTCGCTCGTACCGACGCTGCTGGGGCGTATCGACCCGTCCCCCTGGCACACGATCCTGCTGGGCGGATCAGCGATCCCCGTGGACCGACCCACCAACACGATCGCGACCTACGGGATGACCGAGACGATGGGCGGGGTCGTCTACGACGGCCTGGCCCTACCAGGTGTGGAGACTCGGATCGTCGACGACGACGGAACCGAGGTCGAACGCGGCGTCAGCGGCATGATCGAACTGCGTTCCCCCACACTCCTGCGCGCCTACCGCGACGGGCGCGACCCCCTGGACGGAGACGGCTGGTACCGCACCGGCGATCTCGGCAGGGTGGATCCGGCTTCCACAGTCCTGCGGGTCGAGGGCCGCGCCGACGACCTGATCATCAGCGGCGGAGTCAAGGTCTGGCCCGGGCCCGTCGAGGACATCCTGCGGAGTGACCGTCGTGTCCGCGAGGTCGCGGTGGCCGGGGTGGCGGACCCCGAATGGGGTCACAGGGTCGTGGCCTTCGTTGTTCCCGAGGACCGCGACGACCCACCCGGGCTGGATGAGCTCAAGGAGCGGGTCCGCGACCGGCTGCCGCGTGCGGCCGCACCGAAGCAGCTGGTGCTGGTCGATTCGCTACCACGCACCGGACTCGGCAAGATTCGACGTTCGCTCCTGTCCGAGGACGAGTACCTCCCACGTCATGGCTGACCGCACAGACACACCAGATGCCCCGGCTGCACCGGATATCCGCTTCGACCACATAGGTCTGGCGTTGCAGCGGCCAACGGATCTGTGGCCGCTCATGGCCGGGGTGCTGGGCGGCCGCTTCAACGGCCAGGGAAGTGCACCCGGTTACGGCTGGACGCAGCTGCGCTTCGCCAACGGCTTCGTGGTCCAGGGCCTGCATCCGGAGGTCGACGGGGGAACCGACTTCCTCAGGCGCTACCTCGACCGGCACGGACCGGGTCCGCACCACCTGACGTTCAGGGTCGACGACCTCGACTCGGCGCTCGAACGTGTGCACGGGTGCGGAATCGAGCCACTGATCGTGGACCGCTCGGACACCGACTGGGAGGAGGCGATCATCCACCCGCGCGACGCGCACGGCACGGTCGTGCAGATCGTCCGTGTGACGGATGCTCCTCCGGACATGTCGGAACCCGAAGGGTTTCCAGAAGCCAGCTACGACCATCCCATGGCATCACTCGGTCGCGTGGTGCACGCGGTCAGGGACCTGCCGGCTGCTGTGGCCACCTTTCGCGATGCCCTGGGGGGCCGCGTGGTGTCACGCGGTTCGGCGGTCGACGGGAACCACTGGGTCGAGCTGGGCTGGAACGGGCCCGGGCGCCTGCGCCTCCTGGAGGCGGCCCACGCCGAGATTGCCGAATGGGTCGGTGACCGCCCGGGACGGCTCCGCCACCTGTTCTTCGACTTCGACGAGCCGTCCCACGTCCCCGGCGCACGCCAGGTGTCATCCGGCCGCGGACGCTGGGTGGTTGACGCCGACGACATCCTCGGCACCCGCCTGGTGATCGCCTCGAGCGCGCGCTGACCTAGAGCAGCATGCCGCCGTCCACCACCACGGCGGTGCCGGTTATCCACGAAGCAGCGTCGGAGGCGAGGAAGAGCGCTGCGTTCGCGATGTCGGCAGGCTCGCCCAACCTCTGCATCGGAACGAGCCGGGCAACCGAGTCCTCGTTCGACTCCCACAGGGCTCGCGCCATGTCGGTCTTCACCAGTCCTGGACAGATCGCGTTGACCCTGACGGCCGGGGCGAGATCCTTGGCCAGCGACTTCGTCAAGTGGATGAGCGCTGCCTTGGTCACGTTGTAGTGACCGATCGACGTCTCGACCGACAGACCGCCGATCGAGGAGATGTTGAGCACGACCCCACCGTGGTCGCGCATCCAGGCCCGCCAGCACTCCTGGATCCAGACGAACGGACCGCGCAGGTTGACGTCGTGGGTCTTGTCGAGTCTGGGCAGGTCGATGTCGATCATCGCACCCATGTAAGGGTTGGTTGCCGCGTTGTTGACCAGGATGTCGACCCTGCCGAAGCGCTCGACCGTCTCGGCGACACACGAAGCGGCCGCATCCGGGTCACCCGCGTTGGCGGCGAACACCTCCACTCGTCCCTCGGCGATGTCAGCCATCGATCCAGCAGCCGACTCGAGCGCGTCCTGCTTGCGCGACGACAGCATCACGTCAGCGCCTGAAGCCGCGAACGTGGCAGCAATCTCTCGGCCGATCCCGCGTGATGCCCCGGTGACGAGAGCAACCTTGCCGTCGAGTCGGAGGTCCACGGGTGCCGTCAGTCCTGTGCCACCAGGGGACGGTCAGGCACCTCGAGGTACGGGGGCTCCTGGTGGTCGAGCATCCCCTTGGAGACCCAGTTGCGCTTGTCGGCCCAGACGATCAGCGGCGGTAGCACGACCAGGGCCGCGAGCAGAGCGATCGTGATCTTGAGCGCCACGAAGAGACCGAAGTTGGACAGCAGCGGTAGCGACGAGAAGGCGATCACAGCGACACCGGCGACCGCGGTCATCGCCGACACGATGAACGCCCTGCCCGTGCGCGCCGCTGTCACGTCGATCGCCTCGCGGGGTTCGAGCCCGCGGCGACGCTCCTCGATGTATCGCAGCAGGATCAGCGAGGTGAACTCGGTGCATGTCGCGACCACCAGCGGCCCACCGACGGCGGTCATCGGGCTCAGCTCGATCCCGAGCAGGTAGATCATGATCGTCGCGAGTCCCGAAGCGATCAGAACCGGCACGACGGACAGCAGTGCCCGGGTGAGCGATCGCAACCTCACGACCAGGAACAGGAAGACCAACCCGACTGCCAACCAGGTCAGCTCGACCAGGTTCGCCTCCAGGTTCTCGAGCAGCCCGACGCCCACCACCGCGAGACCCGATGGGGTGAGGTGCAGACCGTCTGGCACATCCAGCTCGTCGCGCAGCTGTGAGACGATGTCGGCACGCTCCTCGAGGGGTCCGTGGGCGACCAGGAAGATCAGGTTGAACGCCGATCCGTCCGCTGTGGCGGTGCTGGCCTGTACACCAGCCGGCGCCACGTCCCACGCGTCCTGGACCAACTCCGCGCTGGGGGTGATCGACGGCGCGCCCGGAACGTCGGTGAGCTTGCGAACCGTGCCGATGATCGACATGTCGACCAGCAGTTCGTCAGCGAACTGATCCATGGTGTCCATCGTCACGCCGTCGACGAACTCGACGGTCTCGTCGGTGAACACCGTTTCGCCGTCGGAGGCCTCTACGAACACTCCCAGGTCGGATGCGCCGCCGATCTCACGCTCGATCGTGCGGATGTCGCGGATCACCTCGGTGTTCTGGTTCACCCAGTTGATCGGGTCGGTCTCCAGTTCGAGCCGGGGTTCGAGGATGGAGCCGGCGACGAACACGAGCACCGAGACCGCGGCCAGGATCAAGGCGCTGTTGGCCGGCAGCGAGCCGAGCCAGACCACAAGGCGACCGAGTTTGCCCTCGGAGAAGTCGCGACCCTTCGTGGGCGACTTGTACTCGCGGATGCCGAGCGCTGCGAGCGGGTTGATGATCGACGAGAGGCAGATGGCGATGATGCCCACCGTGAGGAGCCAGCCGAACTCACGGATCATCGGAACCTTCGAGATCTGGATCGCACCGAAGGCGAACACCGCGTCGAAGGTGACGACCAGCAGCGCCGGACCGAGACCGCGCGCCGCGGCCTGGATCGGATGAGGTGAGCTGGCGATGATCACCTCCTCCTCGATGCGGGAGTGCATCTGGATCGCGTAGTCGATCCCGATGCCGAGCATCACCGGCAGGCCGGCGATCGTGACCAGCGTCAGGGGGATGCCCAGATAGCCGGCAAGTCCGAACGCCCAGATGATGCCGATGAGCACCACGACGAGCGGCAGCAGTCTCCAGCGCACGTTGAAGAACAGCAGGAGGATGACGATCATCACCGCGACCGCGATTCCACCGAGTGTGAGCATCCCACCGCGCAGGTAGTCGTTGATGCCCTTGAGGAGCACAGGAGCGCCGGTGGTGGTGACCTCGGCACCGTCGAAGGTGAAGTCGTCGGTGATCTCCAGGATCGTGTCCGACGCGATGCCCTCATCCTCGATCGACAGGTTTCCGGGGAGACGCATCAGCATCTGGGCGTGTGTCGAGTCGGGGAAGATCGGCCGCAGCGAGGAGCGGATTTCGCCCTCGTTGTCGTAGAGCAGGAACTTGACCCAGTCGGGGTTGTCGAGCGTCTGGGTCGCGGGGTCGGCGAACGCGGCGGTACGCTCCAGTGTCTTGGCGGCGTCAGCGAGGCGCAGTTCTGCCGCCTCGGGGTCCGTCTCCGCCTGGCTGGCCGCCAGGATCGCCCTCCCAGCGATGCTCTCTGTGATGGCGCCGCCCTCCGGCGCCTGGACCAGGTTGTTGGAGAGCTGGAGTCCGTCGAGAGGCGAGACCACCCCGAGGACCTGGCCGCTGTCGATCAGACGCTGCTCGACGTCCTCCATCGTTGCGATGCCCTCTGGGGTGAAGAGGTCCTCGACCTTCTTGCCCTCGTCCATCGATATGACCGACAGCATCGCCTGGCCGCCGAATCGCTCCTGGTAGGCGACGTTGTCCTTGTAGATCTGACTGTCACGGTTCAGGTAGCTGTCCTGTCCCGTAGCGAATTCCAGGCGGGTGATCCCCAGCCCCAGCACGATGGTGAACACCAGGCCGATCAGAGCGACGAGGCCGGCGTGGCGACCCAGGTTGACGGCCAACCATGACCAGAACTTCGCCATCCTCGACCTCCCCCCGGAGCGGATCCGTACCGCTCCCGCGATGTGGTGGGCGAACCTACCACGCGAGGTCGGGTGGACGCAGGTTCATCGTCGGGGTGACCGGTCACCCGTCTGCCCAGGACCTCCACTGCTGGCGGTGGACCCGGTTCCCGGGATCGGAACGAGGCCTGCGTCGCACCGATGCGGATGTGCTCGCCCCGTCGCCACGGACGCCGAGCGCGAGCGTTCCCAGGGCACGCAGCCGCGTCGGCACTCCGAAACGCTCCATGACTGCGCCCTCGTGGTCGAACTGACCGAAGAAGAGCACTCCGAGGCCGACGTCCTCGGCGGCGAGCAGCATCGCCATCACCGCAGCGCCCCCGTCCACCCACCAGTACGGAACCGGCCACGCGTCGGTGCCGCTACCCAGACCGGTCAGTTCCTTGTCCGGCTCGGCGTATCGGTCGACGTACTGTTCGGGGTCCACATACGGCACAACCAGTACCGGTGCGCGCAACAGTCCCGGCCACGGGAACTCCGCCCGCCGCTGCGGCGACAGGGTCGTCGCCCAGTAGTCCTGCACGCGGGCACCCTCGAGAACCAGCAGGCTGACTGCATCGGTATTGCCAGCGGACGGGCCACGGAACGCCGCCCGCAACACCACTTCGAGGACCTCGGACGGGACCGGCTCGCCGCTGAAGTCGCGACACATCCGCCGGGCGGCGAGGACATCGGCGAAGCTCGCCGGCTCCCCCACTCGATCGACCCGCTCAGCCGTGCTTGAGGAGCTCCTCGGCCATCACCCAGCCGCAGGTGACGATGCAGTCGCCTCGCTCGGCGTCAAGCACGTCGAACTGTGCCGCAACGTCGACGTCGATCGTCTCGGGCTTGAGCGACTCGTGGTCCAGCACCAGCGGGGCGGATCCGTCGCCGATGATGACGAACGTCTGGTCGTCGTAGCGGTCCGACTCGATCCCGAAGCGCTTGACCAGCCGCCTGCCCCATGCACGCTCCTCGCCGGACGCCTTGTGACCCGGTCGGGGGACGATGTCGGTGAGCAGCTTGTAGCCCTCGAACGCGGAGGCGTCGCTCATGCGGGTGCCTAGCAGGACGTCCTCGTCGGGGAAGGCCATAAGGGCCCGCCGGAAGTTGTCGCCGATGATCGCCCGCAGCACGGCATCACGCTTGGACGTCCGCTTCACCGCAGCGACACCCAAGAGGATGCAGGGCGTACCACCGATGCGCTCGAGGGTGGAGAATGAGAATCCACGCAGGTGGTTCCCGTCCTTGACCAGCGTCACGAGCACCCACGCCTCGGCCTGCTTGGAGAGCGTGCCGACCTCGTAGCAGTGCCCGCCATCAGCGCAGATGTCGGCCATCTCGGCCAACTCGGAGTCGCTGAGGGCGGTGCAATCCTTGGTCGTGACCTCCAACGCCATGCACTGCTCCCCTGGGTCAGGTCGAATAATGCGGTCGATACATTTCAGTCGACAGGGGACCTGGGTGCAAGCCGGGCACCAGCTCAGAGCACCACCGCGTCGCGCCCCAACAGCGCGCGCAGCTCGCCGACGAGACCACTACGCGTGCTCACGGTGTACTGATCGGGCAGCCTTATCACCTGCTGTTCGTCGAGCATTATGTAGACCTCGGAGTCGCCGGGGAAGTCCAGGAAGAGCTCTTTCAGCCGGTTCACCATGTCGTCGTTGAGTCGGCTCGGGGACAGGTGCAGCCGCAATGGTGGCTCTCCCTCCGCCAGCGGCTCAAAGAGCTCGATGTCGGTGGCTATCAGCTTCGGGGTCTCGTCGCGGCGATCGACCCGAGCGCCGAGGATCACCACGGAGTCGTCCGCCAGGATGTGACCGATCTCGGCCATGGTGCGGGGGAAGACCATCACCTCGACCGACCCCTGGAGGTCCTCGAGCGTGAAGACGGCCATCAGATCACCCTTCTTGGTCCACTTCCGCTGGAGGCCCGTGATCACACCACCGACCGTGCGGCGTGACCCGTCGTCGACCTCGGCCAGCTCACCGACGCTGCAATCGACCTTCTTGCGCAGCGCCGTCTCGGCGCCGAGCAGTGGGTGGTCGGAGACGTAGAGCCCGAGCATCTCCTTTTCGAAGGTGAGCCGCAGCTTCTTGTCGAAGTCGGTGGAAGGGATGGGCACCCGCTCGTCGAAGGCAGGCGCGGCGTCGTCGCTCTCGGCGAACAGCGACATGACACCCATGTCGTGCTCCTTCCGACGGGCCACGGTCTGGTCGATGATCTGCTCGTAGACGCTGAGCAGCCCCTGACGAGGATGTCCCATCGAGTCGAACGAGCCGGCCTTGATCAGCGACTCGATCGTCTTCTTGTTGAGCACCTGGGTGTTCACCCGCTGACAGAAGTCGTAGAAGTCGACGTATGGCCCGTTGGCGTCACGTTCCTCGACTATGTGCTCGACAAGACCGGCGCCGACGTTACGCACCGCGGACAGCCCGAAGAGTATCCGTAGCTCCTCGTTGCCGTCGTCGCCCAGACGGATGTCCGGGGTGAAGTCGCTGGCCGAACCGTTGACGTCGGGCACGACGACCTCGATTCCCATGACCCTGCACTCGGCCAGGTAGACGGCGGCCTTCTCCAGGCTGGTCTTGACGCTGGTCAGCAGCGCTGCGAGGTACTCGGCCGGGTAGTTCGCCTTCAGGTAGGCGGTCTGGTAGCTGATGAACCCGTAGCCGTACGCGTGGGACTTGTTGAACGCGTAGTCGGCGAACGGCTCGATGATGTCGAACCACTTCGTACCGAGCTCCGAGCCGTAGCCGGTCGCCTCGCAGCCCTCGGTGAACTTCACCCGTTCCTTGGCGATCAGCTCTTTGTTCTTCTTGCCGCAGTTGTGGACGAGGAAGTCCTCGACGACCGCGTACGGGCGCTGGTCGTTGACCATCCGGAAGTCGAAGCACTCCTTCTCGCCCACGTACTCGATCGACACGACCGTGTCCCACAGCAGGTCGCCTGAGGCCAGGTCATCTAGGCGCTCGGAGTAGATCAGTCCCTTGAGGGTGTTTCTATGCAGGACCGAGCACCTCGTGTAACCCCCGCTGTCGACGCCCAGCTGCCGCCAGGATCGACCGGTCAGAGCCTGACGACGCTCCAGCTCGGCACGCAGGAACGAAGCAGGGATACCGACCCGGGTTGCGCTCGAGCCCTCGGTCCAGGTCGACATCGCCCGGTCCACCTTCGTCGCCTTCGACTCGGTCAGGTACCAGCAGACCGACAGTGCGAGACGACGGGCCATCTCCTTGTCCGCGACCGAAAGCGTCCAGTGCCTGCCGTGACCAGGGATGTCGCGGTGGTGGAGGTTGCTGACGACCCCGAGCCGGAGCAGCATCCGCTTCAGGGCGCCGCACACCTCGCGGCTCTTCGAGCCGAAGTGCATCCCGCTTGAGTCCGCCCAACCATCTGCACAGAAATAGCGGCCGACGAATCGCTCGATCCGGGACAGGGGCGCGTTGATTATCCGGCTCGAGATCCACTTCTGGTGGGAGACGCCAAGGCCACCGAGCAGCCCCTCGATGGCAAGCAGCTCGTGCTTCGCCAGACGCACCCTCGTCACTCCTGCGACGTCGCGTGTGCGCTCATCAGGCAGGGTCCGCCCGAAATGCTGCTCGTACGCACGCCGGTAGACCCCGACCAGCTCGGGGTCGGTGTTGCAGAAGTACGGGACCCTGTTGCCCTCCCGGACGTTCGGCGTGTAGCCCTCCGAGATCAGCAGTGCAGCCAAATCGATCTCCGCATCCGTGATTCTGCTGCCGCCGTGGGTGGCTGTCCGACCTGCTACTGCGACCAGATCTCCCGGCTCGATCGCGCCCAGCTCGGTCCAGCGGTCAGCGACGAGGAACGGGTGGTTCGATGTCGCTTCGATCGAATAGCCGGTCGAAGTCGTAAGGCGGTACACGGCCTTGGTCCCCACCGACCAGACATCGGCAACTTCCTCGTGATGCGATACACCCGTACGTTCATCGATGGTGAGAACCCTGCGGTCCTTCAGTCGCGTGAGCCGTTCGATCGGCACATAGCCACGACTCCGTGTGAGGACCTTCGTGCCGGCGGGCAGGCAGGCCTTGCGAAGGTTGTCCGCCTCGGCGAGCGAGTAGCCGGCGAACTTCTGCGCGATCCGCATCATCGACTCCTGGTACACCATCAGCGCGTAGGTGTCGCCCAGGACCTCCTGCGCGTCGGGGTGCAGGTACTCGACAGGCTTTCGGCCGTTCTTGCGGTCCGCGTAGTCGTTGTGCATGTTCGCCGCCATCGGCCCGGGCCGGTAGAGGGCGACGAGAGCGGCGACGTCCTCGAACTCCGTCGGGGCGAGCGAGCGCATCAGCGCCCGCATCGGGGTCGACTCCAACTGGAACACGCCGATCGAGTCGCCCCGGGCGAGCAGGTCATAGGTGGGCTGGTCGTCCAGCGCGACATTGTCGATGTCGACCTCGACACCGCGGGTCGTGCGGATCAGCTCGAGTGTGTCGCTGATGACGTCCAGGTTGCGTAGACCGAGGAAGTCCATCTTGAGCAGGCCGAGCTCCTCGACGCCGTGCATCTCGTACTGGGTTACGACCGGAGCGTCCTCGGGGTCCTTGCCGGCCTCGGGCTTGCGCTGGATCGGCAGGTAGTCGGTCAGGGGGTCCTTGGTGATCACAACAGCAGCGGCGTGGATGCCGTCCTGTCGGCGCAGCCCCTCGAGGCCCCGCGCCACCTCGATCACGTCGCGGGCATCGGGGTCCTCGGCGTACATCTGACGGATGTCGGCAGCCATCTTGTAGCCGTCGACGAACTTGGGGTGCTCCTCCAGGCAGGCGTACAGCGGGGTGTCGCGACCCATCACCAGGGGCGGCATCGCCTTGGCGACCCTGTCCCCGACCGCGTACGGCTTGCCGAGCACCCGGGCGGCGTCACGCACAGCGGCGCGGGCCTTGATCGTCGAGAAGGTGACGATCTGAGCGACGCGGTCTCGCCCGTAGCGCTCGGCGGCGTAGCGGATCATCTCGTCGCGGTATCGGGAGTCGAAGTCCATGTCGATGTCGGGCATCGAGATGCGGCTCGGGTTGAGGAACCTCTCGAAGAGCAGGTCGTACTTGATCGGATCAAGATCGGTGATCCACAGCGTGTAGGCGACAGCACAACCCGCAGCGGAGCCACGCCCCGGGCCCACGCGGATGTCGGCGTCGCGGGCGTGCTTTATCAGGTCCCACACGATCAGGAAGTACGACGAGAAGCCCATGTCGCCGATGACGTTGAGCTCGAAGTTCAATCGGTCGACCACCTCGTCGGTCAGGTCCTTACCCCACCGACGGCGCGCACCTTCGAATGTGAGGTGGCGCAGGTAGTCGGCGTCTTCGGTGAACCCCTCCGGGAGCGGGAAGTTCGGTAGCAGCGGCTTGCCGAACTCGATCTCCAGCTCGCAGCGCTCGGCGATCCACAGCGAGTTGTCGCACGCCGACTCCACCTCGCGGAACAGGTGGCGCATCTCCGCCGCTGTCTTCAGGTAGTGGTGGTCGCCGTGGAACTTGAACCTGTCGGGGTCGCTCATCAGCGAGCCGGTCTGGACGCACAACAGCGCGTCGTGGGCAACGGCGTGGCCCTGCTCGACGTAGTGGCTGTCATTGGTGGCGAGCAGTGGAAGCTTCAGCCGCTTGGCCAGCCGCACCAGGTCCGGGTTGGTCCGTGCCTGCTCGGGGATCCCGTGGTCCTGGATCTCGACGAAGAGGTGGTCCCGGCCGAAGATGTCGAGCAGGCGACCGGCCTTCTCGCAAGCTGCGTCGTAGCCCTGGTTCATCATCGACTGGAGCACGTGCCCGCCGAGACAGCCCGTGGTGACGATGAGTCCTTCGGAGTGGTCGGCGAGGATCTCCCAGTCCACCTTGGGCTTGCGGTAGTAGCCCTCCATGAATGCCCGCGACGAGAGCTGGATCAGGTTGCGATAGCCAGTCGCGTTCTCGACGAGCGTCGTCAGGTGGTAGTACGGCTTCTTGCCGCCCTCGGCTTCGCCACCGGAGTCGTCCATCCGGGCCCCACGCAACTGCAGGCGCTCATCACGGGCCTCATGGGCCATGTAGAGCTCGGAGCCGATGATCGGCTTCACGCCCTGGGCACGGCACGCCTTGTAGAAGTCGAGGACCCCGTACATGTTTCCGTGGTCGGTGATGCCCATCGCCGGCTGGCCGTCCTTGACCGCCGAGGTGACGACGTCACCGATGCGGGCCGCACCATCGAGCATCGAGTACTCGGTGTGCTGGTGCAGATGGACGAAGGAATCCGCCACGACTGGCTCGCCTCCCCAGGCTTGGTACGGCCTATGAAGGCCACGAGCGAACGGCTCCGCTGTGAATCACAGCGGTGTCATCCGAGTATCGCGCGCGTTCGGGTGCCGTTCAGATGTAGCCGGGTCCGGGCCCCGCTGGACGCTGCATCTCGGGTAGCTGCTGACGCATGCCCTCGAGCTGCTGGCGGGCGGCCATCTGCTGTGCGACGAGCGTCGCCTGTATCCCGTGGAACAGACCTTCGAGCCAGCCGACGAGCTGTGCCTGGGCCATCCGTAGCTCCGCCTCGCTCGGCGGCGTGGCACCCGAGAAGTCGAACGAGAGGCTGTCGAGCTCGGCGCCGAGCTCCGGCGACAGCGCGGACTTGAGCTCAGCGACGCTGTTGGCGTGGATCCGGGCCAGCTGATCGCGTGTCGCGTCGTCGATCGAGGTGCTGCGCACCTCCTCGAGCAACTGCTTGACCATTGCACCGATGCGGATGATCTTGGCCGGCGACTCGATGTCGCTCTCCTCGCCGTCGGGCGTCAGCTCGGTGCCGGCCGACTGAACGTCGTCGGGAGTGACGAGCTCCGGTGGCGCCTGTTCGGGGAGATCGTGCGACGCCCCGTTCGGCATGGCGTCACTGCTCGGAAGATCTGACATCGCGCCGATCCTAGGTGAGCACTCGGATCTCAGCTGCGGCCCACCAGCAACGGGACCAGCGCCTCGGCCGATGTCAACGAGCCGTGGCGTCCCTTCAGCAGGAACGGTCCCGTGTCGTCGGGGTCCTCGAAGGCGACAGGCTCGAACGGCACGAGTGCCACGTCGCCCAGGCGGGACAACGGCCCGGGCAGCACCTTGGGACCGAACCAGCACTCGTCGATCACCTGTTCCAACGACACGACCCAGGCCACATCGCTGTGGTGCTCCGTCGCTGCACGCAACAGGTCTCCGGCTTCACCCGGCGACGCGTGCAGCCAACGGAACCGGGCTTCGCCGGATTGGCGTTCCACCCGAGCAAGCACCTCCGGGTGGGGTGGGAAGACCCTCTCCCCCACGTCGACCTGGCCGTGGTCGGCGGTGATCACCAGCGCGACGTCGGGCGGCAGACCCTGGAGCATGTACTCGACCATGCGGTCGACGAAGACGAGCTCGGTGTCGTAGAAGTGGCTGAGGCCGTACTCGTGGGCGACCTTGTCGATGCCGTCGTAGTAGGCGTACACGAACGGCTCGCCGAGCATGAGGTGATGGGTTATCTCGGCGAGCATGGTCGACGGCATGCGGTACGGGACGTGGCGGCAGCCGCCTAGGTGAGCACGGGTGAATCCGGTATCGCGGAACTCGGCGCGCACGACAACGGGTGGCCGCTGACCACCGAAGGCCACTGCCGACTGGATCGACTCGGGTGGGATCCGCTCCCGGGCATCGCCCTTGGGCGTCGTCCACCGGAGCACGTTGAGCACCTCACGGTCGACCGCCATCCGGTAGCCGATGACGCCGTGCTCACCTGGTGTCAGGCCGGTGGCGATCGATGTCAACGCCGTGGCGGTGGTGGTCGGGGCGACGGTGGTGATCGGTGCAGCCTCCATCTGGGTCATGCCGCGCAGGAGATCGGTCCTTTCCTGCATCTGCTCCCAGCCGAGACCGTCGAGCACCAGCATCACGATCTGCTCGGCACCCTCCAACCCGGCGGGGAACCACGCGGGTGGGTGTTCGGGATCGTCGACGAGCACGTCGACGACACTCGAGGTGCACGCTCCGCCGTAGTCCGGCAGCAGCGGTTCCGGTCGCTGTGACACGTCCACCGTCGACTGATGCTCTGCTGACATGGCCTGCCTGCCCGATCGCCCCCGGGGCCGCCCATCTGGTGCCCCTGAATCGTCGATGAACACGCTACCCATTCCTCGGCTCGGAATCGCAACATGGGCGACGCGCCGGACGCTTCCCCGACCCACCTACGATGGCTGCGTGAAGGTGTCGACCCGGGGTGACTACGCGAGCAGGGCGCTGCTCTCACTCGCTCTTCGTCACGGGGAGGGCCCCACCTCGGTGCGGGACATCGCCGAACGGACTGGTCTTCCGCAGCCGTACCTGGAGCAGATCCTCCTGGCACTCAAGGGTGCAGGGCTAGTGCAGTCCAAGCGGGGTGTGGGTGGCGGCTACGTCCTCGCCAGGGATCCTGCTGACATCACCCTGGCCCAGATCGTCTCGGCGGTCGATGGGCCGATCCAGGCCGGTGACTTCGGTCAGCCCCACACCGACGGGTCGTGTGACCACGAGGGCCAGTGCGTTCTCCTGGCGATCTGGAACGACGTCGGTGGGCACATGCGGGCCCTGCTCGAGGCGTACTCGCTGGCGGACCTGGCAGGAATCACCGAGGGCCGTCGTCCGTGGCCGGGCGAAGCCGACAGCGGCGTCTGAGCAGACTCAGGAGAGCCGCTCGAGTACCGCTGTGAGGTCGGCGGGAAGCGGCGACGAGAACACGACGGTTGCGCCGGTCCCGGGGTGTTCGAACGCCAGTTGACGAGCGTGCAGGAACGGTCGGGGTACCACGAAACTGTGACGTGCCCCGCCGTAGAGCTCGTCACCGACCACCGCGTGGCCGATCGACGAGAGGTGGACCCGGATCTGGTGGGTGCGCCCTGTCTCCAGCTCACAGGTCAGCAGCGCCACCTCGACCGGGTGCCGATAGAGATGCTCGACCCTGTAGTGGGTGCGTGACTCACGGCCGTCGACTGCGACAGTCATCCGCAGCGGGTCACGTCGAGAGCGTCCGATCGGCGCGTCGACGACTCCCTGCGAGTGCTCGGGGTGACGCCAGACCAGAGTTGAGTAGACACGTTCGACGCTGTGGGTCGAGAGCTGGTCCACCAGTTCGGTGTAGGCGTGTTGGGTCCTGGCGACGACGAGCAGACCCGACGTGCCGCGGTCCAAGCGGTGCACGAGGCCCGGGCGCATCCTTTCCCCCACGGCAGCCAGCTCGGGGTACCGGGCCAGGAGACCGTGTACCAGGGTCGCTCCCGAGTGCCCGGGGCCGGGATGAACGACAAGCCCGGCAGGCTTGTCGACCACGATCACCTGATCGTCCTCGTGCACGACCGACACGACCACATCCGGGTCCGCCCGCACCTCCTCCACCGGCTGCTCCGGCGCGGCCGCCAGCTCCACCACCTGACCAGTCACGAGCCTGAGCGACGGCTTGGCTACCACCTGACCGTCGATGATCACCTGGCCAGCGGCGACCATCGTGGTCGCGACGGATCTGGAGCATCCCGTGATGAGAGCCACGATCCTGTCGACCCGTTCGCCGGCGAGCGCCTCGGGGATCTCCTCGCGGGCGAACGGTTCGTCCTGTTCGCTCACGCCGTCGAGTCGCTCTGCTCCGGTGGGCCGGTCGGACCCGGAACATCCTCGGTACCCGGCGGAGCCTTCGCGCTCAGCACCGCCAGGGCGATTCCACCGCACACAACCGCCATGTCCGCGACGTTCCACACCGGCCACCACTGGACGTCGATGAAGTCGATCACAGCACCCGACATGAACCCGGTCGCGACCTCCCCGGTGAACGGGTTCGTCGCACCGACACGGGTGACACGGTCGATGATGTTGCCGAGCGCGCCGCCCACCACGACACCGATCACCAGGAGCTGTGCACGCGAGTCGACCCTGCGGGCGATCACGAGGAGCACCGCGACGATGCCCAACGCCACCAGCCCGATGATCGGCCCCGACCCCGAGCCACGCGAGAAGGCCATCCCCGTGTTGAATGCCAGCTTGAAACGCAGGGTCCAGACGACGTCTATGACCGATCCGTCGGCCAGACGGTCGAGCGCCCACCCCTTGGACAGCTGGTCGACGACCAGTACCGCGGCGGCGGCGCCCAGAACCATCGCCCACCTGTGCACGGGGCGGATCCCGGAGCCACTTCCCGACCCGGGTGCAATCGGCACCGAAGTATCGTCATGTGCTTCGGCCGGATCGTTCGTGGCACCAGGGTCGGACACGGAGCTGTCCGTGATCAGCGGAAGCTGCGGGTCTTGAACTCGACCCGCTCGCGGGCGTAGGGGATCGCCCGGAGTCGTTCCTTGGGGATCGGCTGACCCGAGTACTCACAGACCCCGTAGGTTCCTGCGTCGATTCGTCCCAACGCGGCGTCGATCTCCTCGATCGTCGCCATGGCCGCTGCGGCGCGGGCGAGATCGAAGTCGCGCTCGACAGCCAGCGTGTCACCCTCGCCTGACTCGTCGTCGAACTGCACGTCGCCCGGCTCCCGGTCACGTGCGAGCGCGTCGGCCTCCGCCTTGAGTGCCTCCGCCTGGGTGGCGAGCGTCTCGCGCTCCTCGAGCAGCGCTGCTCGCTGCGCCTCGAGGAAGGACGAGTCGTATGGGGACGGACCCACGACAGGGCCCGAGTTCTTGGTCGATGAGGCCTTCTTCGCCGGAGGCTTGGGGCTGCCAGCAGCTGCGGGAGCCGGCTTGGTCGCCGGAGCGGCCTTCTTCGCCGGGGCCTTGGAAGCAGGTGCCTTCTTGGCAGCGGCGGCCTTCGCAGCTGGAGCCTTCTTCGCCGGAGCCTTGGCAGCCGTGGCCTTCTTGGCGGCGGCCTTCTTCGCCGGGGCCTTGGAAGCAGGTGCCTTCTTGGCAGCGGCGGCCTTCGCAGCTGGAGCCTTCTTCGCCGGAGCCTTGGCTGCCGTGGCCTTGTTGGCCGCGGCCTTGTTGGCCGCGGCGGCGGCCTTGGCCGGTGCCGCCTTCTTGGTTGCCGGTGCGGGGCGCTTGGTCGCCATCTGGTTCTCCTCCCCCACCGCCGGGGGTCCACCCCGGCAGATGAGTTGGAGAACCCTAGCCGCGGCGTCCCATGGCGTCAGCGAGCGCGCTGAACCGACCGCGACGAAGCACACCCTGGATCCCGGCCCCGCTCAGCGACGCCAGCCGAAACGGCGCTGGCGAGTGTCGCTCGAACCCTCGAAGAAGGCTGTCATCGCATCGTCCTCGTCGAGGGAAACAGCTTCGTTGACGGCGCTGTCCAGCTCCTCCATGTAGCGGTCTCGCTGGGGCAGGTCAGCCTGGTCCACAGCAGCTGTGGGACGGTCGAGCTGGGCGCTGCGGTCATCGGCATCGCTGTGGGAATCGATCGACGACTCGACCTGGGACCAGCTGCCCGGGCCCCATTCGTCGGTCGAGCGCACCTGATCGGAATTCGCCGACTGTGAGGTCAGGTCCACGTACTGCGAGTCGTCGGAGACCGTTGTCTCGGCGATGACCGCCGTCGCGGTGCCACCGACGGATGCGCTCGACTGCTCACCCTGGCCTCCGGAGCGAGCGGAGGGCTCGTTGCCCAGGTCCGACTCCTCGGCTACGTCGACACGTTCGGCGACGGCGTCGGCCTCCACCAGGTCGACATCGGCGACGACGGACTCGGAGACCGAGTCGCCCGCCGGAGCGACCGGTTCGGCTGACGTGAGGACCTCATCGGGTGCCATCGACATCGTCGGGCGGGCACCGAGTCGGGCCGGGTCGCCCGCAAGGTCGACGAGCTCCTGGGCCGTGCGCCCGAGCTCCTCACGGTAGCCGGCGAGACGAGACTCGAGCTGGTTGATGACATCGGCGAGCTGCACGCGACGGGCCTCGAGTCCCCGGACCTCTTCGAGCACGGCGGAGCGGCGGTCCGCGTACTCGGCCTCGGCCTGATCGTTGGCACGTCGGATCAGTTCCGCAGCCTCGGCGTTGGCCTCGTTGAGCTGGCGCTGCGCGCGGTTCTGGGAGTCCTCGAGCAGCGCCTGCGCCTGACCACGGGCCTCGTTCACAGTCGCATCGGCGGTCCGTTTGGCCATGAGGAGGGTCTTCGCCGCCTCGTTGACCTCGGCCTCCTCGTGCTGGCGCGCAGCCGCTGCGGTGGCGGCGGCTGCTCCGGTCGCCGCTTCCGCCGCGCTGCGCTCGGCCGCCTGCATCCGCTGCTCGGCCTCCTCGGCCCTCGAACGCGCCTCGGCCACGACTGCGTCAGCCTGGGCCAGGCGTGCCTCGGCGTGTGCAGCTCGTTCCTCGGTGTGACGCGTCCTGGCGAGGAGCTGGGCCAGCGCTGTGCCGGTCTGCTCCAGGAAGGTCTCGACCTCTTCGATGTCGTAGCCCTTGCGACGCTCGGTGAACTCGGTCTTCTCGAACAGTTCCGGGGTCAACTCCATGACGCGCATCGTAGTCCCCGGGACCATCAGCCCTGGGATTCCCCCGGCCGCGACAGCTCAGGGACCGCAGATGAAGGAGCGGACGACCGTGATACCGATCAGCAGCACCACCGGGGAGAGATCCATGGCTGCAGCGCCCAGACGGACCGGCGGCAGGATCCTGCGCAGCGGGCCGAGCGCCCATTCGGTCGCGCTGAACGTGAATCGTTGAACAGTCATGAACAGTCCCTCACTGGCAGGGAACCAGCTCAGCACGATGCGCACGAATATCAGGATCACGAACAGCTGGAGTGCCCAGCAGACGATCTCGGCCACGGATCGGTGTCAGCGCTCGTCGTCGCCGAGGCGTCCCTCGCGCAGGCGGCGACGATCGTCGTCGGACACCTGGGCGCCGCGTGGAGTCAGCAGGAAGACCTGGTCGGCCACGCGTTCCATGTCGCCCTCGAGTCCGTAGCAGAGGCCGCTGGCGAAATCGATCAGACGCCTTGAGAGGTCACGGTCGACCCCTTGGAGATTGACGATCACCGGCTGGTCGCGCTTGAAGCGGTCGGCAACCTGCTGGACGTCGTTGAATCCGGTCGGTGACACCACATGGGGCTTGGACGACGTCGGCAGCGGGCGGACCACACCACGTGGCTCGGGCTCGTTGGGAGTGGAGTTGATGACCCTGACGCCACCATCGCCCTCGTCGGGTTCGTCCCCGCGCTGGGTGGGCATCGGGCGGACGGTGGAGCTGGACCCGCGCTGGGGCTGCGATCGTCCTCGCGGCTGCGCGGCCGGAGCATCGTCGTAGTAGTCCTCGTCGTCGTCGAGGTACTCGTCGCCCGGGTCGCCGTACTCGTCCTCGTAATAGGGCTCGGAGTCGAGTCCCAACCAGGTCCGGGTGTTCTTCATCCAGTTCGACATTCAGCACTCCTCGGCCGGGAGTGTAGTTCCGACCGTCGCACGGCGCGCGTTCGCAACAACGCGTGCCACCTGTGGTTCGTCACGGCTGCTCCCGCTGCCATTTCTCCGGCTGCTCGGTCATCCAGGTGATCGCTGCCTGCCGACCGTGGTCGCCACGAGCTCTCCACGAGTAGAAGCGCTCGTCGGTAGCGGTGCAGGGTGGATCAGGAAGCGCCCGTCCCACGCCCTCGCGACCTTCCTCCGCATCGCCTTCTGGCTCGGCACCGCTCGCCTCGAGTGCGCGGGCAACTCCTGCGCGCAGATCGAGGGCGGGAGCACCGTCGGTGGTCCGGGAGCGGACCCCTTCGCCCAGACGGACGGACAGCCGGTCCAGGTCGACCGGGGAGAACTCGTAGCGCTCGGCCGAGATGCACGGTCCGAGCCTCCAGCGGATCGACTCCGCCCCCAGCTCTCGCATCGCTGCGACCGTCGCCTCCAGCACCCCGCTCTCGAGGCCCCGCCAGCCGGCATGTGCGGCACCTATGACCGGGTGCTCGGGTCCCTCCCCCCGCAGGAGCACGCCGGCGCAGTCCGCCGTGTGCACCGCCAGGGTCGCGCCACAGATGTCGGTCACCGCGGCGTCAGCCGACTCGCCGGCGTGCTCACCGGGGGATCGCACCACCACGACACGGTTGCCGTGCACCTGGTTCAACCATGTCCATGGGAAGGGAGCGATCGAAGCTCGCCGCTGCATCAACTCGTCGACAGGCAGCCCGACGAAGAGGTCCCCGTCACCGCGGTCGGTGAAGCGGGTGTGGACACGCACATTGCCGGGGCCAGCAGTGCGGGCACCGGGGGTCATCGGTGCCCGCCTGGGATCACTTCAGGAACGATGGAACGTCGAAGTCGTCGTCACCGTCGAACAACGATTCGTCGTCCTCAGCGGAGTCGGCGAACACGTCGTTCATCACGCTGCCGCGCGACTCGTTGGCCGGCGTCTCCGCAGCCGGCTCGGAGCGCCGTGGTGACTTCGACTCGTCCCAACGTTCGAAACCGGCGGCGACGACGGTGATTCGGACCTCGTCACCCATCTCGTCGTCGATCACGGCGCCGAAGATGATGTTCGCCTCCGCGTGGGCGACCTCGTGGATCACCGAGGCTGCTTCGTTGACCTCGAACAACGTCAGGTCACTTCCGCCGGAGATGTTCAACAGGATGCCGCGGGCACCGTCGATGGCGGCCTCGAGCAGGGGTGAGGAGATCGCGTGGCGCGCAGCGTGCAAGGCCCGCCCTTCGCCCGTCGCGTAGCCGACGCCCATGAGAGCGCTTCCGGCATCACTCATGATCATCCTCACGTCGGCGAAGTCGGTGTTGATGAGTCCCGGTGTGGTGATCAGGTCGGTGATGCCCTGCACACCCTGGAGCAGGACCTCGTCAGCCATCTTGAAGGCGTTCAGGACCGAGGTCTTCTCGTTGGCGACGGTGAGCAGCCGATCGTTGGGGATGACGATCTGGGTGTCGACCTTCTCCTTGAGGGTGCCGATCCCCTGGTCCGCCTGCACCGAGCGCCGCCGGCCTTCGAAGATGAACGGCCTGGTGACGACAGCGATCGTCAACGCTCCCTGGCTCTTGGCGATCTCTGCCACGACCGGCGCAGCACCCGTCCCGGTGCCACCACCCTCGCCAGCGGTGACGAAAACCATGTCGGCGCCGCGCAGCACCTCTTCGATCTCGGAACGGTGGTCCTCGGCTGCCTGACGACCCACATCCGGGTCGGAGCCGGCGCCCAGGCCTCTGGTGAGCTCACGGCCGATGTCGAGCTTGATGTCGGCGTCGCTCATCAACAACGCCTGAGCGTCGGTGTTGATGGCGATGAACTCGACGCCCTTCAGCCCCGCATCGATCATGCGGTTGACGGCGTTGCAGCCGCCGCCTCCTATGCCGACCACCTTTATGACGGCCAGATAGTTCTGTGGGTTGTGGGCCATGGGACTCAGCCACCTCCAGGAACCGGGGCGGCGATGCTCCCGGGTGATGGGCACAGCACGAGCCCCACCGACGACCGTGCAGGGGTGAACCTGCAGTCGAGGTGGAGCAGCGATGAACCTCGTGTGGACCGTGAGACTACGACGTGTTGCGCTGCGCTATCAACGATCACCGCTCTGCCTCCGTGCCGCGGCCGCTGCTGGCACCCCCGGACGTGCCTGCGCCACTGGTCGCTGCGACCTCGGTCGGAGCAGGCGCGACGCAGTCCGACCGACGGCTGGCGGTGACCAGATCGGGCTGTCGCACGTCGACCACGTCCAGGCACTCCTGGACGACCTGGGTCAGGAACGCGTGGGTGGCGGCGAGCTTGGCAGGTACGTCCTCGACTGGACCGAAGCGAACGCTGGCGTCGTCCTCCAGGTGGAACGTGAGATTGCCGGCGTCGTCCACGCTGGCCGATGCCAACGTCGGTCGCAGCGCGTCAGGTATCCGGGTGAAGACTCCGACCGCTGCGTGCAGGTTCTCACCCAGGGACTCGCCCTCGACGAGATCCACGCCGGACACCTCGAGCACGGGCAGCCCGTCCACGCCGTCGAGTCCGTCGGGCAGCACCCGTCCGGAGCGCGAGACGACGCGCTCCACGTCACCCGAACGCATTCGGACGACCGGCACCTCCTCGACGACGTCCACGTGAACCGTCGATGGCCATTCCCGCACCACCCTGGCGCCCGCCACCAACGGCAGGTCGCGTAAGCGCTCCCGCGCCGCCGCCAGGTCGAGCGAGACCATCTGGTCGCCGGTTTCGATCCCGGCAGACCCCACGACCGTCTCGTTGCTCAGGCGCTCGGTGCCCGTCACGCGGACACGGTCGACGTCGGTCAACGGCGACGCCAGGGTCCCGGCTGCGGCGGCGACGACCGCGACCAGACACACCGCTGCGACCACCTGCCGCTTCCGTCGGCGCCGACGCTCCTCGACAACACGCCTGCGACGCTCCACCAGTCGGGGCTCGACCTGGCTGCGCACGACCGGGCGGGGGGTCGGCGCCTTGTGCGTCCTGGTGGTCGACATCAGGACCCCTCACCGACGCTTACCGGACCGGTGAGGCGCGCGAGAATCTCGGGGCCGAACCCGACGAGGATCGTCTCCGGATGCAACTCGACCCCATGGCGCAGCGCCACGAGCTGTCGGACTGCCGCCATCACCTCGGCCACGTCGCCGGCGGCTCCGCCCACGTCGGCCTGGATGAAGTTGGCGTGCTTCTCTGACACCGCAGCGGTCCCGACGCGCAATCCGCGGCCACCTGCTTCATCGATCAGCCTCCCGGCGGAATCCCCGGGAGGGTTTGTGAACACCGAGCCGGCGTTCTGACCTCCTGGCTGGTGCTCCCGGCGCCACCGGACGATCTCGGACAGCAACTCCTCGCCCGCTCGGGGATCGTCGGCGACCTCGAGCTGGATCTCCGCCTCGACAACCACCTGTGACCGGCGCAGCAGCGAGCGTCTGTACCCGAGTTCCAGCGCTGCGGCCTCCACCTCGACATCATCGCCGGTCAGCACGTCGATGACGCGGACCCTGACAAGGCTCGCAGCGATGTCGGACCCGTGCCCGCCGGCGTTCATGCGGACCGCACCGCCGAGCGTCCCGGGCACGCCCACCGCCCATTCGAATCCCGTGAGGCCCGCAGCCACGCTGCGGCGGGCCAGTACCGGCAGGAGAGTCGCCGCGCCCGCCCTGATCCTGTCGTCCGCCACCCGGATGTCGGTGAACGCGTCGCCCAGCTGCAGAACGAGGGCATCGACTCCCTCGTCGGCGACCAGCATGTTCGAGCCACGGCCGACGACCACGACATCGTCGACCGTCAGGTCTGGCACTGCTGCGATGGAGCTGGCCACACGTCCCAACTCGTCGGCCGAGTCCACAGCGACGAATCGCCGTGCCGGCCCACCGACCCGGTAGGTGGTCGTCGGGCCCAGCGGACGGTCGCGCTCCAGTCGGTCGCCCAGGAACTCCAACGCTCGGTCGATCCCGACCAGGTCTGCGTTCGAGAGACTCACCGGGTCGACCCCTCGATGCGTGCGATGACCCGATCGGCGATCGTCGTCACGTCACCCGCTCCGATCGTCATGCACAGGTCTCCCGGGCGGAGCTCATCTACGAGCTGGTCGACCACGTCGTCGAGATCTGCGCACCACCGCAGGTCAGCCCGGGCATCGGCGGCGCGCACGGCGTCGAGAAGCAACGAGCCGCTGACCCCCGGCCGTGGAGGCTCTCCGGCGGGGTAGATCTCGGTCAGCAGGAGCACGTCGGCGTCACCGAAGCAACCGGCGAAGTCCTGCCACAGCGCCTGGGTGCGCGAGTAGCGGTGGGGTTGGAAAACCGCCACGACCCGGTCCCAGCCACCACTGCGCCCCGCGGCAAGCGCCGCTCGTACCTCGGTCGGCAGGTGCGCGTAGTCGTCCACGAAGTCGATGCCGCCGACCGAGCCCCTGCGCTCGAATCGTCGTGACGCGCCGTCGAATCCTGCGAGACCGGCTGCGGCCGCTCCCGGGTCCACCCCCAACTCGGTGGTCATGGCCAACGCACCCGTCGCGTTCAATGCGTTGTGGAGCCCGGGGACCCCCAACTCCACCGGCACCCGTCCCGACTTGCCGACCAGGACCCAGCGCGAACCCCGCGGCCCCAACTCAAGGTTCTCGATGCGATGGTCGGCATCGCTGGCGGTCCCGTAGGTGGTCGCTCCTACCGCTCGTCCGACGCGAGCAGCCTCCGGGTCGTCGGCACAGACCACCCGAGGCCCGCCGGTACCGGTGAGGAAGTCCGCGAAACCCTGCCGCAGCTCATCCCAACCACCCCAGAACTCCAGGTGGTCAGGTTCGACGTTGGTCACCAACGCCGCGGCACGGGGGCCGGCCATGAAGCTGCCGTCGGACTCGTCGGCCTCGAGCACGAACCAGCGACCCGACCCGTGAGCCGCTGCGCCACCGAGAGCAGGGACCTCGGCACCGATCAGGTACGACGGGTCCTCCCCCGCCGCGACCAGGGCCGTGGCCAGCATCGATGTGGTCGTGGTCTTTCCGTGGGTTCCCGAGACCGACAGGAACGGCTGCTCCGCTGCGAAGGAAGGAAGCAGATCTATGCGGCGCAGCACCGGCAAGCCTCGTTCGCGCGCCGCGACCACCTCGGGGTTGTCCGCGCCGACAGCTGTCGACACGACGACCAGTTCGGCCTCGCCCAGGTGCCCCGGATGGTGGCCGACGTGGACGACGACTCCGTCTGCGGCGAGCTTGTCGAGCACCGGCCCGGCGGCGCGGTCGGAACCGGAGACCGTGTGACCCTGTTCTGCCAGGACCCGGGCAATCGCCGACATCCCCGCCCCACCGATCGCCACCACGTGGATCCGGCGCGGACGACTCAGATCGACCGGATCCTCGGCCGGGGGAACGCTCACCGCTCCGCTCCGGGGGTCACGGGTGCTGTTGGCCGAGCAGCAGACTCGACCAGGTCGGCCACCGCCGAAGCAGCCTCTGGGTACCCGACCGAACGAGCCGCCTCGGCCATCCTCGACAGACCTTCGGGCCCGCCGGCGAGCAACCGGTCGACCTCGTCGACCAGGCGCTCGGCATCGAGTTCGTCGTCTGCAACGAGAACCGCTGCACCTGCTTGCACCAGCGCACCCGCGTTCGCCCGCTGGTGATCCCTGGTCGCTATCGGCAGCGGGACCAGCACCGACGGCACACCGACTACTGCCAACTCTGCGACGGTCGTACCACCCGAGCGGCACACGACAAGGTCGGCTGCCACGAGTGCCAGCTCCATGCGGTCCTCGTAGCGGACCGGGTGGTACACGAGCTCCCGCTGATCGAAAGTCGGGCGGTCGTCCCAGTCGCGCGCACCGACGACGTGGTGGATGGCCAGGTCGTCGCGCTCGGCCCAGGTCTCGACCGCTCCGTGGACAGCGCTGTTCAGACGCCTGGCTCCCAGGGATCCGGCGAAGACGACGAGGAGGGTGCGGTCGAGCGGGAGACCCAGAGCACGTCGTGCCCCGTCGCGGTCCGCCGTGCGCGCCGCCTCGAGAATTTCGTCACGGACGGGGTTGCCTGTAACCGTTGCATGTGGGAGGTCGGTCTCGGGGAAGGGAACGGCGCAACCGGACGCGAACCTGGCGACGAGACGGTTGGCAGCACCGGCACGGGCGTTCTGCTCCGCGACGACGAGAGGAACCCGCCAGATGACCGCGGCGACAGCCACGGCGGCCGAGGCGAAGCCACCGAGGGTCAATACGACCCGCGGCCTCCTGCGGCGCACCAGTGCGGCTGCCTGGAACATCGCTCTGACCAGACCGATGATCGCCCCGATGTTCGCCCTTGTGAGCTTGCGCTGTATGCCGCGACCGGGGAGGAGCGTGATGTCGAAACCTGCTGATGGCACCAACTGTGCCTCGATACCCCTGCTCGCACCCACGAAGTGGATGCCGTCGCTGTCGTGGCCGCGGTCGACGAGCTCCCGTGCGACGGCGATACCCGGGAGCAGATGCCCGGCCGTTCCACCGCCTGCGATCAGCATCCAGGTGGAGCCGGCGCTGTCCGAGGTCATCGGTCGTGCGCGACCGACACGAGCACGCCGACCGCCACCAGACACATCACCAGAGAGGATCCGCCGTACGACACGAACGGCAACGTTATTCCCTTGGTCGGAAGCGTCCCGATCGTCACCCCGATGTTTATGAGCGCCTGCACTCCGATCCAGGCTGTGATACCGAAGGCGACCAGACGACCGAATTCGGTGCGTGTCCGCAGCGCGATGCGCGCGCCCGAGGCGATGAACGCGAGGAATGCGCCGAGCACGACCAGCGATCCGATCAGACCCAACTCCTCACCGATGATCGCCAGGATGAAGTCGGAGTCTGCGAACGGCAGGTAGCCCCACTTGGCACGGGAGTTGCCGGGACCGTTGCCCCACAGCCCTCCGGACGCGAACCCGATCTGGGACTGGAGCAGCTGCCATCCTTCCTTGGCCTGGTACTGCTCGGGGTTCAGGAACGCGCCGATGCGCTTGAGCCTGAATCCCTGTCCGACGACGAGCGCCAGGACCACGAATGCAGCACCCGCTCCTGTGAGCGCCCCTACCTGCCTGCCCGGCACCCCGGCGAGGAAGAGCATCGTCAGCACGATCACTCCGAGCAGCATCGTCGTGCCCATGTCGTCACCGGCCATGACCATCGCCGCGGCGAACGCCGACACGGCGAGAACAGGTTTGAGAAGCTCTGGCGAGCCGATGTCGCGGTGGCGAACGTCGAGGAACCTGGCGAGCCAGAGGATCAGGCCCAGCTTCAGGAGATCCGAGGGCTGACCGGTGAACATCCCGAAGCCGACCCAGCGGGTTGCTCCGTTCACCGTGACGGCGAAGGGAAGCGCCGGTCCTCCGAGCGTGCGAAGGACGACGTCGAACGCCAGCAGGGTCTGCAGCGCCACCGCCACAAGCATCAGGGGGACCGCGATCCGGTCGCGCCAGACCTGGACCGGGATCCGCGCTGCGACCATGGCAGCGCAGACGCCGACGACCATGAACACCGCCTGGCGGCTCACGACCGCCCAGCTGGACGAGCCGCCCTGCACCGATGCCACCGAGGACGCCGAGTACACCATCACCAGGCCGAGCAGGCAGAGCACCCCGACAGCTCCGAGCAGCACCGACTCCGCTGTCGGGCCTGGCTGGACGACATCCACCCGTGCCCTCGCGCCGCTACGCGCAGGGGTCCTGCTGGCAGGGGACTTCCTGGTGGTTGTCGTCCTGGCAGCGGTCTTCCGGGCGGAGGCTGTCCGGCTCGATGCTCGTCTCGCACTCGTGCTCGTGCTCGTGCCTGGACGCCGCGAGTTGCTGCGGGCCTGGGGTCGCCTTGTGGTGGTGCTCACGAGCCTTCTCCCAGGATGATCCTGCGCACACAGGCGACGAAGTCGTCACCGCGCTCGCCGTAGGAGCGGTACCAGTCGAACGAGGCACAGGCTGGCGAGAGGAGCACCACGTCGCCGCTGACGGCCAGCGTCCCGGCAAGCCGCACGGCGTCCTCCATCGAGGTCGCGACAGCCGTCGGCAGACCGGGGAACACGCTGACGACCTCGGCGGCGGCATCGCCGATGCCGACCACGGCACGGACGCGGTCCGACACCTCGGCCAGGGCACCCATGTCCAGTCCCTTGTTGTGCCCACCGGCTATCAGGATCACTGAGGAGAACCCGCGAACAGCAGCGAGCGTCGCATGTGGCGCGGTGGCCTTGGAATCGTCGAACCAGCGCACGCCGTCGAGCTCACAGACGAGTTGCACGCGGTGCGACAGTCCCGTGAAACGTCCGATCGCCGTGCGGACACCGTGAATGTCCGCACCGCCCGCCAGGGCCGTCGCCGCCGCGGCCAGGACGTTCGAGCGGTCGTGGGGCAAAGCGCTCCAGAGATCGTCGACCCGGGCCAGCTGCACGTCGCCGGGACCTAGCAGCGCACCATCACTCTCGCGGTAGTCGACCGACGCCCCGGTCGGATCGGGGCCCAGCCCGTAGCGAACGACCATCGGCGCGGCCGGTCCCGCGGGCGCTGAAGCGGCGACGACGCTGTCGTCGACGTTGACGACGGCGACGTCACCGCGACCCTGGTCGGCCCAGATCCTGGCCTTGGCGTCGCGGTACGCGTCCAGCGACTCGTGCACGTCCAGGTGGTCCGGCGCGAAGTTCAGCCAGGTCGCCACCCGTGGCGCGAAACGCCGACTCTGAGCGAGACGGAACGATGACGCCTCGACCACGAACACCTCGGTGGCAGGGTCGTCGATCGCTGCGACCAGCGGGACCTCGGTATTGCCGACCGCCGCGCTGCGGACGCCTGAGGCGTCGAGCATCGCGTCGACGAGGGTTGTCACGGTCGTCTTGCCGTTCGTGCCGGTGATGGCCAGTACCGGACGGTCGTCCCATGCGGCCGCCAGGTCGAACTCGCTGAGCACGGCCACGCCAGCGATCCGGGCGGCGGCGAACAACGGGTGGGATTCGGGCAGTCCCGGCGTCGGGACGACCGCGTCGACGCGGCCGAGCACATCATCCCAGTCGATCGGACCTTCGAGAACCTCGACGGATGCACCGTCGCCTGCCGCGGCGCGTACCTCGCCTGCGAGCACGTCGCGGCGCACCGGGTCGCCGTCATCGCCGAGTACGACGTCCCTGCCGCGCCGGACGAGAGCATCGGCGACTGCCATGTTGGTCACGCCCAGTCCGTGCACCAGGAAGCGCCGCTCCGCCAGGTCATCCACGTGCGATTCGGCGGCGGTCATCCCAACCCCCCGCCACGGATGAACTCCCGGTAGAAGAGACCCAGGCCGAACGCCGTGCACGCCCCTGTCACCATCCAGAGCCGGATGATGACAGTGGTCTCGGGCCAGCCCTTCAGCTCGAAGTGGTGGTGGATCGGCGCCATCTTGAAGATGCGTCGACCGAAGAGACGGAAGCTGGCTACCTGAAGGATGACCGAGACGGTCTCGAGCACGAACACCAGGCCCAGGATCGGCAGCAGGAGCGCTGTCGACGAGCTCAGAGCCAGCGCGGCGAGAGCCATGCCGATAGCCAGCGACCCGGTGTCGCCCATGAAGATCTGCGCTGGCGCGGCGTTCCACCAGAGGAACCCGGCGCAGGCCCCCATCATCGCTGCGGCGACCACTGCCAGGTCCAGGCCGACGTTGATCTCGAAGAATCCCGAATACCTGAAGATCGAGTAGCCGATGACGACGTACCCGGCGAACACGAGGGCGGCCGAGCCGGCTGCCAGACCGTCCAGCCCATCGGTCAGGTTCACGGCGTTCGTGGTGGCTGCAATCAGCAGGATCGCCCAGACCGCCCAACCGATCCGCCCGAGCTCCCACCCCATGTCGTTCCACTTGGCGAAGCTGATGGTCGTGTGCACGTTGGTGCGCGCCAGCATCATCAGGACGAACAGGAGCGCGACCGCGAGAAGCCCGAACATCTTCGCCCGCTTCGACAGACCGAGGTTGCGCTCGTTGGCGACCTTTATCCAGTCGTCGAGCAGTCCTACGACTCCGGCGCCGCTGATGGCGAGCATCGCAGCGATCCCGGTCCATGTGAACACGCCGTCGTAGAGGTTCGAGACCAGGTAGCCGGCCAGGGCGCCGGCGACGATCGCAATACCACCCATCGTCGGTGTTCCGGCCTTGACCATGTGGCCCTCGGGAACATCCTCGTGGATCGGCTGGCCGATCCGGCGCTGGGTCAGCAGCACCACGAGCATCTTCGTACCGCCGAGCGACACGATCGTCGCGATCCCGACGGCGAGGAGCAGCCTGATCACGAGACGTCCCCCGCCCCGGCCGATGCGCGGCGGACCTCGGCGCGGTCGTCGAAGGGCAGGGTCCTGTCGGCGAACACCTGGCCCTGCTCGTGACCCTTGCCAGCCACCACGACGACGTCCCCGGGTCCCGCTGCGGCCAGGGCCGATCGGATTGCCACGGAACGGTCGAGCTCGACCTCGTGCGAGCCTGATACGCCGGCGAGGATCTCGGCGACGATCGCGTCAGGATCCTCACCGCGCGGATTGTCGTTGGTCACGATGACGTGATCAGCGAGCTCGGACGCGATCCTGCCCATCATCGGTCGCTTTGACCGGTCCCTGTCGCCGCCGCACCCGAACACGACCACAACTTTTCCACGCGCGTCGGCCAGCTCCCGCGATGCTGCCAGGACCTGCTCCAGAGCGTCAGGGGTGTGCGCGTAGTCGACGACTGCCAGCGCACCGCCTGTGACGTCGAAGGTCTCGAACCTTCCGGGGACCGGCGCGAGCGCGGCCAGGCCCTCGGCGATCGTCTCCGGTCCGACACCCAGGGACACGCACGCCTCTGCAGCCAGCAGGGCGTTGGCCACGTTGTGTCGGCCGTGCATGGCCACGAGCACGTCGGTGCCCTTCCAGCGGAACCGGCTACCGGCCCGTGTCATTGCCAGATCCTCGGCATCGCCCATCGACACCGGACGCATGGGGATGTCCGACGCATCGACCAACAGGCGGCCGTGCAGGTCGTCGACGAAGACGACTCCCACCCGTGCCCTGCCGGGCTCGAAGAGACGGGCCTTGGCAGCGAAGTACGCCTCGGGAGTGCCGTGGAAGTCGAGGTGGTCGGTTCCCAAGTTGGTGAACACCCCGACCGCGAAGTCGACCGCGTCCACCCGGTGCATCGACAGTGCGTGCGAGGAGACCTCGATAGCCACCGTGTCGACTCCCACTGCCTGCATCTCGGCGAGCTGGCGCTGGAGGTCGGGCGCCTCGGGGGTCGTCCGGGCACCGGTGAGGGTCCCGATCGTTGCAGCGGTCCGACCGGCCGCTGCCATGATCGCCTCGATCATCGACACGACCGTCGTCTTCCCGTTGGTGCCGGTGACGCCGATCACGTCGAGCGACTTCGACGGCTCACCATGCACGTACGCCGCTGCCGATGCCATGGCGGCACGCACGTCCTCGACGACCAATTGCGCTGCGGGCGAACGCAACTCCCGTTCGCAGAGCAACGCGACAGCACCTGCTCCGACCGCCTCGACGGCGTGGTCGTGCCCGTCGTGGTGCTCCCCGCGCACGCAGCAGAACAGCGACCCCGGCGTGACCGACCGGGAATCCATGAACACGTCGCCCACCTCGATCGTCGGATCGCCGATCAGATGCGCGCCGAGCAGGGCGGAGAGCTCCTCCAACGAGGTCATCAGCCGTTCCCGCTCGAGCTGGAGGTGCTCCCGTCCGACCCACTCGATGCACTGGCCGAGGTACCTGCCGAGGCAGGTACTGCACGCACCGGCCCTGACGATGCGGGCGTGTCGAGCGCCCCTGACGGGGCGATCCCGAGCTCACGGATGGACAACTTGGCGAGCTCGCTGAAGATCGGTCCGGCGGCTGTGGCGCCGGTGAGCCCGGGGGTCGAGTCCTCGATGATCACAGTGACGGCCACCTCGGGGCGATCGGCCGGGAAGTAGCCGGTGAACGCGGCCACGTAGTGGTAGCCACCGTCTATCCACCTGTACGCGTCCTTGCGATCGACCCTCTCGGGGCTGACCATCCGGGAGGTACCTGTCTTGGCCGCCACCTCGTAGCCGGGAAGGCTCAGCGCCTTGCCTGTGCCCTCGCGGACGACCTCCTGGAGCATCGAGGAGACCTCACGCGCTGCACGCTCGGAGATCACCTGTCGGTCGGGGCCCGCGCTGACCTCCGTCCGGGTGCCATCCGGTGCGACGAGCGAGTCGACAAGTCGCGGAGCGACGTAGCGACCGTCGTTCGCTATCACGTTGTACGCAGCCCACAGCTGGAGTGCTGTGGCGCTCTGGTGAGTACCGATCGCCGAGGCAGCCAGGTCGGGTTCGGTCCAGGCGCTCACGTCCGGCAACAGCCCGGCGGATTCCGCTGGGTGCCCCACACCGGTCCTGGCTCCGAACCCGAAGCCCACGAGCGCGTCGTAGAGCGCCTGCTTTCCCAGGCCCTGGGCGATCTTGATCGTGCCGACGTTCGAGGACTCGGCCAGGATCCGGCTCACCTGCATGGCCTCGGTCGCGTGCTCCTCGGAGTCCGAGAACGTCCGATCGTCCACAACCAGACGCCAAGGCACCTCGATGGTCGTGTCAGCGTCGACCTGACCTGCCTCGACAGCGGCGGCGATCGTGACCAGCTTGAACACCGACCCGGCCTGGTAGGCGTTCGCCAGCGCTGTCGGTCCACTCGACAGGCCCACCTTGCCGGTCTTGGAGTCGCGCTCGACCGATGCCGCAGCAAGGACCTCGCCGGTCGACGGGCGACCGATGATCGCGACTCCGCGGACTCCGCCGGCGGTCTCGGTACCCGCAGCGACGATCCGCTCGGCCTCGTACTGGAGTGTACGATCCAGTGTCAGCTGCACGTCGGAGCCGACCGACGGTTGCTCCACCATGCGTTCAGCACCGGCGATCGTCGCACCTGCCGCGCCGAACTCGACCACCTTGCGACCAGGGCTGCCGCGGAGCTGTTCGTCGTAGGCACGTTCGATCCCGGCCAACTCACCCGGACCGTCGGGCCCCACGTTCCCGATGAGCCGCAGCGCCGAACCACCTGCCGGGTGCACCCGCTCGGTCGAGTCCTCGAGAATCAGGACATCCTCGACACCAGCCTCTGCGAGAGCCTCGATCGCTGCACGGGCATCCTCCTCGCGGACGGTCTCGGCCAGCCTGACCCACGGGTCGTCGGACTCCGAGCGCAGGAGGATTCGGGCGAGCTCCGTGCTCTCCACACCCAGGTGGGGCGCCAGCTCGTCGGCGAACTGCTCGAGGTCGGCCCGATCCTCGATCCCTTCCTTCGAGAGTGTCGCCATGTTGACCGCCACTCGCTTGCGCGGCACCGAGATGGCCAGCTCGACGCCGTTTCGATCGAGAATCGACCCGCGCTGAGCAGGCAGCTCGACCGAGCGGACACGTTGGTCCTCACCCCTGCGCGCCAGTTCTCCCCCGTCGCCGGCCTGGACACCGACGAGCTTCAGTATCGACAGCACTGCCAGCATGCCCAGGAGGCCGCCGACCACCATCAGGCGGCGACCTACGTCGAACGGTTGTCCGCCCCGTCGGCGATGACCGCCAGACGTAGCACGGTGCCGCTGGTGCGACCGAGAGGATGCGGAGCGTGGCCCGTTCGGGCGCGTGGGGCGGGAGCGACGATCAGCCACCGGAACCGGTGCCCTCCTCGGTTCCCCCACCGGCCGGCACCTCAGCGACAGGTGCGTCCTGCGGCGGTGTGAGCGGCACCACCATCGCGGGAGCCACCATGCCGAGCGCGGCGGCTTCGGCCATGATCCGTTCGGGTGACTCGGCGACTGCAACATCGACCCGGAGGTCACGCTGTCGGCGCTCGGCCACGACCAGCTGCTGATCGAGCTGGTCGATGCGGTGTTGAGCTTCGATCCGCTGCGCCTGGATGGTCACCGATCCAGCAAGGATCACGAAGAACAGCGCGACCCCGGTGAACAGCATCGTGCGAGGCCCGAAGCGCCGCCTCGGATGAACCGCCCACCGCGGTCCGGTCGTCGCCTGGGGGCGCGCCCGGACCGCGGCTCGCGACCGGGTACCGCCGACGGTCTGCGTCCGCGAGCGATGCACAGGGCTGCGCTGCTTGGTCGAGCGCGCCGGGCTGCGCTGTGCCTGACGGCGTGCTGGTGCGGCGCGTTCACGCGACCGGACGGCTGTCATGAGGCCTGTTCTGCCAGTCGTTCAACCGCTCGGAGTCGCACACTCTCGGAGCGCCGGTTGGCGGCGACCTCCTCGGCCGAAGCCGTCCAGGCACCGCGTTTGAGCAGCCGCACGGTCGGGGTAGCACCGCAGGCGCAGGGCAGCCCCGGCGGGCAGACACACCCGCCCGACTCCGCCTCGCGCATCGTCGACTTGACCATCCGGTCCTCGAGCGAGTGGTACGACATGACCGCCAGCCGGCCACCCGGGGCGAGCACCGAGATGGCTCCGTCCAGTGCATCCGCCAGCTGCTCGAGCTCACGGTTCACCTCGATGCGGATCGCCTGGAAGGTCCGCTTGGCCGGGTGGCCTCCCGTACGGCGAGCGGGAGCGGGAATCGCGGAGCGGACGACCTCGGCGAGGTGCTCGGTATCGAGCACGGGACGGGCGTCGACGATCGCCCGCGCCACCCGGGCTGCATAGCGCTCCTCTCCGTACTCCCGGATGACCCTGGTCAGCTCCGCATGGTCGTACTCGTTGACCACGTCGAGAGCGCTCAGCGCCTGGCGGCGATCCATACGCATGTCCAGCGGCGCAGCAGAGCGGTACGAGAAGCCCCGCTCGGCCTCGTCCAGCTGCGGGGATGAGACTCCAAGATCCATCAGCACGGCACTCGCTCCTTCGTCGGTTCTCTCTCTGACCAGCTCGGCGATCCGGTCGAAGCCGGTCCGCACGATCTCCACCCGGTCACCGAAGGGCTCGAGGCGACGGGCGGCAGCGGTGATCGCCCTGTCGTCACGGTCGAGCCCCAGGAGGCGTAGCCCCGGGTTTGCGGCCAGCACGGCCGCGGCGTGTCCACCGCCGCCGAGCGTCGCGTCCACGAAGAGCCCGGGTGCGACACCGGCGAAGATCCCGACCACGCGCTCGACCAGGACGGGAACGTGATGGAACTCGTTCTGCGCCGCTGACTGCGCCGGAGGTGTCCGTTCGTACTCATCGGACACGTTCGCCCCGATCCGGCACCGCGACGACCGAAGTGCTCCGGCACGACACGACAACTCCGTGTGGTCCACGGAAGGTGGCCCCACCACCACGCGACGACCGCCGGGATGTCTCCCCGGTCGATCCGAATCGGCGCGGGCGGAACACTGGGCCGACCCTCACGTCGATCGGGGGACCACCCACCGTGGACCACACGGACATTTCGACGCCGGCTCCGGAACTACGGACTGCTCGACGCGCCATCACAGGAACTCCAGTTCCTCGATCTTGTCGGCGATCGTGCGCCCCTCGGCGTCAGGAGCCTCGGCAGCGGCCTCGAGACGGTCCCATTCCGTGCGTGGATAGATCGCCGCATGGCTCCCCGATCCGACGATCGTCACCTCACGTCCGAGGCGGGCCTTCTCCCGGAGGCGGGCGTTGAGCACGATCCGGTGCTGGGCGTCGGGCTTGAACGAGCTGACCAGGCTGAACAGGTAGCGGAGTTCGCTGCGGGAGAAGACCTTGCTGGACTCGAGCTTGCGTCGATAGCTGTCCCAACCCGACGGGGTGAAGATCGCTGCGTTGTCCCCGAGCAGGGCGAGGAATCCGCCGTGGACGAAGGCCTCCCGGTACGCGGCAGGCAGGACCATCCGGCCCTTGTCGTCGATCGTGTGCTCGAACTGATCGAAGAACTCCATGCCACCGCTCGTCCGGGCCCGAGAGGCCCCTCGTTGGATCCGGGCGGCTGAACAGCCCCGAGCAGGGCCACTCCACCGGTCCTCCCGATTCCTCCACTTAGAGCCACCCTAACCCACTTCCTTCCACCAAACAATGAATCATCTCCACGGGCTGTGACACTGAGCGCGCAATTAGCCACGGTCAGTCGATGAAATCCGGGCGATTTGTGGGATCGAGATGCCCTGGGAGTGCCTCGCTCAGGGCAGTGCGGCGATCAGCCCCTCCACAACGCTCCACTCCGGGTCCACTGCCAGCCCGTCCAGATCGACGACACCGGTTGCCAGCGCCGTGCGGATCGGGGTGAGGCTGGCGGACTCGGCCAGCAACGACGACATGAGCTGCGGATCGAAGCGGCGATGCACTACGCACTGGAAACGTGCCATGTCCCGCGTTCTTCGCTGGGAGATGCCGATCAGCTTTGCCCCAGCGACGCTGACCTCACCCGGGCCGAGGGCGGCGAAGCAGGCGACCCGACCCGATTCCCTGTCGCTGACGCCACGATCGTGGATGCCACAGGTGATGCCCAGCGAGGACAGGGCGGAGCTCCAAGCATCTCCGAGCCACCACGTCGCAGCCTCGACGTCGTCGACCCAGAGCGGGTCCCCCGCCGGTACGACCAGGTCAACCCAGATGTGTTCGCCCGGGACCAGGAGGACCGCCCCCCCGCCCGACCGGCGCCGAGTCAGGTCGATGTCCCTTCGAGCGAGCTCCCCGGTGTCGACAACCGACTCGGGCTGGGTGCTGCCGAGCACCATCGTCGTCCGGTCGACCTCCATCTGCCAGACGGACCGGCCCGATCCCGTATCCATCGTGTGGAGCTCAGCTGCAGGCCCCGTCCGCCGGTTGAAGACCCACCCTTTGGCTGCCATACCAGCGAGCACGGCGGGGCTCGGCGGACCGGCACCCGACCCGCTCGCGTTCCCGGCGGCCGGGGGCATCTCTGGCATCCACCCGACTGTATGTTCGCAGGACCACGATTCCGCTTCTCTTCCTCGGCTTCTTTCCGGGGCGGTGACCCGTCCCGCCATAGGCTCCGACCGATGCAACGACGTGGGCCCAGACGCCGCGCAGCCAGGGTGATCGTGCTCGATCCGCAGGACAGGCTGCTGCTGATCTCCGCTCGGGATCCGTTCCGCCACGACAGCGCTGGCTGGTGGGAGATCCCCGGTGGCGGCATGGATCCTGGCGAGCGTTCCGAGGACACCGTGCGCCGCGAGCTCTGGGAGGAAGCGGGGATCAGAGATGCCGAGATCGGGCCGTGCGTCTGGACCCAGACCGTCCAATTCACCTTTGCAGGGATGCGCTTCGACCAGGACGAATGGATCCACGTCGCCCGCTGTGACGGCAGCGCGTCGCGCCCCGGCGGCCTCGAGGCCCTCGAGGCCCTCGCGTTCGGGGAGCAGCGCTGGTGGGCGCTCGAGCAGGTCCTGGACCACGAACCACGAACGATCCCCTACCGGCTCGGCGAGTTCCTCCCGGACCTGTTGAGCAACGGCCACCCGTCCGAGCCGCTCGACATCACACCACAGCCGCACCACGTCGACAGTTGGGAATCACACAGCTAGCCCAGACTGAGCTCTGCGGACGTGACGCTGCGGAGCAACTCGACCGATGGCACGCGACCGTTCCCGGGGCCATGTGGTACGACCAGGTCTCCGTCGCCATCGACCACCACCGGCTCGGCGATGTCGTCGACGACGTAATCCGAGGACGGCCCCAGGTCTGTCGGGAGCGCACAACAGGTGTTCGCCGCCAGAGCGGCCGCTCCGGCACGGCCTATCGCCAATTCCAACATCCCGCCGACGAACGCAGCAACCCCGAGCCCGGCCGCTCTCATCCCTACCCCCAGAGCGGCCTCGATCCCACCGAGCCGCGCAGGTTTGAGCGACACCACCCCGATCGCTCCAGCGCCGGCGGCCTCCACGAGATCGGTGACGGAGCTGATCGACTCGTCCAGCGCCACGGGCGTCCTGAGTCCGTGCTGGAGCTCGGCGAGGTCCTCCCATCCGAGGTCGGACGGGAATGGCTGCTCAAGATAGGCAAGACCCAGGCGGTCGAGAGCTTCGACCTGTGACCGCGACGCATAGCTTCCGTTGGCGTCCGCCGCTACCGGCACCGCGCCGACCGCGTCCCGCACAGCCCGGACCCTCTCGAGGTCGTCACCCGGCGAGATCTTCACCTTGATCATGCGCGCGCCCGCGTCGACGGCGGATCGGGCGATCTCCGCCACGGCAGCCGGTTCACCACCGACGTCCGCGATGACCTTCGTACGCGGGACCGTCCGCCTGGACGACGCCAGATGTGAAGCGAGAGACATGCCCTGCGAGCGCAACCATGCATCCAGGCGGGCATCACGGACCGCGCCCACCGCTGCGACGGGCCCGGTGTCGGCGATCGGACGACCTCCGAGCGATGCCGGCCCCACCGACGTCGTCAGTGCTTCCCATGCCGCGTCGGTGGACCCGGTCACATAAGCGTCCGTACCCAGCGTCGGACACTCCCCCCATCCCGAGATCCCGTCCGCCCGCGTCCACTCGACCAGGACGACATCTCGCACCAGCTCGGCCTCCCTGGCGCTGTGATGCGCGTTGCGAAGCGGCACCTCGACTCTCACGAAGCGCAGCCGCGACGGACGCTCGCCAGCCGAGATCATCCGGGTGACCCGGTCCGAGCCGTCTGCATGTGCCCGCTATGAGCGGTGGGTCACAGCCGACCAGGAGCGGCTCCACTCCAGGTAGGCGACAAGATCGTCGGCCTCGGCAGGATGGCTCCCGTCGCCCCCGTATGCGGTGATCATGCGGAAACGCAGGTAGTCGGCCGACGGGATCGGGAGGAAGGGGAAGCGCCGCCACCAGCCGGTCGGGGCGAGGCGCCAGGCCGCCATCACGGCTGCAGGCCACAGATCGGGCCTTCGCAGCATCGCGCGGACCACCGCCGGCCCGATGAGACGAGGGGCGGGTTCGGGGCGCGACATGACGGTGACGCTAGCGCCGCGTCGAGCCTGTCGAAGCGGCCATGGCCACAGCCGCCGCTCCGACCAGCGGTCCGTGTGGACCACAGCCGCTGGGCACGATCCGGGCACCACGGGTGAAGTCGAGTCGTGCACACCGTTCGAGCTCGCGATTGGCAGCATCGAAGAACAGCTCTCCGTACCCCAGTGCCACCGACCCGGCGACCACCACCAGGCGCAGGTCGAGCAGGCTCACCGTCGACGCCACCGCCCGTCCGACCAATCGGCCGGTCCGGACACGCACCACCTCGGGCGCCTGCGCCGGTGGCGCACCGGTGAACGCCGCGATCGCCGTGCCTGAGGCCTCTGCCTCGAGGCACCCGCGCGCCCCGCAGGCACAGGCGCGGCCCAGCGGATCGACGATCACATGCCCGACGTGGCCGGCGTTGGATGCCGACCCGTGGAGCAGACGGCCGTCGATGACCAAACCACCACCCACGCCTGTCGATACGACCATGGCAAGGTAGTCGCGACATCCACGGGCAGCGCCGACCCATCCCTCGCCCAGCGCGAGGGCCTTGGCGTCGTTGTCGATGAAAGTCGCCAGACCGGTGTGCGTGTGCAGGCGGTCCCTCAACTCGAATCCACGCCACTGGGGGATGTTCAGCGGCGACACCGTCGTCCCACCAGGCGTCATCGGCCCGCCGCATCCGACTCCCACAGCGACCACATCGACGGTTGCACGCGAGCGCACGTCGTCGGCCAGGCTCGTCAGCGCGGAGAAGAGACCTTCGGGGCCCTCACCGACGGTGGGCACGCGGTCCTCGACCACCACCCGGCCCTGCCCGTCGACTACTGCAGCGGCCAGCTTCGTACCGCCGATGTCCAGGGCGAGTACCGCCTCTTCGGAGCTGAGCATCGCCGGCAAGGTACCAGCACGCGAACCCCGAACCTGCGGAGCTCTGGCAGACTCGTCCGCTACCGACGGGAGGATGATCCGTGAGCTCCACGACCGACGACCGGGATCGTTCCCGGACCTTCGAGCAGGTGTTCGAGGAGATCTGCACCAACATCGGCCTCGCCGTGCGCGGCAAGGACGAGGTCATCCGATTGACCGTCACCTGTCTGCTCGCACGGGGTCACCTGCTGATCGAGGACGTCCCCGGCGTCGGGAAGACCTCGCTGGCAAAGGCCCTCGCACGATCCATCGACGCGAGCTTCAGTCGCGTCCAGTTCACCCCGGATCTGCTGCCGTCCGACGTCCTGGGCTCGTCGGTATGGAACCAGATGGCGGCTTCCTTCGAGTTCCGCCCCGGCCCCGTGTTCACACATCTGATGCTCGGCGACGAGATCAACCGTGCGTCACCCAAGACCCAGTCGGCGCTGCTGGAGGCAATGGCCGAGCATCAGGTGACCGTCGACGGGACGACCCACGAGCTCGCCCAGCCATTCATGGTCGTCGCCACCCAGAACCCGCTCGAGCACCACGGCACCTTCCCGCTTCCGGAGAGCCAGCTGGACAGGTTCCTGATGAAGGTCTCGGTCGGCTACCCCGGAAGGGACGAGGAGCTGTCGATGCTCCGAGAGACGGACCACGAGATGGTGCTCGCTCGGCTCGAGCCTGTAGTGAGCGCTGACACCGTCATCCAGATGGCACTGGCCGCCCAGCAGGTCCACGTCTCCTCGGAGTTGGCCGGCTACCTGGTGGACCTGGCGGAGCGTTCGAGACGCTCGGCTGCGTTCAGCCTCGGGGTGTCTCCGCGGGCGTCGCTCGGCCTGCTGCACGCGGCAAGGGTCTGGGCAGCAGCCAAGGGCCGCGACTACGTGACCCCGGACGACGTGAAGGATCTCGCTGCACCGGTACTCGCCCACCGGGTCGTGTTGGCCCCGGACGCCCGGCTCAGCGGTGCAACCCCTGCTGACACCCTGGTCGAGCTGCTGCGCTCGACACCGGTGCCGTCCTGACCGCGATGCGCCCGACCGCCCGTGGAGTCGGGGTGGCCGCAGCCAGCATCGCGGCTGGCTTCTGCTCATGGCTGCTGGGGGTGGCTGAGCTGGCGGTGCTCTCGATTGGTGGAGCAACCCTCCTGCTCGCCGGAGCAGCCGTCGTGCTGACCGCAGGAACTCCGGAGCTCCGCCGCAGCATCCACCCGCTGAGGGTCCACGCCGGTGAGCGCTGTGAGATCCGCCTGGTCGCGGACAACCGGACCCGACGCCCCAGTGGCGTGATCGAGGTGATCGACCGCATCGATGATCACGGGTCCGCCCAACTCACCTTCGCCCCGATAACCGCGTCAGGACGGGATGTGGCGACCTTCGCGATCGCCACCAGCCGGCGGGGCGTTCACCGTGTCGGTCCCTTGAGGGCGGTCCACTCGGACCCGTTCGGTCTGGTGCGGCGGATCAGGACAGATGAGGAGGTGGCCGGGATCGTAGTGTTGCCCAGGGTCTGGGAACTGCGTGACCTCCCCGATGTTCCCGGCGACGAGCCCGAGTCCGGCCCGCGGAACCTTGTGGCGACATCGACGGTTGACGAGGAGTTCTCGTCCCTGCGCGACTGGGCCCCGGGCGACGACGTCCGACGCATCCACTGGCGGTCCACCGCCAGGCGGGGCGCGCCCGTCGTTCGGCAGTTCGACGTGCCGTGGCAGCGCCGGACGACTGTCGTGCTGGACATGAACCTGGCCAACGACCCGAGCGACGGCATGCCAACGGTAAGCGCCTCCGGAGTGACCTCGAACCTCGCGTTCGAGCGAGCGGTGTCCGCTGCGGCGAGCGTCGTGCAACTGGTGGCCGATCGGGACGAGCAGGTTCGGCTGGTCTGCACCGACGGGACCGACACCGGGTTCCTGGCGGCATCCGAGCACCTCGACGATCTCATGGACCTGCTCGCCACGGTCGAGCCCATCCCCGCCGATCACGAATCGGGACCGGACCTCCTGCGCCGGGTCCTGCACGGAATCAGCTTCCCCGCGGCCGCACGGATCGTGACCTGCTCCCCACTCGGTTACCACGCGCTGCTCGCGGCTCTCACCACCACCGATCCAGCCGATGGGGGCGGGCGCAGCGGTACTGGCAACGGCGCCGCCGGCGGCGCCGGAACCGGTGGCGTCGGCATGTGGGGCGCGAACGTGATCGTGGCCACTGGACCCTGCAGCGGTGTGGCCCCCACCACGACGCCTGGCCTCCTGTTGGTGCCGTTCGTGGACGACGGACTGGACCGGGCGTGGTCCGCCGCCGTGGCCACTCGTTCCACAGGCATGGTCACCAGTGGCCCGACGGCGCCAGGATCAGTGTCGACAGGCGAGCGCCCATGAGCGAGCGGGACGGCGTTGCCATGGTCCGCGGGCGAGCGCTGCTGGCCGCCGAGGTGGGGCTGCTCGTCCTGGCACTAGGTGTCGTCACGTCCTTCAACCGGGTCTTCGTCGGGTGGTCCTGGTGGGTCCCGCTGGCCGTTCCCGTCGCTGCCGCCTGGGCGCTGACGATCTCGGTTCGTCGGCTCCGCATCGCCCCGTTGCCGGCCACGGCGCTGCAACTCGTCTCGGCTGTGCTGGTGATCGGATGGGTGTTCCTGGCGGAGCACATGCGCTGGGGGCTCCCCACCCCGACCGTCCTGAAAGAAGCTGTCGAGCACGTCCGAACCGACTTCGCGCTGTTCGCCGACCTGATCGCCCCGGTTCCTGCCAGCACCGGATTCCTGTTGGGCATCGCGGCAGCGATGTGGGTCATGGTCGTGTTCGCCGACATCGCTGCGGTCAGATTCCGCGCCCCGGCGCAGGCCGCACTTCCTTACGCGGCATTGTTCGTCGCGGTCGGGCTCCTGCCACACGGGACGGGGATGTCGACCGCTTCGACAGTGATGGCTGTGTCGCTCGCCCTCTTCGCAGCGACCCAGCGCGGCCTGGCGGCGAGCGAGTTCCGCTGGGTGGCCGGCCGGGTCGCGGCCGGCACGACAGCCGTCGTCGCCACCACTCTGGTAGTCGGTCTCGTGGCGGTCGCCGGCGGGGCTCTCGGCGGTCGGCTGCTGCCCGGCGGCGACGAACCGGTTCTCGACCTGCGCGGCTACGCGCGCCGGGACGACCGCCGGACGATCATCAGCCCGTTCGTCACCATCCGTTCGATGCTCGGCGAAAGGTCGAACGAGGTGATGTTCCGGGTCGAGGCGACCGCGCCGTCGTACTGGCGACTAACCGCTCTCGAGCGATACGACCCCACCCAGGACATATGGGTGTCGCGCGGGAATTACCGTCCGGTCGACGGCACCCTCGCCTCCGTGCTCGACCCCGCTCTCCCCACGTCGTCACTTATGCAGGTGTTCCGCGTCGAGGGGCTCAGCGCCGGTTGGCTTCCTGCCGCCTACGCCCCGGCCGAGATAGACGCCCAGGGCGAGGTTCGCTACAACAGCAGTTCGGCGTCGCTCCTACGTAGCGAGGATTCCGACGATGACCAACCATTCGAGTACGAGCTGCGCTCCGAAGTCCCCGCGTTTGCCGGGGCCCTGGACGACCTCGGCAGCGAATCACCCGATGACCTGGATCCGGAGCTGACACGGGCGATCGACCTGGCCCCATCGGTCAGCGAAGCGGTGGACGAGGCGTTCGCGATGGCTGCCGAGCTGAGTGGGGTCGACACTCCCGATCAGATCGAGACGCTGCTGATAATCCAGGACTGGTTCCGGTTGGGATTCAGCTACGACGACACGGTCGACTACTCCGACGCGGACGACCCCCTGGCCGCGTTCATCGAGGACCGGCGCGGGTTCTGTCAGCAGTTCTCGTCGGCGTTCGCGCTGCTGGCCCGCAGCCTCGGTCTGCCGAGCAGGGTTGCGGTCGGCTTCACCCCAGGTGACGCTCGGGAGATCGAGGGCGCCGACGGCGACGACGGGACCGTCGAGTACGTGGTCCGTGGCCGCCATGCCCACGCCTGGCCCGAGGTCTACCTGAACGGGGCGGGCTGGGTGCCATTCGAGCCGACGCCACAGCGCGGCGATCCCCAGGGTGAGGACCACACCGGGGTCGCGGCCGCCCAGGCCCCACCACCCGCATCAGAGGCGACGACGACCACGGTGGAGGTTTCCGACGAGCCGTCGTCCACGTCCACCACCGAGGTCACGCAGGCACCACTTCCTGAGCAGGTCGGGGCCGACCCGGAGGGAACCGACCCCGACTCCGCACCCGGGTCCACGACCGATCCGACCGGCGCTCAGACCAGGATCGTGTTCGTCGCTCTGGCAGTCGCAGCAGCCGTCGTTGTCACCGTCGTCCTCAGGCGACGGCTCTCACGCCACCGGAGCGCAGACGGGCCACGCGAGCGGGTCGCCCGCGCATGGACCTCGACGCTGAGCAGCCTCGCCCGCTCAGGCCGGCGACCGTCGGCGGGTGACACCCCGGTCGACTTCGCCAGACGTGTCGACGCCGAACTCGGCGAGATTCTGCTTCCGCTGGCGACGATCGAGACGCGACGACGGTTCGGACCCGGAATCCCGACGGAGGAGGACGCCGCACGCGCTGACGTCCACGCGGCGAAGGTCGAGCAGGTCCTGCGGGAGAGCGGTGTCAGGCGTCGTCGTCGGGGCGGCGCAGGCGGTCCTTGGCCTTCGTCCCGACATCGTTGAAGTAGCCCCTGAGACCGCCGCCGCGCAGCGCCTGGGTGGCCTCGTTCATACCGGCACGCCCGAGCCGTCGGGCGTTCGACTCCACGAACACCGCAGCCGCCACCATCGCCAGGAAGCCGACGAAGGCAGCCAGGTGACTGACGGCGAGCAGGACGATGGTGAGAACCAGCGCCGCCACCAGAGCCGTCAGCCCCCACTTGAGCTTCCGCAGTGCGTCCGAGTAGACGGTCGTGGACCCGACCTGCCGCGCCAGGTCGGGGTCTGTGGCGCGCAAGTTCGCCTCTATCTCACCAAGGATCCGCTGCTCCTCTTCTGACAGAGGCATCAGCACACACCCCCTCGGTACTGCGACCCGCACCCGGCGAACGCTCGACGGCCTGCCCAACACATGATCCCACACCCTATCCGGATGATCCACGGGCTGGCCGGTCGGTGTCGGAATTTCCGGCTTCGTCCACCACCGGCACCCTGTCGACGCCCTGGTCGGGTCCCCACTGCGCTGAAGCGGATCGCTCGGCGCGTCCAGCCAGTCGGGCGGGACGTATCAGCGCGTCGCCGAAACGGCCACGTATCGCATCGACTGCCTGGTTGGCCGCGTCCCAGGTCTCGCCGCGCTCTGCCGGGCGGTTGCCGCCGCCTTCACCGGACGCATCGAAACCCAAGCTCAGCTGCTCGAGCTCGTCGGCCTCGACGAGGTTCTGTGCACCGACTCCGACGAGTCTCACCCCGCGGCCCGGGCCGACTCTCTCGAGCAGCGTCCACGCGGCTTCCAGCAGCTCGTTTCCCCGATCCGTCGCCGAATCCAGCGTCATCGAGCGGGTCAGGGTCGTGAAGTCGCCGTAGCGGACCTTCAGCTGCACGGTGCGCCCCTTGAGCGTCCGGCGGCGGAGCCGGAAGGCCACCGCGTCGCACATTCGGACCAGTTCGGGGCGGAGTTGGTCGAGAGTCACCAGATCCACTGCGAAGGTCTCTTCGTGGCTGATGGACTTGGGGACCCTGTCGGCCACTACCTCCCGGCCATCGCGACCGTCCGCGAGCGCGCTGAGGTGCTCGGCCGCACCAGCGCCGAGACTCGCGCGGAGAGCAGCGAACGGGGTCCGCGACAACTCACCGACCGTCGTGATGCCGAGTCGTTCGAGCTTCGCGAGGGTCTTCGGGCCGACGCCCCACAGATCCCCGACCGGCAGCGGGTGCAGGAAGTCCAGCTCGGTACCGGCCGGGACCACGTGCACACCGGTGCCTTCAACCGGTCCGGTCCGGCTGGGACGGGGCTTTGCGCTGTTGGTCGCCAGCTTGGCGAGGAACTTGTTGGACGCGACGCCGATCGAGCACGAGAGCGACTCTGCTTCTCTCACAGCGACGCGCAGGTCATGGGCGACCCGGGCAGGCGGACCGAGCCGCCTCGCGGTTCCCGTGATGTCGAGAAAGGCCTCATCCAGACTGAGCGGCTCGACGAGCGGGGTGATGGTGGCGAACAGCCCCATCAGCCGGGCTGACACCTCTGAGTAGTGCGGGTGATCCCCTGGGAGGAACACCGCATCAGGGCACAGCCGCCGTGCTCGGACCGCAGGCATGGCCGAGTACACCCCGTAACTGCGCGCCTCGTACGAAGCGGCTGCGACGACTCCACGCGAGCCTGACCCTCCGACCACGACGGGGCGACCCCGCAGTTCGGGATGGCGGAGCAGCTCGACGGACGCGAAGAACGCGTCCATGTCCACGTGCAGGATCGTGCGGTCCGGAGCCACCACCCAAGCCTCCCACGGACCGCTGCGTCAACCGCCTCGGAGCCGGTTGACGGCCAGCTCGGTTTGGCGTTCTCCCAGGATCTCGTAGCGGAAGGGATCGAGCACCGCTTCGCGATCAACCAGCCATTCGAGCAATGGCTCGCGCACCCACGGATGAGCGTCGACCAGTCGCTCACCGCAGGTGGTCGCGTCCACCCAAGCGGCACCGACGACTATGCCGTCGGGATCTGCACCCACCGCCAACTCGCCGGTCACCTCGACCGCGCGATGGACCTCCACCCGCAGACGCCAGCCAAGGCCGGGTGCCTCGGCGACGATCTCATAGACCGGGCCACTCCAGGTCACGACCTCGAGGCCGGTCTCCTCGCGGACCTCGCGGGTCAGGCCGAACACCAGGTCCTCGCCCTCATCGATCACCCCACCCGGCGGGGTCCAGTCGACGAGACCACCACGACGGCGGTTCTCCACCAGCAGGACAGCGGCCGGGTCGCCGGCGTCACCGGAGGCCCCTGCGATCGAAGCGGATTCGATTACGGCACCCCCGACCAACCAGTCACGCACGGTCACGAGTCTGCCAAACACCATCGGCGCAGGTCGGCAACGTCTGTCGGTCGCCTCATCGGACATGGTGCATGATGGACTCCTGATCGTGGCACTCGCAGCCGACGCGTGTGCCAGGACGAAGGGGGTGGCGATGGAACGCCGCGGCAAGGGGATCATCTACGTGCTGCTCGCAGTCGTGGCGGCATTGGCACTGCTCGCGAGCGCCTGTGGTGACTCCGACAGCACGGATGAGGGTGATGACGGCGACAGCGCCACGATCCAGGTACCCGAGGATCACCCCACGATCCAGGGAGCGGTCGACGCAGCCGACCCCGGCGACCTGGTGTTGATCAGTCCGGGTGTCTACAACGAGGCCATCAAGGTCACCACCGAGGACCTCACGATCCGCGGGCTCGACCGCAACGAGGTGATCCTCGACGGGGAGTTCGAGCTCGACAACGGGATCTTCGTCGTCGAGGCCGACGGCGTGGCGGTCGAGAACATGACCGCCCGCAACTACACGTCCAACGGCTTCTACTGGACGGGAGTCGAGGGCTACCGGGGCAGCTACCTGACCGCCTACCGCAACGGCGACTACGGCATCTACGCGTTCGACTCCGTCAAGGGGCAGTTCGACAACTCGCTCGGCTCGGGAAGCCCGGACGCCGGCTTCTACATCGGCGAGTGCTACCCCTGCACGGCGGTGATCGACAACGTCGTGTCGGAGTACAACGGTCTGGGCTACTCAGGCACCAACTCGGGCGGCGACCTCTACATCGTCAACTCGACGTTCCGGCACAACCGTGCCGGGATCGTGCCCAACAGCGGCAGCTACGAGCTGTGCTACCCCGGCCGTGAGAACACGATCGTCGGCAACCTCGTTCACGACAACAACGAGGACGAGAACCCGGCGATCGATGTGGCGCTGCTGGCGCACGGCAACGGGATCCTGGTGGCCGGCAGCGTCCGCAACGTGATCGAGCGGAACAGGGTCTGGAACCACGACCGGACAGGTATCGGGCTCGTGCCGTTCCCCGAGGAGGACGCGAGCGACCTGGCACCGGACAAGAGCGAGTGGGAGACGAGCTGCGAGGACACCCACGACGTCGAGGTCCCGCCGATCCCCGAGGAGGACTGCAAGTCGGTCGACGGCCTGCTCGAAGGCTGCGTCGTGTTCTGGAACCCGTTCGAGAACCGGGTGGTGGGCAACGTCGTCGAGGCCTCTGGCGCGGCTGACCTGGCCGTGGGCACCCTGGACCTGCTCGGTACGGGCGAGACTACCGACACTCTCGGCAACTGCTTCTCCGGGAACACCTTCACGACATCCGCGCCAGCCCAGCTGGAGACACTGGCGCCATGCGAGGGCACGGGCAGCGGCGACTGGAACGCCGGCGCCCTGGACCTGCTGGGTCTGCTGGGTCAGCCGGCCGAGGCCCCACCGAAGGACACCTACAAGTCGACCCCCGTCCCCGAACCGCAGGAGAACATGCCCGACGCAGAGACAGCGCCGGCCCGGCCGGCGACCGACGTCCCCTACGCGGTGGACGTGGCGTCGATCGAGGTGCCGGCCAAGCCCGCCGGGACGTGACGGACCCACGAAAAGGCAGATCCATGCTCCGGGTGGCCGTCGCGCTCGTCGCGACGGCCACCGTCGCGCTGGCTGGGACGGCCTGCACTGACGGACCCGACCCACTGGCGGTCGATGGCACGCCGGCGACCTCTCCTGACGGTTCGCCGGGCGCAGCGGACCCGACGGAGGTGGCCCCGACCGAAGGGGCAGCGGCGCCAGCGCGCCACCTGGGGCCACAAGGCACCGTCGGACAGTTCGTCGTCGAGTGCACCTACAGCCACTCGGCCCCCGACGACCCGATCGTCTACCCCGGCGAGTCAGGGATGTCGCACCAGCACGACTTCTTCGGCAACGTCACAACGGACGCGGATTCGACGCTCACATCACTCCTCGCCGGCGGTACGACGTGCCAGAACCAGCTGGACACCGCCGCCTACTGGGCGCCGACGCTGTACGACCACGGCCAGGCGGTCACCCCACGGCTTGGAACCGCCTACTACCGGGCGGCTCCGGGGGTGGACCCCGAGTCGGTTGTCGCATTCCCGCCCGGGTTCAAGATCATCGCAGGGGACCTGACGGCGACCGAGGACCACCCACGACCGGTCGACATCGCCGGCTGGAGCTGCGGGGTCTCGACACGGCTGTCGAGTGGACCACCCACCTGCCCGGTCAGCGCTCCCCTGCGTGCCGTGATCACCTTCCCGGACTGCTGGGACGGAAGGAACATCGACAGCAGCGACCACCGCTCCCACATGGCCAACAGCGTCGACGGGCGCTGCCCGACAACACATCCGGTGTCGGTTCCCCAGCTCACGTTCGCGATCACCTACCCGATCTCGGGTACAGGCCACGAGCTGACACTCGCTTCGGGATCCACCTACGGCATCCACTCCGACTTCGTCAACGCCTGGCACCAGTCCGAACTCGAGAACAAGGTCGAGCTGTGCATCAACCGCGACGCTGTCTGCGGGCTCTCCTCGAACCGCTCCGAGGACCCGCTGTTCTCAGGCTGACCCGGCGGTCAGCTCTTCGCCTCGACGCGGATCCGTCCGTCCATGCCGGCAGTCGCCGTGCCGTGCAGCGAGCAGTAGTACGGATAGAGGTCATCGTCGCCGACCTCCAGCGTCGCCTTGGCACCCGGCTGGAAGTCCTCGACAGTGATCGTCTCGAACTGGTCCTTCTCGACCGGAACCACGTTGTGGGGGTTTCTGCCGCGGTTCTCGAAGACGACCTTCGTGCCCGGCGAGACGGTGACGAACTTGGGCTCGAACTTGTTGTCCTTCGCGTCGATGACGATCTCGTCCTTGCCGGTCATGTCGACGAACTCGCTGTCCGCCACGACGGGCAACTCGGTTGAACCACCTGACGAGTCGTCGCCGCACGACGCGCCGACCGCGACGAGAAGCACTACACCCAGGAACACCGCTGTCGACCTGATGTGGTTTCGTCCAGCGCGGTCTTGCCGAGTGTGGTTTCGCATGAGGTCGACAATACCGGCGAGCACGCTCCGACCGGAACGGGCGCTGCTGTGACGCACGCCGCTATCAGTTGCGGACCTGGACCTCGCCCGGGGTTCCGTCGGGCAGACGGTCCTGCACGACGGCGTCACCGATCTCGACAGGAGTGGTGGCAGCAGCCGTGGTGTCGCTCGACGGAGTGGCGTCGCTGTCGTTGACCAGCAGCAGGACACCAGCCGTCGTCGCGGCGACGACCAGACCGATCGCCGGGATCAGCAGGCGGCCCCGCAGGCGACGCATCCGCGGCTCGACGACGGCCACCGATTCGACCATCAGCTCCAGGAGCTGGGCCTCGACCTCGTCCGCGGGTCGGCGGAGCGCAGCGCCGAGCACGTCCATGTCAGGCGTTCGCAGGGTGATCTCGCGCCCCGGTGGGATCTCACGCATCGCGTAGACCATCGCGAGGTAGCGGGCGAGCACGTCGCGTTGGTGGGCGGCTGCGTCCAGTGCAACCTGGTGTGCGCCCACGGCCAGCACACCCTCGTCGAGATCGATCACCAGGCGGGAGCGTTCGGGGATCAGCTTCGCAGTGGCGATGCCGTAGAGGTCGGTCAGCATGGCCAGGTCCTGGTCGAGCAGTGGCTTGCGTCCCGTCTCCACCTCGAGCAGCTCGATCGGGTCCCAGTCCTCGCCCAGCACGTCAGCCGCCTCGGCCAGCGTGTAACCCTGCGCCAGGCGCGCCTCGGCGAGCAACGTCCCCAGACGCTTCGGCGGAAGCAACAGCTCGGCTGATAGTTCGTCGGTGGTCATCTCGTGTCTCCTGCGGATCGCCCGGTAGCGCATCGGCCTGTACCTGGACAGATCGGTATCTCCTGTTGCGTGCTTGACCTTTGGGTCCGATCGCGGAGTGGGCAGATACCCCACCTAACATCTTGCGATGGCCGCCTCCCGCCAGAATCGAACGACCCCGCCGGCAGCGACCGCCCAGGGATCCGACCCGGAGTCCGAGCTCCCGTCGGTCCTGGCCCGGGTCCTGGCGTTCGGCTCGGTCCTGATAGGCGGAGCCGCCGGAGCTCTCATCGGCTATGCGTTCGCCGAGCTCGGCGGGTTCGAGGGCGCCGCCGTGGGTGCTGTGACCCTTCTCTCAGCACTCATCGGAGCCGGAGGCGTAGCAGTGGTGGCGGTGCTCACTCTCCGTGCGTTCGGTGAGTGGCACACAATCCGAGCGACAGGCGACCCGACCGCGGCACGCGGTACTGGTCGTGCCGGCGGCCGGGGCACACCGTGACGGGTTCCGACTCGGGTGCGCCCGGGCCGTTGGCCACCGAGCTGCTGGCCGCTGCCCGCGCTGCTACAGCGGCGTCGGTCGACCTCATCCACGCCCGCCGACCGCTCACCTTCGGGGTGACACAGAAGTCCAGCCCGACCGACATGGTCACCGAGATGGACACCGCCTCCGAGCACCTCATCCGATCGGTGATCGGATCGCTGCGCCCGGACGACGTGGTGGTCGGCGAGGAAGGCGGTGCACGTCACAGCGACGGCAGCCCCGCGGATGAGCCGACCGACGCCGCGGACGGGCCGGTCACGTGGTGGGTGGACCCTATCGACGGCACCACGAACTACGTCTACGACCACCCCGGATACAACGTCTCCATCGCGGCCAGAGTCGCTGGACAGACGATCGCGGCCGTGGTCGCCGATCCCACGCATGGTCGCACCTACTGGGCAACCGTAGGTGGCGGCGCCTGGTGCGACGAGCGGCGTCTGGTGCTGGGCGACGGTGCAGCGATCTCCGAGTCGCTGGTGGCGACAGGGTTCGCATACGACCCGCAGCGACGTGCGGGCCAGGGCGCTGTGGTCGCGGGCCTGCTCCCCCGGATCCGTGACATCCGCCGTATGGGCGCAGCAGCCCTGGACCTCTGTTCGGTGGCCGCAGGTCGAGTCGACGCCTACTACGAGGTCGGGCTGTCCATGTGGGATCTGGCCGCCGGGGCCCTGATCGCCAACGAGGCTGGAGCCCGACTTGGTTCTCTCGACGGCGGGGATGTACGTCCCGCGTCGGTGCTCGCAGCGCATCCGGATCGTTTCGAGGAGCTCCGCGACCTGCTCGTCGGGCTGGGTGTCACCTCCATCTGAGCCCTAGGCACGGCCACCGCCGTCCCATGAGCGACAATGGTGGAGTGGGTACGCGAATTCTGTACGTGGAGGATGATCACCGGATCCGCGAGTCGGTGAGGCTCGCGCTCGAGGACGAGGGGTGGATCGTCGACGAGGCGGGGACCGGCGAGGACGCGATCGTCAGTTTCGACCGCTCCCCCACCGACGTGGTGCTGATCGACATCATGCTCCCGGGAGTGGACGGTTTCGAGGTCTGCCGCTCCATCCGTCGACACAGCGACGTGCCGATCATCATGGTCACAGCACGCGCCGACACCCACGATGTGGTGGCAGGGCTCGAGGCGGGCGCCGACGACTACATGACCAAGCCGCTCCAGCCCAAGGAGCTCTCCGCTCGCATCCGAGCTTTGCTACGCCGTGCGAGACCCAGCCAGCCCGGCAACCCCCGCCTCCGCTTCGGCGAGCTCGAGGTGGTCCCGTCCGAGGGTGTCGTCACCCGCGACGGCAAGGAGGTCCACCTGACCAAGACGGAGTTCAGGCTCCTGGTCGAGTTGGCCAACAACCCCGGCAAGGTGTTCTCACGCGAGGACCTGCTCGAGAAGGTGTGGGGCCACGGCGTCTTCGGTGACGGACGCCTGGTCGACGTGCATGTCCGACGCCTCCGCACGAAGGTCGAACCGGACCCGGCGAACCCGCGCCACGTGGTGACAGTGCGCGGCCTCGGGTACAAGATCCAGGCGTGAGCATCGCCGACGCTGCACCCGCGGAACGTCGCAGCCCGCACATCCGCGGCCTGCAGATCGGTCTGCGAGGTCGGGTGACACTCGCCGTGGCGGCGGTCGGGCTGGTCCTGGCAGTCGTCCTGTCCGCCGCGACACTCACCGTCGCCCGCAACACCCTTCTCACGACACGCGAGGACGCGCTCACCCGACAGGCGCTCGACAACGCCGAGACGATCAGGGGTCGTCTCGGCGACACGGATGCAGCCGATCCGACGAACCTCCAGACCTTGCTGAGCTCACTTCCCGACGGCGGCGTGCCCTCCCTCGTGATCAACGGGAATGAGGGTGAGCTGGTCTCGGTCAGCGTCGACAGCCGGTTCGGTGTGGACACGTTGCCCTCCGAGCTTCGCGACCGCGTCGTGGAGGACCGCGAGTCGGGGATCATGCGGTTCAAGTCCGACGGCGAGGTCCTCGTGGCAGTAGGTGTACCGCTCGCCGACACCGGCGCGTCGTACTTCGAGATCAACCAGCTCGACGACATCCAGACCGCCGTGCGCACGCTCGCCGTCACCCTGCTGGGGCTGGCAGCGGTGGCCACGATGCTCGCGATGGGTCTCGGCTTCTGGGCGAGCCGCTACGCGCTCCTGCCCCTGCGACGGATCGGCGAGGCCGCGGAGTCCGTTGCGTTGGGCCAGCTCGACACCCGCATCGACTACGAGGACTACGCCAACGACGTGGACCTCGCTCCACTGGTGGCGAACTTCAACGAGATGGTGTCCGCCCTCCAGGAGAGGATCGACCGGGATGCCCGCTTCGCGAGCGATGTGAGCCATGAGCTCCGCTCTCCGCTGCAGACGTTGACAGCTTCGCTCGATGTGCTGATGAACTCCCGGGACGAGCTGTCCGAGCGTTCGCAGCAGGCACTCGATCTGCTCGCGATGGATCTCCAGCGATTCACCCAGCTCGTGGAGGACCTGCTCGAGATCTCCCGATTCGACGCGGGTGCAGTCCGTCTCGAGCTGGACGACGTGGCACTCGTTCCCACTGTCCGTGCGGCCGTCAGAGCCAGCTCCGGAACGGACCTGCCGGTCGAGGCGGACGCTCAGCTCGAGGACGTGGTGATCGCCTGCGACAAGCGGCGTCTGATGCGCATCCTGGTCAACTTCGTCGACAACGCCTCCAAGTACGCCGACGGGGCGACTGCTGTGTACATAGAGCGCCACGACCCGCTCCCGGACCAGGACGACGGGTTCGACGGTCCCACCGTCCAGATCGCTGTCGAGGATGAGGGACCCGGCGTTCCCGATGCCGAACGCGCACGGATCTTCGATCGCTTCAACCGAGGTGATCAGGGCGGCAGCCGCGGGACCGACATGGGCGTCGGGCTGGGGCTTGCTCTCGCTGCCGAACACGCACGTCTCCAGGGCGGTCGCGTGTGGGTCGAGGACCGCCACGACGGCGGGCAGGGTGCCCGCTTCGTGGTCGAGCTCCCGATGATCGAGGACGCTGGCAGCGGCCCGGACGACCTGCGCGCCGATCTTGCCGCTGTCACGCCCGAAGAGGCCGAGTCGCTTGCGCTCACGGGGGAGCTGCCCGCGATCCGTGTGGAGAACGCATCGGAGAATCCCGGATGACCCGACGCAGGGGCTCCCACGACTCAGCGGCTGCCAACCGGATCGGCATGGCAATGCTGGGCTTCGTCTGCGCGGCATCGCTGGCGGGCTGTGGAGTCGGTCTCGACGAAACCGCCAGACCGCTCGACATCGAAGCGAGCACCACGACCGTGGTCGAGTCGCCTTCCGACGGCCAGTTGAACACGATGCTCTACTACGTGCGCGACGGGATGTTGCTACCGCTCGAGCGCGAACTCCCCGATCGCACCGTGTCGACAGTCGTCAACGCACTGAGCCAGTCTCCGACCTCGACAGCAGAACGTGTCGGTACATCACTGCCGGCAGGCACCCAGGCGCTGAACACTTCGCGCGACGGCGACCACCTCGTCGTTGACCTCTCCCCGGACTTCGACACCGTCGTGGGCCTGGCCCGCCAGCAGGCGATCGGCCAGATGGTCATGAGCGTCACGCGAGGACCTGTGGACGACGTCGAGTTCCAGGTGGACGGTCGCACGCTCACCGTCAGCTCGCCCACCAGGGGCGACACGACCGTCGTCGACCAATGTGACTTCGCCGACTTGCTCGCCGATCCCGACGGCACCGAGGCGGATGATCTGCCGTCGTCCTCGGTCCGGGAGCTCGCGAGAAGGCAGCTGCAACTCGAGGGCGAGTGCGGGGCCGGCTGACCGGTGTCAGCTCACGAGGCGAAGAACGGCGAGGCCACCTCCCGGTAGAAGTCCAGATCCACCGTCTTGGTGCGATCGACGGCGTCGGCCAGCTCGACGTGCACGATCCGGTCGGCCTGCAGCGCAACCATCTGACCCCACGCGCCTTCAGCTGCGGCGTCGGCAGCGGCGATCCCGTATCGGCTGGCCAGCACGCGGTCGAACGCCGTCGGGGTGCCTCCACGCTGGACGTAGCCGAGCGTGGTCACCCGTGCCTCCATCCCGGTGCGTGCCTCTATCTCGGAAGCGACGCGCTGGCCGATGCCACCGAGCCGCTCGTGACCGAACCGGTCCACCTCGTACGACGGCATCTCCATCGTGCCCTCGACAGGCGTCGCCCCTTCGGCCACGACGACGATCGAGGCAAAGCTCTTGCCGGCGTGGCGCCGCGACAGGGCGTCGCAGACCTCGGCGATGTCGAATGGCGACTCTGGGATCAGTGTCATCGTCGCGCCGCCCGCCAGCCCTGCGCGGACTGCGATGTGACCGGTGTCGCGGCCCATCACCTCGAGGACCATCACCCGGTCGTGAGCTTCTGCTGTCGTGTGCAACCTGTCGATGGCTGCCGTCGCCACGTGTACGGCGGTGTCGAACCCGAAGCAGAGCTCGGTCGCGTCGATGTCGTTGTCGATCGTCTTGGGCACCCCTATGCAGGGAACACCGTCGCGGTGCAGGTCACGCGCCGCGCTCAGCGAACCGTTCCCGCCGATCACGACGAAACCGTCGAGTCCGTGGCGTTCCACCGCCTGTTTCACCCGCTCCAAGCCGTCGGCGTACTGGTACGGCTGGATCCGCGAGGTGCCGAGGATCGTGCCGCCACGAGGCAGGATCCCCCTGCACCGGTCGACCGTCAGAACCTCCCAGTCGTCCTCGAGCACCCCGCGCCAGGCATCGCTGAAACCCACCACCTCGCCACCGTGGCGCCGCTCGATCTTGCGAACGAGCGCCCGGATCACGGCATTCAAGCCAGGGCAGTCACCACCAGAAGTCAGCACACCGATCCGCATCGCCAAACCCTACGGCGAGCGCAAGTTAGGTTGTGACGCCATGACAGACGATGCAGCCGATGGACCGGTCGTCATAGCTATCGACGCCGGCACGACCGGGGTCAGAGCGTTTGCCGTCGACACCGACGGCCGCCCGGTGGGCCGGTCCTACCGGGAGTTCGCCCAGCACTTCCCCCAGCCGGGCTGGGTCGAGCACGATGCCGCCGAGATCTGGGAGACGACACGCACGGTCCTCGCCGAGCTGCACGCCGAGCTGGATCGAGAGATAGCTGCGATCGGCGTGACGGATCAGCGCGAGACCGTGGTCGCGTGGGATCGCCGGAACGGCGCTCCGTTGGCGAAGGCGATCGTATGGCAGGACCGCCGCACCGCCGAGCGCTGTGATCAACTCGTAGCCGAGGGCAACCTCCCACGGATCCGCCAACTCACCGGCCTTGTTCTGGATCCCTATTTCTCGGCGTCCAAGATCCAATGGTTGCTGGGCGAGGGCGGAGTCGTGGCCGACCAGAACCTTGCGTTCGGCACTATCGACAGCTGGCTGCTGTGGAACCTGACCGGCGGCGCCGTCCACGCCACCGACCCGTCGAACGCCAGTCGCACCATGCTCTACGACATCGGGACGCACACCTGGTCCGAGGAGCTGTGCGACCTGTTCAGGGTGCCCATGGGTTCCCTGCCCGACGTCCGTCCGTCCGCGGGCCCGTTCGGTCACACCGTCGAGGGCACCGGACTACCGGGTGGAATCCCGATCACCGGGATCGCCGGTGATCAGCAGGCCGCCCTGTTCGGACAGGCCTGCGTGCATCCGGGCATGGCCAAGAACACCTATGGGACCGGCTCGTTCGTGTTGATGAACATCGGCGAGCGTTGCCCCGACCCCGCCGACGGCCTCCTGACGACCGTCGCATGGACGGTGCCCGCCCGCATGCTCGGCCAGCCAGGCGAGCAGTTGATCACCCACTACGCCCTCGAAGGATCGATCTTCGTCACCGGAGCAGCAGTCCAGTGGTTACGCGACGGACTCGGCCTGATCGACGACGCGGCCGAGGTCGGGCCGCTGGCCGAATCAGTCGACAACAGCGCTGGACTCGTGCTCGTACCCGCCTTCACCGGCCTGGGATCCCCCTACTGGGATCCGTACGCACGCGGGACGGTGATGGGCATCACCCGCGGGGTCGGCAGAGCACACCTGGCCAGGGCTGTGGTCGAGTCGATGGCGTACCAGACCCGCGACGTCGTCGACGCCATGGCTGAGGTGTCGGGCGAGACCCTCAACGAGCTGCGCGTCGATGGTGGTGCTGCTGCGATGTCGCTGCTGCTACAGCTCCAGGCCGATCAGCTGGGAGTTCCTGTCGCCCGCTCGGCGGTCGCGGAGACAACCGCGCTGGGCGCGGCCACGCTCGCAGGTCTGGGTGCAGGTCTGTGGGACACGGTCGACGACGTGCAACACAGCTGGCGGGCGGATGCCCGCGTGGAACCGGCGGAGGATCGTTCGGGTGTCGACGACCAGTACGCGCTCTGGCGACGAGCGGTTGAACGGTCCCGGGGGTGGGCGACGCCCTGAACCGCTCTCGACGCCACCCGAAGGTCAGATGAGGGCTGCGAGCGAGTCCAGCACCTGTTGTTCGCGACCACGCAATGGCGAATGGCCCCGTGCCACGACAACCGCCACGGGCTTGTCCGCCGGCACGGCGACCGCGACATCATCGAGACCGGCGCGCACCCCGTCGGTCGTCGCACCCTGGGTGAATGCCACGAGCCATCCGTCGCCGGGCAGGTCGTCGCCGTGTCTACCCACGACCAGGGAGCCAGCTGTGTCGACGAGCGCCGCCCAGTCGGCGCTCAGCAGGGCGACCGCTCCCTCGAGAACTGTCTGCACCCGCTCGTCGCCCGATGTCGCTCCGGCACGACGAGCGACATCGAGTGCCATGACCGCTGGGTCCTCGGGCAGCTGTGCCAGCGGTCTGATGTTCTCGACGTCGACACCGTCCACCTCGCCGATCTCGGCCAGGAGCAGATCGACCAGACCGGCATCGGGCAGGTCGAAGATCAGCTCGTCGACTGCGCGACCGGCGCCTCGTTCGATGATGTCGATACCGACCACGTCCGCTCCAACCGCACCAACCCTGCTGGCCACGGCTCCCAGAGCACCGGGACGATCGGGAAGCCACACTCGGATCACGTAGGCAGGCACACGTGCACAGTACCGATCCCTCGTGACGTGCCTGTGACCAGCTTGTTACGTGTGACCGAGGTGCAGCGGACTGAAGTGACCTTGACCGCCCGGTCAAGTTGAGTTGGTAGCGTGGACACCCATGTCGCGAAGACTCACACCGAGGGGAATGGAGCGACGAGCCCAGTTGCTCGCCTACGCCACCCGGCGCTTCGCCGAGGACGGCTACCACCCGACCTCGGTCGCCGACATCGTCGACGGCCTGGGTGTCGGCAAAGGCGTCTTCTATTGGTACTTCGACTCGAAGGAGGAACTCTTCACCGAGATTCTCCGGTCCGCACAGAACGACATGCGCCGGACCCAGCAGAAGCGCATCGCCGACATCGTCGACCCCGTCGAGCGGATCCAGCTTGGTCTGCGCGCAGCGGTCACCTGGATGGCGGATCACGACGACGAACGGCGCCTGTTCGAGTTCGCCCGGACCGAGCCGGCGTTCAACGTGGCGATGCGCAGCGGTCAACGCGTCCTGGTGAAGGATGCGGTCAGCCACCTGGCAGAGGCGATCGGCCAGGGCAGGATCCCGGACCACGACCCCGAGGTACTCGCTCACGCGATCCTGGGTGTGGCGAACCACCTGAGCCGGGTCTACATCGGTTCACGCGGCCAGGATCCCGAGAGCGTTGCCGACATGGTCGTGTCGTTCTGCATGGAGGGCATCGGCGCCGGCCCCGGTGGTGCAAACGGCGTCAGCCGAGCTTCGGCAGAGCGCGCTTGAGGTTGCGCATCGCCTGGTTCACGCGTTGTTCGTTCTCGATCAACGCAAAGCGCACGTGTCCCTCGCCTCCGGGACCGAACCCGACACCGGGAGAGAGCGCGACCTGGGCCTCGCGCACCAGGAAGGAGCAGAACTCGACCGATCCCATCTCGGCGTACGGTTCGGGGATCTTGGCCCAGGCGAACATCGTCCCCATCGGCGGATCGATGTGCCAGCCGATGCGGTCCAGTCCACTGCACAGGCTGTCACGGCGCCGCTGATAGATCTCGTTCACCTCTACCGGGAAGTCGGCCAGCTCGTTCATGGTGACGGTCGCGGCGATCTGTATCGGCTGGAAGGTGCCGTAGTCCAGGTACGACTTCAGCTTGGCGAGCGCGGCGATCACCTGTGGGTTGCCCAGCATGAAAGCAACACGCCAACCAGCCATCGAGAACGACTTGGTCATCGAGTAGAGCTCGACCGCCACCTCCTTGGCGCCCTCGGCCTGGAGGATCGATGGAGGTCGATAACCGTCGAACCCCAGATCTGCGTAGGCGTTGTCGTGGACGAGCAGCACCTCGTGTTCACGGGCGAAGTCGACCACTCGCTGCATGAAGTCGAGGTCCACGCAGGTCGTGGTCGGGTTGTGCGGGAACGACAGCACGATCACCCGGGGCTTGGGGTGTGAGTATTCCCACTGCTCGACCATGTTGGCGAAGAACTCGTCGCCGGTACCGAGGGGAATCTCCCGCACGTTCGCACCGGCGAACAGTGGGCCGAAGATGTGGATCGGGTAGCTGGGCGAAGGCACCAGAGCGACGTCGCCCTTCTCCAACAGGACCCACATCAGGTGGCTGAAGCCCTCCTTCGCGCCGATGGTGCTGATCACCTCGGTCTCCGGGTCGAGCTCGACCCCGAAGCGGTGCCGGTAGTAGTCGGCCGCCGCCTGGCGCAGCTTGGGGATACCCCGTGACGCCGAGTAGCGGTGGTTCCGCTCGTTCTGTGCCGCTTCGCAGAGCTTTTCGACCGCCACCGGCGGTGAAGGCAGATCAGGGTTACCGAAACCCAGGTCGATGATGTCGGCTCCGTCGCGACGGGCTGCCACCTTCAGACTGTCGATGATCGTGAAGACGTACGGCGGCAGCTCGGTGATGCGACGGAACTCCATGTCCGACAACGGTAGTGGCCCTCCGCCCCCTCGCCGGAACTCACGTCGCGTGCTGGTAGGCACCCAGGATCGCCGCGCCGATCGCGCCGGCATCCGGGCCGCCCGGAGTGACCATTATTCGAACGTTGCGGTCACGCACGGCACCCGCGAAGCGGGCTTCGAGATGCTCACCGATGAGCACCTCGAGCAGATCGCCGTGAGCGCTCAGGCCCCCGCCGATCACGACAGCGTCCGGGTCGAGCAGCATGATCACGTTGGCCACGCCCAACGCCACGTACCCGGCGAACTCGCCGAAGACCTCGAGGGCCCCCTGATCGCCCAACTCGACCCGGTCGGTCACGTGCTCGCCCCTGATCGCCTCGAGCGAGCCGGCCGCCTCGAGCACCCCCGGCGCACGGCCCTGCTCGGCGGCGATCCTGGCCAGCCTGGCCAGTCCGGTGCCCGACGCGTAGGCCTCCCAGCAGCCGCGCTGACCGCAGGCACACGGTGCGCCGTCGAGATCGATCACCATGTGGCCGGGCTCGCCGGCGAATCCGTTCGCCCCACGCAGCAGTCGTCCGTCGAGGATCACTCCCCCGCCGATCCCGGTGCCGAGCGTGATGGCGACGAGGCTCTCAGCGTCCTTGGCGAAGAGGCGGTGTGCTGCGACCGCGGTGCAGTTGGCATCGTTGTCCACCAGCGTGGGCAGGTCGAACTTCTCACCGAGCTCCGCGGCGACGTCCACGCCGATCAGTCCCGGGGCGTTGGGCGAGCTGCGCACGACTCCGTGACGGTCCACGAAGCCGGCAAGGCCGATCCCGATCGATGCGGGCTCGGTCGCGTCACGCCCTATGAGCGTGGCGACGGAGTCGATGATCGTGGCCACGACCTCGTCGGAGTCGGCGTTGGACGGCGCCTCTACCCGATCGATGACGTGGGGCGGCGCCCCGTGCGACGGAAGCTCGACCAACAGCGAGCGGACCTTCGTGCCGCCGACGTCAACTCCGATGTAGCGAGGCGAGGTCCAGGTCATCGGGTCGAAAGTCGATCACAACGGACGGATCGGTGCCACTGGACATTCGACCGACCTGTGGCCGGTCGGGTCCGGATCAGAGATCCAGGCGCGCCGCCTGGTCACCCAGCGACTCGACCCACCGGGCGGTGTCGTCGTCGTCGGCGACCAGGACGACCTGCACCAGCTCGGAGAGACGCTGCATTCGTGTGAGAACGGCAGCGCGGGCGTCAGGCGCGAGCGGAACGCCCTCCACCAGCAGAGGGACGGACCCGACGAACGACACCGAACGTTGGCGTGCCATCCGGTCGATCAGAGCCCATTCGAGAGACTCGGCGTCGCCTGCTCCCGGCCCCTCCTCCACGGACGTGAGCGATGCGGCAGCACGCGCCCAGCGGGGTGGCGCCGGCGGTGGCACGATCGCAGCGTCTGCAGCTGCGATGCGTCCCAGCAGTTCACGCTCGTGGTCCCGCAGCTCCAACTCCTGGGTGCGCAGATCGGCGAGCCTCGCGGTCGCCTCGTCGTGCGCCCTGACCCGCTCCTGGGCCGCCGCGAGCCTGTCCAGCGCCTCGTCCAGCTCCGACTCGACCTGCGCCCAGCGGCTGATCCGCTCCATCTCCGCGGCTCCGTCGACTTCGCCGAGGAGCCGTTCGAGCTCCACCACGGCGGTCTCCGAGTCACGTATCCAGGTGGCCAGGTCGGCGAACCAGCTCAGCAACCGGCCAACGGTGTCGGCGTCAGGGGTTTCGGTTCCGGCGATCGACTCAGGCACCGGTGGTGTCGACGCGACAGCAACCGGACCAGCGGGGACGGCCGGGTCGAACGAGATGACAGCGTTCCACGCCGACAACAACGCCTCGTCGAGGCTCTGCTGCGCCGCTGCGACGGACGCGACGTCGACCACGAGGTGACGACGGAGGTCGTCGATCAGCACTCGCACCGCCTCCACCGACGAGTCGAGCTCACCCTCCACACCCTGGTGCACGGTTTCACGACCGTCGGCCAGGTGGGAATCGGCCGTCCTGACGAGCATCACGAGTTCGTTCAGAGCGGTCGACACCGCAGCCGGATCGACTGCGGCTGCCTCCGACTCGGCCAGCGCCTCGCGGAGCCGCTTCTCCTCACCGAGCGCACGTTCCAGTTCCTCGGCACGGTCCAGCTCCGCACGCACCGATGGGATCCCCATCACATAGGCGCTGTAGGTGTCGAAACCCAGATGGTCGAGGAGGATCGCCTGCTCCGAGCGGAGCTCCACCAGGCGACGCTTGCTGCGACCGCCGAGCACTCCGGAACGTTCGTCGACGGCGAAGATCTCGTCCCGGACGGCCTCGAGTCGCTGGACGACCGTGCGGTCCACCTGCGTGTGGCCGGAGTGCTCGCGCAGGTCTGCCACCCAGGCAGACGCTGCTTCGAGACCCGCCGTTGCTTCGGCCACCCGGTCCGCCGACAGCCGCTGAGCGTGCTCCAGAGCCTCGAACTCCGCCAGGGAGGATTCGAGCTGACCGGCCAGATCCACTGCGACGCCGTCGGGTTGGTCAGCCAGCCTCCGATCCTCGGACAGGTTCGATGCTGCGTCCTGCAACAATGATCCACTCACGGAAATGGCTGCGGCACGGTCGACGACTGCGCGGAGCTCGGCGAGCTGCGAAGCCGCCTGCAGCATGCGGGTGTCGGCTTCACCAGGACGGCGATCCCATTCGACCCTGAGCGCGGCTCGCCTCGTCTCGAGCGCGTCGATCTGGCCCAGGCAGACCTCGAGCGCGGCGTTCGCGTACGGATCGAGCCCCTCCCGGACCATGTCGATGCGAGTGCCCAGCTCGGTGCGAGCGGATGTGACTTCGCGCAGCTGGGCCCGAAGTGTCGCCTCATCGTTGCTGACGACGACCACGGGCGGCGGCAGCGTGACGTCCGACCCAGCCGGCACAGGCCCACCGAAGTGCAGGACGGGATCTATCCCCGGGCTCAGGCCCAACTGCTCGACTGTCGACGGATCCATCGCCAGACGCACCCCGCTGACCTCGATCACGCCCGTCTCCGCGGGGGCGCCGTCGCCGGCGAGGGCGCGCAGAGTGCTCCGCAGTCGGTGGCGCACCTCTGGTCCGCTGCCACGCAGCAGCGTGAGCTTGGGGTGCAACTCCAGGGCGGCGCCACCGGGCGCAAGACGGTCTATGTGGACGAGCTTCATTGAGGACCTCGCCTCCCCGTCGGCACGCAGACCCGCTCTCATGAGGTTCTCGACCCGGCGTTTCAGTCCACCGCTATCCGTCGCACCCGGCGGCGGGGTGCCGGGGACTCGGGTTCGGTCGGCGCAGCGGCCTCGGCGTCGCCGAACAACTCAGCTTCCCCGAACAACTCAGCTTCCCCGAACAACTCCTCGTCCCCGAACAGCTCCTCCCCCTCCCGGGAGGTACCCACTGCATCGCCCTCGTCGGTGTCCACACCACCGAACCACGCTGCGGTCTCCCATGGCTGGAGCCGGCTCGACGAGTTCGGCCCCTGTCCGGGAACCACACTCCCGATGCCGCCTCGCAGAAGGTCTACGACCTGGGTTGCTGCGCCCCTGAACCGGTCAGGGTCCTCGACCACCTCCTCGGCGACGTCGAGGAACGATCTGGCTGCCGCGAGCAGCTCTCGAGCAGCTCGTTGCAGGTGCTCGACACCGTCAGCGGTTCGGGGGTCGTCCATGCCCGCAATCTTGGCCCTTGGTGAACTCGCCCGTCACCTGCGCCCGGCGGTGTCGCCAACGGTCACAGGCGAGGGGTCTACCCGATCAGCGGGCTCGTCCGCTCGTCTCCCCACGTCGACAGGCGAGATCGATGGCCGGTCGAACTCGACCGTGAGTCGGCCGCTGTCGAGGTTCGCTCCGGAGATCTCGCGGTTGCGCAAGGAGTCCGGCAGCACCAAGTTGCGACGGTGCGGTCCGACCGCCACGAACAACTCGTCGGAGTTTCGGGTCAGGTCGACCTCGTCGCGATCGGTGAAGGGCAACTCGATCGAGAGCGCCACACGATCACCGTCTGCGCGGATCCGCATCGGCTGTTCGTCGACCAGCCGCTCCGACGGGTCAACCGGCCCCCAGATGTGCGCGGCCAGATCCGCGAGCTGCTCGAGACCGACGACCTCAGCGCCCCGGTGTTCCGCTTCGAACCGCGGCAGCGGCCCGAAGCTCCGCTCGATCTCACAGAGATGCCTTGCCTGGGCGTCTCGCCAGCGAAGGAGCCATGGATCGTCGCCCGCTTCGGGCAGCACCCGGTTGACGACCACGCCGTCAACTTGGTACCCGAACAGCGAAAGATACGTGTAGGTGCGGCGGGCCTCAGCGATGACCATGTGTTCAGGGGTCATGACCAGCCTGGCCGACGTGATCGATGGGTCCGCGAGGATGCGTCGCACCCCGTCGAGCTGGTCGTAGAAGCGCTGGCCCGCAGCGAACACGGCGTCGTCCGCGACCGGTAACGACGTCAGACGGGTCAGCACCGGACCGACCACGCGTGTGACTCGCCGAGACGCCGGGAAGAGTTTGTCCATGTACCAGCTGAGGACATCGGGCAACGAAAGCAGTCTGATCGTCTCCGCTGTCGGCGCGCAGTCGACGACCACGGTGTCGTAGCGACCCGATCGGACCACTGCTTCGAGTTCGGTGAGAGCGAACAGCTCGTCGAGCCCAGGCACTACCGCAAGCTCCTCGGCCTCCAGTCCCGCCACCCCGGCCCAGGCCAACACGGCGAGCATCCACTCCCGCAACTCGCCCCAGCTGTCCTCGAGACGCTCGCGGGCATCCAGCTGCTGAGCCCAACACCCGCTCTCGACCTGCCGCGGCTCGGATCCCAGGTCGAGCTCCATCGAGTCGGACAGCGAATGCGCCGGATCGGCGGAAGTCACCAGGACGCGGTGGCCCGCCCTGGCCAGGTGCACCGCCGTCGCCGCGGATGTGGTCGTCTTTCCAACCCCGCCCTTGCCGGTGAACAACAGGACGCGGGTCCGGCGACCCGTGACCGACCCCGTCACCGGGCCCTCTCGGGGAACAGACCGTGACGCACCGCCCACAGACCGCAGAAGGCCAGACCGATGGTGGGTACGAGCGTGCCGAAGGCCAGCGGTGTGAACGGATCCAGCGCCGCGGCGATGACGGCGACCACGACCTGGACGCTCAACGATCCGAGCAGATGGAGCTGGATTGACCGCGGTGCGGAGCCCGCCAGGAAGAACAACCCTCCTATGCCCATTTCGGACTCCCTGGAGCGCGCCGCGGCCAGGACCAGGTCGACCATGAAGAGGGCGCAGCCGGCGAGGAAGAGAAGCACCGACACGAAGAAGTAGACACCCACCGCATCGGCGGGATCGATGAGAGCGGGGACTGCGGCGAGAGTGAACACGGCGGTACAGAGCCAGGAGAGGACGACGATCGGACGCCCGGGCGGCCGGTCGCCGAATCGCTCGCGCATGAGAGCCGCGCGGAGCTCACGTTGCTCGTCCCGGCGCGCCTCGACCGCAGCGCGGGCCTCTGCGGCTGTGGGCGGGCGATCGCCTCGGGTCGACCCGGTGCTCATCGAGCAACATCTTCGCGGTGATCCACCCGTGCCGACCAACGCTGACGCTCAGCTAGCAGGTCCCGACGCTCCCGGCGCCCGGCGGTGTCGAGCAGGTCGGCACGTCCGATGCGCAGCGCCGCCCAGGCGGCGTGCGATGAGAGCATGGTGTCGTCACCGTCGAGGTGGCGTTCGAGCAGCGCTACGATCTGCTCGTCGTCAGGCGAAGCAGTCCCCCGCTCGGCGATCGAGTTGGCCAGCGCGACGAGGGCGTTGCGTCGAAGGTAACGGGGGTCACGCCTGGGCACGTACCAACGGCCCACGTGTTCGAGAAGGTCCGGGTCCTGCGCTTCCAGCACCCAGAGCAGATCGACCCACTCGCCGGGGTCCCCGACACCCGTTGGGGGTTCTGACCTGCTGACGCCGCGTCGCTCCTCGCGTCCCGATGGTGGGCAGACCTCCTGGCAGTCGTCACATCCGTAGATGCGGTCGGACAGGGCGACGCGGAACTCATGGGGCAGGTCACCGTCCTGCTGGACGTGCCAGGCGAGGCAACGACGGGCATCGACCACGCCCGGGGCGATGATCGCTCCGGTCGGGCAGCCGTCCATGCACCGTCGGCAGGTACCACAGCCGTCCGCCACCGGGTCCGGACGTGGCCCCAGATCGGCGTCGGTGAGGACGGAGCCGAGCACGAACCAGCTGCCGTGGCCCGGCACCAGGACGTTCGCGCTCTTCCCGTACCAGCCCAGCCCGGCGCGCACTGCGGCGGCGCGATCGACCAGAGCGTTGTCATCCGCCACCACCCGGGCGCGGAATCCGCAGTCATGAAGCAGCTCTGCCACCTCGCCCAATGCTGATCGCAGCCTGCTGTAGTGGTCCTCGGTCGCGTAACGAGCGACACGTCCGTGGGGTGTACCGGGGGCCTCCGGCATCGGCACGGCATATCCCAGAGCCCCTACGACCAGGGAGCGGACACCTGCGAAACTCACCGACGGATCGGTCGAACGGGCCGGGTTGCGGTAGGTGAACTGCATCCCGCCGTTCAGGCCCTCGGATCTGCGCTCCTCGAGTATCCGCCTGGTGTCATCGAACGGCTGGGCGTCACAGGCCCCGACGTGATCCAGGCCGGCCGCGCGACCAGCGGCGACGACCCTCGCCAGCAGCTCCGCCGGGTCGCTCACGTGCGCAGCAGGTCGAGCAGCTCCGATGACCTGGCCACGTTCGCTCCCAGCCGCCGTGCGCCGTCGCTGACCCTCCTGTCGGAACTGATCACGAGCACGGGTGTGTCCGTGGGGAGGCCCTTGACGGTCGACAGGATCACGTCGTCGGCTTCGGTCCCGGCAGCCGAGAAGTGGACCCGGATCGGCAGCGGCGCAGCAACATGGGGACGGGCACCGTCGGAGTCGCCGTCGAAGACCACGTGGATCCGTGCCACGACCGTCGCCTGGAGCGCGCCGAGTGCCCGGATCAGGGTGTCACGCTGTGCCGAGGGGTCAAGCAACGGCCATCCTTCCATCGTCACGTTGTAGCCGTCGACGATTGCAACCAGTTCCTTGCTTGCCAACAACTGACGCATCCCCTCCGCGGTTCCTTCGAGCACACCGCCGCGCAGGCGTAGCGGCACCCGCCGCGGAGGTCGGGGTGGAGTGGTACCGGCTGTGCCGTCGCGCTCACAGCTGTCGTTGCCGACGACTTCCCCGTTGCCGGTATGTCCTTCCTCGGTGTCGTCAGCGAGCGCCTCTGCCGCCGCTGCAAGGGCGGCGCCTAGTTCGCGGGCGGCCACCGCTGCGTTTCCCACCGCCTCTGCCGCCGTGCGACGACGGTCGTCGGCCCAGGTCGAGGATGCGGTTTCGGCCGTGTCCGAACTGCGTTCCGGGTGGTCGACGGTTCCTCCGACCGCCACCGTCACGGACTCTGACGCTGCCGATGCCTCGAGCTCGGCGATACGCGCCAGCGCGGCGTCGAGTGCTGCCCGGTCGCTCCGCTGTCGTTCGAGCCGATCGGTCGAGATCGACTCCGCTGCCTTCAGCTCACGTACGGCCCGGGCACGTTCGGAGTCGAGCCGCGCGACCGACTCGGCAAGCTCGTTACGCTCCGCGTTCAACGACAGGACGTCCGCCCGCAGCCCGGCCACGGTGCGCTCGGCATCGGCCCTCGCTGCGGTGGCCACTTCCAGGTCTGCCCTCAGCCTCTCGACATTCTCGAGAAGCTGCTCGACACGTCGTTGCGAGCTCATCTCGGTCCGGGCGACGTCGATGTCGTGTCGCTCCTCGGCATCAGCACGGAACAGGCGATCGAGGTCCTGCTGCCACGACGCGGGCCGGGTCAGGAACAGCAGCGAAGCCCGGCCGAGCTGCGCCTCGTCCGCCCCGTCAGCCACCCTGGAACGGAAGCCCTCGTCCTCGTCCAGGACATCGAGCACAGCCCGAAGCGCCCGCTGTGGCAGACGCTTCGTGAATCCCAGGAACGGCCGCAACGCTGCCGGTGGGTCGGGCGCGTCCCTGCTGCCGCGGTCGCGACGCGCGGTCTGCACGGCCCGCTCGGCTGCACCGGAGAGCAGTTCGGGCGCCTCGACCATGACGTCCGTGATCCCGGGGGCCTGCAACCCAGGGGCTGACGGGTCCGATGGCTCCGGTTCAGGAGCCGGTGGCTGGGTCGAGGTCGGAGGCATCGATCTCGTCGGCGTCGACCGGTACCACCGAGGAGGCGGTACCGCACCAGCGGCACAGCACGGATTCGACGTCCTCGGAGAGGACCTCGGTGTCCTCGACCGAGAGCTCACCGCCGATCGTGTAATGGTGGAACGCCCGGGTCCGGCGCGTTGTGGTGACCTCGAAGCGGGTCAGGTTTCCGCATGCGGTGCAGCGGTATCGCGTCGGAGCGACCTCACCCTGTGCGGCTGTTTCCATGGCCCGATCGTAGCCGGGCTCCTGACCCGTCCCCACCAGGCGCCCAGGCTCGAAGCCGTTTTCAGGCAGTGCCGGCCGCGGCGCGACTCACGGCCACCAGACGGCCCAGGACCCGCAGCGCCGATCCGTCATCGATGCAGGCGGCCGCCCGCTCGACCCCAGCGGCCAGGTCATCGACGATGTCGGCCACGACCAGTCCTGCTGCCGCGTTTATCACGACCATGTCCCGCACCGGCCCGGAGTTCCCCTCGAGCACCCGACGAGCCGCTTCTGCGTTCTCCTCGGGACCCCCGACGGCGAGTTGGTCGATCGTCGATCGGCGCAGACCGACCGACTCGGGCGTGACCTGCAGGCGGGTCAGTTCGTCACCGCGCACGACCACCACGTCGGTCGGACCAGTGGTGGTCAGCTCGTCCAGTCCGTCGCCTCCGTGAACCACCCAGGCGTGTTGCATTCCGCGTTGTGCCAGCACCCCCGGGACAAGGTCCATGAGCCTCGGGTCTGCCACGCCGAGGACCTGCCTGGTCACCCTGCCAGGATGCGACAGCGGTCCGAGCACGTTGAACACGGTCGGGATGCCCAGCTCGCCCCTGACAGGAGCTACGTGACGCATGGCTGGGTGGAACACCCGGGCGAAGGCGAAGCCGACACCGGCTTCACGGACGCATGCCGCCACCGCCGGACCGTCGAGCTCGACCTCGACACCAATCGCTTCGAGCAGGTCGGCCGAGCCCGAGGCAGACGACGCCTTGCGGTTGCCGTGTTTGCAGACCTTCGCCCCCGCAGCGGCAGCGACCACCGACGCCATGGTCGAGACGTTGAACGCCTGACCGCCCAGAGCGGTGGAACCGCCGGTGCCGACGATGTCGATCGTGTCGGGGTCGTCCAGCGCAAGGGGTGCAGCCGCGTCGACCATCGCCTGGACCAGGCCTGCGACCTCCTCGGCGGTCTCACCCTTCATTCGCAGCGCCACTATGAACGCGGCCAGCTGGGCGTCGGTGGCCTCACCCGCCAGCACCTTGTCGAGCGCGGCACGCGTGACGTCCGAGCGCAGGTCGCGACCTGCTGTCAGTGTGCGCAGCACTCCTGGCCAAGCGCCGATCTCGGCGAACGCACCCATCTGGTCCCTCCTAGTACCGAACGCAGTTCAGTGCGGTTCGGTTCGGCCTGTCTGCGCTCGGGCGGAGAGCCTTCTCAGCGGATCCGCCGGTCACCTGGCGGCGACGCCCAACAACTCGACCCCGACCCCCTCGACCGGGCTGCCCATCGCCCGCAAGCGGCGGCGACGACGGATGATGCGCTGACGTTCCCGCTCGGTGGCACCACCCCAGATCCCGTTGTGCTCGCGGTTCCCGATCGCGTGCTCCAGGCAGTCCACCTGGACCGGGCAACTGAAGCAGACCGCTTTGGCCTCGTCGGCCTCCTCGTCCGTGGACGGGTAGAAGACGGTCGGATCGAGCCCCTTGCAGGCAGATCGATTCAGCCACTCGTGCTCCATGGCGCCTGATTCTGCCCGTGCTGCCACGCGTTGTCCAAGTCACATTCCATGGACACCGTCACCGGTTCGCAACACTCCTCCCAACACGGATCCTCACTCTGCGTGGTCACGAGTCGAACCTTGGCACACTTTCCGTGGCAATGACTCGGGACCGGTGACACATCTGCAAGGGTGGGTGACAGCGGCAGGCGACGCGTAGGCTGGCCCGGTGAGCGCACGCCCGTTCGTCCGATCCCGATCACTCGAGTCGCTTCGCGACGACACCTTCGATCTCGTGGTCGTCGGTGGCGGTGTCACCGGTGCCGGCGTGGTCCTCGACGCCGCCTCCCGCGGACTGCGCGCCGCCCTGATCGAGAGGGACGATTTCGCCTCGGGCACGTCGTCCAAGTCGTCAAAGCTCGTCCACGGCGGACTGCGCTACCTCCAGCAGGGTGAGATCGGACTCGTGTACGAAGCACTGGCCGAGAGGCAGCGACTGCTGCGCAACGCGCCCCACCTTGTGCGTCCCCTCCCCTTCCTCATACCCATGTTCGGCAAGGGCGGTGTGGTCCCTGCCAAGATCGCCCGCCTGCTCGGCTCGGCGATGTGGGGCTACGACCTGACAGGTGGACTGCGCATCGGCAAGCGCCACCAGCGCCTCGACCACGATGACGCGCTCGCCTACATGCCGACGTTGCCGTCTGACCGCCTCGTGTCGGCATACCTGTACTACGACGCCGCAGCGGACGACGCCCGCCTGGTGCTCACGATCCTGCGCACCGCTGCGCTGGAACACGGAGCGACCATCGCCAACCGGGTAGCCGCCGTCGGGCTCAGGAAGGATGCAGGCGGTCGCACCGACGGTGTCGAAGTGCGTGCGGACGGCGACGAGTTCACAGTTCGCGCCCATGCGGTCGTCAACGCCGCTGGCGTCTGGTCCGACGACGTCCGAACAATGGACGAGGGTGTCGACCCCGACTCGATCCGACCCGCCAAGGGGATCCACATCACGGTTCCGTGGTCCAAGGTCCGCAACACCGTCGCGGCGGTCATTCCGGTGCCCAAGGACCGTCGTTCGGTGTTCGTCATCCCGCAAGGCGATCTCACCTACATCGGCACCACCGACACCGACTACGACGGCCCGCTCGACGACCCCCAGTGCAGCGCTGAGGACGTCGAGTACCTGCTCGACGCGATCAACGCATCGAGCACCGAGACCCTCACGGTCGACGACGTCGTGGGGACCTGGGCCGGTCTGCGTCCGCTGGTCAAGGCTGCCTCCAGCGGCCGTACCGCTGACCTGTCACGTCGCCACAAGGTGGCGCGTTCCCGTTCGGGCGTCGTCACGATCACCGGCGGCAAGCTCACCACCTACCGGGAGATGGCGGCCGACACAGTCGATGCCGTCGTCGACGACGTGCTCACGCTCCGCCCGGGATCGACCCAGGTCGGCCGGTCCGTGACGAAGAACCTGCGCCTCCGCGGGACAGACGGCTTCGACACGCTCGACGCGACAACAGCGATCCACCCGGAGATCCCACGTGAACTCCGCGACCACCTGGGGGGCCGTTACGGCGGCGAGGCACGCCTGCTGATGGCTGCGATCCACGACGATCCCTCGCTCGGCGAGCCACTCGTACCGGGCCTCCCGTACGTGCGAGCCGAAGCACTGTTCGCAGTGCGCCACGAGATGGCGACCTCGGTCGACGACGTGCTGTCGCGACGCACACGCGCACGACTGCTGGGCCGAGACGACTCCGGTGACGCCGCCGCAGCGGTGGCGGAACTGATCGCCGGCGAGTTGGGCTGGTCGGCCGAAGAAGCGGCAGAGTCGGTCGCCGAGTACCGCAGCATGCTCGAACACGAGCGCAGCGCTGCCGGGCTTCCCGAAACCCACTTGGCCGGCCTGATAGCCGCTGACACCATCTGAGCCGGAGTCGCAGGCCGGCCACTAGCCTCCGCGGCCATGGAACTCGGGCCAGGTGCACCCACTCCTCCGATCCCGATTGCCGGGGGGCCGGCGGCGGCCACACCGCGCCGCCTCGGTTCTCACGTCGGGGTGACGGACCGGGTGCTGAGCGAACTGCGCGGCGTCTGTGAAGAGGTAATCGACGACCCCGAGGTCACAGGCGAGGCGAGCCGTGACTGGTGGCCACTGGCGATGACATGGGCGTTGCGGGGCCAAGTCGCAGCCCGCGCTGCCGTGGTGGCCCGACCCAGCGACGTCGATCAGGTATCAGCCGTCCTGAGTCTCTGCGACCGCGTCGGCATTCCAGTCACCGCCGCGGGAGGACGTTCGGGGGTGTGCGGCGCATCGGTCCCGCTCTACGGCGGCGTGCTGCTCGATCTGTGCTCGTTGTCGGGCATCCGTGACGTGGACGACACCTCGCTCATCGTGGACGTAGGGGCCGGCACGTTCGGGGACCACTTCGAACACCAGCTGCGCGAGCAGCACGGGCTGACCTGCGGACACTTCCCGCAGTCGATGGCTCTGTCCACCGTCGGTGGGTGGCTCGCGTGTCGCGGCGCCGGGCAGATGTCGACCCGCTACGGCAAGATCGAGGACATCGTCGTCGGCTTGGACGTGGTGCTCGCTGACGGTCGCACCATGCACACCGGAGGACATCCCGCAGCAGCCACCGGACCGGACCTGACGCAGCTGTTCGTCGGCTCCGAGGGAACGCTCGGCGTGATCACAGGAGCCCGCCTCCGGGCGCACCCGGCGCCCACCTACACACGGCAGGCGGTCTGGTCGACAGCCGGCTTCGCCGACGGGCTGGACCTGTGCCGGCGCATCCTCCGCCGCGGAGCCACCCCGGCTGTGCTCCGCCTCTACGACGGAGTCGAATCGGACCGCAACTACGGAGTCGGGACAGACCGCAACGTCGTGATAGTCCGCGACGAAGGCGACCCACATCTGGTCGACGCTGTATTCGCCGTCGTCGAGGAGGAGGCCCGCTCGACAAACGACGGCGCCGAACGCCTCGACGACTCGATCGCGGATCGTTGGATGTCCCATCGAAACGACGTGGCGGTGCTGGAGAAGCTGATCACCGACGGACTGGTCGTAGACACGATGGAGGTCTCGGGCCCGTGGTCCGTGCTACCAGGTGCCTACGAGGCCGCGTGCGCTGCGATCGAGGCGGTCGACGGCAACCTGGCCGTGTCGGCGCACTGCAGCCACAGCTACGCCGAGGGCGGCTGCCTCTACTTCACCTTTGCGGGCAAGCCACCCGAGCGCGACTCCGAGGACCGCCCCACACCCGAGGGTGTGGAGCGGTACTACCGGGGGGTGTGGGACGCCGGTACCCGGGCGGTGCTGGCCGCCGGCGGTTCGCTGTCGCACCACCACGGCATCGGACTCAACCGCGGGCGGTACATGGCCGAGGCGCTCGGTGCCGGGTTCGATGTCCTCGGGGAGATCAAGCGGGCACTCGACCCGAACGGCATCCTCAACCCCGCGAAGCTGGGCCTGGCCTCGGCCTTCGGTCCAGTGGGGCTCCCGTGAACGACCTTGCGCTCGCCGACCTGACGCCTGGCCAGGCCCTCTGGCGCGGGACGATCACAGCTCTCGTGGTCGTGTTCCCGGTGGCAGTGCTCAACAACCTCGTCGCCTCGGGCGACGGCGAGGGTTCGCCGCTGGTTCTCCTCTTCTATGCCTTGATCCTGCTGGGCGGGGCTTCGGGTGGTTGGGCGGTCGTACGCCTCTCGTCGCGGGCGCGACTGACGCATGCTGCAGCCGCCGGCGCGCTGGCGTACGCGATCGCACAGGGCATCGGGGTGGTTCTCCGACTGCTGCGCGGCGAGTCGCTCAGCTGGGTCGCGTACCCGTTCCTGGCGCTGATGATGGCCTGCTGCGGGATGCTCGGCGGCGTGTTCGCCCGCCGTTGGCAGCAACAACACGGCGCAGCCGGAAGTGAAGAGGGAGGGAACTGATGGCGATCCTCGTCATCGACGCCGGCACGAGCAGTGTCCGCGCCGCAGTCGTGGGGCCGGACGCCACGGTCCACCACGAAGTGCACCGCACGACTCTGCCCGACAGTCCGATGCCGGGCCTGGTCGAGTTCGACGCGTTGGTCTACGCCGACGCCGCTCTGTCCTCGGCCCGAGAGGTCATGGCCGCCTATGACGGCGCGTTCGGCCCGGTCCAAGGGGTCGGGATCAGCAACCAGCGCGCTTCGACGGTGCTGTGGGACCGCTCCAGCGGAGAGCCGGTCGCCCCGGCGCTCGGCTGGCAGGACCTGCGCACGGTCGGCGACTGCTTGGTGTTGAACTCCGAGGGTTTCCGCCAGGCACCCAACCTGTCGGCCACCAAGCTCGCCCACCTGCTCGACGCCCACGACCCGCAACGCTCCCGCGACCTCTGCTTCGGCACGCTCGACAGCTGGCTCGTCTGGCAGCTGACCGAGGGATATGTCCACGTGTCCGACCAGACGAACGCTGCGCTGTGGGGTCTGCTCACCCCTGAGGCCGACCGCTACGACATGGCGCTGCTCGACCGGCTCCGCATACCGGAGTCGATCCTTCCCACCGTCGTCGACTCGAGCGGAGTCGTCGGCGAGGCCACCGCGTTGCCCGGTTCACCGCCGATCTGCGGACTCGCGGGCGACCAGCAGGCGTCGCTGATCGGACAGGCGTGCGTGGAGCCGGGACTCGCCAAGATCACGTTCGGCACCGGTGGCATGCTCGACGTGTGCGTGGGACCACGACCGCAGTTCACCACCCGCGGGCCTGGCGGCACGTTCCCGATCGTCTGCTGGCGCAAGGACGGTACCCCCACCTGGGGGGTCGAGGCCGTCATGTTGTCCGCTGGCACGAACGTCGAGTGGCTCCGCGACGATCTGGGCCTGATCCCCGACGCTGCATCGTCGGCCGAGGTCGCGGCGTCGGTACCGGACTCCGACGGAGTCACCTATGTTCCCGCCCTTCTCGGGCTCGGCAGTCCGATCTGGGACTACGGGGCACGTGGTGCCCTGCTCGGACTGACCCGTGGGACCACTGCCGCTCACGTCGTGCGGGCCGTGCTCGAAGGGGTCGCGCAGCGCGGCGCCGACCTGGTCGACGCCGCCGAGGTCGACGGGTCCCTGCGCCTGGACGCCTTGCGGGTCGATGGCGGCATGTCCGCGAACCCGGTCTTCGTCCAGGCGCTCGCTGATGCCACGCAGCGGCCCATCGAGGTGTCGCCGGTGGTGGAGGCGACGACGCTCGGCGCTGGGTTCCTGGCAGGCCTGGCCACAGGCATGTGGGGCAGATGGGCCGACATCGCGGCGACCTGGGCGCCGCGAACCCGGGTCGAGCCCGTCCGGACGACCGACCGGGACCTCTGGAGCCAGGCGGTGGAACGCTCACGCGAGTGGTTCGCCGACCTGTCCGCGCTGGATTTCTGACCCACAACCTGGGCCGAACGGTTCATTCCTCTGGTGCGCTGGTCCCGACGCGCTAAACGACGGGATCGGATGTGTCGTAGGTGGATACATGAACGCCACCTGCACCAACGCCACAGTCTCGGCCGCCGAGCTCCGCGACGCGGAGTGGTCGACCACAGCAGATGCCGCCGGTCCGATCCTGCGTCGAGCCGCTGCGGGAGCCGTGCTCCCTGGCGGCATGGTCCAGATCAGCTTCGATCAGGAGCGCGGCGAGTACGTGCTCGGCCTGACCGAGCACTGAGAGGTCCTCGAACGCTCAGACCGCCTAGCTGGCGCTCGCCTGGCGCTGACGGGCCTGCTGGCCGCCACCGAACCAGGATCCCAGGTCGAAGAGGAATCCGAGCGCCACGATGAACCACCCGATGCCCTTGACCCCTCCGATGGGCGCGTAGCAGAGGGCGTAGAACACGGTCGTGTACGGCAGGAACACGAAGCCGAGCGCTCCGACCATGAACGACGGCATCGCGATCGACAGCCTGTCGGTGAACACCTGCATGATCACCAGGGCGAAGCGTGGCGACAGCCACGCCAGCAGAGCGATCACACATCCACAACCCATGACCTACCTCCTCGACGGGACATTCCTAGCCGACCTCGGCATCCCCGAGTGCGTGAAAGTGGCAGCGGAGCGCGACAATGACAGCGTCGGTGAGTCGGTCGGGTGACCGCGGCAGCGTCCTCGGGCGGTGTCGAGGAAGGTCGGGACTCCACAGAGCAGGGTGCTGGCGAGAGCCAGGTTGGAGCGATCTGACGGTAGAGGGCAACAGAGAGCAGACCGCCGATGGCCGACACCTCCGGGTGTAGGCACAGGCAAGGGTGAAACGGTGCGGTAAGAGCGCACCAGCGTCGGGAGCGATCTCGGCGGCTGGGTAACCCCCACCCGGAGCAAGGCCGAGCAGTGGGCATGGGCGGCTCGTCCGTCGCACTCCCCGGAGCGCGACACCCACGGGTAGGCCGCATAGATGGATGGTCACCTAACGGGACCCCCGCAAGGGACCCGGGCACAGAATCCCGCCTACAGGCCGGCTCACCGACACTACCGGCCGTTCCTGGCTCCCAGGTTTCCGAAGCGCAGCTCTCAGAGCGCTGTGCCGTGACCGTAGGCGGCACGGGCCAGACGTTCGAGATCGTCCGCCGTGAGCAATGGAGCGGTTGTGGCTCCCCGGCCCTTGAGTTGTCTCCTCCAACGCTCCGGGACGGCGTCGACTCCCCAACGGGCGCCGAGCATCGACCCGGCGATGGCCGCGACGGTGTCGGTGTCACCACCCGCGCGAACAGCTGTCTCGAGCGCCAACTGCAGGTGTCCCGCAGGGATCGAGCCCTCCGGCACCGGGGTCGAACAGATGGCCGACAGCGCAGCCTGGAAGGCGTGCACGACCCACCCGTTCTTGTCGAAGTCGGTCGGCACGGAGCGGGCCGCAGCCTCGATCAGCTCAGCCCAGCGGGACCGGCGCTCCTCGGGCAGCCACACGAGAGCAGCGTGCAGCGGAGCGGTCCAGTCCCATGCCTGGCTCCCGGCCGGTGCCGTGTGGATCGTGTGATCGATCGCGACCGACCAGAGCACGCACGCGTCCAGACAGTCGGGATCGGCGTGGGTCAGCTCCGACATCTGGACCGCCAACCCGGCCACACCTTCGGGGTCGCCCGGACGGGAAAGAGCAACCGGCCCTGTCCGCATCAGCGAGCCGTTGCCGCCAGCGCCGTTCGGGTGATCGGCGAACTGCGCGAGCGCAGCTTCTCTCAGTGGCTCGGAGCGGGCCAGCACCGCCCGCGTCGAGTTGCCGACGTCCGGCGGCCCGCTGCGGTACCAGGTCCTGAACGCGGCCTCGACCTGCGCCACATCAGCGACTCCCTTGGCCAGAACCTCCAGCATGCACAGCGACATCTGCGTGTCGTCAGTCCATTCACCGGGGGCCCAGTTGAACACGCCGCCGCCGACCATGCCCACCGGTTGGTCGGCGCTCATCGCCGGGCCGAACTCGTAGCCGGCGCCCAACGCGTCTCCGGCGGCGGACGCCATGATCACCCCGACAGCTCTGCCGGAAGTGACAGCGCCGCTGGTGTGGCAATCGGCCTCCACCCCCGATCCACCGGGGCTGGGGTCGCGAGCGGGGTCGCCACCAGCGGTGGCGTGAGCATGTTCCATCTGATCTACCTTCCTCTCCCCTCCCAGTATGGCAAGCGGAGGGACGGTCGGAGGTGCACGCCTCGGCGACCCGTACTATCGAGTCGTGAACGACCGCTCCGCAGCTGCTGCCGGATACGAACCCACCGCCGACCAGATCCTGTTGAGCGTGCCCGTCGAGTCAGCGGAGCACCCCGCAGAGGTCGCCCGCTTGACGAGGATCCATGACGAGATCGCCTCGGGGTTCGCGGCACTGACCGGGCTCGGTCCGGCGGTGTCGGTTTTCGGGTCCGCACGCACACCGCACGACCACCCTTCCTACGAGCTCGCACGAAGGACCGCTCGTGAGCTGGGTGAAGCCGGCTACGCGATCATCACCGGCGGCGGTCCGGGGATCATGGAGGCGGCCAACCGTGGAGCGCGCGATGCCGGAGTCACTTCGGTCGGGCTCAACATCGAACTCCCAGAGGAACAGGCGCCGAACGACTTCCTCGACCTGAGCCTGGACTTCCGCTACTTCTTCGCCCGCCGGCTCATGTTCGTGCGGTACGCCTCGGCTTTCGTGGTGCACCCCGGAGGCCTGGGGACGCTCGACGAACTGTTCGAGGCGTTGACGCTGATCCAGACAGCCAAGATCGACAGCTTCCCGGTCGCCCTCGTCGAGGAGGCCCACTGGCGGGGGCTGATCGACTGGATGCAGGACCGCCTGGTGGGCGACGGGCTGATCAAACCGGCGGACCTCACGCTGTTGCACGTGACAGACGAGTCCCCGGCAGTCGTCGAGCATGTGTCGCGGCACCGACCTGGGCAATGATTCGTTGGTGAGCGAGGCACCAGACGAGGACGAGGTCGATCCTCAGCCGAAGAACGAAGATTCGTGGGGCGTCGACGCGGCGCTCGGAGCCGCGGCGATCGCCGCTCGCACCGCCGGCGACGTCGCCGGCGCTGTCGGTGGCTCTGTTCCCGGTCGTGTGGCCGAGAGTGCCGCCCGCTGGGTCACCCGTCCCCTGTCGCGCCAGGGCCAACAGGTACGCCACCGCATCGAGGAGGAAGGCCTGCCGGCGGCCCAGGAGGCGATCCGCAACGCCACCCCCGGGGTGGTCGACGCGGTCGACGTCAACGGTGTCCTGGCGGCGATCGACGTGAACGCCCTGTTGGACCGGATCGACATCAACCGGCTGGTCGACCGCCTCGACGTCGGCGCGATCGTCGCGAAGGTCGACGTGAACGAACTCGTGTCCCAGGTGGATGTCAACGCGCTCGTCGCACAGGTGGACATCGATTCGATCGTCTCGAAGGTCGACGTCGACGCCCTGATCCAGAAAGTGGACATCGATTCGCTGCTCGCCCGGATCGACGTCGATGCGCTCGTGGCCTCGATCGACCTGACGGCTCTGCTCGAGCGCATCGACCTGAACATGCTGGTCGGGCGCATAGATCTGGACCAGCTGTTGGCCACTGTCGACATCAACGCGTTGCTCCAACAGCTCGACATGGATGCGCTCGTCGCCAACACCGAGCTGGGCAGCATCATCGCCCAGTCGACAAGCGGAGTCGCGTCCGAGGCGCTCGACGCGGTACGCAGCCAGGGTGTCGGCATGGACGCGTTCATCGCCAGACTCGCCAACAGGATCCTGGGTCGTGAACTCGAGTCGCTGCCGGCCGGCCCTCAGATGCTCATCGACGCACAGCTCGCACTTCCCCCCGCAGCCGGCGATCAGAACGGATCGACGACATGAGGGCGACGAAATGAAGACCACGGCCGATCCGGAGCTGGCGGTAAGCCTCCAGGGCCACTACGCGGGGGCAGTCACCCGCCTGGCGGCTTTCGCCGTCGACCAGGCCGTCGCCACGTCCGCGTTCGCGCTGGGTAGCGCCATCGTGGCCTGGGTACTGCAGCTCGCGACCGGTGGTGAGCTCACCTGGAACCCGCCGCCGTGGCTCACCGGCCTGCTCTACGTCGGCTGGCTGTTCCTCTACTACGCGTACCCGTGGTCGGTCAGCGGCAAAACGTTCGGCATGGCGCTACTCGGGATCCGGGTCGTACGTGCCGACGGCTCCGCCTCCACACCCCGCAACGGCACTCTGCGGACAGTCGCTCTGCCGCTCAGCTTCCTGATTCTCGGCCTGGGGTTCGTGCCGATAATCACCGGTCGGCACCGCCGTGCTCTACACGACCTGATCGCCGGGACTGCTGTCGTCTACTCGTGGGATGCCCGAGCTGCACGGCTCCGGTTCCTTGCTCGGCACCAGCCGCCCGATGAGACCGTTACCACGGGAACCTGACGGGCCCAGGTCCGGCACCGCTCCGACATTTCTGGTCGGGCTGAGCTGCACTGCTCGATACGCTGGCCCGGCCCGGCTGTGAGAGCAGCGAACAACGAGGAAGGCCCCGACATGCCCAAGGTGTCGTTCGAGCAACTCCAGAAGGTCGCAACGGTCTTCTCACCGTTGTCGGGATCGCCGGGATCGCCGCTCGAGACCACGCAGTGGCTCCGGTCCCTCCAGCCGTCGCTCATGCCACGGACGTCGCTGCACCAGGGTGCCGCGTCGGGTGCTGTGATCCTGGCCGCTCGCGCTGCCAGCAACCGAGTCGACCGGCTGGCGGACCGACTGACTCCCAACGAGGACTCGCTGGCCCAGCGCATCGCAGTGCGGGCGGCGATCGTCGGAGTCGGGTACGGGATGCGCAGGCTCCCCGACGAGGACGACACCGCGTGGCCAGCAGCTCTCGCACGCATGGGGGGCGAACTCATCGAGGGCGGGGCGACCGGTGGGATCATCTACGAGGTCATGACCGCCGCAAGGGGACGCGCCAGCTCGACGCGTCGCGGCGCCGGGTTCACCATGGCGGCGACAGCTGCCGCGTTCTCGTTCGCTCTCTTCAAGTCCCGCTCCTACCTGCGTGACCGCCGCGAGTTCTTCACCGACGACTTCGACAAACTGTCGCTCAACCTCAACAAGACCGTCGCCGTCACAGCCGGAGTCACCGCTGTCGGCACCGGAATGGGCTACGGCCACAAGGCAACCCGGCACGGTTTCGAGGCGTTCTTCGGACCCGGACTGGTACACACGGCCCTCGCCCGCAGCGTCAACAACGCCGCTTGGGCAGCTGCGTTGACGGGGCTCTACTGGGCGGGGATCTCCAAGGTCGGCGCCGCCAACGAGAAGGTCGACCCCGGCTACACCCTCCCGCCCACGACGCCTCTGGTGTCGGGCAGCGCGGAGAGCATCTGCCCGTTCGACCAGCTCGGCCAGCAGGGGCGCCGCTACGTGACCGACGTGCTGCCTCCCGACCTGATCTCCGAGACCATGGGCGAGCCCGCCGTCCACCCGATCCGCGTGTTCGTCGGGTTCAACCAGCAGCCCCTGTACACGTCGGGCCGCGCCGAGACTGCGCTGGAGGAGATGGAACGGACCGGCGCCTACGACCGCGGCACGATCCTGCTCGTCTGCCCCACCGGCACCGGCTGGGTCGACCACACCATGATCGAGGCCGCCGAGCTGTTCACCCGCGGCGACCTGGCGACTGTGTGCATCCAGTACGGCCGCTACCCGTCCTTCCTGTCACTGCAGAAGGTGCGCGCCGGTCGCCGCCAGTTCCGCAACCTCGTCTGGGGCGTCCGCCAGAGGGTCCGGGCGATGCCCGAAGATCAGCGGCCACGGGTCCTGGTCTTCGGTGAGAGCCTGGGTGCGTGGGCGTCCTCGGACTGCATCATGCGCCTCGGCGTGGAGGGTCTGGACCACTACGGCGTCGACCGGGCGCTCTGGTTCGGCATGCCCGAACTGGCCCGCTGGTCGGCTGCCGGTCTGGATCGACCGGGGCAGCTGACCCCCGAGGGCACCGTCGGCGTGTTCGACCGCTGGGAGGAGCTCGCAGAGTTGACCCCCGAGGAACGGGACGCCTTGCGGATCGTGCAGCTCAGCCACGACAACGATCCGATCACGCTGCTCACCCCCACACTGCTCTACCGTTCACCGGACTGGCTGGAAGAACCCCGCGGACGCAATGTCCCGGGCGGTCAGCGTTGGTATCCGGTGGTGACCGGAGTGCAGACGATGATCGACGCGGCCAACGCCATGCGTAACAGCCCGGGCGAGTTCCGCAGCACCGGCCACGACTACCGCGCCGACACCGCCCGTTTCGTCGCGGAGGGATACAGACTTCCCTACACCGAGGAGCAGCTAGCGGCCGTCGAGGACCTCCTACGCCGGCTGGAGCGGGAGCGGGAGGGCCGCATCAAGGCTCCGACGGACGCCACCGACACCGTGCCCGCACCGGCTCACCGGACCGAGCACCACAAGCAGGCTCCGCACCTCCCGAAGCTGAGCGGTCGCCGTACCAAGGGCGCGGACTGGTTGACCGACATGACGGAGCTGGCCGGGACTGCGTCGCGCCGAATCCAGGGCTGAGGCAGTTCAGCAGCTGAGGCTGCTGAGGCGGTTCAGGCGGCGTGCTTGGCCGGACGGCGGCCGGGCTTGTAGGTCGCCAGACGTTCCGATGTCTTCCAGACCATGCGGTAGTAGCGGCGCACTTCCTCGCCCATGTCGACCGGCTCCGAAACGACCGTCGTCCCACCGCCGACCGAGTGGGCGATGCCGCCGATCTGGAGCACTCGGTCTCCGTCGATGACGTGGCGATCGTGCACCGCTGCCGCCGGCGCCATGCGGAGGCGCAGCTTGGTGACGCGGTTGCGCAGCGACTCGACGAAGTCCACCAGGTCGTCCAGGTCGGTGCTGTCGATCCTGTCGCTCACCAGCACCTTGGTCACCTCGGTGTGTACCACCAGATATTCGAGCTGGGCTCGACGGCAGTAGGGGTCCACGACCATCGGCCTATCGAGAGCGGCGATGCGTCCGACCACCCGGGCGAACGCCAGCGGATCACTGGAACGCAGGTCGGTGTCGAGCACCTCGAACAACGGTGTCTCCTCGGGGTGCATCCCGAGCGCGCTGACGGCCAGGCGGCCCAGTTCGGTAGGCGCTATCCGTTGTGCATCGACCTCTTCCACGAGACCGCGCCGGATGAGAGAGCTGATCGCTCCTTCGGCGAAGTTCGCGTCACGGCCGGTCAGCCCCGCCACGACGCTCAGAGCTGCCGGTCGGCGGGGTTGCGCCAGACGGCGAAGCTCCTTGCGCGTCAGGGTCCCGCCTACCTCGTTGAGCCTCACCGCCCAGAGAAGGAGCCTGTGCGACTCCTCGTCGAGAAGATCCATGTGGCCCACGCTAGAGGTGGGATCGGTCCACTCCTCGTCTTTCGGGAGAGGTTTTCCGTCACTGGCCGTCACCTGCGCGGTCAGCGACCGGTCGGCCCACCTGGCGGGCCGACCGCGTCACGATCGAGCTGCCCTGTTCGCAGGAATCTGTCGCGACGCTCGGAGTCATCGAGCCCGAATCGGCGCCATGCCCAGACACCCATGCCGATGGCGACGAGCTCCATGACCAGCGACATGGGCCCGCGTGAGAGCTCGAACGCCTCTCCCCATCCCGGGTCGACGCCCAGAGCAGGCCACCAGAACGTGTCGGCGCGGGTCCATGACAGATCGAGCACCAGGTGCAGGTACATCCCGATCGGCAGGCCCAGCCACTGTCGACGAATCAGTCGCCGACCCCGCGTCGCCAGCATGACGACCGCCAGCACGAGCGTCGGGAGGAGCAACGAGTGCAGTGGGCCGGCGCCGAACGGAACCTCGGCCACGGGGATGACTGCGCCCAGCGCGACCATTCGGTAGTCGATCGCCGGGCTCTGGAACACCGCCCAGGTGATGACGATGCTCATCACGACGAACCAGATCAGCACGGTGACACGATCTGTTTCAGCGGACCAGGATCCGCATGCACTCCGGACAGTGCACCAACGCGTCCGCGGGAGCTCGGCGCACGTCCTCGAGCTCTGCTGACGGGATCTCCAAGTGGCAGCCCTCGCACCGGGCGCCGTGCAGGCGTGCCACCGCCACCCCGCCGAGCGATGCTCGTAACGGCTCATAGGCTGCCATCAGCTCAACCGGAACAGCGGCGGACGCAGTCTCCCGATCGGAGCCGAGCCGGTCGAGTTCGGCGTCCAGCTCGGCGAGCGCCACGATCAGCTCGGAGTCCAACACGTCACGTTCGGCATTGAGCTCGGACAGCACACCCTCGTGCTGCGCCAGTTCCGCCTCGACCGGTTCAGCCTGCTCCATCAGTTCCAGCGCACGGTCCTCGAAGTCCCCCTGACGCTGGCGGAGCTGTGCCAGTTCCTCTTGGAGCGACTCGAGTTCCTTGTGGGCGACCACGCTGCCGTCGTACATGGAGGCATCGACCGCCCTGGCCTTGTCCTCCAGCAGAGAAGCGTGGTCCTCGGCCTCCTTCTGCTCGACGCGGATCCGGTGCAGCCGTGCAGACACCTCGTCACGGAGCCCCACGACCTCGTAGGTCCGCAGTCCCAGCTTCTCCAGCGACTGGAGCACGGGCAGCGTCGCCCGCCTGTGCCGTAGCTGATCGATGGCGGTGTCCAGGTCCTGAACGCTGAGCAGATCGTCGAGAGCAGCCACGAGCGAACCCTAGGCCGCCGTGCACCGCGACTGTGTCGCTGCGGACGAAAGCGCAATCAGTCAGCGAGTGTCGTCGGCGACGACCCACCGTCGCTCGAGCCCTCATCGGCCGAGCCCCCGTCGGTCGACCCACCGCCGCCGGCTCCCCCGGTGTCGCTGCTGGCAACGGTCGTGGTCGACCGGGTGCTCCCGCCCCGGTTGCTGGAGGTCGAGCGGGAACCGGAGCTGGAACTCGAGCTCGACCGAGTCGCGTACTTGCTCCAGGGGTCCTTGATCGAGGTGGTACGACCGTTGGAGCTCGGCGGGGTGAACTTCGTGACAGGCGTGCCCTCCAGATAGGGCGCCATGAACTCGTGCCACACCTTTCCGGCAGCGGTGCCGCCCTGAACCCGCCCACCCTTCATATCGATCGTGCCGGCAGGTTTGCCGATCCAGACCGCTACAGCGATCTCCGGCGTGAAGCCGACGAACCAGACGTCGGCGTTGCCGCCGTCATCGAGTTCGTTCGTGCCGGTCTTGCCCGCAGCTGGTCGCCGGTCCGGCAACGAGCCGCCCTTGTAGGTGCCACCGGACACGACCCCGCTCAGCGCCACAGTCGCCTGCCGGGCGACCTCGACCGGTATGGCCTGCTCCTCGCTCGGCTCGTGCTCGTAGAGCACATTCCCGTCACGGTCCTCCACCTTCGTGACGAAGTGAGCGGCGTTGAACACTCCGTCGTTGGCGATCGCCGCGTAAGCCGCCGCCATCTCCAGCGGACGGACCGTGGTGCTACCGAGAGTGAGCGACGGGATGTCGCCCGCGTCATCGGCCAGGGTCGAGATCCCCAGTCGTCGGGCGACATCGACCACCTGGTCTCCGCCGACAGCGGCCTGGAGCCGCACGAAAGCGCAGTTGTTCGACGAAGCCGTCGCACGCGTCAGGTCCGTGTACCCGCCGCGACATCCGGACGGCCAGGTGCTGACACTCCGGGGCAGTCCCCAGTCGTCGTAGAGCGACCGGGGCGCGGGCGATGCCGAGATGCTGGAGCGGAGGCCGTAGCCCTCCTCGAGCGCGGCGATGAGGGTGAACGTCTTGAACGACGAGCCGGGGCTCCGCCCGACCGCCGGTGCTGCCAGCTCGACGACTCCCTTGCCTTCGATCGTGGTCTCGCCGACCGCCGCGCGTACCGCACCGGACCCTGGTTCGACTGCCACGACAACAGCCATCGAGTCGGGGTTCTGTGCCTTGACTGGGCTTTCGTTCGAGGCGACGGCTGCCAGGAACTGCGCCCTGGGGTCCATCGTCGAGGTGATCTTCAGTCCACCGTTGAAGATCAGGTACCGCCGCAGCTCACGGGTGGGGGCGAGCCACTCGGCGTCGAGCAACTCGTCGCGTACGTGTCGCTCGAAGTACGACAGGTCCTGTGCCGAGGTGCTGGAACGGACACGTGTCACGTTGGTCGGCAGGGGTGCCATGTTGATCAGATCGGCCTCGGCCTGACCTATCAGTCCCTCGGCCATCATCCGGCGCACCACGATCTCGCGCCGCTCCCGGGCGACGTCGGGATAGCGAACCGGGTCGTATGCAGAAGGGCTACGGATGAGCGAAGCGAGCACGGCCGCCTCCGCCCATCCGACCTCGGAAGCGGGTTTGCCGAAGTACGTCTGTGCCGCCGCCTCAACTCCGTACGCCCCACGGCCCAGGTACACCTGGTTCAGGTACTGCTCGAGGATCCTGTCCTTGCACTCCGACTTCGTCGTCGCCTCGCAGTACTGCTGCTCGAGCTGCAGGGCCAGGCTCGCTTCCTTGAGCTTGCGGGTGAAGGACTGCTCGTCGCCCACCAGGCTCAGCTTGACCAGCTGCTGTGTGATCGTCGAGCCACCCTGGGACACACCGCCTGCGTCGCTGTTCGCCCGGAACGCACGCATTATCGACCGTGCGCTGACGCCGTCGTGCTCGTAGAAATCGGCGTCCTCCACCGCGAGGACCGTCGAGCGCAGCTCGGCGGAGATGTCGTCGAGCGACACGATCTGGCGGTTCTCCGCTCCCACGAGCTCGCCGATCGGGTCACCGTTCATGTCCAGCACGGTGCTGCCCTCGACCAAGTCCGGCAACACCACCCGGCTGGACGTGTTGAACGACGCAGCGTCGGGCAGCTGCGAGACGGCAGGCACGAGCAGGCTCGTGACCATCGCCAGCGACGCGACGCCGAGAGCGACGATCAGAGCGAATCGCAACAGGAGTTTGACGGGTCGAGGCATCGGTTCACCGGACCGGCGGTGAACCGGGCACAGCGTGGTAGGGGTCAAGGGCCTTGGAGGCCCCACTCAGGCTACCGGCGGGGCCGACCCAGGTCATCGCAGCACCCACGGCTAGGGTCGGCCCTACCTGAGAGGGGACTGGGAAATGCCACCGTCTGAACGCAGCCGAGTCGGACAGCGCAGCTGGCTCGGACAGCGCAGCTGGCTCGGGCGCCGCAGAGACCGGCCCCGAGTGGCGCTCGGCGGCGCCGGCTACATCGCTGTTGTGCACGCACTCGCCGCCCAGTCCGCTGGAATGCGGGTCATCTCGGTCGCGTCGCGTGGCGGGACCTCGGCGCGGCATCTCGCCGGATCGGTCGACGCGCGCAGGGTTCGACCCGAACAGCTGCCGGAAGGTGCCGACATCCTCGTTGTCGCCACACCTCCGGATTCCCACGAGGAGTTCAGCCTGCAGGGGCTGGCCGCAGGAGCGAGCGTGCTGGTGGAGAAGCCGCTCACCACCACTCTCGCGTCGGCCGACAGGATGGTCGCGGCAGCAGAGGCCGGAACCGCGCGATGCGCCGAGAACCTGCTGCACGCCCCGGTGTGGACGGAATTCCGCAACCGGCGGCGCGAGCTAGGTTCGCTCGATCACCTCTCGCTGCGAACACTGCAACCGCCGCCCGACTGGGGTCACTTCCGAGCACCGCTGCTCGACGGAGGCGTCCTCTTCGATCTGGGCCCCCATCCGATCGCCCTGGCGCTGGACGCGGCCGGTGACGCCCCGTGCGGGGTGCGTGCCGAGCTCAGCTCCACTCGGGACGATGGCGCCGACGACCATGCGACCGTGTGGATCGACTTCGCATCCCAGCTGTCGGCAGAACTGACCATCTCGTGGACTGCTGACGTGCCCGAATGGAGCGTCCAGGCGGCGTCGCCCACAGGGGTGCTGCGAGTGGAACTGCTGCCCGAGGTGGTGCTGGAGCACGACGGCGAACCAGTCTCCATCGCCACGCGGCACCAGGTGCCCGACGCCCGCCTGGAGCAGATGGGATACGTCGACCAGCTGGTCGACCTGGCGCAGGGCGCGCCCGGCCAGGATCTAGCGGCCGCTCGTGACGTGCTCGAGGTGATCTGCGCCGCGTACAGCTCGGCAGGGGCCGACGGCGAAGCGGTGGCGCTGCCGTTCAGCGGGGACCGGCAGCTCACACCGCGACAGCTCTGGGGGCGCTAGCGGTCGGTGCACCCCTTGGGTCGTTGGCGCCTAGAAGTCCTCATCCATCGAGAACTCGCCGTCGACGGCCGTCTGGTAGGCCGACACGGTTCGTTCGAAGAAGTTGGTCAGCTCCTGGACGTCCTGGAGCTCCATGAACGCGAACGGGTTCTTGGAGCCGTAGCGCTTGGCGATGCCGAGCGTCATCAGTCGCTGGTCCGCGACGTACTGCAGGTACTCGCGCATGTCCGGCAGCGACATCCCGGGGATCCCCTGGGAGAGCAGGTCCTCGGCGAACTGGTACTCGCACTCGACGGCCTCGCCGATCATCTCGTTGACCCGGGCGGCCAGATCGTCGTCGAAGAGGTCGGGCTCCTCACGGCGAACCTGGTCGATCACGGCGAAAGCGAAGTTCATGTGGCAGCTCTCGTCACGGAACACCCAGTTGGTACCCGACGCGAGCCCGTTGAGCAGGCCCTTTGAGCGCAGGAAGTAGACGTAGGCGAAAGCACCGAAGAAGAAGAGTCCCTCGATGCACGCAGCGAAGCAGATCAGGTTCAGAAGGAACTGCTTGCGGTCCTCACGGGTGCGCAGCTCGTCCAGGCTGTTGATCGAGTCGATCCACTTGAAGCAGAACTCGCCCTTGTGACGGATGGACGGGATGTTCTCGATAGCGGCGAACGCCTCTGCCCGCTCGTCCACATCGGGGATGTAGGTGTCGAGCAGCGTCAGGTAGAACTGGACGTGCAGCGCTTCCTCATAGAGCTGGCGCGACAGGTACATGCGCCCCTCTGGGCTGTTGACGTGCTTGTACAGGTTGAGCACCAGGTTGTTCGACACGATCGAGTCGCCCGTGGCGAAGAACGCCACGAGCCGGTTGATCAGGTGCCGTTCGGCGGGAACCAGCTTGCGCTGCAGGTCGACTATGTCATCGGAGAAGTCGACTTCCTCGACGGTCCAGGTGTTGCGGATCGCGTCGCGGTACATGTCGTAGAACTGCGGGTAGCGCATCGGGCGCAACGTGAGGTTGAAGCCCGGGTCGAGCAGGTGCCCACCAGCCTGTGACGGCTCGGTCAGGTCGATAGTCGTCTCGGCCGGCAGGTTGTGGGCAAGGGCGGTGTTCTCGGTCAGAGCCATTCTCGTCGTTCCTCTCGTGCAGTTCGATCGGCCGGGGCTCGATCAGTCGGATTCGGTTCTGCTGGTGTCAGGTCGTCACTGACAGGCTTCGCAGGACTCGGGGTTCTCGGGCGAGCAGGCGACCGCCTCTTCGTCGGAGTACCCGCTGGCAGCGACGTCGGTGTCGGTCCCGGCTTCGGTGCTCGGCTGGGTCGGCAGCGGTGTCGCCGGCACACCCCCATCGCCCGGGCCGTTGCCGCTGGTCGAGCCGGTCGTCGTCTTGTTGATGCGCGTCGCAGGACGGGAACGCAGGTAGTAGGTGGTCTTGAGCCCCTGCTTCCAGGCGTGGATGTACATCGAGGAGAGCTTCCCGATCGTCGGGGACTCCATGAACAGGTTCAGCGACTGCGACTGGTCGATGAACGCTCCGCGGCCCGCTGCCATGTCGATCAGGGCTCGCATTGGGAGCTCCCAGGCCGTGCGGTAGATCGCTCGAACGTCGGCGGGGATCTCCTCGATCTCCTGCACCGACCCCTCGTTGCGCTTGATCGCCGCGATGATCGGCTCGGTCCACAGGCCCCGCTGCTGGAGCTCACGCACCAGGTAGGTGTTGATCTGGAGGAACTCACCCGAGAGGGTCTCGCGCTTGAACAGGTTGGACACCTGCGGCTCGATGCACTCGTAGCAGCCCGCGATCGAGGCGATCGTCGCCGTCGGGGCGATTGCTATGAGCAGCGAGTTGCGCAGACCGTGCTCGGCGATGCGCGCCTTGAGGTCAGCCCAGCGAGCCGGGTCCGTCGGGGTCACACCCCACAGGTCGAACTGCAGCTCTCCCTTTGAAGCGCGGGTCTCGTCCCAGCCGCCGTGGGTGCCGTTGGCCGCTGCGAGCTCGTTCGATGCCGTCAGGGCGTGGAAGTAGATCTCCTCGGAGATCCGGTCGGACAGGACCCGCGCCTCGTCGGAGTCGAACGGCAGACGGAGCTTGAAGAAGACGTCCTGCAGGCCCATCAGCCCTAGCCCGACCGGACGCCACTTGGCGTTGGAGTTGCCGGCCTCGTCGGTCGGGTAGAAGTTGATGTCGATCACACGGTCGAGGAACGGCACCGCCAGGCGCACGACCTCGGCGAGACGGTCGAAGTCGAAAGCCGGCGCGCCGGAGGAATCAGGGCGCACCATCGCGCCCAGGTTGACCGAACCAAGGTTGCAGACAGCCGTCTCGGCCTGGTTGGTGACCTCGAGGATCTCGGTGCACAGGTTGGACAGGTGCA
>CAYVDN010000003.1:0-44440 GCA_964450685.1 uncultured Microthrixaceae bacterium
GGTCGGTGCGGTCGGAACACCGGTCAGCGTCGGTGACGCCAGCGGCGCTTTGGCGTCGAGCGCCGCCTGTGCCGCCGTGCTGACGGGCTTGTCGGCGTCCGCCGTGTCTTCCACGCTGGCGAGCCCGAGCAGCGCACGCACGGCCGGGAAGCTGGCGGCGGTGAGCAGCTGACGGCCCGTTGCCGTGCTCGACAGGGCGCCCAGCACGTCCAGCTCGGGCGTGTGGTCCTGCTTGTTGCCGATGGCCGTGGCGTTGTCGGTGATGTACGTGAGGTAGGTGCCCAGGGTCGAGTACACGACCTCGTTGAACTGCTGCTGCTGAGTGACACCCGCACCCACGAGGTTGGGCATGTTGGTGCGGTCCACCAGCACCTGGGCAGCGGTGAGCGTGCTGAGAGCCGAGGCGATGGCGGCGTTGACCTGGCCGATGGTGACGCCCCCACCGCCGCCAGGGTCCCCGTCGGCCAGGTGGGCGTTGAAGTCGGCCAGCAGCTGGTCGAAGGCGACCTGGGAGACCTTGGCCGCCAGGGCCGCCGTCAGGCCGATGACCTGCTCGATGGTGATCGGTCCGGTCGGGCCGCCGCCGGGGGCGCAGGCGTCATCGAGCCCAAAGGGGCTATCGGACTCGGTGACGGCGTTGGGGTCCCGCCACAGCCCGGCGCCAGGATCCACGGAGGGGTCGTACCCGGGCGAGAACGGGCGTACCTCACCACCACCCAGGTGCGACTCGGCGCCGCCCTGGATGGAAGAGATGGAGTCACTGCCTCCTCGGTAGCCAACGGGTCCTGCGGTCATGATCAGATCTTGATGAAGACGTTCACGCCCAGGTAGGCCGGGCGCACGCTGACGGGCTGGCTGCTGCCGACGGGGCTCTCGGCCGGGAAGTCGTGGGTGTGGCCGCCGGACTGCTGGAACACGACCTGATGGACGTGCTCGCCAGCGCCCTCGACGGCGTGGCCGTGGTCACCGCCGGTCACCGAGATGCCCGTGGTGCGCTTGTCGGTGTACTGCTGGAAGGTGACACGGAAGCTCAGCGGCACGTTCGGGCCGAGGTCGGGGTACACGTTCGGCTTGGTGTTGTCGAAGATGCCCGTGATGAAGTTGGTCCCGAACGCCTGCGGGACGTGCTCGTGGCCGGGATCGACCACCGTGTGGCCATGGCCGCCGCCGGAGATCGTGTGGCCATGGCCGCCCGCCGGGGTCAGGCTCGCCACGTGGGTGTGCTCGCCGCCCGAGCCCGTCGAGCCACCACCGAAGTGCGTGTGGGCCGGGAGCTGGGCCTGCGTGAGCGCACGGTCCATCGAGCCCCCGGTGGCACCGACGGCACCGACGCCCATGAGCGGGAGCCGGTCAGCCATGTTGGGGATGGTCATGGTCTGGTTGCCGAGGTTGCGCCAGCTGGCGGCGCCGGGCACGTCCCAGAGGCGGCCGACGGCCGAGCGGGCGTAGGTACCTCCGTCCATGGGCAGCCAGGACGAGCCGAGGTAGGCGTCGCCGGGGGCCAGGATCGAGGAGATCATCGTGCCGGGCGGGTACTCGTCGGCGTAGTACTCCACCCAGCCGAAGCTCTTCTTGCTGAAGAAGGCTCCGTCGGAGGTGCGGACGTAGATGTCGCCCACGTTGCCCTCGCCGTTGGTGGGCGTGTTCGGGCCTCGGCGGATGTTGGAGCTGGTGACCAGGCCGGTCGCCGTGATGTCCCCGTTGACCGTGAGGCCCGGCAGCGTCATGGCCTGGGTGACGGTGAGGTAGCCGTCCACCCGCAGCGTCTGGATGTCGGAGCGCTGGAGGGACACGTCGCCCCAGCTCATCTTGCCCGAGCCCTCGATGCGGAACTTCTCGCCGGTCGGGAGTGTGTTACTCACCAGCACAGCAGAAGGTGCCACCGAGCCCTTGAAGCTCGACGGCACCATGATCCGCTTGTCGGTGGTGTAGTCCCGGTTGATGCTCGTGGCCCCGGCAGGGACCAGGATCGACATCAGGACGACCATGTTCTCGCCGACATCGGGGAAGACCGGGTTCGAGGAGACAGGCCCCTGGAGCACCCGGAAGTCCCGGTTGATGCCGTCGTAGACCAGGAGATCGAAGCGATCCCTGGCCGAGGACCCCGTGAAGAGCTGCACCACTTGGTCAGCTGCGAAGTGCAACTCCCCCTTGACGAGGAGGGCGTTCCCTTCGCCGCCTCCGTAGACAGTGGCCGTTGCGGCGCTCCCTACGGGGATCTCGATGTCACACCCGGCGACGACCCCGTACCGGGACGAGCCCAGCAGGAGGAAGTCAACAGCGTCGGGCGCCGAGATGCCGTAGTTACCGGCGGTCTCCCCGGCGTTCTTGATGAGGAATCCCGGCCGGTTGGCCATCTCGACGCCCTTTCGCTGTCTGATACCGGTATCAGCCTACCCGGCGCCGCAGCGCTGGGCGACTACTGATCGGTGCTGGGCTCGGCGCCGTGCTCGGGAACGGCGGGGCTGCCGTCCTCGTTCACCTTGGCGTCGGCGTGCCCGGCGAGCGCCTGGTCACGGGCGAGGGCTTCCTCGGCCGCCTGCTCGGCCAGGGTGTCGTCGGCCTTGTTGGCCTCCTCCTTGGCGAGCTGCGCCTCGAACAGGCCGTTGGCCTCGTCCACGACCTGCTGGGGCGGCTGGTTGCCGTCCCGGTCCTGGGTCGGGTTCGGCGCCGTCATCTCGAACGGGGCGGTGCCGGGCGCCGGGGCGGGCTCGGGGATCTTGCCGTCGGCGGTGAGGTCGTCACGCTGGTACTTGGCCAGCACCTCCTCGCTGAGGCCGAGGATCTCGTCGGGGGCGTAGCCCCGGGCCTGGAGGCGGGCCATGGCGTCGTCGTCCTGGAGCGTGCGGAACAGGAGGCTCTGCTCCTGCGCCACCTCGGCACCCTCGACCTGCTCGCCCTCGGTGGGCTCCAGGCTGGGATCGAGCTGCACCTCGGCGCCAGCGGCGTCGGTGCGGGTCTCGTCGGCGGTGTCGGTCTGGCTGGTCTTGCTCATAGCGGTGACTCCTTCAAGTCGTTGGGGACTAGGAGACCGTGACGGTGACCGTGCTGGTCGTCACCGAGCCCTGGGCATCGGTGGCGGTGAGCACGAGCGTCTTGGCCCCCGTCGTCGCATAGGTGTGGTTGACCGACAGCGACAGGCTCGTGGTACCCGTGAAGTTCCCCGTCTCGACGGGGCTGCCGTCTCCCCAGCTGATCGAGTAGGCGGTGGTACCGCCCTCGGGGTTGGTGCCGGTCCAGGCGAACGCCTTGGAGACGGTGGCCGAGGCGGTCTGCGCCGTGCCCCCGGTGGGGGTGAGCGTGGGGGCCTCGTCCAGGACCTGGACAACGGAGACGGTGGACATGGGGGACCCTCCTTGGATCAGTGCCAGAGCTTGCCGATGGCGTCCAGCTCCGCAGCCACGTCGAGCGGGACTTGGTACTGGTGGCCCTGCTGGAACGAGTAGATGCGGGGCGGACGACCCCCGGCGGTGATGGTCATGTTCTCGATGTCCTCGTTCACCCGGATGATGCGGGTGCGGGCGCCCATCGGAACGGCGGTGGGCGTCACGGCGTCCACCACGATCTCCTGCGGCACGAAGCCGAGGTTCTGCGCCACCGAGCCGTTGGCGCTCACCGGCTGCGGCTGGTTCGGGTTGGCCACCTGGGCGGGCGGCGCCACCTGGGGCTGGGGGAAGGACCCGTTGTTGATGGTCGGCCCCTCGGTGTACTGCGGCTGGACGCCGGGGGCGGGCATGACCTGCTGGGTCGGCAGCTGCTGAGGCTGCGGGGCGGCCTGCGGCTGCACGGGAGCGGGCTCCTGCGGCGGCATGGCGGCGGGCTCCTGGACCTGGGCGATCTCGGCGGCCATCACGGCGGCCGGAGCCTGCTGCGTGGTCACCTCACCCGTGGGAAGAGGGGCGGCGGTCTGGGAAGGTGCCTCGGTGGTGACCTCGGCGGCGGGTGCGGTGGCCTTGGGAGTGGCGGCTCGTGGCATGATGTTGTTGCTCCAAACGGGTATGGGGAAATGAGTGTCTCACTGGCGAAGGGGAGAGGCCGAAGCCCCTCCCCTGCCAGCGTTCGATGGGCCGGAGCCCGCCGACTAGTTGGTGCGGATCTTGACGACCGCCGAGTCGGTGATGAGGCCGAAGCCCCAGATGGCGTACCACGCCAGGGCGTGCTCACGACCGAAGTCGAGGACGCCGCCGTCACGCAGCTCGACGGGGAGCGAGATGGCGTGGCCGAAGGAGTTGTCGCCCAACATGAGCGCCTCCAGCACGTTGTCGCTCGTGCCCGCCGAGACCGACGGGTAGTCGCTGAGCCACGGCTGATCCCACCCGGGCTGGGCGACGGCCGTCGGGGCGTACCCGGCGTCCATGGCCACGTCGGCCGCAGCCGAGCCCTGGTTGTCGAGCGGACCCTCGTAGGGGTTGGCGCTCAGGATGCCGCCCGTGCTGGCGTCGGCGGGACGCCAGTCGAGGGCACCGCCGCCCGAGTAGGTCTCGTTGTAGTACGCCGACAGATCCGTGAGGATCGAGTCGTCCGAGGCCCGCAGCGGGTGGCCGATCTGGGTGGTCTCGATGAACACCGTGTCGTAGAGCCGACCGATCTCACCGAGCATGAAGTTGCCGGGAGCGGCGTACTTCGTGACCTCGATGAACTCCGGGGTGTCCCGGATCTGGCGGCTCTGCGCCGGGTGGATGAAGCAGATGTACGTGTCACCCAGGCGGGGGATGTTCTTGCTCGCCAGGGTGTACGTCGCATCCTTCACCGCCGCCGGGGTGAACTTGAAGGCGGCGTTGGCGCCGACGATGGTGCCCGCCGACCCCTGGGTGCCGGAGTTGTAGATGCCCCGGCCCGTGGTGATGCTCGACGGCTCGGAGTAGCCGTACACGACGGACGACGCCGACTGGATCGTGGAGCGGGCCTCCAGGTCCATGTAGGTCGCCATCGAGCGCCCGAGGAGACGGCTGGAGCTGGCCAGCACGTCATCGAACGAGGCGTTGAGGAGCAGCTCCGACATGGCGATGCCCTGGCCCTGCTCGGCCACGGTGATGCGGTACTGCTGCGCCGTGATGGCGAGCGTCTGCATGCGGATGCCCTCGACCAGCGGACCCGAGGGGATCGGCAGGTTGTTGTACCGCATGAAGTTGACCGTGAGGCCCGGCATGACGCCCAGCTCGGTCTTCTTCACGGCGAACTGCTCGAAGCGAAGCACGGGCATCGCCTGGAACAGGATCTCCTTCGACCAGATGGTCTGGATCGCCGGGGTGAGGGCCGTCGAACCGGAGACCGCCGACTGGCCGTAGCCGGTGACGTTGCCGGTGGCGCCGGTCGCCGGGTTCATCAGCCCGTAGGCCGAACCCGTGACGCCGGTGGCGAGACGGTTGGTGCCGGTGATGCCGCCACCGTTGGGGAGCTGGAATGCCATGGGATGTCCCTCCTAAGGACTGTGAAGTGGGATGGGTGCAGTCCTACGGACTACTGGCCGCCCTGGTAGAACTGCTGGGTGGCGGCGGCGTGCAGGCGATCCCGATTGGCCCGGAACTCCTCCATCGACATGTTCCGGATGCTCCCGGGGTCGAGGGTCTGAGTGGCGGGTCCTTGCTCCAATGGCCCGACGGGGAAGGCGCCCGAGGAGGACACCCCCCGCATCTCGCTCAACGGTACCTGCTGGGGCACCGTCGGTGCGATCTGTGCGCCCGGGATGGGCTGCGCACCCATCACGGACTGGAAGCCGCCGACGATGGCGGCCGTCCGGTTGATCATCTCCTGGAAGGAGGCGTCGATCTCCTCCTTGGAGTTGCCCTTGATGAAGTCACGCAGCTCGGGCATGACGTGCTCACCGTGCTCGATGAGGAGCCGGTCCCGGTAGGAGTCGAGCTGGGCCACCAGCTGCTCCTTCTCCCGGATGGCCTCACCGAGGGCGATCTTGTTCTCCAGCTGGCCGATGCGCTCGGCCGCCTCCTGGCGGATGCGCTCGGCGAGCTGCGTGGCGTCGAGGCCACGCTCCTCCTCCAGGCGCTTGCGCTCACGCTCGGCCTCCTCGGCGGCCTTCTCGGCGGCGAGACGGGCCTCCCGCTCCTGGGCGAGGGTGGCGACCTGGGAGCCCAGCTCCTCCATGCGGCCGTAGAGCTTGGACTTCTCGTCCTCCCGGGCCTGGCCCAGCATCTGCTGGACGACCTCGATGGGAAGGAGCTGGGGGGCCTGCTGGCCCGGGGCCTGGACGAGCTGCACCGGGGGGAGCTGCTGGCCCACGACCGGCTGAACGTCACCCACGAAGCGGGGCTGCGGGGGAGTCACACCCGGGCCGAACTCGCCGACCTGCGGGAGGGGCTGGACCGGAACGGTCTGCTGCGGAGCCGGGACCACGGGGGCGGCCTGGACGGCAACGGGCTGACCCGTCACGGGGTCGATGGCGAACGGCGCAGCGGGGTTCTGGGTGAAGCTCATGTAAGTGTGTCTTTCTACGTGACCTGATATGGGTATCTGCTCAAGTATGTATAGCAGACCCGATAGGCCATATGGAACAGGCACCTGGAGAAATCTAGGGAGACCCTACTCTCCCGGGTTCTCGTTGAAGTCGGCCCTCTCCGGCGGGGACGGCTGGAAGGCGATGGACATGATCTCCTGCGCCAGCACCGGGTCCACGGCGGGAACCATGCCCGTGGGGTTGCCGTTGGCGTCCGGCGGCCCGTCCATGCCGGGGATCACCAGCGGCTGGCCGTCGGGTGTCATACCCGTCGCCTGCATGATGAACTGGTTGGCGCCTGCCTGGATGAGCTGGAGGGCGGCGGCCCGCTTCACTTCCTCGATCTGCTCCTCGTAGACCTCCTGGAGCTTCTGGTCGGGGAACTTCTCGCCCAGCGCACGCATGCCGCCGACCTTGCTCTGGAGCCCGACGGCCATGAGGGCCTGCTGCTCGTTGAGGATGAGCAGCTTGTCCATCGGCAGCGGGTCGATCCACTCGACGCTGGTCTGGTACGTCATCGGGTCCTGCGGGCTCAGCCACGGGTACTGGTCCGGGCCGAGCTGGATGGCGGACACCATCGGGTTGTACTGGAGCCACTCGGGCTCGTAGACGGCGGCGTACCGGATGATGAGGGCGTTCACGTCCTTCAGCAGCTTGGTGTAGGTCACCAACTTCAGCTGCCGCCGTTGGATCATGGAGAGGTACACCATCGACAGGGCGGCGCCGGAGGTGTTCGTGATGGGCTGCGCCTGACCGAGGGCTCCCGAGGGCACGCCGGTCATCTCGTGCATGGCCTGCTTCAGCAGCTCCAAGAAGCCGAGCGGCGCCGCCATGTTGGTCTCCAGCTGGAGGTTGGTGACCTTGGCCCCGGCGTTGGAGATCGACCAGACCTTGCGGGGACCCTTCTCCAGGTTCTGCGCCTTGGCGCCCGTGATGACGGTGACCGGGGCCGAGTGGTAGTTGAGGATGTCACTGATCTCAGTGGCCTTCTCGTTGTACTCCCGGTTCAGGGAGATGAGGTCCTCGATGTCGGAGACGCCCCACGGCGAGCTGGCCACCCGCATGTTCGGACAGAAGGCGACGGGGATCAGGCCAAGGGGGTTGGCCCGCTCGTCAATCAGCTCGTCGTCCACGTACTCCCGGATGATCTCGTCGGTGATCACCTCGACGTAGGCGTGCATCGTGCGAGCGCCGTCGGCCGCCTGGCCCCAGAACTTGTACTTCAGCTTGAACTCGATCAGCCGGGTGCGGTCGTGGGGGTGGAACGTCGGGAAGCAGTAGGCCGGGTTGATCGGCAGGATGCGGATCTTGGGCGGGTGGATGACACCCACCGAGTCCTGGTACGGCGGCTCCCAGGCGACCTTCACGAAGATGTCTCCCGAGATGGTGCCGTACTGCCCGATCTCTTGCAGCAGCGTGGCCTGGTCGTTGTCCTCCTGCCACACCCGCCGGAGCAGGTAGGGAATGATCGCCGACGACGCCTCCGGCGAGTGGTGATGGACACCCTTGCCGAAGTTGAAGCTGATGAGGTAGTCGGCGAAGGCCCGGACCCAATTGAAGGTCAGCTGGGCGTCTCCCATCGGGACTCGGTGAGCCCAGTGGTGTCCCAGGTAGAACCGCTAGAAGGCCCAGTTGCGAGCGTAACGATTGAGCCTGGGGCCATGAACCTCAAACTCCTCGTCGGCAAGTTCAACTAGGCCAAGGGGACTGACAGAAATCGAAAGATCCGAACCTGTGGCACGGGCCGAGCCCGGATAGAACGCTACTGACATGGTGGTGTCCTCACCCCCTCTCCCACTACGACATCAAGCGCCGACGCTGAGTCACTGGACTTGGATGAACGCAGGTACGCTACAGCACGTTCGAGGATATGGATATCGTCCTGGAAGAAACCGAGCCCCGGGTTGCAGAGGTTACACAACAGCCCACGCACCTGATGCGTTTCGTGGTCGTGATCCACGTGGATCTTCTTGGTCTCGGTGAGAGGCACGAGGCAAATGCCACAACGACCGAGCTGAAGGTCATACAGCCGCTCGTACTCCTCGGTCGAGATTCCGTACTTTGCCATGCGGCGCACATGGTTGTCGTGCTCACGAGTCGCTGGGTCGGCTTGTCGAGCCCGAGCCTTCAGTACAGCCTGGTGCCGTGATCGGCACGCAGCTGAGCAGTACAGGTCCGGCCGATTCCTGGATGGGTATACATACTCTCCCGCTGGGACTTCTTGGTCACAGAGGTCATGAGCGCACGCCACGGTGTGATCGAGCACGAAGACCTTGAACAGTTTCCCGCCAATCTCGATCTTGGTAGTCACCTGGGCGTGTGGCCCCTTGGTCTCGCCAGCGGCATAGCGGGCGTTGATCCTCGCACGATCGCAAACCTTGCAGTAAAGAGCGAGTCCGTCGTCACGGCGCACGTTGGAGGTGTACTCACTCAACGGCTTGGTCTCGCCGCAGCGTGTGCAAACCTTCTCGGCGACCGACATGGTGCGTCACCCTACCAGGGCAGACCCTGCTGGGTCCCCTGGCTCTTGATCTTGCGCCGCTCAGCAGGCAGCTCGGGGTTGATCTGCGTCATCCAGTCCGGAGCGTTCATGGGGGCGTTGGGCGGGAAATCGCCGCCGCCCCAGTTGAGGTAGGTGTTCTGCATCCTCGTCTCGCTGGCGAGGGCAGCACGTGCCTCGGGGGTGAACATCTGGGCATGACTACGAAACGCCGCTTCTTCCCCATCCCGGGAGAAGTCACGTCCCAAGGCAGCGTGGCCATACACATCGTGCACCGCACGGAAGCGGTCGTTGGTCTCGTTGTCCCACACCGAGTGGCCCCCCGTGGCGGCCGTTGACAGCACAGCGATATGGCGGTTCTCGGTAATGTCCCGGGCCATGGCTGCGGGGGAGTCGTACGGATCGGTATCCGACACCGAGAACGAGAGGCCCAAGCCGCCCTGCTCCACAGGACTCGTCATGTGGTGAAACTGGTCACCGACCTCCCTGGTCAGGTGCTCGTAAGACCGCCGAGTTTCCTCCGTCAGCGGTTTACCGATGGCGTCACGAGTAGCCCGGTACCCCGAGTATCCTTCGGCCCCCACAGCACGAGCGTTGATAGCCATATCGGGGTCGTAGCTCAGTCCCCGTGCTTCGGCGTAACTGCGTGCGCTGGCCTGAGCAGCTGTTACCGGGTCGAACTGCCGAAGGTTGACGTTCCCCAGGCCAGGGAGTGTATCCTGCGTGGCCACGATCAGAACCTCAGGGACTGCTGGCCACGCATCTGGGCTCCGCTGAGGTTGCTCGCAGCCGAGCGCCGCTGCTGGGAGTACTCGGGATCCTTGCCCGCCGCACGACGAGCCTCCGTCCAGGAGACTTCCTGCATGGCGACCGACGGCAGGTTGGACTCGCCTCGGGAGTCGGTGACGCCGAGCGCCTTGCCTGCCTGCCGGGCGGCCCGGATGGTGGCTTCGTTGTTGAAGCTGTGAAGCGCTCCCGAGCTGCCCACCAGCGGGCTGGGGTGAACACTGGTGCCAGTGGAGTCCTTCTTCGGAATATCAAGCGCCAGGCCCTTGTCGGAGCCCACGGTCTTCCCCACGTTGGTGCGCCCGAGGTGTCCCACGGAGGTCCCCAGAGGCTGGCCGTAGGAGATGGTGTTCATCCACGTGTCCTCGGCGGTGTTTCCCCGGGGGTTGAGGATGCCCTCGTGACTGTCCCGGAGCCCGAAGAGGTCCAGGCGCTGCTGGCCGGGGTGGATCTCGCCGGTCACGACCTTCTCGACATGGCCAACCCGGGTGCGGTACTCCTCCTCGACGGCACCACCGGGCACAGCGTTCACCGAAGCGGCTCGGTACGAGTGGACCTTCGGCGCCGAGTGGGGGTTCAGCGGATCGGGGCCGCCAGCCAGGTGCTCCTGGGCCTTGGCGATGTTGGTCTTCGTGCCACCGGCCTGGATGAGGCGATCAACGTGGGGGCCGGTCTCGCCAGACATCTGCCGCATGAGGCCGCCGACGGCCTTCTTCTCGTTGTCCGGGCTGTTCATCGGGCTCATGGCGGCAGCGGCCGTGATGGCACGCTCAACCGGGACGCCGTGCTGGGCGGCCATACCTGCGATGTCCCGGTGGTGGTCGAAGTACCACCCGCTGCCAGAGCTGACGCCCTCGGCCGCTGCCCGGCCGATACCGGCTACGAAGTGACTCACTCGGCGAGAAGCGGCCCCCTGAAGGGTGACCGGCAGGTCCTTGACGTGCGGAGCGATCTCGCCGAGCTTCCCGGCGTTCTTGGCCGACTTCTCACGGGTCGTGGCGTTGTTCGCCGGGTTGGTGGCCGCACGGCCGAGCTGCTCGATCCGAGCGTCCAGCCGGGAGCGAACGGCACCCTGATCCCGCATGATCCCCTGGAGGGAGGCACGGCCCGCCCGGTCGAGGTCGCTGAACTGGAGCGCTCGGTCGGTGGGGACTGCCTTGCTGCGTGCGGGACCGGCCATGTCAGACCCTCCGGAGATGTGGTGCGTTGGTGTGCTGCTGCCAGCCCCGGGCGATGGCCTGGTGCCGTCGGCGCTCCATGATTCCGGCCGCCTTGGGGGCGTAGGCCGGGGGGAGCTGGTGAGAGCCGAGGTACTTCATCTGAGCTTGCTTCACGGCTTCGGGAGCAACGTTGAACCCCATGCCGAGCGACACCCCTGCTGGGGCGAGGGCGACCGGCTTGGGACGAGCAGGGCGTCCCGCACTGGCGGTCTGGCTGAGCGCCGCCATGGGGTTGCCACCGAGCTGCGTCACCGACGGCATGGGGATCTGACCGGGGAGCGGCATCAGTAGTCGTCCCGGTCGTAGCGCTCCTGGCGGAAGTCCTCGGCGTTCTTCTCGTGCCACAGCATCCCGCTCGTCGTACCGAGCCAAGGACTGCGAGCAATGGACCGCTCTGACGGGCGGTCTACGGGAGAGATGGAGTCCACCAACTCTCGTGGAGCGGGAGGGTGACGCCGGTCATCGTGCCGGGAGTCGGTGCCCCCGGCGCCCATCAGCCGACCCGGGCGGCGTTGGGGCGGATGAGCCGGGTCTCGGAACCCTGGACCCGCTCGAACGTCGGGTGGTCGCTCTGGGCACCCTGCACGAACTCGCCGAGGGCCGACGGGGCCTCGATCCAGGCGGCCGAGCCGACGTGCGCCCGCTCACGGGTCGTCTCCTCGGGGGTCTTGATCGTGGTCACCGGCCCCGTCGAGGTGTCGCCGTAGGCGCCCTGGGCGAAGCTGGTCGGCACGTCGGTGTCGGTGGCGATGCCCTCCTCGAAGCGGAGCGGCCCCTTGTTGCCGGGCGGGTTGGCAGCGACAGCCGACTCGTAGCCGGTCTCGGGTGCGTAGGACATGGTGGGCTCCCTTGCGGACGGTGTTGCGCCCTCAGTATTGCATATGGATATCGGAGAGGGAAGCTACTCCCGAACGATGGATCGAGCCGGTCGTGGCCTTCGGGGGAGTAACAGCGGTGCGCACCTGGAGCGCAGCGTGATCCGGCGAAGCCCCGAGCGCCACGAGCAACCGCTCGGCGGCATCCCCGTCGCCTACCAGTGCGACATTCAGCCGGTCCTTCTTGAGGAAGGCAACTGCCTCGGCGGCAGCCTCGTCGGTGAGCACATTGGTCCAGAGCACCGAGGCGAACCCCCCGTCTGGCTGTAGGTTCCCAACCCATACCTGAGGAGTCACTGCGATGGAGAACGGCATGTGAGTGACTATATCACCTCAGCGTGCGCCACGTCGAGGCGGCCCCCAGGGACCCTCCACTACGATGGCGGGAAGGCTCTCACCACGGAGCAGCGCAGCGGCGCCTCGGTGATGCCCGGAAAGCAGTACATCCTCGCTCTTGGAGCCCTCCGTCGGGGGCCACTGATCGTATCGCCGGTACACCACAGGATTGCGGTTGCCCACGTTTCCCTGGTCGGCGTAGGTCATGCCCGTCTGATGCCAGTCAGCGTTCTCCATGTAGTGCCGGACGCCCGGGGATGTCACACTCGGCTGAGACGCACGTAGATTCCGAGGATCCACCGACTGAAGCTGGGGCGATGATTCCAGAGCGCTCCGCACCCGGTCTGGGTCGTAATCCTGGAGGTGCTTACTGCGCCCCGCACGAGACCACGGCACGGACTGCACTGGACTCGACCCCTCGGGGAAGTGTGCATCGAAGCCTGCGCCGTAGAGTTGGTCGGGGTTGATCACGCTGACACCCTACCCAACTTGCTGCCGTAGTGCCGGTTCCCAGCTGCGGTCGTTGATGTCCACGACGCCCTGGATGTGGCGCCCGAACTGGAGCTGCTGCATGTTCGCCTGCGGCCGTAGATCGAGGCCGCCGTGCTCTCGCCGGGCAGTGACATACGCCTGGGAGACGGGACCGAACTCGGCAGGGAGTGACCCCTCCGACCCGGCATAGTTGCCCCACTGGTTATCAGTGTAGCGGGAGTAACCGCCACCAGGGTCGGCAGGCATGCTGGGGTCGGCCACGGCCTTGGGGTGCGGGCGGGCGTGCCGGTCAGCGAAGGCGTCGGCGAAGCCCTCGATCTTGGCGAAGTTCTCGGGCGTGCCGAGGGTGGTGGCGCCGCTGCGCTCGCCGGGCACCATCGTCGGCGGGTCCGGCGTATCCCGACCGAAGAGCCCGCCACTACGCCGCTCCGACGCCGCCTGGAGATTGACCAGGGCCTGAGAGTGCCAGTCCTGCTGGTGACCCAGCTCGTGGATGATGGTGTCCTCTTCCAGGTACCGGGGATCGGCGTTGATGTTGCCGCCCGTCGGGGAGTACTGCCCGGCCTGCGTGTCGAGGTAGTCCACGTTGACCTGGGTGCCCTTCTCGGCGATGCCGCCCACCACCCGCCGGTCACGCCGGAGGGTGCTCATCGGCACGGTCGAGCGGGCGATCGTCTGGTGGACGGTCTCCCTCGTCATGTCCGTGGCGATGGCCTCACGCTCGGCCCGGCTGGCGGTGCTGTTCGGGCGCCCGCCCCGGGCCTCCTCGGCGGTGTAGTGGCCGTCGAGCGCCCGGTTGATCGGGGGGGTGTCGCCTGCGGCGTTCACATCGACGTGGACGACCTGGCGCACGGCGGCGATCCGGTTGGGGCTGAAGCCCTTGTGGCCAACCTCGTCGCCGGTCCGGTTGGCAGCGTTCAGCCGCCGGTTCGAGAACAGAGTCCCCTGCTGGCCGTGACCTCCGGGGCCGGGCTCGTTCGCCTTGAACTGCGGGCCGCCGAAGTCGGCGAGGTTGACCATGATCGGATGATACCCCCTATCGACGGGGGAACCAAGGAGCTTCGCTCTCTTCGACGGTCTCCACGGTGTCGTTGAGGCTCATGGCGCAGGCGATGGCCAGGGAGTCCACGTAGTCGTCGTGGACGTTACGGTTGCCCTCGGGCGCCTGCACCATCATGAACTGGTTCTTCATCACCTTCTCGGCGTCCGACATCTGCTGGCGGAAGTTCTTCCACACCCGCATGCGCCGGGCCTTGCTGTGGCCGGGGTAGGTGACATACCGGCGCTGGAGCAGCTGGATGAGGTGCTTCCAGCGCTCGCTCTGGTTCTTCAGGTCGGAGTCCACGCCGACGACCTCGCAGCGGTGGCCGAGCATGCGCTCCAGGCGCTCGACCACGGGCGAGCCCATGCCCTGCTTGTCCACGCCGACGTAGGCCAGCTTGTAGGGCGCCAGGAACTCGGCGATCTCGAAGTACTGGTTCTCCCAATCGGTGTCGTTGATCTCCAGCCAGTTGAGCACCCGGTGCTCCCGGTACCCGGCGGCGTCGGGGTTGTCCCAATCGACCCAGCAGACGGTGACCACCGTGGCGTCCTTCACCCGGGCCACGTCGATCCCGGCCACGCAGGCCGAGGTCGTCCAGCCCTTGATGATCTCCATCCGCTTGTCGGCGAGGTCATCGAGGTCATCGTCGGCGATGAGCATGCCTCGTTCGAGCTGCCACTTCACGGCGAAGGACATCTGGAACTCGTCGGAGTCCTCGCCGAGCCGGAGCTTCTCCTTCTTGATGAACTTGGCGTAGTTGGGGTTGTACTTCTCGACGGTCTTGTAGTCGTACTCGAAGTGGTTCTCCCGCTGCCCCCGGCGGCCAGACGCCATCATCCGCTTGTTGCCCATGATGGCCTTGTAGAAGCCACCCTTGACGAAGCTCGGAGTGCCGATCTTCACCATGGTGCCTGCCGTCGAGGCGAGCATCGGGGCGATCGACTTGTCCATCATCGTCTCGTCGGCCTCCTGGGCCTCGTCAATGATGGTGATGTGGTAGCTGGAGCCCTCGATCTTGGCCCGAGCGTTGCAGGTCTGGCGCCGGGCGAAGGAGCCGTTCTTCAGCTTCAAGAGCTTCGACTTCGCCTGGATCTTCTCGTCAATCTCGGGGTCCGACAGGAAGCCCTCAGCGTGCTGGCTTGTGAGCTTGTCCACCACCCGGTTGTAGATGATGTCGGCCTGGCCGTCGGTGGGGGCGAAGAGGCCGATCCACACGCCCTTCTTGAACTTCTCCAGGATCTTGAAGGTCTTCGCCAGCTGCGGAAACAGCACGGCGACGCCTGCGATGACCATGGCAAGTGTCTCACTCTTGCCGGACTGGCGGCACCAGAGGGCAGTGATCTCTTCGGCGTCGCCCAGGATGAGTGACTCCACGATCCGGTAGGCCAGACCGTACTGGTACGGGTGGAGCTGCACATCGGACAGGGCCTCGCAGAACACCAGGGTCCGGCGCACGAGGTCGTCCACGAACTTGGCGCTCTCCTCGTCCAGCTCGGGGATGTCGGGGAGATCGTCGTCGGTGAGGAAGTCATCGTCCGGCGCATGGTCTGCGTCGTACATGCGCAGCTCGTCAGGATCGCCGAGGTCGATCGCCGCATCCGGGTCCATGACGGAGGTCATGGGAGGGATCATAGCCCTATGAGGAGACATAGCAAAGAGCCCCCGCTGGCGGGAGCGGGGGCTCTTCGTCTCCCCATCCACGTGTGATCACGCTCCAGGGGGCTTGTCCTGGCCGAGCACGCTCGGGCAGGGTAGCTCTTCAGCCGTCGTGCAGCGGGATGCTGTGGACGGTGCCTCGCCAGATGTCGCCCTGCTTGAGGCCGACCCAGGCGAGGGAGTTGTAGTTGGCGAGCTGCACGCCGAGGTTGGCCTGTGCGTGCTGCATGGTCGCCAGAATGGCGTCCTCGGCCTCCCGCAGGGTGTCGGCGGGGATCTTCAGGTCCATGACCAGCTCGTCGTTGACGGTGACCACGACCTCGTACCGGCACAGCGGGGCCGGGAAGTCCAGCTCCAGCTGCTCGTAGGTGGGAGTCATCGTGTCCATGGTGACATACTACCCAGACGGTCGATGGATATACAAGTCAATTCTTCGACAAGAGAGCATCCATCGCCAGGAGGGCCTCCTCGGTCTTCCCCCGGGACTGCTCCAGGGCGTACATCCGGGCCGACTTCTCCAGGCCGCCACGGAGCGACAGCTCGTAGAGCCGGGACGCCTCCATGAGACCGGTCTCCACGATGATGGCCAGCTCCTCAGGCGCCAAAGTGTCCAGGCGGGCGGCGAGCTTCTTCGGGCTCGCCTTCGTCGGGAGCGGGCGCCCCTTCAGCTGGTCCTTCGGGAGCGACCTCTCCAGCTTGCGGCGGGGGGATGAGAAATCCACGGGCATCGTCGGTACATCCTGAGGTGTCGAGGAACGGCATCCACACGCCGTAGTCCGGATCGAAGTGGTACACCATCTTAGACCCCGGGTACAGCAGCTCGTAGAGCAGGCCCTCCGGCGGCGGCGAGAGGGGGTACGGGGGCAGCTCCGGCGGCTGGTTCCAGGTGCCGATCTCCTCGGGTGTGACATCGAGCGGCGGCAGCGGGTTGGATCCCGGTCGCCCCCAACCCAGCTGGTACTGGCCACGGAGCCCCTTGAACACCAGGCCACGGCCTCGGCGGTAGGGCTCCTCGATCTCCACGAGGAAGCCGCCCTCGATCGGCCACTTCGGCCGGTCGGAGTTGGCGATGAGGTAGAACCCGTCCAGGAAGGACTTCAGCCGCCCCACTACCGCACCCGGCTCTGGAGGCCGCCCCGCTGGGGGTTGCTGGGGGCGTTGATCTGGTCGGGGGTCATGGGCTCGTAGGGCAGGCCGTCGAGCACCCGGTTGATCATCTTGCCCTTGCTGACAGCTCGGGCGAAGCCTCGATAGGTCTCGTAGCCCGCCTGGTAGACGTATCCCTCGGTCGGGGGTCGGTTCCGCCAGCGCACCTGAAGCTCACCCGTGGCGTGGTCGTAGCGGTACGAGGCCACCCGGGTCGAGTTGGGCGTCTCCACCCACGGCGTGAGGTCGTGGCGGGGGTCGTCGGCCGCTTGGTACTGGCTGGGTCCTGGCATGGAGTCACTGTATCACTACACGCTGATCGCCTGGTAGGGGCTATCGAGAGTGGGTCATATCCGGTACGATGCGGCGAAAGCCCACCCAAGGAGCGTCCCTCATGCTGTCCACCATCGCCCACGTCCTCCAGGCAGTCCTGCCCGGCGAGGACTCCCCGACGGACCCCACCGTCATCCACAGCATCCAGATGAACCTCTCGGTGCTCACCTTCCTGCTCGGCACCGGCATCCCGCTCGTCGTGGGCTGGCTGAAGCGCCAGACCCTGGCCAAGCACTGGCAGGTCGTGCTCATGCTCGTCGTGAACCTCGTCGTCGCCTTCCTGCGCCAGGTGCTGAACAACAAGGGCCTCATCGACGCCCAGCTCGCCCGGGACTTCTTCGGCCAGGTCGTCACCTCGGGCATCGGCTACAACTTCATCGTGAAGCCCTTCGGCCTGGACGACATCGGTCAGGGCGTCATCGGCCCGAAGCCCGCCCCGGCGGACCCCGAGACCGGCAACATCGGGCTGGCGCCGTGAGCGGCACCGTCGAGGAGCTGCTGGCCGTCACCAAGGCCGAGGTGGGCTACCGGGAGACCGGGCGGAACCACACGAAGTACGGCAAGTGGTACGGCATGGACGGCGTGGCCTGGTGCTCGATCTGGGTCGCCTGGTGCCTCGCCCGCATCGGCATGGACCCCCGACCGTTCATCGACGGCTACGCCTCGGTCGAGCTGGCCTTCAACGGCTGGCGCCGCCTGAAGCGGATCGTGGGGAAGATGGACATCCAGCCGGGTGACATCCTCCACATCCGGTTCCCCACGGGCAACCACACCGGCTTCGCCATCTCCCGCCCCTACCGCCGGGGCCTGATCTGGTACGTCCGGACCCGGGAGGGCAACACCGCCGTTGGCAACGACCGCAACGGCGGCGGCGTGGACGAGAAGGAGCGCAAGCTCTCGCTGGTCGTGGCCGTGGCCCGCCCCGCTTACAAGGCCGCCGGAGCGCCCTCGGCGCCCCCCAGCACGACCCCCGAGCCCAGCGGCCCGATCTTCGTGCCCGTCGAGCGGACCGGCGTCTTCAGGAGCCAGCGGGGGGCCAACGTCTTCGCCCTCCAGATGGAGCTGGCGGCGGTCAGCCCCATCTTCGACGTGGCCTCCGAGGCTGCGTGGCAGGCCGAGCGCAACGCCACCGAGTACGGTCCTCAGACCGAGTGGCGGGTCATGACGTTCATCAACGTCCTGCTCCTCAACGGCAACCACGAGTTCCAGGGCCACCCGACGGCCCTCGTGAGCCCGAACCTGTACAAGGCCCTGGACTTCGTGTTCTGGGTCCACACCAAACAGCAGCCGGTCCCGGCCAGCTGATAGGGAGTATCACGTCATGAGCGACGAGTACCTGGAGTCCGAGCCGACCCTACTCTCCGTGGAGATGGGTCTCACCGAGGCCATGGTGCCGGTCATCGTGCTGCGCCTCGGCGAGGAGATGGTGGCCATGGACACGTCCGACGCCGCCACCCACGCTCGGGAGATCCTGGCCACGTGCTCCCTCACCGACCAGTTCGCCGCCGAGATCGTCGGGCTGGATCGGGAGCAGATCCAGCAGAAGGTCTACGACCTCCAAGCGAGGCTGGCCAGCGAGGCCGTCGAGCACGCCCAGAAGGAAGAGTTCCGGGGCGCTGCCCCACTGAACTAGATCGTCCTGTTGAGGGCGGCCAGCAGGGCGTCCAGCGAGAACACCACCAGGGTCTCTGAGCAGGCGCCGCACCCGACCCACACGTCGGTGACGTGGTTGTGGCCGGGGCCGTTCGAGTGCTTCGTGTCGCCGTCGAAGCTGAAGTTCGCCGCCGGGGATCCGCAGTTCGGGCAGAGCTTGTTCAGCTCACGGCCCGTCACCAGGCGGACCAGCGACTGAAGCAGGGCCTCGTTCACTCGCCCGTGACCTCGGCCGCCAGCGACTCCAGCATGCGGCGCTCCTCGTCCCGGGCGGCATCGAGGGCCGAGGCGTGGACGGCGCCGTAGCGGGCCGCATCGAGCCCTGCCTGGGCCAGGCTGGTGATGGCACCCACGCCACCCCCCAGGATTGCGAACTTGGCGGTGTCTCGCTCGGTGTCGGTCATGAGATGAGTATCTCACTCATATATCGACTTGTCAACTAGGCCCTAGAAAGCGGGGAGCCCCCGACCCGAAGGCCAGGGGCTCGTCCACCTGTCGTCATGGCGTTTTCGACACCAGCTTCCTACCACAGATCGGCCACGGCGATCTACCACGATCGCTGTAGAGCCGCTTCGCCCGGCGGTCCTGTTCGGCCGGGGAGGCTGCGGCCGGGTCTCCGGCGGATCCGTAGTTCGCCCAGGTGCCTCGATCGAACTGGTAGGCACCTCGGTACCTCCCCGAGGCCGAGACGGCGGCGTAGTTGCCACCGGACTCGCACTTCCTCAGGGCCGCCCAGGACGCCTCGGTAGCTTCCCGGGCGAGGGCGGGCGCATCGGGTGGACGAGAGACGAAGGACGCCAGGCTCACGGCCTGCTCCTGGGTCACCTCCACGCCGTGCTGTCGAGCGACCTCCATCGCCTGCTCCGGCGTACACGCCGAGACTGCGAGGATGGTCAGGACACTGACGATGAGCACCCGGATGGGTCTCCGCATTCGCTTGCTCCTTGTTAGGGGACATGGCAACGGCCCCACCGAGAGTGATCCGGAGATCGCCCTCAGCGGGGCCGTAACACCACTGTAACAGCTCGGAGCGGCTGTGTCTACATCATCGGGAGAGCATCTGCCGGTTCTCGAACGACAGCTCGGAGCAGGCCAGCACGAGGTGGTCCCGGGTCACGTGAACCATGGTCGAGTCCGGCACGGGGTGATCCACCTCCCTCACGAAGGCGTAGGCCAGCTGGGCAAACCGCAGCACCTCGGGATCCACCTCGACCTTGCCTCCGGGACGCCGGAACGGGAGCATGGCCTTTCGAAAGAATTTCTCGAAGAATGTGAGGATCTCGCCCGCTGGAAACGCCCTGATGCCGACCGGAGTGGGCTCGTCGGCTACCAGCCCGCGCAGATCGAGAAGGTCGGCTGGGGGCCCTGTTCCGGACGGAGCGTACGAACGGCTGATTCACCGAAGCGGTGGGCTGGCTCAGAAAGTTCACGACCCCCGGCCCCGAAGGGCAGGGGGTCGTTCTGGGTCCGCCGGGTACTAGCCGAGGGAACGTACGTGCGAGCGTATCGGCATGGCCTCTCCCCAGCCCATTAGGCGCCCTCGTCCTCGCCGTGGGCGTCGAAGTGGCGATCGGTGCCGTCGGCGATCATCTGCTCGGTGTCGATGGCGGGTTCCGTGGGCTCGTCGCCCCAGAACACGTAGTGGCGCCCGTCGGTCGCCTTGCGCACCGAGTACTTCCGGGGCGGGTCGCACTTCGGCCCGTTCCTGGTCGCCATGGTGCGCACCGACTTGATATCCATATCAGCCGGGACGGGCAGGTACTCGCCCTCGGGCAGCTCCCGCATCTTGGACGAGAAGCTCTGCTTCACCTTGGTGTAGGTGCGGTCCGTCGTGAAGGTGGGGCGCACGGTGACGGTCTCGTAGTCGGCCTGTTGCGTAGACATGTTGTCATTATCTCCTGTTGTCAACTCAAAGTCCAGGGGGCGTGATTAGGTCACAGCCCCGGGAGCTTCTGCTGACCCACCATCTGGCCGTCGGCGAGCAGGGCCTCGGTGGCCGGATCGAGCTTGGACTTGGCCAACTCTTCGGCCTCCTGGCGCCGCAGGGCGTCCTGGGCCTCGGCGGCCCGCACCAGCTCGGCACCGAGGCGCCCGACGGCCTCCTCGTGCCATGCGACGGTGAACTCCTCCAGCAGCTTCTCCAGGCGCCGCTTGCCGTCCTCGGTCACGGTGGCCGTGGCGGTGACGACGTTCCGGATGGCCATCGCCAGGCGGTTCGGGTCGCTGATGAGGTCGTCGTAGGTCCGCTGGGCTGCCACAGCCTTGCGACGGTCGTCGTCGGCCTGCTTGGTGATCTCGGCGTGGGAGATCTTCAGCTGGTCGATGGCGTCCTCGTCGCCGAGGCGGGCCACGAGGTTCTCGACCATCGGGAGCACCTTGCTCTCGATGAAGGTGCGCCCGGTGATGCCGCCCCGCAGCATGTCCAGGGTCTCGGTGTGATCGACCCGCTGCGGGGTGGAGCTGGGTTCGGAGGCGGTGATCTTGGGCATGAGGTGATACTCCTAGTTGTGGCCTAGAGGCCGAGCTTGGTCTTGGTGGCCTGGACGGTGCCCTGGCTGATGTTGAAGTGGCGGGCCATGGCGGCGAGGGAGCCGTGCTCGGCCTGGAGCTTGCGGAACTCGGCCTTCGTGAGGCGACCGGCCCACTTGGTGTCCACCGAGCCGATGATCGGCCGGGCGGGGGTCTTGGCCGAGACCTTGGGCTTGGCCACGTGGCGCCTGCGGATCGGCGCCTCCCGGCGCTTCTGCTCCCGGCTCGTGCGCTTCGCCGGGCGTGCCCGGTGGGAGCGGGTGTCCTCGTTGAGGATGGCGGCCAGCGTGGGGTCGATGTCGGCCGAGGTCAGCTCGTCGCCGGGGAACAGCACCTCCACGACCGGATCCCACACCTTGTTGGCCCACTCGGCGCCCTGCGGCACGTCGTCCACGACCCGCATCTTCAGCGCCCGGCCCTTGGGGTAGCCGAGATCGACGTTGATCACGTCCCGAGGGTCGATGGTGACGAGCAGGTACCGGCCGTTGTTGGGGTTGTAGTACGCCTTGGCGCCCGCCCAGGGACCGAAGTGGAGCCCGTTCGAGCAGGCCGCCCGGCTGGCGTCGGTCAGCTTCGGGTTGTCGATGAGCTTCTGGTCGGCGATGACCTCGCCGATCGTGTACCGGATGGTGCCAGTGTGACGGTCGTAGTAGTCGCTCCTCACGCTCTTGACGAAGAGCATGTCACCGTCGGTGGTGATCGGCGTCCCCCAGCGGTCCATGAGCTGGTAGAACTCGTTGATGGCGTCCCGCCATGGGTTCTGGCGGCACTTCTCCAGGAAGAGGTACCAGGGGTCCACGTCGCCGCCCTGGGCGATGATGTCGAGCACCTTCTGGGTCAGCACCTCCGGGACGATGATGTCGTCCACGTAGAGCACGTCCTTGCCGTTCTCGTGGCGCACGTGGGCGCCGGGGAGCTTCGACAGCACCACCACGGCCGCCTGCTTCACGTCCATGAGGCGGATGATGTCCTCGTCGGTGGTCTTGCGGTCGTGGATGGCATCCAGCACGGCGTTGACGACGCCGACGTTGGCGGCGGGGGCCGAGTAGGGCTTGCCGCCGACGAACACCTGGAGGGTGTTGCTGGTGTGGATGTACTTGTAGTAGGAGGTGCGGGTGGCGGCCATGAGGTGATACTCCTTATCGGGCGGGGTATGGGTGGTAGAGATCGAGGTACGTCTCGACGGCCTCGGTGATGATGTCGTCGGGGCTGCGCTTCTCAGTTGCGGGCGAGAAGAGGAGCGGGAAGTAGTTGGCCAGGCGGCGGGCACGGTCCCGGGCCTTGTAGATGGGCTTGGCCCGTCCGGTGCGGGAGAAGAACAGCTTCGTGAGGTTGTCGTCCAGGCGGGGGAGCACGATGTCGGAATCCCAGCCGAGCACCTTGTCGATGATGGTCTCCCGGGTGATCACCGTCCGTTCGTAGCGGTACCCGCCGTACTTGCCCGGGCTCAGGCATTCGTGCTCGATGGCCAGCTCGCAAAGCCGGTCGATCAGCGTCTTCTGCCCGATAAGAGTATCATACTCATCGACCAGATGCGAGTGAGTCTTCACCAGCCCCTTGAGGTAGGTGTTCAGCTCCCATGCCGGGTTGGGCTTGAAGCGCTTGCGGGCGTTCTCGGTGAAGCCGAGCACGGGCGGCACCTCGCCGAGGCCCAGGGCCTTGAACAGCCCCGAGAGGTGGTTCTGCCCCACGTTCCGCTGCGAGACCCGCAGGAGACCCTGGCGGCGCCACTCCGGGGTCCCCGGGGCCACCTCGGGAGCGTAGGCGTCGATGGTGAGCTGGTCGTGCATCGAGCGCCCGGGGGTGTCGAACCAGAGGTACATCTTCGGCAGCTCCAGCACCCGGCTGAACATCTCGGTGCTGTCGTAGCGACCACCGAAGGTGGTGTTGGTGTCGTAGATGCCCGGCAGCCCGGCCGTCTTGCGGGTAGCGCCCTCGACGGGCGGGTCCGGGTCGGGGATCGAGGCCAGGGGCACGATCTGCTTCGCCGAGAGACCGAGCAGGGTGACCAGACGCTCCAGCTGGCGGGGGGTCGGGTCGTGCAGGACGTGGACGTAATCCCAGGAGCCCCGGTAGAGGCCGCCGAAGTGGGCGTTGACCCTGAGCCAGGCGTGCGCCCGCTCCTTGGCCCGGGGGACCTGCTTGGGCCGGTACACGAAGAACACCAGCTGCGGGATCTGCTCGACGGGGACCGAGAAGCCGCCGGGGGCGTCGGCGGGCGCCAGCGGGTGGCGCTTGGACACCTTCAGCCCCTTGGGCGGGTGGTCCTTGGTGGTCGCCCACGACGACGGCGTGTAGAAGGTCGGCGCCGTCCAGTCGCTGCCGCCCGTGATATGGATACGGGTGCTGAAGGACTGCTCGCCACGGTTGTACCAGCTGAGCGAGGAGATGAACTTGCAGCGCTGGAGCCACGACGCCTCGGCGTTGAGGAGAGCGCTGACGGTGTAGTGAACGCTGTCGAACGCCTCCTCGACGGCCCGGCGGATGTTCGCCGTCGTGGCGATGTCGAACGAGAGGTTCTCACGATCGGGGGCCGGGTCGGCGGTGCCGAGCGGGACCTCGATGATGAGGGAGGCACCGTGGCTGCGCACCAGCGGCTGCGGGAACTCTTTGTAGATCTCGTCCGGGATCGGGTAGAGCACGCAGCCCTGGCGGACGTAGTAGGTGCGGCCGAAGCCGCTGTAGTTGACGATGCGCCAGTTCTCGCCCGAGAGGATGTCCTCGTACTCCGGCTCGGGGAGGGACTGCGCCCCGTTGCCCATGAAGCCGAAGCTCAGCTTCTCGGCCTTCGGCCGGAACTGGCCGATCAGCTCGGACGGCACCGAGATGATGACCTCGAAGCCGTCGGGCTCGCCCGACTCCGACACGCCCAGGAGGGACATGACCGGCACGCCGCTCGGCGACCGGGCCATGACGTAGCTCGTGCTGACGCCATCGAGGTGCCGGACGAACACCACGGCGTCCACGATGGCGAAGCCGACCTTGGAGCCGATGCCCATCTGGCCGTTGGTCAGGTTGCTCTGGTCCTTGGTGGACTTCATCATCTCCATGAAGACCGAGGTGAACACCTCCTCGGTCATCGAGGGGCCGAAGTCCCGGACCCGGAAGGTCGGGTCGTCCTCGGTCGGGAGCTGTACCTCGCAGGGCACGTCGCCCTTGCCCGCCTCACGGTGGGCGTCCCAGGCGTTGGAGAGGTACTCCCTGATGACCGCCGCCACCTTGTCCGAGTACACCCGGTTGGTGTACATGTCGAAGAACTTCGCCGTGGCGTTGACCCGCAGCTCCTGGGTCTCCTCGGGGGCGAGGTTCGACTGGACTTCGATGGCGGGGGCGGGCGAGATGGCCATGAGGTGGGGCTCCTTGTAGCGGGCTGTGGTGACAAGTCAATGATGACATACTCACCATTGACTTGTCAACACATTCCCGTGGCCTTGGCCTAGAGCTTCGCCCCGGCGGCGATGTCCCGGAGGGCGCTGGCGGTCTGGGCCGGGAGCGTCTTGCCCCGGGAGGCGCCGGGCTGCCACCCGATGGAGAACAGGCGCCGGGCCTCGGCCGCTGTGAGCCCGAGGGCCTTCTGGGCGATGTCGGTGCCCCGGAAGGGCGTGCCCTCGCCGGGCTTGCGCCACCACGTGCCACCGTCCTTGCGGGTGGTGTCGGGGACCCAGCCGGTGAGCAAGCAGGTCCAGCCCACGATGTCCTGGGAGTCGCCCATGGGGACGTACTCGTAGACCCGGCCGTCGTCCATGGTGATGTTCTGCATGTCGTCGCCCAGCTGGGCCGAGGTGCCCAGCCAGTAGTTGTTCGGGCTGTAGACCTTCGGGAACGACTCGATGCACTCGGCCACGTCACGCAGCAGCTCGGCGTTGCGGGTCGGGGCGGGCGCCGCACCAGCGGCGGTGATGGTCGTGATGGCCATGACTTGACTCCTTGTTGGGTTGCGGTTTGATAACCGTATCACACTCTTGTTCTGTTGACTAGTGTGACACTCAAGAATGCCAAGAGCCCCGACACTCGGAAGCGCCGGGGCTCTCGGAAGACGTGCGACGGAGGGGGATCCGCCGACGCCTACTTGCCGCCCGGAGGGAGGGGATTCCTCCGGAGGGGTTCTTGGTCAGCCCCCGACGATGCCCGTGGTCAGGCTGGCCAGGCTGTCGAAGAGGCTAGGCTGTCGGTTGGGGTCCACGTCGGCGTACTCCTCGTTGATGGCGACAGCACGGTCGTTGAGCGCCGGATCCCGGCTGTCGATGACGGCGAGCTTGTCGAGCACGTCCAGGCGTCGATCGACATCGTCGGACCACAGCTCCCTGATCCTGGCGTTGCGCTCGTCGATGCGGCCGAACTTCTCGAAGTTGGCCCGGGCGGCGTTGGAGAGATCGGCCAGATCCTCGTGGATGCGCTGGGCCGTGTCGCCGATCTCCGTGCGGAGCTGCTTCGCCAGCTCGGCGAGCTGGGTGTCGATGTACTCCTTGGTCTCCTGCTTCATGAGGTGGTACTCCTTCTGTTGGTGTGGGATCAGTATGTCACCCTCATCGGCGGATCGCAAGGATCCCACGCCCGAGCTGCCACTGGATGGCGTCGAGTGCGTCGATGAAGGTGCCGTGGCAGCTGACGTAGCCGTCGGCGAGGCTGGGCTCCCCGTTGAGGATGATCGGCAGCCTGAGAACGTAGTAGGGCGTATCGGACAGCTCGTCGTCGGCGAGCCCCAGGAACGTCCAGCCACCATCTTCCCAGCGCCACCCAAAGGCTGTGGCCGTCTCGGTGGCCAAGATGTGGGAGGGCCGGGCCAGGTGGATGTCCTGTTGGAGGGCGGCGCTCTGGGCGGCGTTGAACTCGTCCTTGAGGTGCTTGAGGCGGTGCTTCTTGCGGCGGCCGTCGATGATGTCGGCCCGGAACTCTTCCGCTGCGCGGTTCATCAGGTCGATGGACGCCATTTGTGTGATACCCCCTATCGGGGCACGGCCACGACGATGGTGGCGGTGATGACCTCGGTCGCCGTCTCGACGACGATGGTCTCGGGACCACGGGCCAGCACACGTGCGTGGTTCGGGTCCTCGGGGTAGGGGATGAACAGCGTCTGCGGCGGCATCGGCAGCGGCGGCAGCGACTGCTCGGACGGGGGGCGCTCAGAGAGGCGGTTCTCCCGGTCGGCCTCGATGATGGCCGTGGCCAGCTCGAAGTTCTTGAAGGGCTTCGCTGCCCCGCCAGCAGCGGGGAACGGCAGCTCCAGCTGCTCGTCGTCGGCGCCCTCGGGCTCGGGCTCGGCCGCAGGGGCAGACGCCTTCGGCGGCGTGATGGCGCTGGCCGAGACGTAGATGGGGTGGCGGTTGTTCTTGATGCCGCTGCCGACCTTGTAGGTGGCGTCGGGGTCGTACACGTAGGCGCCCGGCGCACAGCGGTAGAGGACACCCTTGAAGGTCGAGCGCCCGGTGGGCACGCAGAGCTGGTCGAGGTAGAAGTAGATCGTGTGCTCGGTGTCGGCGATCTTGCGCCGCTTGCCCTGGGACATCCCGTAGATCGAGTCGAAGAACCGGCCGAGGTAGGTGGTCATCTGCCGTGCCTCGTCCTCGCCGAACAGCTCGACCAGCACCCCGTACTTGAGCACGGTGTTCGGGTTGTCGAGGAGGTAGCCCGTCAGCAGGGCGTAGCGGGCTTCCAGTTCGTCGCTGAGCTTGATCGACATGGTGGGCGGGTCCTTCCGGTTGCGGTGTGTCTACATGATACACACACTCTGCGTAGACTTGTCAACTACCTACAACAATGTTGCTGACGAGCAGCCCTTCCACTTGCCCATCTTCAGTTTCCCCAACGTCTTCATGGCTTCGTCCAGAGTGCGATGCGGGCGCAGGGCGCAACGGCTGATGTGGTCGGGGATCTCCTCCACCAGAGCCCCATCGGAGACGACCTGCATGGGCGTGGTCAGCTGCAGATAGGGCTGGCTGGTCTGCCACCACGGTGCCCAGACGAGGAACACCCTCGTGGAGGCGTACAGGCCCTTGCCGAACGGCCCCGTGCCCTCGTAGCCGCCCATCATCCACCCGACGGCGGCCTGCTCGGGCATGGCGTAGTCGAACGGTGCCTGCGTGCTGGTGTAGGGGTTGACCATGTACTCGGCCAAAGTGTCGAGGAGGCGGTCGAGGTTGCGCTGCGGCCCGTCTATCGGGACACTAGTGTCTCCATATCGGTATGAAGGGACCAAGGCCCTCACTCGATCCCCGAGGTCTGCCAGCACACTGCTCTTCGAGGGGATGGAGAACGCCGGAGAGAGGCTGGTCAGCGCATCCCGCATGGTCATCCCCGAGACTCGCTTCGCAGGTTCGGTGTCAGTCACTGCGGGTTCCCCTCGCTTAGGCGGTACCGCCGGTGCGACTGCATCACCAGCTCGTAGGCCCCCGGCAGCTGAGGGAGGCCGTTGAAGATCTGGCTGATCGGCGAGCCGTCACCCCGGTGGTAGAGCTGCTGGACCTCGGGCGGTCGCCAGGTGTTGCGGATGCCCCGCAGCTCATTGAGGATCGGCTCCATGCTGTAGTCAATCCGGGCACCTTCCACGATGTCGCTCGTGCGTTGGGGCAGGACCAGCTGGCTCACGTGGCCTGGCTCCTCACCCACAGTGACACTCATCAGCAGTGTTCGGCCGGGGTGGGTAGCGATGCGCTCGTCGCCGTACATGGTGCTCTCCCACCAGTAGTGCTGCACGACGAACACCCGGCGAGTGATCAGGTTCCACCCGACGGCGAAGTAGGTGGACTCGATGCGGCGATAGTCCGGATGTGGGAGCGAGGCGACCTGTTCGAGGAGGAAGTTGGTGAACTGCTGAAGGGACTTGTGCAGCGCCTGACGACGGACGGCGTGCTCCTGCGCCATGGCGCTGCCCCAGCTGCTCCGGCGGCTCACGCCCGCACCCGGATCATGTCTCGGAGGGTCTCATAGAAGTGCCCCCGGCTCTGGCGGGTGGAGCCCGCCACCACATGCACGGTCACCCTGCCCTTGTCGATGACGATCAGCATCTGCCCGTCACGGTCAGGATCGGCCCTGGCGAAGTAGATCAGCTCGTCACCGGCACCCGGACCACGGCGAAGGACCCACGTCATGGGCACCACGAGGAAGCCCCAGCAGCGGTCGGACCGGAGCTTCCAGCCCCAGGCCACGTAGTCCTGCCTCCCCACGGCGACGGTGGTTCGGAAGTTCGGGTAGCTCCAGTCCTCGGACATCATCTTGTTCTCGGCCGAGCGCAGGATGGTCCGGCTCGGGATGTCGAGCTGCAACTCCTTCTCGGCCGGATGGAAGGCATCGACCGTGTAGGCCAGCATCACCGGATTGTCGATCACCTCAGTCGTCGCCATGGGCCATACAGTATCACCATCCCGGGCGGCTTGCACAAGTAGCAACTAATCGCTACTGTGTGTCCATGACCACAACCGACCGAATCTTCCCCGACAGCAACCCCATCGTGGAGCTGCGCCGGGTGCCCTCGACACTGGCCCTCGGCCGTGAGTACGACGATGGCGTGGCCGATTGGCTGAACGGCGCCGTGGTGTGGCAGCCGGTGAGCCGAGGAGACGTTGCAGGCAGGGTCGGCACGTGGATCGTCGCCTACGCCCAGGACGGCGGCGACCTGCCCCTGGTGGACAGCTCGGTGACCGGCATCCCCTTCGTCAACGAGCGCCAGGCTCGGGCCGACGGCCTGATGATCTTCTGGGCGCAGCCGGGCAACTGGGTCTACAAGCGCTTCGACGGCACGCAGTGCGGCGGCACGGTCGACAGCATCCTGGAGGAGCTGGCCCACTCCGGACTCCGGGGACCGGCCTCGGGCGCCGTCGATCTGCGCAACAGGATCGCCGAGCTGGTGAGCACCGGCATGCGGGACGCCAACCACCCCCAGGCCGTGGCGCCCGCCGAGGACACCGCCGACACCATCATGCAGGAGCTGTGGTACACCACCGACGACATCCACCCCGAGCAGAAACTAGACGACTGATGGACGAAGACGAGAAGATCATCGAGCGCCTCGGGCGCTACGGGACCCCCGAGAACGTGCGGATCCTGCGTAACCTCCTCACCATCGCTGTGATCAGCGTCCTGATCACCCTGGTGCTGGTGGGCGGCCTGGTGGGGCTCCTCTGGCTGGCCGGGAGGCCGGTCTGATGGGTCCCGACGAGTTCCTCCAGACCTGCATCATGATCGACGCCTTGCTGCGCAAGCTCTCCACGATCCCGTCGGAGGACTACGGCGGCGACACCTCGCAGTCGATCTCGGCCCAGCTGCACTCCGACGGCCGGGTAACGATCCAGGGCTACGTGGACGGGTACTTCGAGATCCAGAACCACCAGTGCGAGTGGGTGAGCAGCTGATGGCCGCCAAGCGAGTGTGGCACTGCGTCACGTGTCAGCAGAAGGGCGGGTACTCCGTCCGTCTCTACGGCGACAAGCTGGCCACCCAGCACGCTCTCGACGGCCACGAGATCCACGAGCAGGACCTGTGCTTCCGCTACGGCGACGAGGACGGAGCCCCGTTCAACAACTGCCTCGGGTATGTCACTCCCGACGCCCGCACGCCCACTACATAGCCCATATTGCACAGGGACCCTCCACCCCCCAGATTTCGAGGCCCACCCCCGCCCTCTCCCCTTCGGCGAAGCCGACGCTCCGAAATCCCCATTTCCTCAACTTCTTGATATCGGCCTGCCGGACGAACGGCGGCATGGAAAGGACCATCGCCATGGCACATCACGTCGGGATCCGGTACGTCATCGACACCGGAGTGGCGGTGAAGCTGCTGGCCCAGGAGCCTCACCTGAGGTCCGTCCTGGTGGCTGAGCGGTACGTGAACAAGCTCAATTCACCCGATGCCCTCACGGAGGCCATGAGCGATGGTTTGCTCGCTGCTCAGGCTCTCCCGGAGCCGGGTGACGTGTCGGTGCAGTCCTTCGAGATGCTCGACTTCACCGTTCGGGCAGTGCCGGGTGGTCACCAGTGGTCTGCTCAGTGGGAAGCGCATGGGGTGCTGCTCTAGCAAATGCTCAGGTGCCGTTGCTCAACTTCTTGATATGCCTATTGGGCATGGATCATGGCTACTACCAGGCACACTACAGGCCGGGTTCTTGCTCCTGCCGCTTGGACGAATGTGCGCCCTAGGCCCCCCATGCACGTGCGCCGATCATAATGGTGCCCCCCTCCAAGCACGTGCGCATGGCCGTGACTTGCGCATGGGCATGGGATGTGCTAGGCGCAGGCGCATGCCCATGCGCAAGCAATTGGACAACTAGTTGCTACTTGTGCTAGGGCTCCCAATACAGCTGGGGGTGCTCATTGGGCATGGGCTGGGCGTGTAGGTGCCTAGGGCAAATGGGCCATGCGAGCGGGCGTAGTTGCTATGTCTCTACTGCCAGGGAGCAACGAACAGGCCAGCCACCGACGCCATGACGACCAACGCCACCAAGCACAGCGCACACACCACGACCCACGCCTTGATGTCCCGCAGCAACCTCTCCTCCTCTGTCTCTTCCCTATTCATTGCTCACTCCCTTCTCGTTGCGATGGCGCCAAACTCTGGGCCGAGTTTCGGCGCAACGTGACCAACACCAACGTGGCCAGGCAACGGGAACACAGGGCCGTGGTGCTCATGGGCTGGGCGGAACGTGCCGCACTTGCAGAACTGGCAGTGGGGCGTGATTGCTCCGGCGCCGAGACCGTGGCCGCAGAGGCAGGCGGTGAACGTGCCAGGCGGTGGGCCGGGGCAGTGCTCGTCGTGCTCGGCGTTGGTCAGCTTCTCCTTGCACCATGTGCAGACGTAGCTCATTGCGAGGGCGCCGAGTTTCGTTGCTCACGTGCTCGGTTCACGAGGTAGCGCCGGGCCTCGTCCTCGTTGGGGAAGTCGTGGGGCGTGCGGATGACGCTGCCGCTGAACTTGGTGACCGGCGGGGACCAGATGCGCACTCGTCCCTTGCTGCGTGGCACCACTCGATAGCTCTTGAGACCGAGGGCGGTGGGCAGGTGCTGGATGGGCAGCTCACGCACGTAGCGGCTGCCGAGAGTGAGGGGGATGCTGAAGGTCACTGCTGGTCTCCTTGGGTTGGGGCCGAAGTTTGGCCACGCCACTCGTTGCCCCAGACCCTCGGCCCGGGAACGGGCACGCTCACGTTGGGCGTACGCACGTCGTGCTCACCATCACGGTGGAACTGGCCGCAGGGCTGGAGCCTGATGGGGTTGGTGTAGTCGGTGGTCTCGAACTCACGGCCATCGGCGGGCTCGGCGAACAGCTCGCAACGGATGGAGCGGGTGGTCTCGTGCTTCCACTCTGCGCCACCGTCGTTGGGGTCGCCCTGCTGATAGAGGGTATCGCCGCAATGCTTGCAGGAGGGGGCCGAGGTATCGCTCATGTGATGGTGTCCTTCACTTGGGAGGGCTGGCGTAGGCAGCGTGGCAGTTGCTGCACTTGAAGTGGGCACGGGTGCCTGGTGAGGCTGGGATGGGCTCCACGGTGTCACTGTGGCGGCAGGAGAAACAGTCCCACGTGGGCAGCTCCTCGAAGTGGGCGACACGCTCCCGGTCCTTGCTGCTCGGCATAGGCATATCAGCTCAACAGTGAGTCACGCCTCGGTGGTGGTGATGTTGGCGGTGGTCGGCCGACGTGGAGAAGCACGCTCGGTGGCACGAGGCCCTGACCAGCCACATGCACTGGCCACCGCCGCAGCACCTGACCAGGGAGACCATCACCACGCACCGTCACCCTCGGCCCGGCGCCGACTACCTGCACTCCGGCGAGCACCAGCCGCCCGGCGCCGACCTGTACGAGCGGCAGCTACAGGTGGTGACCGACATCACCCAGCCCTTCGCCACGCCGCCCAAGTCCGACCACGGGAGACTCTGACCATGATCGTCGTCCGCATCGACAAGCACCCCAGCAACGGCGGCCACGCCGAGCGCATCGAGACCATCACCATCGCCAACGTCAACCAGCTGGATGGCATCTACGGTGTGTGGCGAGATGGGCGCAGCATCCAGGAGGCGCCCGACTACACGGTCAACCCCAGCGACATGCGGCCGTCGGCCCAGGATCTGGCAGGGCTGGCCCTCATCGACCTGCGGGGCATCTGATACCCCCTATCACAAGGAGTGAGATACATCATGGACGATCCCCTCTCCCCCGCCGAGGAGTGCATGCTCAAGTGGGGCGCCCGCCTCGCCGTCGGCGGTGCCGTCGCTGGCGCCGTGGTCGTCGTGGTCTACCTGCTCTGCTTCGTCGTCACCAGCGTGTCACACTAGGACACCATCAACGAAAGGAGGCCCGTGGACTCCTCCCGCAAGGAGGCCATCTTCGAGCGTGACCAGTGGTACTGCCAGATAGCTCACCTACTGCCGGGTGAGTGCGACAGAGGTCTCACTGTTCACCATCGGTTCGAGCGAGAGTTCGGCGGCTCCGACCGCAAGGCCAACCTCACCAGCGTGTGCCGACGGCACCACGACATCATCCACGGGATGGACAAGAGCGTGTCCAAGGGGTGGATCGTGGTGGCCCGCCAGTACGGGTACATCTGCGACACCGAGCCCGACGAGCCCCTGCGCATCATCGCCCGCCCCGGCAACGTCGAGCCCATGCCCAAGGCCGCGGCCCAGCCACCAGGCCGCAAGGCCGCCGAGAAGGCCCAGGCCCGCCAGCTGGCCAGCATGCCCCTCATCCCCAGAACACCGCCCCCGGGTCACCGCCCAGGACAGAAGGACACACGCATGATCACCAACAACATCGAGACCATCAAGGCCGACGTGATGCGGGTGCTGTACAAGCGCCAGCCCATCCCCGTCACCGAGCTGCACGGCTCCCTCAGCACCAACACCGAGACCATCGACCTGGCCCGTGCCGTCCATGAGCTGACCGACGAGGGGCTCGTGGAGGTGCGCTACATCGACGGTGAGGCCCGCCTGGCCGTCCCCCTCACGCCCGAGCGCACCGAGGACAACGACGACCTGCGCACGCTGGTCACCGCCCTCGGCGAGCACCAACTGGCGCTCAGTCACCACGTCCACAGCGCCGTGCGCCTGCTCTACTTCGTGCTCCTGGTGCTCGGCTTCATCCTGTTCTTCATGGTCCGGGGCACGGTGGTCCTGTGACTCGTGCCGAGGCCCAGCTGGTGGCCGACGAGGCTCGTGAGATGGGCGACGTGTTCAGCACGGTCAAGCTCGTGGAGGAGTGCGTCGGCCCCAGCACCGGGGACTGCTACCTCATCGTGGTGCCCACGTTCCCACGTCGGCCACGATGGACCCGCAGATGTCGCACACGAGGATGTCGGCGCCGAGGAGCGTGGCCGACGCCCGCTCCCTGAGGGCCTGGGCCAACGTCACCACCGAGGCGGGCAGCTGCTCGGGCACGGGGTTGAGCCCCGCATCGTCGTCCATCAGTCCTCGATGATCTCGGCGTCCACCACGTCGTCATCGAACGAGCCGATGCGAGGGGTCTGGCCGGTGCCGATGGCCCGGCCGAAGTCGGGCTCCACCGGGCGCCGTGGGGCGGTCTGCGGGCTCGGGCGGGCGCCCAGGTCGTGCGCACCCTCGTGGAAGCCACGGAGCACGTCACGGCCACGCTGGGACAGCAGGTTCAGCTGCTCCTTGTAGCGCTTGGCCAGCAGGCGCCACGCCCGGTTGCAGAACGTCTCCCTCCAGATGCCGAGGGACATGCCCACCGGGGGCTCGATGCCCCGGAGGATGGAGTCGGGAGGGATGACGCCCGACTCCTGCCAGGCATCGTGAGCCGAGGTGATCTGCTCCAGCTCGGTGACGTTCAGCTGGGCCAGGTAGCCCTCGATGTCCTCGATGACCATCAGACGGCCGTTCCGCCGCTGCTCAGACGCTCGCCCGTGAACGGGCCGACGTAGGCCAGCTCGGCCAGCTTCAGCGTCACGGTGACCGGCGTGCGCCCGGCGGTGCCGCTGACCCGCAGGCGGGCCTTCCAGCCGGTGAAGCCGGGGTCGTCGGGGCTGTCGCCGGGCTCGTAGAACGCCACAGCCTGCACCTCGCAGTTGGCGTGGGCGAAGCCGTTGGACAGGACCACGGTGACGGCCTGGTTCTGGGCCTTGGCGCCCTTCAGGTACTCCAGCCGGACGATCTGATCGACGGCATCCTCGATGGTGGGCATGGTGGTGATACTCCCTATCAGTCGGTGGGGAACGGCAGCGTCAGCTGCTCGTCAGGGTTGTTGGCGGGCAGGAGGAGATCGACGGCGCTGACCACGAGGGCACCACGCAGCTGCTCCTCGGTGTCCTGGTCGAAGCACACGAAGCGGACCAGCTCGATGTCGGGCGTGGCCTCCACCACGGTCTTGGTGACGGCCTCGGCGGCCACCAGGGCAGCGTGGGCGGGCGGGTAGCCGTAGATGCCGGTGCTGATGGCGGGGAAGGCGATGGAACGGCAGCCGAGCACGCTGGCCAGGATGAGGGACTGGCTGTAGGCACTGGCCAACAAGCTGGCGGCCTGCTCGACCTGCTGCTCGTGAGCCGCACGCAGCTCCTCGGCCAGCTCCCGGGTGGACGCCATGCTGGGCGCCTGCCGGGGGTAGATCGGGCCGACGGCGTGGATGATGAAGCGGTTCGGCAGCCCGAACGCCGGGGTGTGGACGGCCTGGCCCGTGGCGCAGGAGGCGCCCTCCTCGCCGCCGTAGAGGTACTTGGCGCACCTGTCCAGCTGATCGACCCCGGCGGCCCGGTAGATGGCCCCGCAGACGCCCCCGCCGGGCTCCAGCAGGTCGTTGGCGGCGTTGACGATGGCCTCGATGTCGGGCTGGTCGGTGATGTCGCCCTGAGTGACCTCCAGCTTGGTCATGCCCGTCACCGCCACCGCCTGGGCGGCGCCGATGGGATCGACGGACACCACGATGGTGTCGTAGTCGCCCTGGCTGGCCAGCTGGCGGTAGGCGGCCTGCACGGCGGCCTCGGGGGTGTCGGCCTTGACCGTGATGGCGCCGATGTGGTCGCCGTGGCCGTGGCCATCGTTGGTGGTCACGCTGTACTGCTTCATGTGTGTGATACTCCCTATCGGTCGGGTTGGTGGGCGGCGATCAGACGACGGCCAGGAAGGCGTTGTCGGCGAAGGGCTCCAGGTCCGTGACCTGAGCGGCCGGGTACTTGACCACGGCGAAGGGGTTGAAGTCGCCGGACTCGTAGGCCCAGCCCTTGAGCAGCAGCTGAGCGGCACGCCCCGGGCGGTCGATGACCTCCAGGATCTTGCTGGAGAAGTTGCGGCCGTCGGCGAGCACGATGCCCACGGCCTGGTTGACGTTGGCCTTGGCCACGCTGAGCAGCTCCTCGGGGGTGAGGGACTTCTCGGGCTCGGGGGTGGGCACCGCACGGGCGGTGTACTCACCGTAGGTGCTCTCCTTGGCGGCCTCGACCGCCCGCTTCTGCTCGGCCTTGGTGGCCACGGTGGTGGTGCTGATGAAGTGGGTCGTCATGGTTGCCTCCTGGGCGGGTTGTGGTGTGACACCATTATGCCTGAGATGGACACACGGAGTCAAGTCAATGTGTTGATATGGGTATCAGCGTCGGCGCAGCTCGAACTGAGCGATATCACGGGCGGTGGCCGGTGCCCGGCGCACCTCGATGCCGTCCAGGAAGTCGATGGTGATGTACTCACCCGGCAGGGCCTCGTTGGCCACGACCACGTAGGCACGCCCGCCACCGGTGGGCACGGCGTTCGCTGGTTGCTGCATCACGCCTCCTGGTAGAGCACGACCCAGCCCTCGATGGTGTCCTCGGGCTCGATCTCGACCACCTCGGTGCCGATGTCCTCCTCGGACTCGCCGGGCCAGGTGATGTAGCACGCCACGTAGATGCCTGGCTTAGCCAGGATGTCCCGGGCCAGCTGGCCGCCGATCGACTCGCAGTCGTGCATGACGTGGTTCTCGGCCTGGTTGATGATGCCGGAGCCCTGGCTGCTGTAGCCCTTGAGCGGGACCCACGCCTCGTCCTCGGGCTCGCCCTCGTACACGCTCGGGGCGTAGATGTCGGCCCGGGGCCGGACCCAGCCGGTGGGCAGCACCTCGATCACGTGGTCGAACTCCATGACGGCGTTCAAGTCCTCGGGGGCGACGGGGACGCCCGTGGTGTCCTGTGTGATACTCATATCAGACCCTCCTGGGGGCGTTCTCTTCGGCCCAGAGACGGGCCTCGGTCGGGGTACAACCAAGCTCCTCGCAGGCGCTGAGGATGCGGCTGTCGGTCTGCCAGAACGTGTCCGGCATACCGCCGGAGGCGGCGATGCTCAGGACGTTGCGGGCCTGGGCCTCGATGCGGCGCTCGGAGTCGGTCCTCACTTCGGCACCGCCCGGTAGCTCTTGCCACTGCGGGCCAGGATGGTGGCGCCGGGGGTGGCCAGGGCCTTCTGGCGGGCCTTGGTGGCGTCGTTGGTGCCCAGCTCGACCTTGATCTTCTCGGCGACCCGGACCACCTGGCCGCCCAGGCGACCCTTGACGGTGGGCAGGCTGACAACGATGTAGTCACTGGTGACCTTGGTGTTCTTGATGAGCGCCGGACGCTGGTAGAGCGTGGCGACGATGACCGTCTCGGTGCCGTCGGTCGTGGCCTGGAGGCGGGGCATCAGCCGAGCCCCACGATCTCGGCCACCTCGTCCAGCGAGAAGGCGCACTGGTCACGCTCGTCGGGCTGGCCGCCGAGGCTGCCGTCCTGGATGCGGGGCCAGGTCACACCGAAGATGCGCTCACCCTGGAAGCCGGTGCCCGTGGTGATCTCGATGATCTCGCCGTTCACTCGGATGAAGCCGAGGAGGTCGGGGGTCATGAAGTTGGCGCCCTTGGTGCCGTGGTTGGTGGCGCCTCGGTGGGCGACATCGCTGAAGCGGGAGCGGAACCGATCCACGATGGTGGGCCAGTCGGCCTGAGCGTCGGGGGTGGTCGTGTTGGTCATGGCGTGCCTCCGTGGCTGTTGTGGTGTGATACTCATTGTACATGAGGAGTGTGACACTCACAAGTACCTGATAGGGAGTATCAGATGACGCCCGCTGCACGCTCGGCCGCCAGCAGGTTGTCGTAAGCCAACACGGTGTACTCGCCTCGGTAGTTACGGGTCATCTCCTTGAGCCCGTACACCACCGCACGACGGTGCTCGGGGCCGTAGGGCAGGAACTTGGCCAGAGCCCGCACACGAGTCTCCCAGGATCTATGACAGGTCACTCGCAACGACTCTCCGAGAGTGTCGGCGGCGTAGGCAGGCATCTCGAAGGTAACGGTGTCTTCGCCGTTCTCAGGCATCAGTAGTCCTCCATCACGAAGCACGCGTAGGTCTGTCCACGGTAGGTGACCTGGATCTCATTGCCGCCCGCCTCGCTGGTGGCCTCCCACTCCCGCCTTTCAGCAGAGGTGGCCTTACGCAGACGCTGATCCTCGTGGCGAGGGCCGCAGTAGGCGTAGAGCCCGTATGTCACTCCGGCGCCCATCAGGCGGCCACCACGTTCTCGGGGCGGGTGAAGACGGGGCCGGGGGTGCGCACTCGATCGCCCAGCACGCCCCAGAGGGCGAAGGTGCCGTTGTCACCCTCGACAGCCACGGTGTCCACGTCGTAGAGGTAGACCTCGGGGCAGTCCATCCCGAACCGGCGCACCGTGGTGCCGACCAGGCGGGCGAAGCGGCGCAGGCCGGTGTTGGGCAGCTCGACCACGAAGTAGGACCCGCCGGTCAGTGGGTTGGAGGGCATGCGGAGGCCGTTGGCCTCGGCCCACGCAGCAGTGCGGACGGTGGCCAGTGTCTTGGGCGCCGAACCCGAGCCGGTGACCAGCAGGGCGCCCTCCTTGAGGAGGCTGACCGGAGCGCTCATCGGGCCACCTCGGCGGTCTTGGTGAGGGCGGGAACGATCCGACGCAGAGCGGTGTCGAGGTGTGCATCGCCGTAGTCCAGTGCCCAGGCGGCCGGACGACCCGCTGCGTCCCACGCAGCCCAGAACAGATCCCAGCGGTAGCGCTTGTCGAGATCCTTGGTCAGCTCGGAACGGGGGTAGTCACCGGCCCGGTACTTCGCCCGCAACTCGTCGGTGTCGAGGGGAGCGATGGCGTTGCTGATCAGATCGAAGTGGTCCTGGGTGACCTTCATGAGGCTGCCTCCTGGGCGGTTGTGGTGATGGTGTCCATGATACAGGATATGAGTGACATACTCAAGTACTGAGATGAAATTGCCGCCAGTGATCTTTCTCGTCGGGCAGCTCCGATGGCTTGATCGTGGCCGTGTGGATGCCGCCATCGGCCAGGTTGGTGGCCCGGCCCACGTCCACGGGCCAGGGGATGTAGACCCTCGCCCGCTCAACCACCAGGAGGGCGTCCGTGTCGGTGTCCCGGGTAACCGCCTTCAGCTGCCACGTGCCGGGCGGCTGGTTGTCCAGGAGCAGGGAGAGTAGGCGCTGGCGCTCCGCAGGCGTCAGGGCCAGCGGGTCGCCGTGCTCGGCCATCAGTCGTCCTCCCAGGGGCCGTACTGGCCGTGCCGGAGCATCAGCACCTGGGCCTGCTCGACGGAGTACCGGCGCACGTCGGCGGCGCCCAGCTGGCCCACCTTGTAGAAGACCACGAGCGGTATCTCCATGTCGTTGCCGTTGGACTTGTCGATGGCCTGGGTGAGGGTCACGGGGATCGTGGAGCCGTCCGGCGTGGGCACCTGGAGGTGCTGGGTCAGCTCGACCCAGGCGTGCCAGTAGCGCTGGCCGTGGTGCGGGTGGCCCTCCTGCTGGAAGATGGGCCGACCGTGTGCGATGACCACCTCGCAGTCCTCGCCCTCGGCCAGCTCCCGAGCCACCCGGTAGGCGGTGGGGAAGCAGTCCCCCTGGCCCTGAGGCTCGTCGGCGGCCATCACCGGCTGAGTCCCCGCTCGATCGACTCCTCGCAGAGCTTGACCAGCCCGGCGTGGCTGTCACTGCCGCTGAGCACCGTGACGATGGTGTCGTTGGGGAACTGCTGGAGCTTGGCCAGCGCCGCCTTGAAGGTGTCGTGTACGTCGTAGGGCTCGCCGTCCTCGTTGACGTTGAAGTGGCGCAGCTGGGCGCTGTCCGTGGCCATCAGTAGACCTCCTTCAGGGCCTCGAAGATCTCGTCCTGCACCTTGGCCAGCTGGGCCGACAGGCGCTGGGCACGAGCGATCTTCTTGCGCAGCTCGGCGCCGCCCCGCACCCCGCTCAGGGCCTCGGCCAGGGAGTCGTTGTGCTTCACGATGGCGTCGGCCTTGTCGGACGCCTTCGCCGAGTCCTGGCCGATCTCGTAGCGGGTGTAGCGGCTGATGTCGAGTCCGTGGTTCATGGCTGCCTCCGTGGTGGCGGGTTGTGGTGTGATACACATGGTACACCCTATGAGTGACACACACAAGTATCTGATAGGAGGTATCACGAGAGAGCGCCCCTGCTCCCGACTGGCCCACCACAAGCCAGCCGGGGGCAGGAGCGCCCTCCCGTGTGTCTCACTCCCTGGTCACTCGTACCAGCCGTACGCCTCTCCCACCTCTCGGTAGGTGGCGTACACCGTGCCGGACACCAGCACGCCGTCTCGGTGAGCCTGGACGGTGACTCCATCGACACCACGGCGACGGAATCCCCTGCTCACCGAGACGGCGAGATTCTTGTTCTGAGCTACGCCTGCCGCAGCTCGCCGTGCCCTTGCTCGGTCGGCAGCACACGCTCGGCACTTCCTGGCGCCGCCCTTGGTGAAGTAGGTGTTCTCTTCGCTGTACTCGTGGCCGTTGGGGCACTCGGTCTTCTGCCTGTTGAGGTGGGCTGGAGAGAGACTGCCAGGAGCCTGCAAGTTCTCCAGGTTCGTGATCGGACGAAGGTGCTCGGGGTTGACGCACTGCCGAACACGGCACAGATGGTCGAGCACGAGCCCGGCGGGGATCGGACCCACCAACAGCTCCCAGACGGTTCGATGGGCGTGTTGCTGCTTGCCCGCCCACTTCACGACGCCATAGCCGTAGCGGGACAGAGTGCCCTGCCAGAGCCAGCACCCGGTCTCGGGGTCCTTGTTGAACCTGGCCAGTACTCGCTGCTCCCACGTTTCCCGTTTCATGGCACCAACCGTAGCACGTGGCTACTCTACCCAGCCATAGGCTTCGAGTACGAGCCGCTGCACGTCGCCCGTGTCGATGGTGGTCTCGGCGCCACCGCTGTTCACGAGGTCCACCACCCGGGCCTTGTCCTTGAGCACGCCCCAGACGTGCTCGTCGACCGTCTCGGCAGCGTTCAGCACGTGGACCACGCAGTCGTTCTGCTGGGTCACCCGGTAGATCCGGTCCGAGGTCTGCACCACGTCGCCGGGAGACCAGCAGGTCTGAGCGAACACGAGGTGGCACGCCACCTCCAGGTTGAGCCCGGTGCCCGCTGCGGTGATGTTGCCGATCAGCACGTCGGCGCCGTAGCGGGAGGTGTCACGGAACTGGTCCTGGGCGTCCAGCTTCTGCTTAGCCGACATGCCGCCGACGACCGAAACGTGGCGCAGCTTCAGCTTGTCCAGCTCGGCCTGGAGGATGGCGATGGTGAGCTTGTGCCAACCCATCACGACGACCTTCTCGCCCTGCTCCACGAGGGAATACACGTACTCGGCGACAGCCTTGGCCTTAGCCACCCCGGCGGTCTCCCACAGCTTCATGAGCTTCACCAGAGCCTCGGCCCGCTCGGCCCGCTCGTATGCTGCCTCGCCCATCTGTTCCCGCACCCACTTGAGGAAGTCCGCCTCCATCTTGCGGTACGTCTTGATCTCGGCCTCGCTCAGCTCCAGCGAGCGGTCGATCCACATCTTCTCCGGCATGTTGAGCACGTCGTTGCGCTCGACCCGGATGTAGGCGCACGCCCGGAGGGCCGTGTGCAGGTCGTCGTCCCGGAGACCCGTGGTCTTCTGGATGTTGCCGGAGCGGGTGACGCCGTAGCGGTCGGTCTCACGAGCCCGCACCGTCTCGGTGAGGCACCACTTCTGCTGGAACACCTGGAACGACTCGCCGCCGGAGAGGTTGATGGCGTGGCGCTTGCCCAGGGCACGCACCGGAGACCACACGTCGTCGGGGCTGTTCTTGGACAGCGTGCCGGAGAGGGGGATGACCATGCCGCTCTTGGTCGGACCCTGGAGCGGACGCTCGTCCAGCAGCGCCGTGAGGCTCGGGGCGGCCGTGGGATCGACCGGCACGTACTTGACCGGGGAACCGTCGGTGATCGTGTCGGCGATGCGGTGGAGCGCCCGGGTACGGCCCGCACGGGGCGACTTGAACCGCTGCACCTCGTCCACCACGAGGGCCGTCGGACCCCACTCGATGATGTCGAGCGCCCGCTTGCTGAGCACCACGGAGTCCGGCACGAGGAGCACGTCGGCGTCGGCGATCGGCGCCACGTCGGTGATGGTGACGTTGCCGTACTTGTCCTCGACGTTGCGGGCCTTGGTGCCCTTGACCGAGGCGATGCGCAGGTCGGGGAACTGGCCCTGGAACTCACGCTCCCAGGGGTCGAGCCGGAGGCTGGGCGGGCAGATGACGATGGCCCGGCCGCCCTCCTCACGCACGTGGTGGCGGACCGAGGCGATGGCGATGCGGGTCTTGCCCATCCCGGGGGCGTAGCCCACGATGGCCCGGCGGAACTCGATGATGGTCTGGACGGCGGCGGCCTGGTACCCGTAGTAGTCGTAGCCATCGGCCGGGAGCGGGAGCGTGAAGCCGTCGGTGGGCTCGGTGAGCGCCGAGCGAGCGGCGAAGCCCTCGACGGCGGTCTGCTCGATGGCCTCGCCAGCGGCGGCTGCGGCGGCTTCCTGGAGGATGGTGGCGAAGATGCTCATGGTGGTGGGTAGCTCCTGGCGTGGTGGTTGTGGTGTGACACTAGTATGCCTGAAGCCATATCAACATGTCAACACTATGGGTCAACTTGTTGATATGGCTATCAGGCAGTGTGTCAGGCGCCTACCAGCTCCGGCGTGGGCAGGTTCTCCAGCAGCTCCGACGGCACGTGCTTGCGGCACTCGGGGCCGAAGCCGGTGTTGCGGGACTGCTCGTCGGTCAGGGACTTGCCGCAGCGCCCGCAGGAGCCCACCTCCTGGCCGAACAGCAGCTGGGCGGCCAGGCACTGCTCGTGGGTCAGCAGCGCCAGCTCCTGGGCCACGGCGATGCGCTCGGAGGTGCGCATGTCGATGGTCTTCTGGTCGCCGCCGACGAAGCGCTTGACCCAGCGCTTGCCCTTGTTGGCGGGGTTCATGCGCCCGGCGTTGGTGGTGACCAGGAAGAAGTCCAGGTCGTTGTTGCCGGTGCGGGACTCGATGGCGTACCACCCGTCGGGGATGCCGTTCAGCAGGGTGGCCATGTCGAGCGGGATCGACTTCACGGCGCCGTTGGTGGCGTGCGCACGGAGGAGACACGCCCACTGCTTCTCGGTCAGCTCCTTCTTCCGCTCCCAGGTGGCCAGGAGGGACTGGAGGAAGCCGTCACGGTGCTGCTCGGGAGCCTTGACCCACTCCAGGGCGGCGGCCTGGGCGTCGGTGAGCGTGGCCTGCGGGATGAGCCCCTTGGCCACCAGCAGCTGGTCGATGATGGCGCTGGCCCGGCGGTTGGTGATGGCGTCGGCGTCGGCCAGGACGGCCACGAGGTCGGGGTGGATGGCGGCGATGACCTGTTCGATCTTGGTCAGCACGGCGTTGGGGATGTTTGGCTCCTCGGCCTTCAGGTCCTCCACGAGGGCCTTGATGTAGGTCTGCTGCTTGGGCGATGCCATGGTTCAGCCCTCCCGCCCGTCGAAGATGGCGCTGACGAGCTTCTCGGCCTCGACCGCAGCCACGTCGTAGGTGATGTCGCAGACGGCAGCGAAGTAGCTGTCAGCGATCCAGTCGATGGCGTCGTTGCGGTCAGCTGCGCCGTAGAAGCCCTCGTACTCAGCGAGCTGGGCCTTGGCCCACTCGACGGTGCCGACCTGGCGGGCGGCGATCGCCCGACGAATGTCGTCGGCCTCGTCGGTGGTGAGGATGAGAACGTCCATGGTGTGCCTCCTGGGCGGGTTGTGATGTGACACCATCGTACAGGAGATCTGTTCTGTACACAAGTCAATGTGTTGATATGGCTATCGGGCACGGAACGGCAGCTCGTAGTGCTCGTCGCACGTTGCCGACTGGTGCAACGTGAGGACCCCGCACCAACACCGCACCCGGTGCTCCCGGGGCTGTGTCGATGCGGGGTCCACGCCTGCGGCCCGGAGGGCGTCGGCGTCTCGCTGGGTGTGTCCATGGTTCTCGGTGGGGTGTGTCATACACCTTTCATCGGCACGTCCGGCGGGAACTTGAGCTAGGTGGGGCAATCCACCTCGGGGTCCAGTCGGCAGCAGAGGTTGCCACCCGTGATCTCGGCGGGGATGTAGATCACCTCGTCCGCACGGAGACCGACCCCCTCGACCGCAGGGTTCGCCCGCTCGATGGTCGTCACGAGCGCCCTCCAGTCCACGTCCTGGCCGAGGCACGTGGCCACCGACTTGAGGGTGTCACCCGACTGCACGGTGTACAGGATCGGGGCGTCTCCCGCATCGGGGGACGGCGGCCCGAACATGGCCACCACCCCCACGATCACGAGCCCGATGACCAGCAGCGGTCCGCAGACCGTCACCAGGAAGCGGGCGTGGAACGAGTCCAGGGCGGTGCTCACACCGTCACCGGGACCGTGTTCTTCACCACGTCGGTGCCCGCCACGGCCTTGGCGTCGATGGCCGCCTGGATGCGGTCGGCGCCCTGGTCGTGGGTCGGCACGATGGTGCCCCGCAGCTTGTCGGCGACCTTGGCCGCACGGGCCACCTCGGCGGCCGAGAACTCGTGCTCGGTGTCGAGCGCCAGCTGCTGCCGGACGGCGTTGCTGAAGTGGCACACGAGGGCGTAGCCGTCGGCGTTCACGAGGAGCACCACGGGCGCCTGGCCGGTCTTCAGCGGGGCCTGCACGAGGGCGTAGCCGTCGCCGAGCACCGAGAACAGGAGGGCGAGCTTGCGGGCGTTGGCCTCGCCGCCGACCTTCACGTCGGTGTTCGCACGGATCTGGTAGACCGCCGTGGGGAAGTAGATGTGACCGAGGTCGTGGGCCGGGATGATGGCCTCGACCGGGTACGGCCCGTCCACCAGCTGGGCGGCCTTGCGCTCCTCGGCGCTGAACTTGACCTTGGTCCCGTCGGTGGCCTCGACGGTCTCGTAGACCGCCTCCTTGGGCACCGAGCGGTTCGTGGCCTTGTTCTTCGGCCGGACGCCGACGGGGGCCGGGGCCTTCACGCCCGTGGTCTGGGTCGCCTTGGGCTTGGTCTCCTCCGCACCCGTGTAGAGCGCCACGGCGATGTCGGTCGAGCCGAACTGGATCGTGAGCTTCTGGGCGATGCGGTTGGGGGTGGGTGCGGTGTGCATGTTGGCGGTGTGCATGTTGTTGGTCTCCTGACCTAGTGGGTTGTTGCTTGCCTTGAAGA
>CAYVDN010000003.1:44540-51120 GCA_964450685.1 uncultured Microthrixaceae bacterium
GCGGTGTGCATGTTGTTGGTCTCCTGACCTAGTGGGTTGTTGCTTGCCTTGAAGAGTGTATCACACTCCTCGGTGGGTGTGTGTCACTCTACGAACCATGATAGAGGAGACCCCTGACACTGAAGCGATGCCGGTCGGGGAGCGCACCTCCAGGAACACCTCCCCCTCGGGGGCGTGATGGACCCAGATGACCTCCAGGGTCAGCCCGGTGTTCGGCGACACGAAGCGGTCGCCCTTGCGCAGGGCGGCGACGGCGACCAGCTCAGGCGCCGGGGGGCGGCTGATGGCCATGCCGTGACCACTCCTCGGGGGCCGGGTGGATGTTGTGGGTGGTGCAGCCCTCGCACTCGGGGCGGCGGCAGATGGCCCGCAGGCTGTGCGTGTGGGGCTCGCTGGCCCAGGCGTGCGTGTGGACGATCTCGGTCATCCGCCCGGGATGGTGGACGTGCTCGGTGCGGTCCACGAGGGCATAGAACTCCTCGTCGGTGAGGTTCCCTTGCAGGATCTCCAGCTCATCGCTCATCGCTCGTCCCTCATGGCGTCGATGGTGGCGAAGAAGTCGTCGGCGAGCTTGTTGGCCACGATGTACCGGGCCACCTTGCGGGTGAGGATGCTCGGCGCCGCCGGGGGGAACTTGTCGGCGATGCCCAGGCGGCGCATGACGGCCCGCTGGTCGGCGGCGTTCAGCTCCTCGAACTCGGTGGCGACGTTGAGTGTCATACCCATATCAGCCACCCTTCCCGGGCCGGAACGCCACGACGAGAGCTTCCAGGGCCTGGTACAGCCGTGGCCACTCCCGGCGCAGCCGGTCCTTCTGCTGGCGGTGGTAGGCGGGGCTCGGTCCCGGAACCGTCCACGCCTCGTAGATCATGCGGGCGGCGGCCACGATGCTGTTGAGCCGCTCCTTGGCGGCGAAGAGCTTGTCGGCGTCCAGGCGCCCCTTGTCGAGCGCCATCAGCCGACCAGCACCTTGGCGAGGAGGAGCAGGGCGACCTGCACCGGCAGGTAGGCCACCATCAGCCCCAGGAGCAGCATCGGCCGGGACAGCGCCCGGCGCCAGCCGGTGAGCTTGGCGGGGTCGTTCAGCGCCCAGAGGCACGAGCCCACGACGATGGTGGCCACCAGGGCCAGGTCGGTAGCGGCCACGATGCCCCGGGCCACGAACAGCACCGGGCCGTCGCCGAGACCGGCCACGAGCAGCCAGAGGATCGGGGCGCCCGTGAGCAGGTACCAGATGACCACCACGCCGACGGCGTTGAAGAGCATCACGCCCATGGCGGCGTGCCAGGCGGCCTCCCTGGCGGGCATGCCGTTGCGCACGGCACGACGGGCCAGCGGCCGGGCCTGCATCACGTTGAGGGCGGTCTGCACGGCGGCGGACTGCACGGTCTGGGTCATCGGGGGACCTTCCTGTTGCTGCGGTTGTTGACTTCGGCGGTGAGGGCGTCGGTCCACTTGTAGGCGGGCGTCGTGCGCATCTCCACCAGCTTGAGTATGTCACTCTTGTCCACCGATGACCAGGACTGCCGTGACAACCACCCGATGGCCTGTTCGGCGTAGGCCATGTAGGCGATGGGCCGCTGGCGCCGGATCAGCTGGAAGGCATCTACTGGTGCCAGGCTGAAGAGCGGCGAGCACAGCAGCATGAAGGCGGCCGAGGGGCCTCGGTTCATGCCGACGTGACAGTGGACGAACAGCTTGGCGCCGGGCACGCTCAGCGCCTCCTGGGCGGTGGCGTAGATCCCCTCCCACCAGCTGTCGGGGTGCTCGGTGCCGCCGTGGGGGTCGTCCACGCCGAGGTGGAAGAGACTGACGCCGGGGCCGAGGAAGCGCCGGTAGCGCTGGGTGTCGTCGTACTCGGCCCGCAGGTCGATGATGTGGGTGACACGCTGCTGGAGGAGCCCGGCGCACTGCTGGGCGGCCTGGCGGTGGTCGGCCTGGAGATCACCGCCCGTGGCCAGGGTGTCGGTCAGCCAGCTGATGTCGGGTTTGAGGGGGTGCCACAGGTCGGCCATAGGGGGTATCATCCGATCATGTCGAAGAAGCGTGAGGACAAGGACGCCGACGCCGAGAAGGCGGTGCGTGAGGTGCGTGGCGGGTCGATCTGCGACCCCAACGGCCCGGCGCAGGCGCACCTCATCCGGGGGACCACGCACGTGGCCGTGTGCCGCCCGACACCGGGGCCGGATGTCCGACCCCGGTGGCGAGCCGCTGGCCGCTGATCAGTCGAACGGATCGGCGGCGACGCCGGTCAGGTCGGGGGCGTCCTCGTTGCGCTGCTCCCACTCGTCGGCGAGGTACTTGACCAGCGTGTTCTGCTCCAGGATGGCCTCGGCCCGTGCCCGGTCCTTCCCCGGGAACATCCCCAGGAACTCCCAGAGTGCGTACTCGGGGCCGTGCTCGAAGAACGTGGCCGTGAAGCCCTCCAGCGCCTTGGTGCCGATGGGCGTGCTGATGGCCTTGGTCTCGTACGCCGCCCGGAGGGTGACACCCATCCGGCGGATGACGGGGCTGGCCACCAGCTGCTTCTCGATGGCCTCCTCGTAGCCCCACTGGATGTGCTTGAAGCGGTTGAGGAACGCCTCCTGAAGCTGGCCGGAGCCCCGGTAGCCGTCGTTGTAGGCGCCGAGGATCCACAGGTTCGGGCTGGCCTTGGTGATCTTCGGCATGAAGCCGTCGCCCTCGACCTGGACGGCCTTGCCCCGGTTGACGAACTGGCGCCGGTCGTCGCACAGCGGGTGGAGCGAGGAGGTGACACGCTCGGGAAGCATGGCCACCTCGTCCAGCTCCAGGATGCCGCCGACGGTGGCGGCGATCTCCACCACGCCATCCAGCTGCACCAGGCGCTCGGCGTGGGTCGTCGGATCGGCGTAGCTCGTGATCTGGCCGAACATGTCGAAGTCGGTCACGCCGGAGGAGCCCGACAGGGTGAAGATCGGGAGCGGCTTGGGGTAGCCCTCCAGGTCGGCCACGAGGCACGCCAGCACCTGGATGAACATCGACTTGCCCGCCTGGGTGTCCCCCACGAACAGGACGTTCTGACGCTTCTTCCAGTAGCCCAGGAGCACGTCGGAGTCGAGCTTGCCGCCGGGGAACGTGCGGTGGATGTAGCGCTCGACCACCGAGCGGTCCGGACGGTAGGCGTCCAGCCGGGGGTCCATGATGTCGGTGATCGGGTTGTTGGCCACCAGCGTCGGCGCCACGGTCACCTCCGTGTGGACGACGGTGGGCAGCGGGGGCAGGACGGGCGCCGAGGTGCTGGCGGGGGCGGCGGTGGCGGTGGGCACGGTGTGGTTCTCCTGGTGGTTCTCCTGGTGGTTGGTGGGGATGGGGACGATGACGGGGGCCTGGCCCGGAGCGGCGTTCGCCATGGCGGCGGCGGCCTGCTCGGCCATCTTCTTGGGCGTGAGGTTCCCGTCGTGGATGAGGCGTGGCAGGATGTAGACCTGCTCCTCGGCGACACCGTTGCGGACGATGCGCACCGGGATGCGGCGACGCAGCGGGGAGTCGTCGGGCTCGGTGACGTTGCTGACGATCTCGACCAGCTGGCCCTCGAACTCCCCCGCACGGACGGGGTAGCGGGCTCCAGGGATGAGGGTTGCGGCTGCGGCCATGAGTGACTCCTTGATCGGCTGTGGTGTGGCACCAGTATGGGGTATCACTGTTGCCATGTCAAGTCATATCCCTACTGAGATGTGTAATTGACAACAGATCCAGTTTCTTGCTACGATTCTCCCATGACCACCACGGAACGCCCCGACATCGCCAAGGCCCGCATCTCCCGCAAGACACTGAACGCCCTGGAACGACTCGCCGCCCAGCAGGAGGCCGAGCAGCGCCGCCGTCGGGAGCGGGAACTGTTCACGGTCCGCAGCCTCGGCGGCTGGGACGGCGCCACGCCGGTCGAGCAGTCCGAGGCCGAGCGCATCGCCGCCGAGCACCGCCGCACCCGCAACGCCTTCATGTCGGGCGTGGTGTCGCAGGCCAAGGCCGTCATGCAGACCTGGGGCGTCCGGGTACCGGTGGTGGCCCGCACCGGCTTCTCGTTCTCGGCCTACACCGACTGGAAGTCGATCCACGTGAGCTACCCCGAGACCGGCCTGCCTGTGTTCTCGGCGCTGCACGGCACGTTCGTGGGCCAGAACCGCCTCGGCGAGACGGTCACCATGCGGGAGGTGTCCGAGGACCTGCTGGGCATCATCCACCACGAGTGCGGCCACATCCGCTTCAGCGTGCCCTACGCCAACCTGCTGAAGATCGTCCGTGACGACCTCAAGGCCAGCCGCCTGCCCGCCCCGAGTGACACCATCGACCCGTCGCACCAGAAGTGCTGGAACCTGCTGGAGGACCAGCGCATGGAGCTGGCCGTGGTCGGTGACTCCCCCATCATCGGGATGTACCTGACCCAGACGGTCAAGAACCACATCATCGAGGTGTCCCGGCAGATGTTCGACCAGGACGAGCTGGGTGTCACGGGCGCCATGAAGACCTACGCCCTCCTGGTCGGCCGCCTGTACCTGCCTGCCGACGTGCGCAAGCTGGCCCGGCGTGACCTGCTCCAGCGCCTGGTGGCCGGTGGCTACGAGCTGGCCGACGCCGAGGCCGTCGCCGACGAGATCAAGGACATCGTGCGGTCCTACATCGAGGCCGAGGACGCCCTGGCCATGTGGGCGGCCATCGACCGGCTCCAAGCCCTCAACCTGAACCACACCATCGACTTCGACCAGCACATCGAGCAGCTGCTCGATGTGCTGGACGATGACACCCTCCGGGAGCTGATCCAGGGCCTGGCCATGGGCTCCGGCATCACCGACGACAGCGACTCCGAGGAGGACGGCGGCGACCCCCTGGAGCTGCCCGGCCGTGGTCTGTCCAAGCCCACCGAGGGCGACGAGGACGGCAGCGAGCCCGGCGACGGCGACGGCGACGCTGGCAAGGGCTGGGGCGACGACGTGTCAGTGACTCCCTACGACCCCTCCAAGCAGCAGGACATGCTGCGTGACGCCTTCGACAGCGCCATCGCCGCCAACCACCAGCTGAACTGGTACCGCCAGGGGCTCGATGAGACGGCCCACGCCCTCGCCGACACGACCGGCGTCAGCGACGTGACCGAGAGCTTCGACGGCGAGATCATGGAGCCCGAGGTGCAGCAGGAGGCCGAGTCGATCGTGGCCGACCTGATGGCGTCCTTCGAGCCCTTCCTGGCCGACACGGCGCCGTGCTGGGTCCCGCAGACCACCAGCGGCGTGCTCGACGTGCGTGCCTACATCGCCCGCCAGCCGGGCCAGCACGACTTCTACCGTCGCTGGGAGGGCGACGAGGACCCGGGTCTGGACCTGGAGGTGGACCTGATCTGCGACGTGAGCGGGTCGATGATGGACTACCTCCAAGCCCTCGGCCAGGCCATGTACGCCGCCGGGATGGCGTGTGACTACCTCAACGTCACCTACCGGGGCTGGGTCTTCGGCAGCACCTCGGCGCTCATCCAGTCCACGGGCCGCATCTGGCCGGTGGTGCCGGACTGCCTTGGCGGCACCAACCCCCGCCAGGCGCTGGAGTGGATGCGTGACACCCCCGTGGAGGCCGGGCACCGGCTCGTGCTGTTCATGACCGACGGTCAGTTCGGCGCCATCGACTTCAACGACTACGTGACCGAGAACACCCACCTCATCGGCATGGGGTTCGACGCCGACCAGGCGACGGCCGACTCCTACGCCCGCAGCCTGGTGCAGAACCAGAACTGCCCCCGGGCCGTGGGTATCACCTCGCTGGTGCAGATCCCCGCCGCCATCGGGCAGTACATCGAGCAGGTGTTGTGACACACTGAGCCATAGGGCTATGCTCAGGGAGATACACCAACCTGAAGGAGCCCATCATGGCTGAAGTGATCACCGCATTCGACCCGGAGGTGCCCGTCGAGCACGACCGGCAGCGGAAGTACCCCTGGGACCAGTGGTTCGACGGCCAGATCTGGCGCCTGACGCCGGGCGTGGACTTCGAGAACCACCCGCTCGTGATCGAGCGCCAGATCCGCACCCGGGCGTCGGCCCGCAAGGTGGCGGTCCACATCCAGCACGGCCCCGAGTACGCCTACCTCAACGTCCAGGCGACGCCCCGGCCCGAGAAGGCGCCCGAGCAGAAGCTCCAGGACGCCATCGAGGAAGCCGTGGAGACGGCGGTCGAGCAGTTCGTGGAGGCCGTCGAGGCGGCCGAGCACGACGGCCACACGGTCGATGTCGGCCCGGTGACCGTGGGCGAGCCCGAGGCTCCAAGCCCGGTCGTGCCGGAGCTGCCCCCGCTGCCGACCACCGACGAGGTGGCCGTCCCGGTGCCGGTCGCCGAGCACTCCGACGACGATGCGGGCTACGCCCACTCCGACCCGATCCCGGCGCCGCTGCCCCCGCTCCCCGTCCCGGCTCCGACCGAGCAGGAGACGGTCGTGGTCGAGGGTGTCGCCATCCCGGTGGCGCCGTCGGCGGCCGAGCCCGCTCCCGAGCCCCTCGTGAGCGAGGACACGGGCATCTCCATCCCGCAGGCGCCCGCCCCCGACCCCGTGTCGGAGGCCGCCTTCGAGGACGAG
>CAYVDN010000003.1:51220-53214 GCA_964450685.1 uncultured Microthrixaceae bacterium
CGAGGACGAGGGCACCACGCCCGAGCCCGAGGTGGAGGATCCCACCGATGCCGAGCTGGTGGCCGCCGAGGTGGTCGAGGAGCCCAAGCCCATCGAGGAGCAGACCTACGACGAGCAGCTGGCCAGCGCCGAGTCGGTGCCCGCCCCGCAGCCCGCTCCGGCGCCCCCCGCTCCGGCCGGTCCGTTCCAGGCCCCGATGCCGCCCGTCCCGGCACCGCAGCCCACCCCGCCGCTGCCGCACCCGGCGCCGGTCCCGCAGAACCCCTTCGGTGGCCTGCTCGGCCAGTAGCCGGTAGGGGGTATCACGGCCGAGTCGTCGGTAAGGGGTCCCCAGATGGCAGACGGCGCTGTGGGATCCGCCGTGGAGCACGGAGCCTCGGTCTTCGGACCGGGGCTCTTTGCTATTCCCCGTCGAAGTACCGGCGTGCTTGTTCGTACAACTCGGCCGCCTCTTCGGGAGTATCCCTGGTGCCGAGATAGTGCAATTTCCCGCCCCGGCGGATCTGAGCGAAGAAGGTGTGCGCCCCAGAATGAGCGTAAACACCCCTGATTCCGACCGCCGAGGGCTGATTAGTTGCTACTGCCATCCTCGACCACCTGGCCGTCCACGATGTCCAGTTCGGGGGTCGGAGGGGCCGTGGGGACCTGCTGGCGGGCGTTGGCACCGGCCGCCCCACCGAACAGCTGGGAGAGGATACCGCCGCTCTGAGCGGCCGACGCACCGGCAGCGCCGGAGCCCTGCACGAGGATCTTGAACGCCCCGTTGGGGTCGTCCCGGTTCACCCGGTTGATCAGGTCGAACAGGCGGGTCATCTCCTTGCCAGCCTGCGGATCCAAGCCCTGGCCCAGGATCTCCTCGGCGTGGCGGGCCTGAAGGACACGCTGTGTCTGCATCTCGATGATGGCCGTCTGCATGCCCTCCCGCTGCTCCTTGGTCTTCAGCTCGACCGGCATGGAGTAGTTGCACTGCGACCCCGGGGTGTACGCCGGGCACGCCACAGCCAGGTTGCAGTTGTCGCACTGACGGAGGGAGTACGAAGAACTGGTGAGCACCGTCTGCTGGCCCACGACCTGCCCGGAGGCGTTCTTCAGGTCCTTCTGCGTAGCAACAAGTGTTGGAAGCATCTGACGCACCGCAGGGGCCGTCGTAGCAAGATGTTGGTTGGGGATTCCGGGAACCAGCGGCATGGCGACAGGCGAGGTAGTTGCTACAGACTGCTGCTTGGGTGCTGCGAACCTGGCCGCCTTGGCCGAGAGGTGGTCGGAAAGCGCCAACCAGGAGCGCACGGAAAGGGTCAATAGAGCTTCCCGATCAGCGGCAAGAATGTCTCCATGAGACACGCCCAATTCCTTGATGGCAGCCTCGTGCTCGACGGCCTTCATGTCCCGGTCCCGGACGTTGTGGCGCCAGAGCTTCTCGGCCCGTGAGTCCCACACCTGAAGCTCGCCCATGGCCGCCACGTTCCACCACGAGGTGTTCACCACGATGTCGAACCCGTCGAGCGGAGCGCTCTTGCCGGTGATCACGCCGAAGGTGGAGGAGTGCTTCTTGCCCGCCAGCAGGCGGGTGCGCTCGGGCTCGACACGGAACACCCGCTCGGACGCCACGATGCCGTGCGGGAGCGCACGGACGGGGATCGGGGAGAGCCCGTCCCAGAGAGGGAGATACCCCGGGTGGGAGTCCCACGCCTCCGGCCCGCAGGCCCAGGTGGCCTGCTCGCCGATGATCTGCGTGACCTCCAGTAGGTCGTCCAAAGTCGTGGTGTCGGGCGTGTCGGTCCAAGCCAGCCACTCCAGGGCGACGCCGGGATCGAGATCGAGCCCGCTGAAGGAACCCCGGTAGTTGCGGAGCAGGCTGGAGACGTTGACGGCGACCTTGGCCACCGCCTCGACCGTGAAGAGGGCGTGGAAGGCTGGGTTCTCGCCGCCGGACAGCCAGATGTCAGGCACGGCGGCTCAGTCCTTGTTGGCGTCCGTGGAGGGGATCGTGCTCA
>CAYVDN010000003.1:53314-105880 GCA_964450685.1 uncultured Microthrixaceae bacterium
GCGCCGGAGAGGGCACGGGTCATGGCCTGCTTGCCGGGGTTGGCCCGGTCGGCCCGAGTCATCTTGCGGGCCTTCTGCGCCGGGGTGGCGGGCGGTCCCGGGGGCAGGGCGAGCATGGGCACGCCGTTGCCGGAGATCGGCGCCATCGGGCGAGGCCCCGGAGGCACTACGCCGGGTCCTCCCGGGGTGTGGCCGGGGCCGATTTCTGTGAGCCCGATCCCGGCGGCCCAGAGCATCGTCTGGGCGCTGGTCTGCGCCTGCGGCGTCGAGCGGGGCCGGGTGCGGATCCACTGCGGGTCGGGGCCGCCGGAGGGCGCCGTCGGGGTGGCGACAACCGGGCGAGCGGTGCCGCCGGTCAGCTGGTGGATGCCCTCCCGGAGCGGGCCGGTGCGGGTATGCTCATACATGCGGGCGCCGCTGAAGCGGTCGTAGTACGGGCTCGTGAGCGCCGCCGAGTGCGGGGCACTGTTGCCCGCCTCGTTGATGCCCTTGTGGACGATGCCGGAGAGGTCCTGGCGCAGCTGGCTGCGGCCGATCTGCCGGAGGCTGTCTTCCTCCTGAAGTTCGTCCCGGTCATCCATCTCGGAGCCTCCTGCGCTGCTGCTCTGCGGCATGCTCCTGTTGCTGGCTGATATGGGCTACCAGCTCGTCCCAGGGCTTGTACGTGGCAGCATACCGTGGCAGCACGTCCGGCGGTACCACCAGCATCGAGGGGACGCCTATCGACGAGACCGCCCGTACCGCCGAGGGATCAGCGTCGTAGTACATCGCCATCTTGTGGTTGGCGGCCTGCATCCTCGTGATCGCTCGAATCTTCCACGCCACCGGGTCCTGCTCAACCTCGTCCTCCATGGTGCTGATGGACACCCACGTCGAGAAGCCCTCCTGGAGCAGCCACCGCTCGATGGCGGCCCGGGGGGCTCGGGACGTGGTGAAGAAGGCCCACGACGTGTTGGGGTCGTGGGAGCGGTACAGCGAGAGGCCGAGCAGGTTGGCCGAGGAGGTGGGCGGGATGCCCGCAGCCAGCACTCCGTCGATGCTCAGCCCGATCAGCATGGGCTACAGCCTACGGCGGGGACCCCCGACGATCCACACGAGCAGGGCGACGATGGCGAGCACAACCAGGGCGATGATGAGGATGTCCATGCGGAGCCTGTACCCGCTCGCCGCAGTTCCAAGCCCACGATCACGAGATCAGTGCCTTCAGCCAGGGCTTCCACCGAGAGGTGAACTGCGCCGTGACCTCGGGGTGGGTGGTGAGCCCGATGTCCTCGAAGACGGCGTTGGTGATGCCGTTGGCGATGAGGGTGTCCCTCAGCGTGATGCCGTTGTGCTTGGGCACCACGGTGTCCCCGGTGCTGCCGTGGACGAACGCCGGGCGCTGGTTGGCCAGGTTGAGCGGGATCCACTCGTGCGGGCTGACGCCATCCATGTCCGGGGGGTTGGCGTCCATGGACTGGCCGAGGAAGGCCGTCAGCGCCAGCCGGGCGCCGCCGTAGCCAGCGAGGTGGGGGAACGTCGGGTCGTTGGCCCAGGTCGTGGGGATGTCGATGGCCGGGCTGAAGGTCAGGGAGCCGATGTAATCGGGGTCCGAGCCCGCACCGCCACCGTAGCCGTTGCCGTTGAGTGTCATATCGACACCGTTGCCGTTGTCCGTCAGGTTCCGGCTCATCTGGGCCGACAGCGAGATGTAGCCGCCCGAGCTGTGACCCATGGCGATGCGCTTGCTGTGGTTCAGGTCGGTGCGGTTGGCCTGGAGGTGCCGGGCCGCCAGCTTGGCGTCCAGGATCGGCTGGGGGAAGCTCCAGCCGGACCCATCGATAGTGGCCAAGCGCACGCCGGTCGAGACCACGGCTACGCCCATCTGGAGGAGGTGGCGCAGCATGTCGCCGTGGTACTGGAGCGCACCGAGGTAGTCACCCGACGTGAAGTAGTTCGTGGTGACCCATATCCCGTATGGCCAGCCTCCCGGCGGCGGTGTGCCAGGGGGCCTGAGCACGAGGTAGCGCTGGGTGTCGTCGTCGGACCCGTAGAGCGTATTGCCCGGGTCAGTGACATACTCGTAGTAGATCTCGTTGGGCCGGAACCGCTGGCCGTACTCCCAATTGAGGGGGGCCGTGATGTTCTGCTCGGCGGCCCCGTTCCACAGCGTCATGGTGGCGCCGGTCGTCTCGGTCGTGCCGTTCCAGCTGTTCACGGCGATCGGTGTCTGGGTCACCTGATAGGCCGGGAAGTTGCCGTCGGCGTTGGAGGTGTCCCACGCCTGCACGTCGGCGAGCTTCCACGGGATCGTGCTGTTGAAGGACGACACGGCGTCGGAAGGGATGCCGAACCGCAGCCGGTTGCCTGCCACGCTGGCGGGGCTGTAGCTCAGGCCGAGCACGGCCGACTGATTCGTCCAGACCTTGGTGGTGTTGTTCCAGGAGTACACCCTCACTGTGATCTTCGGCGCCGTCGGCTTCACCTCGATCTCGAAGCGGTACCACGTGTTCTCGTAGAGGCGGCCGAAGTCCACGTTGCTGCGAGCCCGCTCGGTGTTGGCGCCTTCCACGAGGATGATGCGGTGAGCCACGGTGTCGGACTCGAAGATACTGATGGGCTTGCCGGTGAGGGCGATGCCCCAGCGGATCGTGGTGCCCTCCATGACGGTGAAGAACCGCCGGATGTCGGGCAGCTGCATCACGCCGCCGATCTGGTACATGAACGAGATGGAGTACGTGCTCATCGGCGCATGGTCGGTGAAGCCGTCGGCGTTCATGCGGAAGGCGAGGCTGTTCTCGTTGCCGACGATCGGCTGGCCCTCGAAGTTGCACACCGTGGCCGAGCCGTCGGCGGTGAGCACGATGCCGCCCAACAGCAGCGGGCCGGTGGTACCGGCGGTGACGGGCTCGGGGATGGTCCGGACGCTGTAGGGCCAGCCGATGTCGTTGTGGGCCTGCTGACCAGGCGCCACGTTGACGGGGATGCCGGACTGGCCGATGCCCCGGACCTCCAGGAGCTTCGCCATCAGGGCACCCGGACGACGATCGTTCCCGCAGGGGTACCGGCCGGGACCGGCGTGGCGAAGCCGGACAGGCGGATGAGGCCCACGCCGTCGGCGCCCTTCAGCACCACGCCAGCGGGCCACGAGCCCGCCGTCTTCGGGCCGTACATCGTGAACGTGGCCGGGTCGTAGGCGTAGTCGCCGTTGGAGCCCGAACCCGAGCTGGGGGCGCCCGAGGTGGTGAGGATGGTGTTCCCGGCGGCTCCAAGCCCGGCGACGGTGGTCTCCAGGGTCTTCAGGCGGGCCGCCAGCTGGTTGATGGCCCCGGCGATGGTAGACGGAGCGGGGCTCCAGTTGCCGGGGACGGCCGGGGTGAACGAGGCAGTGGCCAAGCCCGCCAGGAAGGCCGTGAGGGTGGCCTGGCCCTGCGTCGGGTCGGACCCGAGCATGCTGATGATCGTGTTGATCGCCGTGGACGTGGCGTTGTGCAGGTTGGGGTGCGCCGGATCCGAAAGGGTCTCCGACGTGACATCGGTGCGCAGCGCTGCCGGTGGGGTCCAGGGGGGCATGTGTGTCTCCTTCTAGCGGCGCTTGCGGCGCTTGCGCCGGTTGCCGCCGACACCGAGGGCGGCAGCTGCACGGGGGCCGATGCTGACGGCGGTGTCCACGGTCTTCTTGCGGCGCCGGACCGGGTTGCCGTATGCACCGACCTTCCAGCGCAGCTCCTGGGCGATGTAGGTCTGGGCGTAGGGGCAGAACAGGCAGAGGTGGACCTGCTGCTCCTTGGGGAGCTTGCTGGTGCCGATGCGCTTGCTGTCGTCACGGAAGTCCCGGCACCCCTTCTTGAGGTCCGGGTTGCCATGGGCGTTGTAGCACTTGAGAGCGTCCTCCTTGAGGCCGTTGGTCTCCTCCACCACCATGTTCTGCTGCTTCTGGAGGCCCTCCTTGACGACCTGCATCACGTCCATCTTCACGAACGTAGCCATGTCGGTCGTCCACACGTGGATCGACTCGATCACGTCCTTCGGGTCACGGCCGTGTTGGTGCCGCCCCACGAACTCCTCCATCACCGGGTCGGTCTCCGGCACCTTCATCACGGCGCCCGTCTCGGGGTTCGTGAAGGTGTACGTGCCCCGGGCGCCGTCGCCGTGGTCCCACTCGACGGTGGCGTCGATGTAGTCCACGTCGGGCGGGCCGATCATCTTCTCGACCTGCATGCAGTGAGCACACAAGACGATGCGGGGGTCGGAGACCTTGACTTCGGACATGGCAGTGATACTCCCTATGAGGTGGTGTTCTGAGGTGGTCGGCCGTCAGCCGATGTGGGTGAGGTCGGGGCGGTGGCGGCCGACCTGCTCCATGTAGGAGGGCGGGTCGCCCTGGAGCTTGTCGTCGTGGGCGAGGCTCTCGACCACGCCACCACGCATGCCGCCGCCCGGCTTCATGAAGGTGCCGTCGGTGGCGCCCTCGATCAGCTCGGTCTTCAGGTCACGGTTCCGGATCTGCATGGGGTACACCCTAGCCTCTCTGATGGTCGTACTACAGGCCCCGCTCAGGAAGCCTTGGCGGGGGGAAATCTCAGACGGGGCCGAGCGTGTTGCGGGCGGACCCGCTCATGTCGGCCTGCTGCCGGTGCGCCGGGCGGCCCTGGCCACGACCGGCGTTGGTCAGGATCGACCGAGCGAACTCGGGGGCGGGCCGGAGACGGCCGGTGATGCGGGCCTCCTCGTAGCGCTGGGCGCCACGGGGCTCGGTCTGCGTGGGCATCGTGAAGGCGTCGGCCACGGTGGCCGGAGGAGTGTGTACCACCTCGGGCGGGAAGTCCCAGATCGGGTACTGCGGGCGGATGGCCTCGATCTCGTCACGAGGCACCAGAGCCAACGTCAGAGCGTCCTTCGACACGCTGGCGTTGGGCGGCTGGAACGGCCGGTCTGGGTGGCGCAGGACCTCAGGCTGGTACTGCACGGCAGCGCCCGCCGTGCTGGCGGCCAGCTCGGTGAGCATCTTCTCGCCGACGGCGGCTCGGTCTACTCGGATGGCCATCAGCGCTGCCTCGGGATGTCGGCCTGGTGGGTGGCCATCGGCTGGAACATCTGGTTGTCGAGCAGCGCCCGAGTCGTGCGGTGGTTGCCGTCGTACAGGGTCACCTCACCGAGAGGGTTGACCGAGCCCGTGGCCACCTCCCCGATCCCGGCGGTGTGGGGGGCTCGGGCGAGCTGATCAAGGCGGTTACGGGACACCGCCTCCTGGTGCGACCACACGATGGGGCCGTTGGCGTTCTGGATGGGCACCTCACGCAGCGTGGGCTCCTGCTCCCAGTCACCCTTGTGCTGGCGCTCGGGGTTGTAGCCGCCCCGGGTGATGTGGCGGATACCAGCGCCAGCGGCGTCGTGGCTGATCCACTGCCCGCCGTGGCTGTCGAAGTACCCGGTGCGCTCGTCATAGGCGCCCTTGATGCTGGGATCATCGCCGTGGGGCTCGACGGGGGCCGTGGTGGGGCGGGACTTCTCGCCCGTGACCCGAGACTGTGCCTCAGGCATGCCGGGGAACTGGAGCTGGCTGAGCATTAGTAGCCCCCGTCCCTCAGGCGGTTCTCTCGATTGCCGACGTGGGAGAGCTGGGTGTCGGCGAAGTTGCGGGCCTCGGTGCGTGACCGGAACCCGGACCGGAACTCGAACTTACCTGTGCGGGGGTGCTTGCCCTCAACTCGGAGCACCGCCTCGGCGCCGGAACCGTGAGGGGCTGGCTCCAGTGACACCTTCGTGGCGTGCTTGCCGTTGAGCTTGAGCCAATTGAGGTCGGGGACGTTGCCCGTCTTGCCCATGACGGTGAGCGTGGGCTGGAGCAGGTTCGGACCCTCGTACTTGGGGGTAGGCCGAGGCCCGACGACCCGCCCGGGGTGCATCGAGCGGTCGTCCATGTCAGCGCCCGAACAACCCTCGACCCGGCATCCCCGGCTTGGCCTCCCCGCTGGACACGGTGCCCGCATCCTCGGAGAAGGTGCGGATCCGGTCAGCGACCTTGCCCGGAGTCCAAGAGCCCGGGGGGCGGGCGACGAGCGCCGCACGGCTCACGATGGTGGCCGCACCCTGGTGGGCGTCGCCGGAGCCCGCACGGTCGCCGAGCGCCTGCACGAACGAGCTGGCGTTGGTCGGCTGCTCGCCGGACGCCTGGCCCTCGGGGGTGAAGCCCCGGGTCTCGGTGATGGTCTGGCGGCCGAGCCAGGTGGCTGCGGTGTCACTCATGCTGCTCTCCTCGCATCCGCACATGGCGGAAGCGTACCCCATATCGGTATCAGGCACCAGCACTCACTGCACTACAGCGACACCTGACGGCTGCACCGGGGTTCCAATTCCGGGGCCGCCCGTGCTCCACCGAGGGGCGAGGTTCCTGAGCGCCGAGCGATCGACCTGCGAGTGGCTGGCCTGGTGCGCCGGGTCCACCGGCAGGTAGCCCGCCGGGACGTAGCGCTGGCCAGTCTCGGCCTGGTTCACGAGCGCTGACATCGGCCCGAACTCGACGGGCCACGAGTAGTCCTGCGGCGCCAGGCGCTCGCCCTTGTGGACGCCACGCTGGTCACGAGGACCGGAGCCCACCTCGGTGAAGAGACGCTCCCGGCGGCTGTTCACGTCGCCGATGTAGCCGTCGGGGTACTGAGCGTCGGGGGTTCGGGCGCCCATGGCGGCCCGAGCCAGGTCGAGCGGGTCACGTGCCCATGCGGTGCCGACCGAGCCCGGCATGACCGGCGCCACGTCCATCGGCGACGTGCCGTTGGGATACTGCGGGGTCTGCCAGTTCTGGGCCACGAAGGAAGGATACCCCCTATCAGCCGTCCAAGCCAGCGTCGGCGGCGCCCGTGTTCCCGGCAGGGGCCTGCTGCTCGGTCCGCACAGCGTCCTTGCCCTCCAGCTGCGGGATCTGGGCGGCGAGGCCGATGCTCTCCACGAACGACCGGAGGAACTGGTAGTTCGTGGTGACGGTCAGATCCTCGCTCTTGGCGGCGTTGGCCAGCATCTCCTCGACCACCCTGGTGAGGGCGTGGAGCTTCTGGTCTCGCTGCTGGAGCGCCTCGGTGAGGGAGGCGATCTGCTCGGCAGCACGAGCCTGGGTCTGCTGCTGGGCAACCTGCCAGCTGGCGGCGTCGATGGACGCCTCGGCGAGACGATTCCCGAGGGCGCTGAGCAGTTCGGTGGGCGGCAGGTCGATGTTGGTGGTGTCACTCATGTGTGACACACTATCACCCCGGCGGCGGGTTGACAACGTACAAGTTCGCCTGGGTGATGAGTCCCGTGAGCAGGTCACCGTGCGGGTTGCCGTTGCCGGAGATGTCGGTGATGCCGTTGGCCGCCCAGAGATCACGGGAACCACCGGTCCGGGTATCCAGGATCCCGTCGGTCTCCAGGTTGATGCCGGAGCAGCCGGTTTCCAGGACGATGGCGCCGTAGTCCCGCATGGCGACGGCGAAGATCTTGGCCGTGCGCCTCTTCGCCCCCGTGTACCCCCTGCTGTCGAGCCAGTCCTCGATCTGCGGGTCGGTGATGTTGATCGCCAGCCGCAGGCCCTCGGGCACGGTCTTGAGGCGGTTCTGCACCGTCGGCGAGTTGTAGGTCTGGGGGTTGATCTGACCGTTCTCGGTGCTGTTACCGCACCTGTTCGTCGGGTCCTGCGCCCACTCGACTCGGGTGGCCGGGGCCACGTAGAAGCCACAGCCGCCACCCTGAGCCCGTGTGTCACTGAAGCCCTTGGCAGGCGAGCACGAGGGCTGACCGAACATCGTGCTGGAGATGCTGAACTCCAGGGCGTGGGGGATGACACCCTGATCGACCTCGATGGCCCGGGTGATGCCGACGAACTTATTGATGCCCGCTCCCCGCTCGACCCGGGTGGTGCCGTCGGTGAAGGTGTAGGCGTCGCCGTTCGTGCCCGCCGTCGTAGTGTTGCGTGCCACACCGTAGAAGCACTTGTGGTTCGGGTTGTTCTCGTTGAACCCCGCCTGGGCGTTCGGCCCGTCGGGGATGAAGGGAGGGAGTCCTCGATCGATGCACTGGTTGATGCCGAAGGCCCCGAGCGGCAGATCAGAGCCGTTGTAGCCCCAGTACTCGCCGGTCGTCGGGTCGACGGCCATCATCAGCCGGTCGAAGCCCGTGCCCCACTTCCACTGGCTCGACCAGGGGATGAAGGCCCCCCATGTGACGTTCTGGCCGAGGATCGAGGAAGTGTTCTGGTACTCCGTCTGCTGAAACGCCCGCACCACGTTGGTGGACTCGGCCGTGCGCAGGTCGTGGATCGGAACGGAGTAGTCCTTGAAGGCGACGTTGAAGGAGCCCGGCGGCCGTGGGTACCCGGCGTAGAGCCAGAATCGATCCTTGAGCGACGCCAGGTAGCCGGTGGCCGGACCGAACTCAGACACCTTGCGATTCCAGCTCGCTCCAGGAGCACCGAACCTTTGGGTGAAGGGGTCGGCGCCGGGCACCGTGGTCGTCGTGGTGCTGGCGCCAGTCGTCGTGGTGGCACCCGGCGCCGTGGTCGTGGTGACCCCCGTCGTCGTGCTGGTGCTCGTGGTGGTCGTCGTGGCCACGGTCGTCGTGGTCGATCCCGGAGGCTTGGCCGTGATCTTGGCCTGCCCTCCGCTGATGACCACGCCGAGCCCCAAGAGCATGGCCAGGGCGATGGCGATGGCCCCCTTGGGTGCGGGAGTGGGGTTGGCGGGCATGAGTGTCTCCTCCTATACCTTGAAGATCTCGATGACGGATGAGAGCGGCGTGAAGTTGATGGTGCCGCCGGTCGAGCTGCTGACGATCTGGACGATGAGGTTCTTGGACGTGGTGACGTTCTCGGCAGCCGTCCCCGCCATGCCCCGGTAGACGCTGGAGTAGATCTGCCCCTCCATGGTCAGCCGCTGGCTCGTGGTGGTGGTGATGTAGAGCATGCCTCGGACCCGGATCGGAGCCGTGACGCCTGCGGCGTGAGCTGCCCAGATGGTGCCCCCGGTCGTGCCGTCCACCATCGTGGTCGAGCCCAGCTTCATCTTCAAGTAGAGGTTCGTGTTGTTGGTCGATGTGAAGAAGTCCCCGAGGAAGTCGAACCGAACGAGGTAGCCAGCGGCGAGCACACCGAGCGGCGCCGTGAAGATGTCGGTGACCACCGACTGCGGGACGGTGATGGCGCTGGCCGGACCGGTGCGCAGGATGGTGGGGATCCTGGAGCTGGTGGCCAACTTCAGGGGAGTGACTACCTTCGTGTCGTCGGTCCCGGCATCGGTCTCGGACTGCGTGGCCACGGTCGGCGTCGGCCCCGTAGGCCCTATCAGGCTGGTCGGTGAGCCCCACGAGCCTGCCGTCTTCGGGCCGTAGAGCGTCCAGGTGCCGGTGCGGATGTAGAAGTCACCGTTCACGCCCTCGGTGGTCGGCACGGCCGAGCCGTTGAGCACGCTGTTGCCGTTGGTCCCGGCGGCGCCGATGAGCGAGGTCAGCCAAGCGCTCTGCGACCCCACGAAGCCGTTGGCCACGGCCACGGCGTAGGCACTCGGCCCGGCGGCCCCGACCAGAGAGGTGAGCCAGGCGGACTCGGACCCGACGAACCCGTTGGCCACGGCCACTTGGTAGGCGCTGAGTCCGTCGGTACCGTCGTCGCCGTCGGTACCGTCCGTGCCGTCGGCTCCTCGGAGGGAGTCAAGCCAGGCGGCGAGGTCACCGACGAAGCCATTGGCCACGGCGAGAGCGTAGGCGCTGGCGCCGTCATCGCCGTCGGTGCCGTCGCTGCCACGAAGGGACGCCAGCCACGCCGTTGGGCCTCCGACGAAGCCGTTCTGAACGGCCACCTCGTACGCCGAGTAGCCCCGGGGGCCGCCCGGGTCACCAGGGGGGCCGACGAGTGACGCCAGCCACTCGTTCAGGTCGCCGGAGAACCCCGCCTTGACGGCCAACTCGTAGGCGCTGAGACCCGGCACGCCAGGCCCACCACCGCCCTCGCCGATGGCCACCGGCTGGTTCGCCCCAAGCCACACCGGGTACTCGGCCTGCCCGTTGACGAAGGCGACCCACCCGGTCTCTCCGGCCGTGGCCGGGATCGCAGCGATGCCGTGGAGCGGGACGGTGACATCCTGCCAGACCTGCGGGACTCGAACTCGGGCCGGGCTGGCCGAGGAGTCTACGACGTAGGCGGGGTAGATGGCCCCGTAGCTACCCATGCCGCTGGAAGGTGGAGAAGATCATGAGTGACATATCCCCGCCCTTCTTCTCGTCCGGGACGGTCTGGAACTCCACGGTGAAGGCCAGGTCGATGGCTGGAGCGAGGTAGACACGGGCGATGGCCATGGCCTTCACGGCCTGGCCGACGGCGCCGTGACCGACGGCCTTCAGCACCGGGTAGTGGCCGTCGTTGATGCACTTGGTGATGGCGCTGGCCAGCTTCTTCGGGTCGTTCCTGGAGCTGACACGGAAGGGGTCCCGCTCAGTCGCCCCGGGGGCGGTATCAGCTTCAGGCACTAGGGCTCCTCTGAGATCGTTACAGATATCAGCGGAGCATAGCCCCTATCGGCGTGACGGTCGAGCCTCCACTACAAGAGGCTCCGGCGCCGGGCCTTGGCCGGGGAGATGATCGGCCCACCCCGCATCGACCAGTAGCTCCATGAACTCGGGCATGGGCATGATGGCCACCATCTGCTCGAACTTCGGCTGCCCGTGCATGAGCACGGCGATGAAGCCGATGTCGGCCCCGGCGTTGTGTGTCTCCTTCTTCAGCTGGCGCAGCCACTCGGGGATGTTCCACTGGCGCCCGGCCTTCACCTCGACGCACACGCCGTCCCAGCCCGCCACATCGCCCTGGTCGAGCGCACCCTGGAGGCGCCGCCGTTCGACCCGTCGCTTGAGGTACTGCTGCACGCCCTGGACGAAGGTGTTCTCGCCCTTCAGGCCGATGCGCTTGGACTGCTGGGGGCTCGCCACTACGCACCACCGTAGCGGTCGGCCCGGCGGTTGGTGGGCTCCCGTCCGATGCGGCGGGACAGCTCCCGGCTGACGAAGTTGCTGGCCCGGTTGAGGGACTCCAGCGTGGCGGTGAGGGTCTTCATCGAGCGCTTGGCCCGGGTGGCCTCGTTGCGGGCCTCGACCACCTTCTCGTCGGCGGCGGCCGTGAAGCGACGCTCGGTGACGGTGCCGGTGGCGCTCGCCTTGGCGATGGACTCGGCGATCTCGATCTGGGCCTTGGCCTCCAGCTCGGCACCCTCCTGCTCGGCGATCACGCTGGAGAGGAAGTTCTCCCACGACACGTACCGCCGGAACAGCGACATCAGAGCGGAGTCGCTGAGGATGGTGATGTCCTCGGGCAGCTCCGGGATGTCGAAGTTGGGGAGGTCGCTACCCCATACCCGCCAGGGCTCGGCGCCGGGTGCTGGCTGAGGCCCGCTTGATGGTGAGGACGGGGGCTGGGGGGAGGGCAGCTGGGGCGGCGGCGGTGAGGTCGGGCTGGGCGAGCCCGGGGGGCGACTGATCATTCGTGCTCCAACATAGGGTCTGATAGGCGCACTTCCTGCACGCCGGTGTGTCCATCTTACGGTCCTCGGTCCAGGTGGGACGGCTCGGGGCGATGCCGTGCCGCAGGCCGTCGGCGACCGTCTTGGCCCCGGCCAGCTGGGTGTCGATCAGCTGCTCGTTGTAGGTGAGCACGAACTCCTTGACCTTCTGGGTCGGCTTCCACTCGTAGATGAAGACGATCTCGTTGATCTTCGGCATGATCTGTGAGCCGATGAGCAGGTTCCAAGCCATCGCCATGCGGAGGTACAGCATGCCCTGGCGGATGTGGGCGGCGAAGGGCCGCTTGATCCGCCACCACATCTGATCCATGGTGATCTCGCCCTTGAGGAAGGTGTCATACAGCGAGCTGTTCATCACCCGGACGGTGCCGAGCCCGATGCTCTTCACCTCCAGCAGGCGGGGCTTGTCGGGGAGGATGAGCACGCCATCGGTGTGGCCGATGAGGGCGTGGCTCGGCAGCGAGAGCGGCGCCTCCTTGTACAACCACGGGTCGGGGTGGCCGCACCGGGGACACGGGCCGAGGTCGCAGCTCTGCCCCCAGGTGTAGATCTCACACCGGAAGCACTTCCACTTGCCCCAGAGGATGCCCATCTCCTTGAGCCACAGCTGCCACTTGGCGTGGATGTCGTGGCCCTCCTCGAAGATCCGCAGGGTCTGGAAGCCGAAGTCCTCGGCGACGGCCAGGTGCGGCACGGCGATGGAGAAGTAGTCCTTCCTCGGGCACCAGCGGTTCTTGCTGATCTCGCTCGGGTGGAGCTGGGTCATGTCCCGGTCGCCGTCGTCCGGGCGCTGGAGCACGTGCCGCTCGATCGCACCGAGCACCACCGTGCTGTCCTTGTGCGTCCGGGCGTACGTGTCGAGCACCTTGGCCGACGGCGACTCGGGCATAGTCAGAACCCGTGCGTGAGGATGCAGTTGCAACCTGCGTGGCGGCAGCCGTCCTCACCGTGGGCGCCCTTCATGGCGCCGTGCTCCGGCCGGGGGTGCAGGCAGACGGGGCAGTTGGCCTCGTCGTTCTCGGGGAGCAGCTGGACCTGGCCCTGCGGCCCGGCGGCGACGGCACGGGCGCTGAGTCGCTCGTTGATGGCGCTCCAGACACGGTGGGCTACCTCCTCCTCGGTGCCGAGGCCGTCCACCCGCACCCAGCGGCGGTTCTGCGCCTGATCCTGGTTGTACTGCGCCTCGAAGCCCCGGCGAACCCGGTCGTGGAACTCCGGCCCGGCCAGCTCCATGCGGTCGAGGTCACGGCCCGAGGCGGCGATGCGCTCGGTGGCCACCTCCGGCGGCACGGTGAGGAACACCACCACGTCAGGCAGGAGCCCGTCGGTGGCCCACAGGGAGAGGTCCCGGATGTACTCGGGAGCCATCTGCCGACCGAAGCCCTGGTACGCCACGCTGGAGTACAGGTAGCGGTCGGTGACGACGTTGAGGCCGGAGGCGAGCGCCGCCCGGATCTCGACGGCGTGCTGGGCACGGTCGGCGGCCATGAGCAGTGCCTCGGCCCGGACGTTGATGTCCCCGGCGTCGGGATCGAGCAGCATCTCCCGGATCTTGGTGCCCAGCTCGGTGCCGCCGGGCTGTCGGGTGGGCGTGGTGCCCAGGGCCTCGGCGAGGAGACGGGCCTGGGTGCTCTTGCCCGTGCCCTCCCCGCCCTCGAATGCGATGAAGTAGTTGGTCATGGTGACACGCTACCGTACTTGCGGAAGGCGTCCCGGGTGATGGGGAAGAGGTTGGCGAACTCGGCGTCGAGCTTGTGCCCGCACTGCTCGATCTCCCACATGGGGAAGCTCGGGAAGGTGGACTCCTCGAACTTGGTCCGCAGCGAGAGGAACGCCATCGCCGAGCGGGGGTTGAGGGTGACGTACATCGACGTGTAGATGTACACCGGCAGCACGCCCCGGGCCACCTCCTTGGCGATGCCCATGTCGAGCAGCGCCTCGTAGGACTCCCACGAGCTGACGCACGAGTCCTGGATCTCCTCGACAGCAGCGGCATGCTGCTCGGGAGTGCCCGCCACGTAGGTGTAGTGGCCCGGCTTGCCGACCTGCACCATGGGGCGCTCGGGCGGCGGCACGTAGAACTTCGGCGCCAGCTTGACGTACCGCCCGCTGATCTCGTTGTAGCTGAAGCCGATGCGGTGGCGGTGCCACTCACGGAACACGGCAATCGGCGCCTCCACGAAGAAGGTCATGGCGCCGTGCTCGAAGGGCGAGCCGTGCCGGTTCCTCACGAGGAAGTCGATCTTGCCAGCAGCCTCGGCTGGGTCGATGCCCAGCAGGTCGAGCGACTTGGCCCCCTGCGTGGACACCATCATCGCCGCCAGCACGGAGGCGTCGGAGCCCATGCTGTCGATGAGGGTGACGGTGAGGTCCGAGCTGAACTCGGGGTCCTCGTGGACGGTTTCGGTCATGAGGTGATACTCCGATGTCTGATAGGGGGTATGGGGTACTACGGAGCCGTCTCCATGGAACCGTCCTCGGGGAACGACGGCTTCGGCTGGTAGCCGGACGGGTGCTTCTCCCGGAAGGCCAGGAGGTCCGCCTCCACGAACGCCTCGGGCGTCAGCTCGGTGTCCCGGGCCTCGACCAGCGCCGTGAGGAAAGCCCACCGCTGGAGGGTGGCATAGGCGTCGTTGATGGCGTTGTGCTCGGGCTCGATGAGGTGGTTGCGCTCCTCCTCGTGGGGGAACGGCCCATCCCAGCCCACGTCGTGGCGGAACTGCTCCACGTCCCGGACGAACATCGGGAAGCCCTCGGGGAGGTCGGTCATGTTGCCCCAGAGCTGGCAGAACAGCACCCAATCGTAGGCCCCGTAGTCCGCCCAGAACTCCGGCGGCTCCTCGGTGAGGCCCTCCATCCAGTCCAGGATGGCGGCGCCCACTTCGCGCTGCGCCAGCCGGAGGTAGAGCACGCCGGGCGGCGGCGCCGTGTCGATGTGGGGCAGGACGTTCTTCCTCACGAAGTCGTTGGCCAGGTCCCGCTTGGCGTCGGTGACCACGATGTAGAGGGCGTGGAACCGCTCGCTGACGATGCCGATGGAGAGGGGGCGGATCTGCTCGCCGTCCTCCATGAACTCCGTGTCCAAGAAAAATCGCATTACGCTGCCTCTCCTTAGCGGTTGATGATCTCCTGCGCCCAAGCCAGGGCGTCCTCGACCCGCTGCCCTGCGGGCTGGTGGGTGATCCACAGCTCCAGGTTGGTCGGATCGTTGTCGAGCTTGTCACCGTTCTTGTGGTGGACGTTCTCACCTTCCACCAGTGGTCGGCCAAGCATCCGCTCCATGACGAGACGGTGTTCCAGCACCCAATCGTTGGGGCCTCGACGGATGCGGCGGTACCCCGCCTTGGTGATGGAAACACCGTCGCCGTGGTAGGCCCGCTGACCCTTCGGGAGCTTGCGCCAATTGGGGTCCACCGGAGGCAGCAACCCTGCTCGACGCTTCTGCTGGAGATGGGTCTTGCAGAAGCCACGGCCCGCATGCACACGGACACACCCAGGCTCAGTGCAATGTGTGGTAGTGCTCATGGGTGTATATCCTCCAGCCTCTCGGCCATGGTCAGGAAGTCGTCCTCGGTGAGCACGACGTATCGCTTCGGAGTGGCCTCGCCGATCTCCAGGTGGAACACCGGGGTGCGGTCATTGACGACGGCGTTGCGGCGGTTGTCTTCCAGATCCACCACCTTGATGGTGATACCCTTCTCGCCGTCGGTGCGCTTGCACTCCCACCAGAAGTCGTCGTCGTGAAGGTCGTTCTTCTGGCGCCACTGGTTGCCGGAGCCCGCATGGGACACGGAGTTGCGGTGGCTGCGCAGCTCGACCAGGCGGGCCTCCTGAGCCCGGGAACGGTCGAGCCCTGTCTTCGGGCGGCCCACCTAGTCCTCCAACACGAACTGGCGCACAGCGGCGTCCATCTCGGCCCGGAGCGTGAGGTCGCTCAGGACGGCCTGGTAGGCAGCGTCGCCGCCGTTCCAGCGGTACTTGGCCTTGCCCTTGTCGTCCACGGGGCCGAAGGAGTACCAGGCCCCGGCCCGGGTCACCACGTCGTACTGCATGGCGACGGTGAGGATGTCCTTCACCGTGTCGATCGAGCCCGCCTTGTACAGGCCGTTCCCGGCGTCGTCGGTGTAGAAGTCCACCTGGGCGGTGCGCTCGGCGGGCGCCGTCTTGTTCTTGATCGTGCGGGCCTTGATGCGGAGCCCGACCTTGAACCCGCTCTCCTGGATCCACTCGATGCGGGAGAACTCGACCCGAGTGAAGAAGGAGTAGTTCTTCCCCTTGCCGCCGGGCGTGATCTTCGGCGTGCCCTGGGGACTGAAGCCGCCGATCTGGTCACGCCACTGGTTGATGATGATCCCGAGCACCGGGCGGTCGGGCTGGGTGAGGCTGCGCTTGATGGCCTTGCCGCTCTTGCGCATGAAGAGGTTGAAGAGCTTGGCGCCGGTCCCGACGGTCAACTCGTCCATCGACTTCTCCTCCTCCAGGAGGGTGGTCAGCGCCGGGTAGGAGTCGATGACCACGCAGTCGCAGGCACGGGCGTTCAGCCACTCGGTGACGACCTGGAACGCCTCCTCCATGATGTTGGTCCGGACGATGTACACCCTCGACAGGTCCACGCCGAGGCGCACGGCCCAATCGAGGACGAAGTGCTCGGCGTCGATCCAGAGCACGGTCCACGTCGGGTCCTTGGCCTGGTTGGCGGCGATGGTCTTCAGCACCATGGCCGTCTTGCCGTTGCTCTCATAGCCGATGATCTCGTTCCACTGGTTCAGCGGCCACCCGCCGCCCAGCATGAGGTCGAAGGCGAGGACGCCGGTCGTGCAGCGGAGCACGGACTGGTCGTCAATCTCGCTGCCGAGGAAGAGCGAGCCCTCGCCCAGCTCCTTCTCGGCCTTGGCGATCAGCGCCTTCATGTCGGCGTCGGAGGCCCGCTCGATCGGCTTGCCGCCGATGGGCGTGGGCTTCTTCTTCGCCTTGGTATCGGTATCAGACATCAGGCTCCTCGGGCTCCCGCCCATGCTGCTTGGTCCCCCTGCATGGGGATGCGTCCGGTGTAGCCGCAGTCGTAGCACTGCGGGGCGGCACCGCCGTTGAGGCTGCGGACACCGGCCTGCACGCCGCCGTCGCCGTTGCGCTCCATGAAGTGGGGGCCGCCGCACTGCGGGCAGTAGTGTGTCCCTTGACGGGCGGCGGCGGTGCCCTGCCACGTGCCAGAGAACACGGCCTGACGCAGCGCCTCGGGCGTCTGAATCGCCTGCTTGCTGAAGTTCTGCGGCTGAGGGGGATACACACCCTGCTGCGGGTAGCCCGGCGGGGGCTGCGGGTAGTAGCCCTGAGGCTGAGGCGGGTACCCCTGCGGGGGCGGCGCCGGGTAGTTGCCTGGCGGCATGACGGCGGGGCCGGGCTGCGGGATGTAGAACCCCTGAGGCGGCCCGATCTGCTGCGGCGGCTGGGGCGCCGGGGGCTGGACGATCGGGGCCACTCGGCGGGCGTACCAGTCTGCGTTGCTCACTTCGCCTCCAGCCAGTTGTCGCCGATCCCAGCACTGGCGATCAGAGGGACCGGGCCGAGAGCGGGGCGTCCGTTGATGGTGACACCCTGCATGTAGTGCGTCACCATAGCACCGACCTGCTCGGCCTGGAAGGTCGGAGCCTCGACCATCACCTCGTCGTGGACCGTCAGCTCGATGTGGGCATCGGGGGCGCACTGCTTGAGCCCGTAGTGGAGGTCGATGAGGGCCTTCTTCATGATGTTGGCGGCGAAGCCCTGCACGAGGGCGTTGATCGCCTGGCGCTGGCCGGAGGCCCGCATCTTGAAGTCGTCGCTCATCAGCTCCTTGATCCGCCGACGGCGGCCGGAGCCCGGAATGATGACGTAGGGCGGCTCGCCGATGGGGTTGCGGGGGTTGCCTCGGCGCAGGGCCGTGAGCAGCTCCCGCTCCTTCCAGCCGGGCACGGCGCTGAAGCGCTGGAAGTAGCGCTCGATGAAGAGCCGAGCCTCGTCCACGGTGCGGCCGGTGATGGCCGCCACCCGGTACTCGCTGGCGCCGTAGCCGACGGAGAAATTGACCTGCTTGCCGACGTTGCGCTCCTCGGGGCCGACGGCATCGAGGGGGAGCCCGAGCATGGAGGCCGCAGCCTCGGCGTGGATGTCGAGGCCGCTGGCGAAGAGGCGGATCATCTCGGGGTCGTTGGCCAGGTAGGCGATGCAGCGCAGCTCGATCTGGTCGTAGTCCGCCACGATGAGCTTGTGGCCCGGGGCGGCGGCAAACACCTCACGCAGCTGCGTGCCAGGGGCGGCGCCCTTCTTCGGCCGGGGGACCTGCTGGAGGTTCGGTCCGGAGCTGGAGAGGCGGCCGGTCTCCGCACGGTGCTGGTTGAACGAGGTGTGTATGCGGCCGTTGACCCGGGCCTCGGTGAGTGACACCACGAACGCCGACTTCAGCTTGTGCTTGGCGGTCCACTCCAGGAGCGCCTTGGCCAGCGGGTTGCTGTCGGCGTAGTGCTCCATCACGGCCTTGTTGAGCTGGGGCTCCTGGGTCTTCTCGGTGTAGGTCAGCGGCTTGAGGCCCTGGCCGCCCTCGGACTTGGGGCCGAAGAAGTAGTGGCGCAGCTTGCTCTTCAGCGTCAGCTCGAACTGCTCGCCGCAGATCCTCCAGATCTCGATCTCCAGCATGCGGATGTCGGCGTCGAGCTGGCGCCCGATGGCCTCGATCACGCTGATATCGGTATAGACACCAGTGTTCTCCATGGAGAGCAGCACAGTGAGCAGGGCGCACTCCAGGTAGTACGCCTCCTCCAGATCCTCGGCGGCGAGCCGGGGCCGGTGGCTGCACCAGTAGGTCCAGGTGAAGAACACGTCCTTGGCCAGGTACCGGGCGATGTCGTAGAGCCCTTCCTCGACCACGTACTTGCCGAGGTTGGGGTAGAACTCGTCCCGGATCTCCTTGCGGCGTCCCTTGATCCCGAGGATCCACTGCGTGATGAGAGGCTTCAGGCCGTAGTCGGGGCGGCTCTCGTCCAGGATGTGGGTCAGGAGGATGGTGTCCTCGAACGGACCCGGCGGCATCTCGGGGTAGTACTTCCCGATGGACATGATGTCGAACTTGATGTTGTGACCGATGATCGTCTTGCCGCTGAAGAACAGGGGCTTGAGGATCTCGAAGGCCACGTCGGGCCGAAGCTGGCGAGGCACCGGACCGAAGGTGGCCGGGAACAGCGTGCTCACCATCTTGGGCTTGGTCATCTTCGTGCCGGTCTTGTCGTTGGCGTAGGGCCGGACCGTCGAGTAGTCGGGGACCTTGGCCGTGAACTCCGGCGTGATCTTGGGGCCGTGGGGGTGGCCGATAGGGATCAGTGACACCTTGCCGTACGTGGCCAGGCCGATCCACAGCACCTCGTTGAGGGCGGGGGTGGGGGCGATGGTGGTCTCCACGTCCAGCACGAAGGCGGGCTGGCGCATGAAGTACTCCACCACCTCCCGAAGCTCTTGCTCGGTGGTGACGAGGTGGGGAGCCACCCGGGGGAATGCCGGGTGGCTCACCTCCTCCAGAAGCGGGACGCTCATCCCTCGGACGACAGCTCCAGGGCGACCTGCTGGAGGTCGCTCATCGAGGCGTACTCGATGACGCTGGCGTCGTAGCGCTGGGCGGCAGCGGCCGTCACGGCCTCCTGGCTGGGCAGGATCATGCCGTACTGGCTGACGATGGTCGTGGGCTCGATGGGCCACAGCGTCGCCGCCTCGCCGGACGCCTTGGTGACGGCGTACCAGCTCTTCGTGATCGGGCCGGTCTTCGGGTCCATCGACCAGTCCCGGAGGCGGTTGAAGATCTTGGCGCCGACCTCCCAGAGCTTCACGACGACGGAGCCGTCCTCGGCCAGGAGCAGGACGTTGAACGCCGACACCGCCTGCGGACGATCGGCGATGGCGCAGAGCGGGCAGTTCTGGCCACGGTGGGCGAGGCACGTGTAGGCCCGCTTCACCGACTTGCGCTCGATGATCCGGTCCACCCAATGCCGGGAGTAGCTGGCGAAGGGCTCGGGGTCGAGGAACAGGATCACCGACGGGCTGGTGCCCGGCGAGAACTTGTTGGCGAAGGTGGACGTGGAGTCCATGACCTGCTGCCCCACGCCCCACCCGGCGGCCGGAGCGGGCCGGTACGCCTGCGGGGCCTGCTGGGGCGCCGGGGGCTGGACCGGCACCGGCCCGGGGGCCTGCTGCGGGTAGCCCATGGGCGGCATCTGCATCGGCTGGACCGGCGGTGCCATCTGCGGCTGCTGGTACGGCTGCGGCTGGGGGGCGTACTGCGGCTGGGGCACCTCGGGGTAGTACGGCGCCTGCTGCTGGGGCACGGGCGGCTGGTACGGGGCGTCGCCGTAGACGGCCGCCTGCATCGCCGGGTCGTGCTGGAGGTGCTGCTCGGCGGCGGCCATGGCCTGCTGGGGCATGGCGGCGATGGGGCCGGGAGCCTGCGGTACCGGCGGCTGCCACGCCTGCTGCGGGGCGGCCTGGCCCGGGTCCTGCCAGCCGGGAGAACCAGCGGGCTCACCGAGCGGCACGGGGACCTGCATCGGGGCGGCGGCCTGGCCCTGGTCGAAGGTCATCGGACCGGGCGCCTGGGGGAACGCCTGCTGGGGCAGCGGGGCGGGTCCGGGCAGGGGTGCCGGGCCGGGGAGCGGCGCCGGACCCGGGAGCGGGGCGGCGGCCTGCATCGGCTGCTGGAGCTGGGACGCCTGGATGGCGCCCTGCGGCGGGACCGGAGGCTGCTGGGGAGCCTGCGGGTACGGCTGCTGCGGGTACTGCGAGGTGTCACTCATGACGGTGTTCCTTGTGGGGGTTGTGGTTGATGGACCTGCTTCCGGAGTGTCTCATACAGGGTATAGACACGCTCGGCGAACTTCGGCGTGGGGGGAGCCCCCGCCTTGTCGGAGGGCGTCGGGAAGATGACACCCTCTTCGGCGGCGATCTGCACGATGCCCTCGATCTGCGCACGGAGGTACAGGCGGCGACCCTTGGGCGTCTTGCCCAGGGAGGCCAGCGGGGACCTGGAGGGCATGGAGGAGCGGAACGGCGTCCCGGGGAGGAGGCCCTTGGTCTCCCACCCCCGGATGGTCACCGGCTGGCGACCGAGGGCGTCGGCCAGGGCGCCGACCTGGAAGAACTCGTACTCGACGCCGTTGATGGAGCGCATCAGTGGGTGCGAGTCCCACAGCACCTCGGTCTCGGCGCTGGCGGCCGGAGCCTCGGGCTGGCGGTTGACCGGCGGGCGGCTCCCGGGGAAGGCGTCCGTGTGGACGAACTGGTGGCCGGTCCCAGGCTCCACGAGGTCACCGAACTGGCCCCAGGGGTCGGGCTGTGTGTCACTCATTGGTCCTCCAAGACCATGGCGAATATCTCCTTGTAGGCGAAGCAGGCGTTGAGCTGCTCGTCGCTGAGCTTCCCGGCGTAGTTCAGGGCGTAGAGCCGCCCCTCGTCCAGGATGATCTCGTCGTGCGCCGGGATGTGCTGGGTGGTGTACACCTCGCTGCGGTCGATCCCGGCGTCGGCCAGGACCTGATCCACGATCTCGGGCTTCACGGTGGCCGAGACCCTGCGCTGGCGGGTGAAGCCGGTCACGGGCTTGCGGGCCTTGCCGGTCTTCGGGTCGGGCGGGCGCTCGATGGGCTCCGGCAGCATGACGGTGCGGGAGCCCTTCTCGTCCACGGTGTAGGCGCTGGGGTCGGCGGCGAGGATCTCGTTGAAGATCTCCTCCTTCATCCGACCCTCCTGGCCTTCGGCCTGCTCCCGGATCCCCCGAGACTGGAGGTAGAGCCGGAAGCGGGCGAGCAGCCGCTCGGAGGCGGGCATCGGGACGAAGGCGGGGTCCTCGGCCTCGGCGGGCGCCGGGGGCTGCTGGGCGGCCTTGGCCATCAGCGACTCCAGGAAGCCGACGACCTGCTCCTTCTCGGCCCGGGTGACGGCGAGCTGGCCCTGGTAGAGGCGGACGCCGCAGTAGCAGTACACGCAGTTCCCGGCCTGCTTCCACACACCGTGGTCGATGTGGTCCCGGAGGGACGGCTGGTCGCTCATCACCAGCGCCCGTAGCAGACGGACTCGTTCATCAGGGCCTCGGCCCGGGAGTCCTCGCTGTTGGCGGCGGCCGACCACTCCCGCCAGATGGCGTAGGTGGCGATGGCAGCGACGGCGGCGATGGCAGCGACGGCGGCGATGAGCTTCTTCATGGGGGGAGAGTCGAGCACAGATTAGTTGCTACGTCAAGTCATGGTGTCACTAAAGTAGTGGCGTGTCCATGAAGTCCCGCAGCGAGGACAGGGACAGCTCCAGGCCGCCCTTGGCGTCGATGTTGCGGCCGTCCACCCAGGCGTCCCCGATGGCCTGCTTCTGCTCCAGCATCATCTTCTGGTAGTGGTCGATGGTGCCGTGGCCGTAGAGGTAGCTGATCAGGATCGTGGGCGCCACCGTGCTGGTGCGGTCGATACGGGCTACCCGCTGGCCGAGGGTGCCCGCCGACCACGGGAAGTCGTAGCTGATGAGGTGCGTGCCTCGGTCCAGGTTGACGCCGTAGGCGCCTGCGTCGGAGCTGACGAACACCCGGACGCCGGGGTGGGTGTTGAAGTTCTCGATGGCCTGCTGCCGGTGCTTGGGCGTGGTCGAGCCGGTCATGGAGACACACCCGAAGCCCATGTCCCTGACCTCCTTCTCGATCATGCTGACCATGGCCTTGAACACCGAGTAGACGACCACCTTGGCGTCGGGGTTCTCCTCGAATATCAGCTTCAGCTGGGCCAGGAGAGTGTCGAGCTTCGCCGACCGGGGCGGCAGGTTGTCGAGCTGGCCCATGGCCGACAGCTCGGCGGCGTAGGCCGAGCCTGAGGCGGTCTTCGGGTCGTCGTAGTCCTGGGCACTGGCCGAGAGCAGCAGGGGGTGCGAGCACAGCAGCCGCATGGCCGTGATGCGGCTCATGATCAGGCCCTTGAGCTTGTTGTTCTCGTGGTTGCCGCCGCCCCCGTAGTGCGACTCCACGTCGAAGCCGCTGACGCCTCCGGCCATGGCCTGGTCGATGGTGTCACACAGGTCCTCACGGATGAAGTCGTAGAGGCGAGCCTGCTCCCCGGTGAGGTGGACCGGCACGTCGGTCTCGATGCGCTGGGGCAGGTACTCGGCGATGTCCTCCCGGCTCCGGCGGAACATGGCGTCGCCGAGCGTCTGCCGGAGGAGCGGTAGGTTGCGGTGGCCGACGGTCTTGCCGAACGGTGTACGGATGAGGAACGTCCGGTCGAAGTGCTCGGGGTCGCCGAGGACCGTCGGGTCCACGAACTGCATGATGGAGTACAGCTCTTCGGGGCGGTTCTCGATCGGCTGCCCCGATAGCCCGTATCGGTAGCGGGCGTAGTGGCCGAGCATCTTCATGCGCTTGGAGCGCTTGGAGTTGAGGCCCTTGATGAACGTCACCTCGTCGGCCACGATGAAGTCGATAGGGAGATACTGCTTGATCAGGTCCCAATCGTGGACGAGGGCGTCGTAGTTGAGGATGGTGTACCTGTACTGGTGCGCCGACTCGTACTGCCGGGTGCGCTTCTTCTTGTTCCCGTCGATGACGATCGCCAGCTCGGGGTCGTCCCACTTGGCCAGCTCGGCGTCCCGCCACTGGAACTTGAGCGAGCTGGGGCAGAAGATGGCGCCGCCCATCACCGAGCCCTCCTCGGCCAGGATGCGGATGGTCTCGATGACCGTGCGGGTCTTCCCGGCGCCCTGCACGAGGGCGAGCAGGAGCGACCGGCGGCAGAGCGCCTCATCGACAGCGAGGTCCTGGTACGGCCGGAGCGGGAGGTGGCTATGCGTGCCCACGGATCCCCAAGCTCCGGCGGAACGCCTGGTAGAGGGCGTAGTCGTCGGCCACGTCGCCGGGGTCCTTCGCCACGTTGCCCTCCCGATCGAGCAGGCCGGTGTAGTCGAACACGAGCCCGGGGCACCCCCGGCGCCGGAGGCGAGCGAGGATGGGCTCCAGGGCCTCCCGCCCTGCCTTGTCGATGGCCGGGTTGTCCACGGCCACGACGACCATGGTGAAGTTCCTCGCCAGCAGGTCGAGCTGGGCGTCGCTGATGTAGACACCGAACGAGGCCACGGCCCAGACCCCAGCGCACCACAGGCGCACCACGTCGAGGGGCGACTCCACGACCACGATGACCTTCACGGTCGGCGGCACGAGGTGGAGCCCGAACAGGGTCGTGCTCTTCTCCAGCTCCTTCGGGAAGTTGTCCGGACGCTGGCCGGTGGCCCGGTACTGGACGCCCATCAGCTCGCCGAGCGGACTCATAATGGGTATCACCCACCTCTTGCCGTCGAAGTCCCAATGGATGTCGTAGAGCTTGGCGGCCTCGGGCCGGATGAAGCGGTGGGCCAGCATGTTCTCGGGCATCGGGGGGAAGCTCCGGAGCCACGGCATGTCCATGATCATTGGGCTGGTCTGGGTGTAGACCGTCTTCTCACGGGTGGCCTTGGCCAGGCTGGCCTCGATCGACTGCTTGGCCAGCTCGACGCCCAGGTCCTCGGGCACGGGCTCGCCGACGGCCCGGTACACGTCCGCCAGGCCGCCCTTGAACCCGCAGGAGAAGCAGATGTGGGCGCCGGTCTCCCGGTTGATCGACCAGGACGGGTGTGTGTCCCTCTTGCCGGTGCGGGCCTCGTGAGCCGGGCAGAGCCCGGTGATCTCCCGGGCACTGACCCGCAGGTCCTCGATGCCCAGGTCTTCCAGGACGGGGAGCAGGTCCAGCATCAGGGCGCCATCGTGAACGACTGGTTGGGGTTCGCACCCCCGGCCGGGGCGTTCGGGTCGGCGTTGGCCATCATGATCTCGGCCTCGGCGTCGGTGACGTGGCGGATGGAGCCCTTCGTCCAGTCCACCTCGATGTAGAAGTCAGCCTTCATCACGTTACGACCGGCGATGACGCTGAACTTGCTGAGGATCAGGCCGTCCTTGCGCTGGAGCACCTTCTCGGCGCCGAGCAGCACGTCGGAGTCCTGGGCGAACGACTGCGAGTACATCGCCGTGCTCATGTTGACGCCGCCCTTGGCCCGGAACTGCGAGCCCTGGGTGGTGAGGATCACCGGGATGTTCTCGGCCTGGGCCATGCGCTTCAGCGCCCGGGTGATGTTGGTCAGCGCCTGGCTGGAGCCCTTGGCCTCGCCCTCCTCATCGTCCATGAGGTAGGCGCCGTCGATGAACACGACCCGGGGCTTGTACTGGCGGATCTTCGCCTGCACGGCGCTCACGGTGGTGACCGAGCTGGTGTCGGCCACGAGAGTGAGACCCTCATGCGAGTACTGCCGAATCTGATGCTCCCGGCTGATGATGTCGATCTCGTGCTGGGTGATCGTGCCGTCGAGGATGGCGTTGTAGTCCACGCCGGAGACCATGCTAACGAGCCGGTCCTCCTGCTCGGCGGCGCTCATCTCGAAGGTGAAGAACATGGCCCGTCGGCCGACGGAGCGCACGTGCAGCGCCGAGTAGAGCGCCAGCGTGCTCTTGCCCGTCTTCGGGACGGCGACGATGGAGATGAGCTGCCCGTCCTGGTAGCCGCCCGTGATCTTGTCGAGGATGTCGAAGCCGGTCTCCACGCCCCGGATGCCGGGGTTGTTCACCCGGTCGATGAGGCGCTCCAGGGTGTTGTCCTGGAACATCGTGAAGTAGTCCACGTCCTTGCCCTCGGGCACCTCGAACCAGGCGGTCTGGAGGCCCTGGCGAAGCGTCTCGGCGAAGCGGCGGCCCTTGTCCGGCCCGTCGTCGTCGTGGATCTTCATGGCCTCCTGGACGGCGGCGATGGAGATACGCATGCGCTTCCGGTCACGCAGCTCATCGAGGTAGTACTTCAGGGGCTCGGGGTACTGCCAGACCGTGAAGGTCGGATAGGCCCGGTTGACCGAGGTGTGGTCGGGGACCGACCCGTGCTCCTTCCAGTGCTCGATGATCATCTTCCAGACCCGCAGGTTGGCGGGGTCCTCGAAGTACTCGTCACCGATGTGCATGTCGATGGCGGTGGCGATATCGCTATCAGTGATGATGCGGCAGAGGGCGCCGTGCTCGATGTCCACTAGAACACCCCCCCGACCACGGCGTAGCCACGCTGGCCGTACCGCTGGATCCGCTGCGGGCTCGCCTCGTAGATCGTCTGGATGTCCTGGCGCCAGGCCAGGCTGGTGCAGAACGTGTCGAAGTTGTAGGACTCCACCACCGCCACGCCGATGTCGTAGCGCTGGAACCACTCGGCCGCCGCCTCGGCGATGGCCTGGCCCTGGAACGTCACCACGTCGATGAACATGCTCAGGCGGTAGATCTTGTCCTGGAGGCACTTCAGCGCCGTCTCGGACCAGTGCCAGTTGTCGGGGTCGTCCAGCACCTCCACCGGGGTGCGGAGCCCCCGGCGCTTCTCCCGGTACGTGGGGACGGCCAGCAGGCCCTCCAGCACCACGATCGACCGAGAGGTGCCCCACGTTGCAAGGTCGCCGCCCTCCATCAGGCCCCCAGCTGCGGGAGGTCGATGATCACGGCGTACTCCGTGAGGAGCCGACCGAGCATGGAGTTGGGCGCCGGGAGCTTCCGGCCGCAGATCACGGTCACGAGACCCAGGTCGAGCCGCTGCTTGATGAGCTTGTCCAGCTCCATCTGCTTGAAGTCGGGCAGGTCCCAATAGAACAGCTCGTCCACCACGAGGGGCTCGATCATCGTGAGCTTCAGGAAGGCGTCCTCGTAGGCCCGAAACTCCTCCCAGAGGATGTCGTTGCGAGTGTCGTTCACCAGCATGCGTTCGTACCAGCGCTTGCGCTCCAGGTCCTCGACGTAGCGTGACTCACTCCAGTAGCCCATGCGGCTGGCGCCGCAGAGCATGGCGGCGTAGACGCCGAGCCAGGTCTTGCCGGACTTGAACTCGCCGTGGAGATAGAGACACCGTGAGTCCTCGTCCTCGGCCCACGCCTTGAGCCGGGGCACGAGGGGCTTGTGCGGCAGCTTGGCGGCGCTGAGGTGGAACACCCGAGGGTCTCCCGGCATCGTCGCCGCCTCACGCACCACGGTGCTGATGGGCTTGCCGATGTCGGTGACCGGACGGAGGTGGGGGATCTCATCTTCGCTCATTGGGCCGCCCGGAACTGCTCAGGGATGTAGATATCAACCGGCGCAGCTTCCTCGGCCGCACGGCGGGCATGGTACGCCTCCTGCTGGGCTCGGAAGGCATCGGCCGCCTCGTCCACGGGAGCCGCAGCCTCTCGGGCTCGGCGCAGCTTCTCGAAGTCCTTGGCCATGTACCGGAACACCGGCATCCGATCGCCGGGCTGAGAGATCTCTCCGGAAGCGACCATGGCGCAGTAAGCCACGATGGCCTCGGCCGCCGCCTCCTCCGAGCCGCAGCGGGGGATCAGATCCTGGTTGACCCAGGCATGGAACACCGACTTCTGCGACCCCGCCCAGGGCTGGAACGGGAGCGAGAGCTTGTTGACGATGGCTCGGGTCTTCGCCCACTCGGCCTCGAACACCAGGCCCAGGCGGAAGGCAGGGGCGTGGGTCTTCTTCGGCTTCTGCACGTGATCGTCAGGCTGCTCCTCGGGAGCACCGATGGTCGGGCTCTTGGGTCTGGGCTGGGCCACTGCGTTGTCCTCCTCGACGGTGGCAGACAGTATCACACTCTTCGGTCGGCGGGGGCGAAGCCGCCGCACTTCTCTAGAAGTACTACTCTCTCCCTTACTATCTACTGTGCTCGTGGGGAAGGAAATACCGGCCAAGAAGCCCGAGATTTCAGGGGTTTCGGGTAGTAGCAACAAAGTTGCGAGCGTGCCAGATTGGCACTCTGAGAATGCCAATTTGGCACTCTCACCGCTGAAGATTTCGTGAGCCAGCTTGTCGTCCAGCATCAGGATATCAACAAGACAAGCAAATGTGATCTGGTAGATCGGGTACTCGCCGGGCTTCTTCAGGGACGCCACCTGGCGCACCTCAGAGGTCATGACCCCGGCGTCGTGGAGCATGGTCAGGTGCCTGTGCAGGGACCTGAGGGACACACCGAAACGCTCGGCCCAATCGGCCATGCTCTTGGTCTGGACCCATGCCCAGGGCTCGGCGGGGTGGCTCCGGCGGATGATCTCGGCCAGGAGCGGACCAGCGGGTCCGAGGTTGTTGTTCTTCGCCCAGCGCTGTGCGTTGTTGGCGGCGGTCGTGCGGTAGCGGTAGAAGTCCTTGCGCATCTCATCCAGAGGGGTGTTGCGCTGCGTGGTACTCACCGTCTATGTTGGAAGGCGTACGCAGCGGGTGTTGGTTGTGTGGGTTACCCGGTGTTGATGTCGGTGTGGAGACACTCCTTCGTTGGCCGGTTGTGGTGACCTGACGGGCTGACCCTACAGCCAACACCCCTGCGGTGTCTACCAAGGCAGAGGAACTCTCGGTGATCCATCTCATGCTCGTAGCTCTAGCTGTCCACCTCGTCTCGACGGTGTTGACCATGCAGCCGATCACGATCTCCGTCCCCCGCTGGGCCTGGCACTCGATCTGGGCAGCGGTGTGTGTCACACTTGAGTGTGTTACACTAGGCGCCGACCACTGGCTCCAGGGCCTGGCCGCCGGAGGCGTCGTGCTCATCCTGAGCAGGCTCGATGACTTCCTCGTGACGGCCGCTGACCTGGCGCTGCTGCGACTCAAGCGTGCGGCCTTCGAGCTGCGCAACCGACCCCCAACCCCATAGGAGTATCACATCATGGCCATCATGCACTTCGTCGCCGGTACCGGCACGATGCCCCGAGCCGAGGTCCGTGCGGTCCTCAACGACCTCTGGGCGGCCGAGGACAACCTCACCCCCACCGGTCAGCTCGTCGGCATCTACTTCGTCATCGAGGCGCAGGTCGAGCCGGGCGAGGGCCACCAGGCGTTCGTGGAGTGGCTGCACGAGCAGGGCCTGACCTACTACGTGATCTCGCCCCCCGGGCAGGCGCCGCACGTGCTGTACAACGGTGCCACCCAGGTGATGGACGGCGCTGCGATCTCGCCCTTCATCTACGCCCAGAGCGCCGTGGCGCAGGGCATGCCGGTCAACCTGCTGGCGCTCTTCGTGGACCCGTCCAACGAGAACCCGCTCGACGCCCAGCTCGTCCAGACGGTGGAGTCCTTCACCGATGCGGGCTACCCGGCCAAGGCGATGAACGCCCAGATGTGGGACCTGGCCATGACCCAGCCCGCCGAGGCCGTGGTCGATCCGGCGCAGACCGCCGTCGCCCAGCTGCCGCAGGCCGCCCCGGCACCCGCCCCCGTGGCCCCGGCTCCCGCTCCGCAGCTCCCGGCCGCCGTCGATCAGACGCCCCCGACCGGACCCGTCGGCCAGGTCCAGGCGCCCGCCTTCATCCAGAACGGCCCGGCCGAGCAGGCGGCGCCCGTGGCCGCACCGGCCCCCATCGACCCGGCGCAGCAGGCGCAGATCGACGCCTACCAGCAGCAGCTGGCCGCCGTGCAGGCCCAGGAGGCGACGCTCCCGGCCGCCCCGAACCCGCCCGCCGTCGAGGCTCCGGCCAACCCGAGCCCGGCGCCCGCCCCGGCCCCGGCCGGTGGTGTGCGCTGGCCCACCGACGGCGAGCTGGACGAGATGACCATCGCCGACAAGCGCTCGCTGGGCAAGGACCTCTTCGCCAAGGGCCTCATCCCGGCGCCGGTCGCCGACGATGGCCGCTCGCCCAGCTGGAAGGCTGGTGACCCGATCGTCCTCGCCATCAAGCAGGGCCGGGCCAACGCCATCGGCACGCCCGCACCGGAGGCCCCGGCGCCCCAGGTGGCCGTCGTGGAGCCCACCGCTCCCGTCGCCATCCCCGGCGCCATGTCGCCCGAGGAGCACGCCGCCCGGGTCGCCGCCATCCCGCCGATGAACCCGGCCCTCCAGGAGCTGCCGGTGCAGTCGCCGTACGGCATCCCGCCCGGTGGTCCGGACGTGGCCGCCCCCACCGTCGAGCAGGTCGGCCCCGCTCCCGGTCCCGACGGCGACGAGGAGATGTCGGCCGACGCTCTGCCCTCGGGCGAGGAGCCCCTGACGCTCGGCCAGCTGTCGCCGGAGCAGTTCTCCCAGCAGGCGCAGGACATGTTGGAGGCCCGTGCCACCGAGCGTGGCATCGAGCTGTTCCGGTCCCGCTTCCCGGCCAACTACGGCCCCGAGGCCGCCAACGACGTGTCCCTGCTGCACGAGCACGCCAAGGACTTCGCCGAGGCGATCTATCGCCTCACCGGGCGCCGGAGCCCCGAACTGACGGTGGCCATCAACAAGCTCCAGGAGACCATCTTCTGGGCCGAGGCGGCGCTCACCCGCTACGACGACGTGGCGCCGGACATCACCTTCATCACGCAGACCCCGGCCTTCCCCCAGGAGCCGCAGGTCTGACGTAGGACGCCGGGGGCTATGCCGAGTCGCCCGGACAGAACAGCCCGGTGGGTGGTTGCCCCATGCAGCCTCCCCACCAGGCTGTTTGCTTGATACAGATATCACAGGAGGAGAGGTACACCATGAAGCAGTTCACACCCGAGGAGATCGCCGAGATCACCCACCAGGCCAACCAGGCGCTGCGCAAGCTCCTGGGCGAGCCCGGCGCCAACCCGTCCTGGGAGGACTCGTCGTTCGAGCAGCGGGAGTCCGTGCGCCAGGGCGTCATCGGGATTCTGGAGGGCAACACGCCCGAGCAGAGCCACGCCGGGTGGTTGGCCTTCAAGACCGACAACGGCTGGACCTACGGCGAGGTCAAGGACGAGGAGGCCCGGACGCACCCGTGCATGGTGCCCTACGAGGAGCTGCCGCCCGAGCAGAAGCTCAAGGACCACCTGTTCTCGGCGATCGTGAAGACCTTCGCCGGGTTCGCCTACGCACACGAGCACGGCGGGGTGTAGTATCTCACCTGTCGCAGCGGGTACCCACGAGACGGCCGAGAGCTGCACGGCATGCCGGTTCGAGTCCGGTCCGGCCGTCTCACCATCTAACAGGAGGGGGCCGGTCTCGCAAGGGACCCGCCCCCTTCTTACGTCAGCCCACCAGGCCGTTCTCGACCACGCCGGAGGAGCGCCAGTTGGTGCCGCTGAAGATCGTGCCGTAGTGATCACCGGTCGAGACCGGGAACACCACGCCGCCAGCGTCGAAGGTGTCCTGGAACGAGTCCACCGGGCCGAGTGAGATCATCGACATCGACATCTGCTGGAGGCTCGCCGTGAAGTGGGCCGGGTTCTCGTCGTCGGCGCCCGTGAGCGTGGGGGTGAGCACGCCGTCGGCGAAGCTGTAGGTCAGGGCCTGCTGGACCGAGGCGCCGAAGTACTCGAAGCGCCAGCGCAGCTCGTCGTTGGGCGCCAGCATCACCAGCTCGGTGTCCTTCAGCACGAAAGGGTACTTCCCCGACGCCGGGGAGATACCGGTGTCGAAGGGGTAGGCCGACTGGCGCACCGAGGCGCTCGGCCAGCTCTGGCCCCGGTAGAAGCTCACCGAGCCCGACATCGAGTGGCTGGTGAAGCCCCGGAGGCTCCACTGCACCAGGAACATGCGAGAGAGGCCGTCGGCGGGGGCGATGTACTTCCAGCCCGCCAGGTCCGTGGTGGGGCGCAACAGGGCCGTGATGCGGCTGAAGCGGTCGGCCTGGGAGCTGATGAGCTTGCTCCGGAGCCAGAACCAGTCGGGGGCGTCGGTCTCAGCCCGCCCCGGCCAGTCGGAGTCCTTGTAGGTCCAGGTCGTGTCCCGATCGAAGGGGATCCCGTCGGGGGTGTCCTCGGTGACACCCTGGAACGACTCGATGCCGACCGAGGGCCGGAAGGTGTCCACGATGTCGCCGATGTCGGAGGGCTCGACACCACCCTCGTCCTGGTCGTTGCTGAACTTGGCCCGGAGCTGGGCAGTGGTGCGGTCGGGCATCAGATCTCCTCGATCTCGGTGACGGGCGTGCTGCTCACGTCCTTGACGGGGATGAACAGCTCCCCCGGCCAACAGGGTAGACGGATGCCGTACACCTCGTCCCACTGCGGGATCACGTCGGCGCCCTCGGGCACGTAGCCCCAGGCCGCCCCGCCTACCCGGCGCAGGACGGTCAGGTCGGCCAGGTCGAGCTGGCCCAGCAGCTCGGGGATGAGGCCGCCCGGCGATCCGGGGTCGGGGATGAGGTGTGTCACACCCAACGTAGCCCCTGCGATGCCTGTGGCCAGGAGCTTGTCCCGGGCCTCCTGCACGGAGGCATTCTCGTCAATGGTCGTCGTCGGCGAGACGGCGGTGGCGTACGGCGCCAGGTCGTAGACGTTGCCGTCCTTGGCCACCTCCTCGGTGTACCCGAAGAGGTAGGCGTCCTGGTTCCGGCGGTCGTTGTAGTAGAGGGAGTAGCTCCTGTTGCGCAGGTTCATCAGCGGGTCGGCGGCGCCCGGCACGACGGCCCCGGTGTCGCCCCAGGACCCGTACCAGCTGAAGTCGCCCTGCATGCCGGTGTGCCAGTCGCCGTCGAAGAAGCCGAGCTGGGCGGCGTTGTTGTCCACCAGCACGTTGTCCACCCACACCTCCTCGCCCAGGAACTCCAGGCGGAAGCACGCCTCCTCGGCCCGATCAGGGAGCTGCACGAGGTGCCGCAGCGGCTGGAAGACGGAGGATGCGTTCACGTTGACCCAGGGGCCGTGGGTGTAGCTCGGCACCAGCTTGGCGGGGTCCCAGGTCACGAGGCCGATACGGGCGAGACCGACACCAGCGACCTGGGCCTCCAGCGACATGAAGCGGTCCTGGCTGACCGCCGTGGGGAAGAGGTTCGACTCCAAGATGATCCGGTTCATCACGACGGCTTCGATATCCCCTACGGAAGGGAGATACTCGTACGAATCGCCACCTGTGATGTGGCCCGACTTCGGCCGGACCCCGGATCCCAGGGGGCGGGGACCCGGCACACCGACGGTGCCGCTGTTCACGATGTCGATGTCTCCGTTGGTCCGCCAGCCGAAGGCAGCGAGCGGGACGGTGGAGAGGAACTCCATCGTCAGGATCTCGGTGACCTTGTTCTCGTTGCCCGGGGTCAGGGGGTTCGGCAGGCCCGTGAAGCTCATGGGCTCGGTGCCGAACTGCACGAGATAGTTGGTCGGGCTCGGCGGCACCCAGCGCCCGGCGATCTGCATCACGAACCGGCCGTTGACGTGCTCGCCTGCCTCGGGTTCGAGGGGGTTGGAGACCACCGAGGTGCCGCCGAGCTGGTTGGTGTCGAAGCCCACGGCCACGATGCCGGTGTTGAAGTCAGCACCGGCCACGATCACGAGGGACTCATCGCTGGTGAGGTCCACCCCCGAGATGCCGTAGAGCACGGCGTTGAAGGTACCCATGGGCTGCGTGCCCGCCAGCGCCCCGGTCTTGTCGATGCCAGCGGCGATCGAGCTGATCTCCACGGACGTGGGCTCGACGGTCGTGATGGCCACGAGCCACCCGTCAGAGCGCAGCGTGAACCACGGGTCGGGCAGGATGTCGTAGACCTTGGGCACCGCCCCGGCGGCGTCGAAGATGAACACCCACACCTTCACGTCGGGGTCGCTCGGTGCTCCAGGCAGGCCGAAGGTGCCGGAACCGAACGTGCCGGAACCGAACGTGCCCTCGGTCAGACTGATGGTCACGTCCATGTCGCCCTCGGCATCGCCCGACAGCTCGTAGAGCTTGCTGTAGGTGACACCGTTCAGCAGGCCGTTGACATCGACCTCGAAGCTGGGGTTGGCCACCATGTTGGTGCGCTGCGGGAGCAGCCACGAGTGGGCACAGCGGCTCGGCTCCCACTCGGTGTTGGGCACGTCCATGTTGATGGTGCCGGGGTCCACGGTGTCCGTGGGTCCCATGATCAGGAGGGTCGAAGAGGTTGACGTGGTCAGCTCTCCTGCCTCGCCGAAGGTAGCCCCGCCCGTCATCGTGAGGATGTCACCTACGTGCCCCGCCGTACTGGTGACATAACCACAGACAGCCCAGACCATGTACCCGGGGATGCCGTAGGTCCCGAGCATTCGTGGAGTCCCGAAGGTGAATGGATCTTCCCCCTCACTGGCAAAGGCTGTGACGTCGCGCCACGCACCGTCCTGGGGGATGCCTCCAATCTCGGATGTGGGTGGGAAGAACTGCAACAACTGATCTGGATTGCCCAGGACAGACCCGATGTTCGTGGAGAACAGCCAGGACACGGCGCCCGCATAGTTGCTTCCCTCGCCTCGGTATTCTTTCAGGTCAGGGTTGAGATGCACACGGAACACAAAGCAGTAGCGCTCGCCCACGTTCAGCGGTGTCGACCCTTGATCGACCTGAAATGCCGTAGCTGGGGCGATGCTGTTTCCCATGTAGGGGGAGAACTCTCCGTCGTAGACCTTGAAGTCCCCGTTGTCCCATGTCATATCCGACAACAAGACCGGCACCAGCCAGTCGGCATAGCGGATTCGGAACTGCGAGCAGCCACCTGGCATGATGAGAAACAGCATCGAGTCTTCGATGTCATCTCCGAAGTCGATGCGCACCCGGAATCGGTAAGTGCCTGTCGGAGGCACGTCGGTGTCGATCAAGATGGCGTGGGTATCGACACCATCCTCGCTCATCGTATGGGTGTAGATAACACTGGAGCCGCCAGGCGCCGTGTAGCTCAAGAGCGTGATGCTCGAACTGATCGGCTCAGGCTCCTCGGCGAGCTGAGCCGCCAGGATCAAGAACCCGTGGTCGAGGGCGTATCCCTCAACATCACCGTCACGAAACTCAACAGCGGTCGGATTCGGGATCTCGATCTCCAGGATGATGCCTGAGGCAGTGCGATCACTCGGGCCATCACGAAAGATCAGTTGACCTTCGTCGACCCGGGGGAACACGTCAACATTACGAGCCCGTGCAGGAAGAGCGGGGCTGGTATCGAAGGGGTCGGCGGCGTAGGCAGGCAGCTCGATGGTAACGGCGCCGTCATGGACGGTAGCCCTCCACTTGGTTGGCATCACGCCCTCCAGTTGAAGAAGAGGAGCGACTTGATGGTCGCCGGGTGCTCCTCGCTGGCCATCAACAGCACGGGTGCGTCGAGGCGCACGAGGGATAGCAGAGGCCGGTACTTCCCACCCAGCGTGCCGTTGTACCAGAAGGCCATGGCGATGATCGGCGTCGCTGTGGGCGAACCGGGACTGGTGATGGTGAAGTCTTCGGCGAGCTGCACGAGGTTCTGCGTGCCCGTCGAGGCTACGTAGTACGGAGCCAACGCCGCTGATGCCGTGAGCACGAGGTCACCGTCGAAGAAGTAGCCTGGCGGCTGCCAGTGCGGACTCGCAAGCAGCTCGGACAGCTCGGTGACGGCGGACCAGCCGGTGTCGGTCGAGTCGTCCTCCAGGTGCGGGGCACGGACGAAGAAGGTGACACCGATCTGCGGAAGCGGCAGATCGTCCTCGGCCGGAGCGGGGAGGAGGTCGATGTTGTTCCGGATCCAGTTGCTGAAGATCGTCGTTGCCATGGCCTACACCCCCGAGGGGTCTCCCAGCACCTTGTCGCCGCCCAGGAGGTGGTCTCCGGGCTCCTGTGGGTCGTGGCCCAGGCGGAAGAAGATATCAGGCCCGTAGCTGACGATGCGGCCCGCCTCGTTCTCGGCGCTCACCATGACGGCGGCGATGTAGCGGGCCGAGATGTTGGCGGCGTCGAACTCGATGACCGGGCAGGCGAACTCGGCGCTGGCCGGGGCCTGGAAGGTGCCGATGACGTACTCCCAGGTGTTCGGGGCGGTGACCGTGGGGATGTAGGTCTCCACGGTCAGGTCGAGCGGGTCGATGGTGCGGTAGCCCTTGAACCGGCGGCTGAAGGCGTCGCTGAACGCCTCGTTGCCCTTGACCGAGCTGCGGTTGTACCAGGCGAAGCCGAAGCGCACGTTGGATGCGTCGCTGAGTACCTCCACCGGATTGCCGGTGAACTGGTCGGGGCGCATGCCGGAGCGGGCGAAGTAGAAGGAGAGGTAGTACCTCTTTCCGCCGAGGATCGGTACCCCATAGAGGGTGGGGTTCTGCTCGATCTTGCGGTAGGTGTCCACGCCCTTCTGCACCACCTTGGTGCCGATGCCGCAGGTCGTGGCCAGGCGGCTGGTGATCTGGCCGAGGTGGTTGGTCTTCCAGGCGTCGCCGTCCCAGACCGGCGCCAGCCGCATGACCCCCCGGCCGAGCTTGAGCTTGGGCGAGCGGGTCTCGATGGCGGGCGGGTTTATCTCGGAGGTGAGGCTGATATCGGTATCGAGCGTCCTCACAAAGTCGATGGCCGGGCCGTGTAGCTGGCCCAGCAGCTCGGCCACGTTGGCCGCCGGAGTGGCCCAATGGCCCGTGGCGCTGAGGAACTCGGAGTCGTCGCTGACCAACAGCTCGTTGCGGCCCGGCGTCACGACAGTGACATACTGCGAGGCGGTCTCGATGAACGCCTCCAGCCCCGGCACGGTGCCCCGCAGGCGAGCCAGCTCGTTCGCACGGGCCGTCACCCGCCGGAAGCGCACGTCGCCGAGGGCCGAGCTGGGCTGGATCCCGAAGTTCTGCTCGCCCAGCGCCCGGTAGAGCTGCATCGGCGAGCGGTCGGCCGAGTAGATGTCCTCGATGCCCTCGGCCTCGGTGCGGATGAAGTCGAGGTTGTACCCCATGACCATCAGCAGGCGACGGAGCGGGCTCGGGCCGACGCCCCGGTAGGTGTCGTCGTCCACCCAGCGGTAGTAGGGCGGGATCATGTCCCAGAGGATCTGGTCGTGGTTGTAGTTGATCGGCACCAAGCAGTGGGTGCGCTTGACCAGCTGCCAGTCGTAAGGGTTCGTCTTGACGAAGAAGGAGTAGTAGTACCACCGGCCCGGCTGGAGGTTGGCGTCGATGGTGCCCCAGAGCTTGAGATTGGTCTCGGTGTCGTAGACCGGATCGACCTCGTTGCGGCGGCGCATGATCACGGGCGTGCCGTCGTTGGGGGTCGCCGGGAAGCCGTAGCCCGAGCGGGTGACACACATCCAGCTGAACTTGTTCAGATCGGCCGTGTCCACGCCCCAGCGGATCGCCAGAGACCCGAGCCGGTCGGGCTGGTGGGCCATGGCGTTGACCTCCAGCAGGGCCTCGCTGGCGTCCACCACCGACGCCGGGACCGGCGGGAAGCGCAGGTACGAGGGGTACGTCTGGTACACCACATCCGACGGTGGAATCCACAGGCTGTCCGGGTTGGCGTCCAGGAACTCCTGGCGCTCGACGGGGTACTCGCCACGGACCTGATCGCCGCCCCACGGCTCATCCGTCGAGCCCCACTGGTAGGTGTCACTCACGTGATGCTCGTTCCACTCGGGCGGCGTACAGTGAAGGCCGGGCGCCGGGGGTCGAGCGGGACGTGCTGGAGCCGCAGCGGGATCTCGTTGGGCTCGGTCGGCAGGGCCAGCGCCTCACGGTAGACACGCAGGAGCTTGGATGCCGTCGCCTGGAGGCCCCGGGAGTCGGTGACCGTGACGCTGATGGGGTACACCCCGGCGGCCGTGTACTGGTGCTGGCGGAAGGCGGTGGTCACCGTGTCCACGGGCGAGCCGTCCCCCCAGCTGTACACGAAGTTGACCAGCGTGGCGCCGCTGTGGAAGGTGACGGTGGCGGTGGCCACCACGAGGGCGGGCTCGGCCGGGTAGGCCGTCACGGCGTCGTTGTCGAGCGTGATGGTGATCTCGGGCGTCTCCATCAGGTCACCAGCCCGCCGTAGCCGGTCACCATCAGGCCCTGCTCCTGGGTGATGAGGTTGCCGTCGAGGATCTCAGGGCGGATGCGGGGGATCTTCTTGCGGGGGGTGTGAACGTCGGACACGAGGCCCGCTGCGTTGGCCTCCACCGTGTTGCCGTGCATCTCGGTGAGCACCACGTAGTCCACGCCCTCCACGCCCGTGGCGGCCCGGTAGACCTGGCCGATCGAGATGCGCTGGCCGAAGTCCACAGCGTTGAAGTCCACGAGGGCGAGCACGGCGGTGCGCACCCGGTCCACCGTCTGGGCTCGGTTGAAGCCCGAGAGCACATGGACATCGAGGGAGATCACGATGTCCTCCCAGCCCTGGTTGTCCTTCTGCCACACGTCCTCCACGAAGACGTGGCTGCCCAGGAGCTTCTTGTCCTCCAGCGAGGCGCTGACGAGCGCCCGCAGGCGGCCCATCTCGGTGAGCCCGTCGGTGAGGTCGCTGTCTCCGTCGGGGAGGATGCCGGAGTTGTTGGCGATGCGGACGTTCACCGAGCTGTAGACCTCGCCGTAGGCGATGGCCTTGCCGATGCCAGGTACCTGCATGGTGAGTGACACATAGTCATTCAGCGTCACGGCACGGTGCTGGGTGTTGCTCGTGCGGGGGATGGAGAACCGCATGGTCTCCACCGACTCGGGGTCGGCACCACCGAGCGGGTGGTCGTAGTTCGACACGCTGAGGGTGGCCGGGATCGAGCCAGTGAGGGCTGAGGGCTCCAGGGTGTTGATCTCGCCGGAGGGGATCTCGTTGGCCTTGGCCCCGATGCCGTAGCGGTACGAGGCCCGGATCTCCACGTTGGTCGGCGGGATGCGCCCGGCGGCGTTGTCGCCGAAGATCACGTGGGTGAAGCCCTCGTCGTCCACGTAGGTCGAGAAGGCACTCTGGGTGGGCCGAGCGAGCACGACGTTCTCGACGTAGCTCCAGTCCACCAGCTGCCCGGCCTCCAGGGTCTGGATGCCGACGGTGCGGTAGATGACACCCTTGTCGGGGAGGATGAACTCGGCGTTCGGGATACCCTTGCTGAGCCCGAGGGATGCGCCGCTCACGGTGAGGCCCTCGGTGGCCAGGAGAGGGATGTCGGACTGGCCCGGGAACAGGGTCAGATCCATGTCGGTCTCGAAGGTGGCCTGGATCTCGCCGGAGGTGCTGACACGGGTCCCGGCGGGGATCGTGAAGATGGACTCGTCGGCGCCCAGGGAGACCCGTAGGATGGCCGTGGCGGCCTGCTGGCCGATGGGCGTGTAGCCGAACTGGTCGGCGATGTAGAGCACGCTCCGGCGCAGCTGGGCGGTGCCGAGGAACGCCTCGGAGCCCACCCGGTCGATGTAGAAGTTCATCACGTCGCTGGCGTGGGCGAACAACTCGATGAGGAGCGTGCCGAAGTCGCCGGGCTCGCCGAGGGTCACCCACTCGGGGAAGACGCCCTGCCCGATGCCAACCATCATGGCCCGGATGGAGTCGAAGTCCCGGGACGTGAAGTCGAGGACGATCTGGTTGGTGCTGGTGTCTTCAGCCACTGGTCTCTCCGTTCTGAACCACGACCGCCAGGGAGCCCTCGATCAGCCTCGTAGCGTAGATCACGTTGATGAGCACGACGTTCCTGCCATCGGAGTCGATGCCCTGCACCGACAGCTCCGTGCGGTCGGTGATGAGTGTCACACTCTTGATCGTGGCCCGGGGGACCAGGATGCTCAGGCGCTCCTTGACCGTGGCCGCCACGTCCGCCCGCACGAGCGAGTCGGCGCCGTCGAACAACAGGCTCTGGATGTCGGCGCCGTAGTCGGGCCGCATCACCCGCTCCCGGGCGTTGGTCACGAGGGCGTCAACGATCTGCTGGCGTACGATCTGGCCGTAGTCCTGGGTCAGCGGAACACGCCCACCGAGGATCCGGAAGACGCCCGTGACGCTGCCCTGCTGGGTCGAGATCGTGGAGAACTTGGCCATCACGCCACATTCTGCCAGTTGGACACCCAGGTGTCACCGGACAGCCGAAGAGTCGGCCGAGCCTGACGGCCCCAGAAGGGCTCGGCCCGGACCTGGGTGGCGGGTCGAACCCGGTCCCTGGTGAGCATGAGGATCTGCTGATAGGAGCTATCGGAGAGGATGGTCTTCGCCCCCACCACCAGCCATAGTCCGTCGTTGGCGTCCACGCTGGTGTTGGACAGGCCAGTGACTACCTCCACCACCGAGCCCACGGTGATCTTGGCGTTGCCCCTCACCCGGGCTGCGGCCCGGTAGTTCCAGGCGCTGACGTTGCGGGCCAGAGAGTCCTCCAGCATGCGGGCCTGGCTGCCGTCGGGGATGTACATGTCGCTGTGGAAGTGGATCCCGTCGGGGTTGACCTGGCGGGACGTACCGGCCGACGTGAGGTAGGCCCACTTCGGCGTCTGCGAGATGCGGTCGCTCCGGGAGGTGGCCTTCGGCGTGAAGTCGATCAGCAGGGCCTTCTCATCGAAGGTGTTGGTGCTCTTCATCAGGCGCACGACGGACTCGCCTCGGTTGAGGGCTCGGAGCGGGTCGATGAGGCGGATGACGCCGTTGTACATGCCCACGATGAAGGAGATACCGTGGGCGGCCTTGACGAGGGCACCCCAATCGGATTCCACCGTCTGGGCGAAGGCGGGCCACACGTAGTCGCTCGGGTCCGCCACGACGGCGAGCCGGTGAGTGGCGGCGATGGACCTGGCGATGGCCTCGGTGGTCTGCGAGGACCAGAACCGGGGGTCGCCACCGGTCATCTTCCACGAGGCGCTCATCAGCGTGAGCGTCACCAGCGGGCTCTTCTGGAAGTCCTGGGCCTTCTGCACGGCGGCCACGTAGCCGTTGAAGGTGCCGAGCCCCGTGGTGCGGGAGCCCCAGGTGAAGCTGATCGGGCTGTCCCGCCAGCGGGCCGGGTCCTTCTCGGCCACGAGCACCTTCATGGTGAGGATGTCGTGCTTACCGTCGGCCGTCTCGATCTCCAGCTCCCGGGGGGTCCATCCGGACACCTCAGTGGCCCCGAGCCGGATGCCGGACACGGGGAGCTGCTGCTGGGAAGCGGAGACGGTGCTCACTCGGGCACCACCAGCACGTCGCCCATCTTCAGGTCGAAGGGGTACCGCACCTGGGGGTTGGCCTCGGCCAGCTCCCACCAGCGTGCCGGATCGCCCAGCAGGGTGGTGGCGAGCAGCTGGAAGGTGTCACCGTCCCGAGCCATGATCTCATCGGGCACGTCGGTGTCCGGCGTCGAGGACACCAGGGTGCGGTAGAGGGTGTCACGCACCGTGAGCAGAGGCTCACCAGCATCGTTGAGGTCCACCTGACGGCGCTCGGAGTAGGTGTGCGTCGTGGTGAAGACCCGATCGGCTTCCTGGTAGCGAGACTCGGAGGAGATGGCCATGGCTACTCCCACTCGACCGGCAGCGCCATCTGCGGGTCGATCTCGAAGGCGGCGGCGATGTTGTGGTGGCCGTCCTGGATGGCGTGCTCGCCGTGGCGGCCCTGTCGCCGGAGCTTGACGGGGTGCGTGGCGCCCTCGGCGGCGATGGACTTCACCATGTCCACAGGGGTCTGGCCGAGCTTGACCCGCCACATGTCGGGGGCGCCTGCGTACTGCGACTCGTCCTGCTCCAGCGACGCCGTGTGCCGCAGCTGGGCGGCCGTCATCGTGGGCGGCAGGGCGTCGGGGAATTGACGCTGGCTGAGGTTGTTGATCATCGCCCGCCTCCGATCCCCTGCGCACCGGCCAGGGCGGGCCGGAGGAGGTAGTTGAAGCTGGACGCCACCGAGGTGGCCGACTTGTCGAACTCCCCTGCCTGGGGCGATACCGACTTGCCCCGAGCCTCGATGGTGCGGATCCGGCCGGGGCTGACCGACACCACCATAGCGATATGCCCATCACCGCCGGAGCGCCGGAACAGCAGGTCGCCGGGCTTGGCCAGCAGCGTGAGGCGGTCAGCGACTCCCGAGGTGCTCTGCCAGGTCAGCACCTTCTGGACCGTCGTCCACCCCGAGCTGTTCCAGAAGTCGAGCATGGTGGCCGTGGTCGGGTAGGTGGACTTCCCGAAGATGCCCTGGGCGCCGATCGTCTGGAACGCCTTCCAGATGAAGCTGGAGCAGTCCCAATACCACGGCGTGGGCTTCCCCGCCCCGTGCTGGGTCCGGCGCCCCTGGTCGTAGCGAGGGCCACCCGACTGAGCGAAGAGCTGCTGGGCTGCCATCAGGGCGTTGGAGGCGATGGTGTTGTTCACCGGGGTCGTCATCTGGAGCGTGTTGGCCACGCCGCCGGACGAGGTACTGGACGCCGAGCCGTTCCACCAGGGAGTCGCCTGGCTCACGCTCGTGTTCACGGCCGACGCCAGTAGGCTTGCCGCCGAGCCGCTGCTCCGGAAGGCCCGTACGGCCTCCTCGACGGAGCGGGTGTTGGCCAGGCCATCGCCGAGCGTGGTGTCGTAGGGGATCAGCGCCTGGTAGGCGGCGATCTGCTGGCGAGCGTCGAGCCCGAACGGCTCCCGGAGCGGGCCGAAGTAGTTGATGACCAGGGTGATGTCCATCTCCACCCGGACCGGCACCATGTCGTGCAGGAACTTGGTGAAGCGCACCTGGCTGTTCGTCGGCTTGCCCTGGACCGTGAGGTCCTTGCTGAACACGACAGTGACATCCTCCGGGTTCACCATCATGACGCCGTTGTCGGGGACGGTGTTGGGGGTGCCGCCGGGCGGGACGTTGCGGAGCACGGCGTCGAAGAAGGCCATGTCGTGGAGCACGCCGAGCTTAGGCCAGTCGGCCTTGGACGACCACGGCCCCTTGGCGGTGGCCTCCACCTGGCGGTCGAAGATCAGCGTGAAGCTGAACTCGATGATCGAGGGCGGCGCCACGAGGTTGCCGCTCTGGAAGACCGTGTTGAAGGGGTCGATCGCCGCCTGCTCCAGGTAGCTGGCGTACTGGCGGGTGATCTTCTCCGGGTTGTACATGAACCGGAGGGACATGTCGCTGAGGGGGTTGGCGGGGTTGCGGGCCGCCCGGCGGATGAAGCCCCGCTGGATCGGCTGGCGGTCACCGGGCAGCAGGCTGCCCCCGGTGCTCGTCTCGAACGGCAGGTTGGCCCGGCCGAACTGCTCGATGAAGGTGGCCACCTCCTGCTGCTGGCGGTGGCGGGAGGACACACTCACCGTCGGTGAGCTGGCCCCCACCATCCCGCCGACGGTGCCGAACGAGGACAGCCCGACCGGGCTGCTCGACACCCCCGAGGGGACGTAGCGGTTCATCACCCTCATGCGTGCCTCGCAACAACGTCGGCCAGGTCCTGCTCGACCTGGGTGGCCAACACCCTACTCACCTCTCGGAGGTCGCCCTGGCTGGCGTTGCCGGACACGGAAACCTTCAGCTCGATAGGGATATGGACCTCGATCTTCTTCCCGCCGGGAGCCATGTCCGGGGAGTCGTACCCCTTCGGGTAGTTCGGCAGGATGTAGGCGTCCGTCAGCGACTTCAGCCGGTCCGGCTTGTTGAGCGGCACGGTGACCTCGGGTCCTTCACCGACACCGATGATCTGGGGGCCGTTGAAGTGTGTCCCTCCCATCTCGTACCAGTGCGGGCTCTGGCGCTGCCAGAAGTCCCAGGCGCCCTTGGGCGTCTTGTACCGGCTTTCGATGTACCTCAGGCCCGCCTCGATCTGGAGCGCCGGGTCGCTGGTCTTGGCGATGCCGGTGCCCTTCCACGTCGAGTCGAGGAACTGGAAGAGGCCATAGGCCGTCGAGGAGGGGTTCTGGGCCGTGGGGTTCCAGCCCGACTCGTGGCTGACGAGCTGGTCGAGGTCGTTCCAGTACTGGCCCCAGCCCCGGCTCTGGAGCTTGGAGAGGGCGATCTGCTTCGCCGTGCCTGCGGAGCCGCCGCCGAAGTTCGTCCCTACAGTGACACCCCCGGACAGCACGCCCGAGAGAGCACTCCCCCCGCCCATGATGTTGGACAGGCCGCCGCTCTTGGTCGGCTCCTTCCAGAGGCCCTTGGCGCCACCATTGGCGGTGGACTCGACGCCGGAGCCCCCAGCGCCGAAGTCGCCCGTGAAGGGGTTGAACTTTTCGAGCCCCGGGAACTGCGAGCTGAGCAGCGAGAACAGCCCCTTGCCCAGCGTGCCGATGGGGTTGAACTCCTGGATCTTGTTGAAGAGCGGGCCGAAGTCGCCGCCGACCAAGGCGGTGATGGCCGACATCCACTCGGCGCCAGACTGCACGGCGTCCACCGCACCGCCGACGGCGGACACGACCCGGCCGCCCGTGGCGTTCCAGGCGTCCGAGGCCCAGCCCGAGGCCGTGTCCCAGGCATCGCTGGCGGCATCCTCCACGAAGTCCGGTACCAAGGGGATGTCACCGATGCCGCCCGACCGCTGGCCCTTGCTGCCGAACACGCCGACGGTGCCGGGCATGCCGACGTGCCACTTCTCGCCGTGGTGGGCGGCCGATTCGAGCCCGTAGCGATGAGCGTTCTTGGCGATCCAGTCGTACTGGCTGGCCGGGCCGAGGTCGGCCGCCACGCCCTGGCTGTGGGTCGAGTGGCCGGTGGGGGCGAGGTTGCCGACACCCCGGCGCCGCAGGCGCTCCTGCGTGCCACCGTCACGGTGCCCAGAGACCACCCGGATCTGCGGGTTGTCCCGCATCATGGCGCCGACCCGCTGCTGCATCGACGGCGTGAGGTGTGACATACCACTGCCGTTGGGGCCGTAGTCGCCGCCGCCTCCCCGAGCGTCACCCATCATCGGCAGGCCGCCGCCCGTGCCCACGTAGCCTGGGTCGCCGCCGAGGCTGAAGCCCGCCGCCGAGATGCCGCTGATGGCCTGTACCCCGGCACCGACTACCTTCGGCCCAGCGCCCGTGAGCAGCTTGTAGAGCATGTCGGCGATGGACGTGGGGATCTTGTCCATGGCCTGGCCGAGCGGCCCGGCGAGCTGGCCCAGCATCGAGTCCAGGGTCTGGCTCAGGAAGGTCTGGAAGCCTGCGTCGGTGCGCTCCCGGGTGGCGTAGTGCTTGAACATCGAGCCGCCGCCGAGGGCGCTCTCTGAGGACGCCAGCGTGAAGTCTCGCCGAGCCTGGTTGCTGAGTCCCCGCAGGCGCTCCATGGCGATGTTGTTGTTCCCCGGGCCAGCGCTGCCGCCGGAGGGGGCGCCGAACATCGTGTCGAAGTCCACGGTGCCCTGGGAGCTGCCCGAGTAGGCCGCCTTCGTCATGGCGTACTGCCAGAAGGCGTCCTGCATGTACTCCTCGACCTGATTGGTCCGGAACCATGCGTCGATGTTGGAGCCCGGGAAGTGCTGGGTCTCCAGCTCCTCCTTGGTGAACGCCTTCCCCCGCTTCTCGCCGGGCCGCTGGCCCTCGAAGAACCGCAAGATGCCCTCGGCCCACTGCTGGAGTGTCTTCGTGCCACCGCCAGCGCTCTGCATCGAGAAGGCGCCGCCGGAAAGCATGACCTGCCGCTGGACGCCCTTGCTCATCTGGCTGCCCAGACCCATGACGATGTTCGGTGCCGAGACCGAGGGGTTCATCATCTGGAACTGGCGGGCAGCGCCGAAGAAGCCGCCGGAGCGGCCGGAGGTGTCATCGAACGTGAAGCCCATGCGGGACGCCTGGTCGGTGGCGCCGAGGATGTCCTTCATCGAGCCCCGGATGGGGATGGACTCACTCAGGATGCCGATCAGCTGCTCGATGCGGTCCTGGCTCTTGACGCCCATGCGGTTGGCCGTCGGACCGAGGTACTCACTCATCGTGAGCGCAGCGTCTCGGTTCTCCTCCACCCGGTTGTAGGCCAGCTGGATGGGCTTCATCAGCAGGCTGGTGATGCCCTCGGCGAGGGCGCCGAAGCCAGTGGCCGACGAGCTGCTGAGGCCCGACATGAGGCCGCCCAGCCCGCTGTCGCCGACGGCTGACATGGAGCGCCCGCCCATGTTCCCGCCGAAGCCGGAGCCTCCCCCGGAGCCACCAGCGCCCCCGCTGTTGCCGTAGAAGGAAGCCCCGGCCGGTGGGGTCGGGGGCGTACCCCCGCCACCGCCACCGTAGCCGCCACCGGCCACCGCAGGGACGTTGGGCGTGGCGGGGGATACCGGCGTGTTCGGGAAGCCGACGGAGCCTCCACCGCCGCCTGCGCCGCCTCCGGCGCTGGCCTTGGCCCGCAGGCTCTGCCAGACGGTCTGGGCTCCCCCGCCAGCGCCCGTACCGCCCGCCGTCATCCCGCCACGGAGCCGGGTGACCTGATCGTAGAGCGTCGAGAAGAACGACTTGGAGGACGGGTCCGAGGCTGCCCCGGCCAGCTCCTTGCGGAGGGCCGAGATGGCCTTGGTGATCTCGGCGATCTCCTTGATGGAGTCCTTCAGGCCGGGGGTCTCGAACTTCGACGTGACGGCCGTGGTGTAGCCACGGGCCGCCGAGGGGTCGGCAGCACCCTTGCCCGAGAGGATGGAGGGCTCAGCGTTTTCGGGCATTGGCCAGTGTCTCCATTCTCCACGTCAGGAACTCGATCCAGTACCGGCGCTCCCTCCTGGCCATCTTCTTGACGGTGGTGAGGTCCCACCCAGGGAACCCCATCGTGATGTCGGTCAGCTCACTGAAGAGCTGGCCTAGGTCAGGGACGAAACAACTCCTGGAGCGCCAGCATGAAGCGGTTGTGGAACCCGCACACGCACTCGATGGTGAGGGACATGTCGATCTTGGGCTGGCGGCTGGCGATCACCTCCAGCAGCGCCTGACGGTCCCGGATGGACAGGCTGCGGACGAAGCCGTCGGGGTCCTGCGGCGGCAGGCCGTTGACGGCGATGATCGAGCGCACGAGGGCGGCGCTGGTCATCTCAGCCGAGGTGGTGGTCTCGGTGGACTCCTTGAGCAGCTGGGCCTCATCGGCCGAGGTGACGAGGCGGTAGGTGATCCGGCCCTTGCTCGTCGGGAAGTCATAGGCCGGGAGGTAGTCACCCTCGGGCAGCTCGACCGGGAAGTCGGTCGGGATGTGGAGGGTGGTCTCGATCTCCCGGCCGCACCGTGCGTTCTGGCACAGGTACTTGATATCCCTATCAGGGCCGAAGGTGGCGGTGACCACCTTGAGGTACACCATCATGTCCTCGCCCGGCAGGAGCGTGCCCGTGAGGAGCTTCGCCTGCTCGAACGTGAGCTGGTTGAAGTCGATGTCGCCCATGCGGGCGATGCCCAGGGCCACCACACCGTCGAACCACTCGGCCGGGGTGCGCAGCTTGGCCAGCGCTTCCTCGTCCTCGCCGTTCAGCTCCCGGACGTAGCCCTCGGTGAGGAACACCCGCCGGGACTGGTCGTAGATGCCCCGGGGGAGCTTGATGCTCAGGTCCGGGGCCGACGGCATCCGGGGCTCGTCGGAGACGGGCACCTGATTGGCCGACACGGGCGCCTCGGCGAGGGTCTGGGCCTCGAAGGGGTCCGGAACGTACGGCTGGAGATCCGGCGCTGCCGGGGGCTGGGGAAGCGCCGACGGCGGCCCGAGGGCCTCCCAGGTGGGGCGAGTCGCAGCCGGGGCCGACGGAGCGGCGGGAGGCGTCTCGGCACCCATCTGGGAGGTCTGGTCGAACATCCGGAACACCTCCTGCGGAGAGGTGGCGGGGCCGGTGTACGGCGGCGGCGAGGCGGTGTCAGACATGGTGCTCCTAGGTAGTCGATCAGGGTGATACTAGGTCACCCTGGACTACGCCGCCAGGGCCACCGAGGAGCGCTTGTGGCGCAGGTTGACCACCTCGTCGTGGCCGAACAGCGCCTCGAAGCCCTCGTGGTGGACCGTCATCGAGTGGATGAGGACGGAGTTGTCCATGGCGTTGAGCGACCCGAAGGCCACCGAGCCCACCCAGGCGTTGTAGACGATCCAGCCCATGACGGCACCGGCCGTCGAGCCCCGGGCGCCGGAGGCGGCACCCTGGGTCACGGGGTGGTCCATGACCCGGATGATCATGTCGAAGCGGAACTCCTCGCCGAGCCCGATGTTGCCCTCGCCCCACTGGACGGAGAACATCTGGCGGGCCATGTTCCACATGCCGGGCTTCTGGTAGAAGACCCCGGCGGCCATGGAGAGCGGCGGGAAGTCGGTCTGGCCCGGCAGCTTGTGCGGGTTGGTGTTCCACCCGCCCTCACGGTACGGGACCATCTCGGTGGCCATCGACAGGCCATCGACCTGCGTGAAGCCCATGTTGGACACCTCACGCACGAGGTTGGGGTCCCGGTGGACCACCTGGACCTGGAACTTGAAGTTCCGCACCGGGTCGGACTTGATCCGAGTCCGGTCATCGAGGAGAGAGATTTCGGCCATGTTGCTGGGCTCCTTACTGCGCCTGGACTTCGGTGGAGGTCGTGATCACGCCGTCGAACTGGCTGACCCGGATGATCACGAACTCGGCGGGGGTCTGGAGTGCGACACCCACCTCCATCCGCACCTCGCCGGACTGCACGACGGCAGGCGTGTTGATGGTGGCGTCGCACCGGACGTAGAACGCCTCGGCGGCGGTGTCACCCTTGAGGCCACGGGCCTCCCAGAGGGGCCGGAGCACACGGTCGGCCGTGAGCTGGAGGCGGCCCCAGAGGTTCTCGTCGTTGTTCTCGAACACGGCGAAGCCGCAGTTCCGACGGAGCGTGGACTCGATGAAGATCAGCGTGCGCCGGACCGACAGGTAGCGGTCGGCGCCGTAGAACTTCCGGGTCCGGGCGCCCATGATGCAGATGCCCTGGCCGGGCACCAGCTTGAGCACGTTGATCTGGGCGAAGTTGAGGTCACCCTCCTGGCCCTTGGTGAACTTGGTCTCGACGCCGATGGCCGAGGTGCCCGCCACGGTCCCGGCCGCCGCCCGGAAGACGCCTTCGGTGGCGTCCACCCGGCTCATGACGCCCATGACCACGCCGCCCGGCGGCACGAGGATGGTGCCACCGACCACGGCCGGGTCGATGATGTACACCCACGGGGCGAAGTCCGCCGTGTGGCTGTCCACCCGGGTGTTGGAGTCGGAGGCCGAGGTGATCGCCGAGATGTAGGCGCTCTCCTCACGGCCGCCACGGGGGGCGAAGCCGTCGTTGATGATCACGAGGTCGTCACGGTCGGCGTCGAAGAGGCTCGTGTTGAGCAGCGCCGAGCGGAAGGCCGTGTAGTCCTCGGTGTCGGTCGTGAGACCGGCCACGTTGATCAGGAGCGGACCCTCGATGCGGGTGGCGTTGTTGACGGCGCTCGTCTGGAGGTCCACCGCCTGCGGGAGGCCCGGATCGACACCCGCCGTGGCGCCGGGGCCGACGCCCAGGGGCTTGACGGCGGCGTTGGAGGCGTCGGCCGTCAGGGCCGCCGACGGCGTGCTGATGTCGGGGTTGGTCGTGAAGTTCACGAGCTGGATGTACTGCGACCCCGCCGTGCCGTCGTTGACCACCACATCGAACCGGCGCAGGCCGGGGATGTCGGAGCGCATCGACAGGTCGGTGAACCGCTCGGCCTCGGCCCAGGCCGGGGTGCTGACGGTGCCCTGGTTGAGGTACACCCGCAGCGTGTACGCCGAGTAGGCGCCACCGGCCACGGCCTGGCTCGTGATGAGCACGCCGACCTTGTTGCCCCACGTCCCGGCGCCCTTGGCCTGGACGGTGAAGGCCGGAGCCGCCCCGGCGCCCGTGTAGGGCAGCGTGGCGATGGTCCCGGGCCGGGTGTGGTCGATCGAGCGGATGACGTAGCACGTCCGGCCGCCGTTCTGGAAGAAGGAGTACACCGAGTACGGCAAGTAGGACACACCGACGATGGGCTCGTCGGGGTCGAGCGCCGGGATCTCGGGGGCGAAGGTCTCGAACCCGGCCAGGCCCGTGAGATCCACCGAGACGGCGTACTTGGCCGGGTTGTTGACATCGGTGCCGAGGTTGGCGTCGCTGAAGGGACCCCAGAAGTCGGTGGCCCCGGCGTCGCTCGACAGGAAGAAGTCGAGGCCGGGGGTGACCTTCTTCTGGGTGGTGAAGTTGATCGGGTTCCAGCCGACGGGGAGCGCCACGAGGGTGTCCGGCGCCGTGTGCGTCGGGTCGTAGGTGCCCTTGGCGTCGGCGGCGCCACCGGCCGCCGTGACGGCCCAGGTCACCGTGCCGCCCGACACCGGGGTGGTACCGGCGGCGATGGTGACGGTCGGGAGCACCGAGTCGGCGAAGGCGCCCGTGTCGGTGGCCGTGATGACGAAGTTGCCGCTGTTCTTGGTGACGGTGAGGTCACCGGGGGCGACGTTGCTCAGCGCCTCCAGGGCAGCGAGCAGGGTCGAGGCAGTGGCGTTGTAGGCCACGTCCGCCGTGGTCTGGCCGCCGAACACCACCTTGAACTGGCCCGCCGTGGCGGTGACGGTGATCGTGCCCGACCCTTCGCTGGCGCCGGAGCCGTTGAAGTAGGTCGAGTTGGCGTTGCCGTAGGTGTACGCCAGGAACGTCGAGGTCCCGGCGTCCCAGCGCAGGGCGATGTCGCCGTAGGCCGGGGTGATGCCGACCGGCGCCGACACGGTGGGATCGGCGGTCACCAGGACGATGTTCGTCGCCGGGGCGATGCCGCCGAGGATGTCGGTGCGGTCTCGGAAGAGCTTGCTCTGGCTGTTCCAGCGGTAGCCGGTGTCCTGCCAGGCGGCGCCGTCGTAGACGTACACCGAGTGGGGGAGGTTGAAGCCGGGCTCGGCCGAGTCTCCGGAGACGTACTTGTAGAACGTCCCCTTCGTGCCCCGGTAGGCGTTGACGAACGCCAGGTCGCCCTTCTTGGCGCCGACGATGCCGCCGGTCGAGTTGGACGACGTGCCGGTGGTGGTGGCCCGCACGTAGACGGCCGTCGGGGCGTTGGCCACGTTGGCGTCGATGCCCTCGATCTTGTCGAAGCCACCGAAGCGGGTCACGTAGTCGGACCAGCTGTCGAGCCGGGTCGGGGTGTCGATCGGCCCCTTGGGGGCGGCGCCGATGAACATGCCGACGGCGACGGCGGCGCCGAGCTGCTCGGGCGGGCTGGTCAGGGGTGCCTCGGTGAGGTACACGCCCGGGGACTGATGTGCGACCATTTCTGTATCTCCCTACTTACGGGGCGGGCTGGGGTTCGGTGAACTCACCGATAGCGATATGGTGCTCCGAGGAAGAAGAGTGATCCACCGCTTCACGGGTATCAGAAGCCCGGTCGTAGAGATCGACGTGGACCCTACTCGCTCGGACAACCTCGACGGTAGTGTCTACGGGAACTTCTGCTTCGATCGAGATGGTGTAGATCTTGCGGAAGTGCCGCTTGTCCGTCTCGGTGGTTTCCTGCGTGTCGGCGTTGGTGAAGCTGAGCCTCTCCATGCGCCGCCAGGTCTTGTCCGCAGCGACGCTGAGCCACACCGGGTTCACCGGGAGCACGTCGATGAAGAACTTGGCCATCAGCCAGCGGTCGTCCTGCGCCGAGGTGGCGTGGTGCGTGATCTGGTAGACGAGCTTCACGGGCTTGTAGTTCTCGACTCGGTAGCCCGTGGTGGGATTCTCTGCGCCGATCTCCGGCATGGAGTCACTGCTCACCGAGGGGTAGTACTGACCGATGCGCTGCCCGGCGCCGACGACCACGGGCTGCTGGCCCTGGGGAACGTCGGTGTCCACCAGGGTCCCCTCGAACACCGAGGGGTCGGTGCCGAGATCCCACACGCTGGTCTGGCGCTCGATGTCGGGGGTGATGTCGAGCAGGTCGATCGTGATGAAGGGGTACTGCTGCGCACGCTCGCCCTCGGGCCAGCGGTACCAGACCGGCACCTCGTCACTCGGCCGGTTGTGCGGCCGGGGGATGCTGAGCCCGGACAGGTGGCGCTTGAGGGCGGCCTCCTCGGCGAGGATGAAGCCCACGCTCTGGACGGGCGTGATCTCGGCGATCGAAGGAGTCACTCCGGCGGTCATCGGAAGGCCCCACGGGAGGCGAGGTGCATCTGGGCACGCTGAGCGGCGAGGTGCATGGTGCCGTCGAGCGTGCGCAGGAGGCCGGACGGAGCACGCTCGTCGTTGCCGTACTCGGCGGCGAACGCCTGGCTCTCGAACCCGGCACCTCGGATGCCGATCCACGTGCGGTCGTTCTCGTCCCAGGTGTCGATCTGGGCGGCCAGCTCGGGACCCCAGGAAGGGTGCGCCGCAGCGGCCTCTCGAACATCATCGAGCACGTACTGGTGGGCCAGAACCGTGGCTTCGTGCGCTGCCTGAGCGTGGAGGAGCACGTGCTGCTCCAACGCATCTACGGCGTACGAGGGGATCTCGAAACCCATGCGGGCTCCGTCCTTCCATGGTTCTGGGCGTGTGGGCCGGTATCGCTCGATATCCGGACGCCCGAACCATACCCCATATCAGCAGGGGCGTCTACTACCACCCGATGGCGATGTAGTTCACCTGGAGCCCGCCGGAGCGGGGAGTGGCCGTGGCGGCGGCCGGGGGCGGCGCCGGGACACCGAAGGCACCCGAGGGGTACGCCTGGGTGACGGAGATGCTCGTGCCTGCTGCGTTGGTGCCGTAGGTGCTGATCATGGTGTACCTCGACGGAGAGGCGTCACCGCCGCCATCGAGGTACGGGCTGGCGCAGCTGCACATCACGAAGATGGTCTCGTTCGGGAAGGCGCCCGAGCCGTAGTCGAACCGAGCATTGCCGGAACCGTCGAGCGTGACCACCGTCGAGCCGAACTTGATGAAGCTCTCGTACCGGCGACCGCCATCGAGACCACCCATAGCCGTGCCGCCCGCCTGGGCGGTACCCGCCGGGTGCATGGTCGGGCCGGACATCCGCTGCCAGGCGCCGACGCCGACGCCTCCGGTGTTACGGATGATGGCGTTGGTGCTGGCCTCGTACTGGAATTGCCCGCCGGTCAGGTAGAGGTTGTCGGCGTAGAGCCCACGGTTGGTGCCCGCACGCACGTCACCTCCGCTGGCGACGATGTTACCCGAGGCGGCCGTGATGCCGCCGCCCGTGGACAGCGCCCCCGTAGCAGTGACACCGCCGCCCCCGGCCACGAGGGCACCGGAACCGATGTTGAGGGACACACCTGAGATGCCTGCGGCCGACGCCACCGAGCCCGCCGACAAGGCGCCGGAGACCGAGGCGGTGGCCACGGCGACGGAGTTGGCCGACACCGCTCCGGAGAAGGCGGCCGAGGCTGCCTGCACTGCGCCCGCCGCCTTGAGCGTGGGGGCCTGGACCGGGATGTCGCTCACGAGGTCGGTGGCCGAGGTGGTGAGGTTGGCCACGGCCGTGCCGGTCTTCAGGTGGAGCCCGGCCGAGTCGGCCACGATCCGATCGACGGCCACCTTCAGGAGAGGTACACCCACCGAGCCGTCGGCCGGGAGGGTGATGCCGCCGGAACCTGCGTTGGA
>CAYVDN010000003.1:105980-110115 GCA_964450685.1 uncultured Microthrixaceae bacterium
GGGATCTGGGCAGACATCAGGGCGGCTCCTCGTCAGGCGGCACGGTCACGTCGGACGGCTGGTCGAAGGGGAAGATGTCCTGCAACAGCTCGTCGTGCTTGGTCTCGATGGCCGAGACGCCGATGATGTTGTCGCCCGTCTGAGTGCGACCACGGATCTGGAAGTTGCTCACGTCCCAGAAGCGGCCATCGTAGTAGAGAACGTCGTTGAGGCGGTCGTCCATCCACGGGCTCGCCGGGCGGCCGTCTTGGTCCTGCGGCGGCTCGGGGCGCACGTCCCAGCTGCGCTCGCCGTGGACCTCGCTGATGGGGAGCCCTGCCTCCAGGGCCTGCTCGGTGGCGATGGCGCCACGCAGACGCATGGTGGGGCGGCGGCCCGTGTCGGTGTACTGCTTGGGGTCCTCGACCTGATCGAGCCACATGAACGGGATAAGCAAAGGAGGGAGATACTGCTTGTTGCCCTCGTCGTACACGTCGTGATACCGGCTACCGGCCACGTCGAAGCGGAACCACAGCACGGTCTCGCCGATGTGACCCTGGAGATCACGCATCATGCGCTGTTGGTAGGCGTGCTCACGCCGCATGTCCACACTCATGGCCGCCTCGGCGGGAGTATCTTCCCACGGTGGACGTAGGAGTCATTGATGTGGTCGAGGTGCTGCACGGGCACGAGGGTATCGCCACCGGCAGCGTAGGCCGTGGCCACCCGATGGTGCCCGTCCTTCAAGTAGCGGTCTCCGAGCCGCCCCGTGCCCCCGTGCATGATCTTCACGGGCTCCCGAACCCCCCCGTCGGCCCTTACTGCGTCGGCCAGCGACACGTCGGCTCGACCGGGACCAGCGTGTGACCCGTAACCGCTGGGGTCGCTGATCTGGCTTTCGGCCAGCTTCCGATCCCACACAGCGTCCTGAGTGGTCTGGCGGGCATCAGGATTCACATCGGCGTGGAGCATGCCGTGGCGCAGCTCCTGCGCTGTCATGAACATCGGGAGTTGGGTGAACTGCTGCGGGTTGAGTGACATCAGTACCACCCAGTCCCATGCCGCACCGGCACCAGGCTGTCGGGGTTGACGGCGTTGGCCGCCGCCACCCGGTGATAGCCGTCCTTCACCGTCGGCCGCCGGAGTAGGCCGTCACGATCCACCTCGTCGGCGTCCAGCTCATCGGGATAGGCAGCAGGCTCGAACTCCAGGCCCACGGGGGTGCTCACACCGTGGGCGGCTACGTGTTCGGTGAGAGAGCCCGGCTGCGGCGAGCTGTACCGGGACGCCCGGGGGTTGCGGGGGTCGGGGTGCGCCCGATCCGCAGAGCCCGGAGCGTTGGCCTCCTGGGCCTTACGGGTCCACATGTCGTGCATGTATACGTCATCGAAGTCCACCTCGCCTTGGTGGTGATACACCAGGCCAGCATCCTCGCTACGCAGGTCACCGGCGCGCATGAACATTGGCAACTGATGGAACTGCTCGGGGTTCACGGCGCTCACATCGGCCACCCACCTACGGCCGCACCAGTGTCACCATTGATGACGAAGCCGCCCTCGTTGCCGTCGGCGAACGGGACCTCGATGGTGGGCAGGATCCGGCGGGGGTAGCTCGGGTCGTCCACCTCCCGCTGCTCGAAGATGGGCACGAGGCGGCCGGTGAGCCGGGACACCCGGCGGATCTCGGTGACGCTGATGCGGTTGAAGCCGACGTTGAGCGCCGTGGCGCCCTCCTCGTACTTCTTCTGCCACACCTGGAACAGCTGCATGACCTGCTGGAACCGCTGGCGTACGGGGACCGAGATGCCCTCGGGGTTGATCACGTCGTACTCGGTGGCGAACTCGCTCAGCAGCGACCACAGCGCCTGCACGACGGTGCCCATGGCGATGACGTTCAGCTCGACGGCGGGCAGGTCCGCCACGGTGGTGTTGGAGCCTCGGCTCATCATGTGCTCGTTGGCCACGAAGCGGGCGTGGAACTCCAGGTCCTTGGGCAGGAACCACTCGTAGAAGTACCCACCGACGGTGATGCCGCTCGGATAGGTGGTATCGAGGTCCCCGGTAGTGAGCAGCCGCAGCAAGCCGTTGCGCTCGTCCACGGCGTAGGAGCCCTCGGCGGTGATCGGCGTGCCGGTGGCCCGGTTCACCACCGTGAGGTTCGTGACCAGGGGGTGCGACAGCTTCAGCGTGGACCGCATCGGCGGCACGAAGACCTGCTCGAAGTACTTGGGGAAGTCCCGCAGGAGGTTGCGGGCGTCGGAGGCGATGGTCATGTCAGCCCTCCGCAGGCGGCCAGAGGCTCGGGGGAGGAGCCAGGAGAGTGACACCCTCCGTGATCTTCCAGTTGCCGGTGCCCCAGGTGATGAAGTTGGTGAAGGTCAGCGGAGCGCTGAGGGGGTCGTCCTCGTCAGCTCGGGTCTTCACCTCGCCCGAGCGCACGGAGTACTCGTAGGTGCCGACCTGCATGCGCCCGCTCATGTCGGACTTCATCTCCATGTGGACGACGGTGCCCTTGCGGGTGTCGTCCCACGAGCTGGTGACCCAGAACACGCCGCCGAGCGACTGCTGCACCCACCAGACGTAGGTGCTGGGGGGGTTGCCGTACCACGGCACCCAGCCGTTGTGGAACCGCAGAGCGTGACCGATCCCTCGGCGGGCCTCGGCCCACCAGTGGTGCTCGACCCACTCGATGCCGTCGGGGAGGGTGACGCCACCTTCGCCCAGGGTCGGGTCCGTCGCCGTCCAGCACACCCCCGGAGCGAAGAAGTCGTACACACGGAAGTCCCCCCGGGGCAGCGGGGGGAGATCCTGGCGGACCGGCAGGCAGTGGGGGTTGGGAGGCGAGCTACCCATGTGGGTGACTCCTTCTACGGCGTAGCCGGGGCGGGCGGTGCCACGACGGTGAACTCGTTGGTCTCGAACGTGTAGCTCACCGAGCGGATGGGGTTGATCTGGTACACGAAGGTGAAGACGAGCGTGTAGGTGTCCGGCGGCAGGTTGGTCGGGATCTTCAGCGCAGCGCTGAAGCGGACACCACATCCCTTGGGGGCGTTCGTCGTGGTGTCCGGCAGCTGGAAGACCAGATCGTCGTGGAACTCCTGGCGAATGGTGGTGCGCAGGGTGTTGTGGTTCTTGCAGTACGAGGACTGCACCAGCACGTCCTTGCCCGCCTCCACCGTCACAGGACCCGCCGAGCCATCGGAGCGGAGCACCTGGATCCCCTGGGGGAACTCCACGACGGGCTTCCCGTAGGGCTGGCCCACCCAATAGAGCGTCAGCACGAGGAAGAACGTCAGCCCGAGGAAGGCGAACAGGACCAGCCCGAGGCGGGTGAGCCGCAGGGCCTTCTGCCGGTTGGAGGGCTCTCGGCCTGCTTCAGCGATCCCGTCCACCACCTTCGACGCCCAGGACGGCACGCCATACTCGCCTGCGTCGAGCGGGGGCAGGCCCGCCTCGACCAGGACCTTCTCGGTCTCGTTGGTCGGCATCACGGTGCTCCACTCGGTAGCGATCCGCCCTTGTTGACGACGAGGGCGATCAGGGCAACCAGGACGGCGGCGCAGATCAGGCCGATGGCGCCGAACACCACCCGCTCCACCAGCTTGAGGCGGCTGTCGAACTTCGACTCGATGCTGGTGAGTCGGAGGTCGAGAAGCGTGTTGTGCGCCTCGTAGACGGCCCGGAGCACGAACTGCTCCAGCTTGGCCTCGAAGGCTGCATTGGAGGACTCCAGGTGCTCCTGGAACGCCGTCAGCGACGCCTGGATCTCCTGGACCGTGCGCTCCATCAGCGCCTTCGCAACATCGTCAGCAGGCACCTCGGTAGCCTTCCTGGGGTGGGTAGTGGGCTCAGCGGGTGGCCCGCTCGGTGGATCGTACCCCATCGGTACCCGATTCGGCGAGTGTCTGATACGGCATATCAGACCATGAGTGTGTCCTCTCCCCCACCCTCCCGCACACACACTGCCGAACCGGACACGACTATCTGTGCAGACCCGCGACTTCCTGTACAACCCCCCACTACCTGTGCAAAGCCGGGTAAACAGACAAGACAATCGCCTCATGTCGCGCCACGGGGGTCCCAGCCCTAGGGGCACCACTCCCACGTCACCCTTCGATCAGCTTGTCAAGTTCGGCCCGCACGGAGAGCAACGCGTT
>CAYVDN010000004.1:0-28131 GCA_964450685.1 uncultured Microthrixaceae bacterium
GCTCCGAGCCGCACAAGGGCGTCAACCCCGACGAGGTCGTCGCCATGGGCGCCGCCATTCAGGCCGGTGTGCTCAAGGGCGACGTCAAGGACGTCCTGCTTCTCGACGTCACACCGCTGAGCCTGGGTATCGAGACCAAGGGCGGCGTGATGACCAAGCTGATCGAGCGCAACACGACGATCCCCACCCGTCGCGCCGAGGTTTTCACGACCGCCGAGGACAACCAGCCGTCGGTCGAGATCCACGTGCTCCAGGGCGAGCGGGAGATGGCCGACTTCAACAAGACCCTCGGCAAGTTCCAGCTCGTCGACCTGCCGCCGGCCCCCCGGGGCGTCCCGCAGATCGAGGTCACCTTCGACATCGACGCCAACGGGATCGTGAACGTCTCCGCCAAGGACCGGGCGACCGGCCGCGAGCAGTCGATCACAATCACCGGACAGTCCTCACTCTCCAAGGACCAGATCGACCAGATGGTCCGCGATGCCGAGTCCCACGCAGAGGAGGACCGCCGTCGCAAGGACGAGGCCGACGCACGCAACCGCGCCGACACCCTCCTCTACTCGACCGAGAAGCTGCTCGCCGAGCAGGGGGACAAGGTCGGTGCGGACGACCGTGCCGCGGTCGAGTCGAGCCTGGCCGACCTCAAGCAGGCTCTGAATGACGGCGACCCGGATCGCATCAACTCCGCGGCCGAGGCTGTCAGCGCGGCGGCTCAGAAGATGTCCCAGGCGCTCTACGACCAGGCTTCGACCGAGTCCGACTCGGCAGCCGGTTCGGATGGTGCCGGTGCCTCCGACGATGAGGTCGTCGATGCCGAGGTGGTCGAGGACGACTCCACCGAGGACGACAAGTGACCGGAAGCGGTCCGGTCGACGGCGAACCGTCGGCCGGATCAGCCGGCCCCGAATCTGCTCCCGCGCCGGACCAGGACGCACCTGGCGGCGAGGCGATCGCCTACCCGGACATCACCGAGGACGGCATGCCCGACGAGGAGTCGTTCGGGGACGAGACGCTAGAGGGCGAGCTCGTCGAGATGGTGGAGGTCGCCGAGCAGATCGCTGCCGAACGCGACGAGTACCTGGACCTGGCTCGCCGTGTGCAGGCCGAGTTCGAGAACTACAAGCGGCGAGTGGAGCAGCAGCGCGTCGAGCAACGTGAGCGCGCCGCCGAGCAGCTCGTCTTCGAGCTCCTGCCGGTGCTGGACGCCGGACAGGCCGCAGCCGCCCAGGGCGAGGAAGGCGTCGCAGCCATCCACGCCCAGCTCCTCGGTACCCTGGAGAAACTCGGTCTGGCGGCAGTCGACCAGGTGGAGGTCGACTTCGATCCCAACGTGCACGAGGCCGTGATGCACGAGGAGGGCGACGAGTCCGAACCGGTCGTGGCGGAACTGCTGCGCACCGGCTACATGTGGAACTCCCGCGTGCTGCGACCGGCGATGGTCAAGGTGCGCGGCTGACGACCGGAAGGAGGTCGCCGTGCAGCGAGAGTGGTTCGAGAAGGACTACTACGCCGTCCTCGGGGTGTCGTCGACGGCGACCGCCAAGGAGATAACCAGCGCCTACCGCAAGCTCGCTCGCGAGCTTCACCCGGACGCGAATCCGGGCGACCAAGCCGCCGAGGACCGCTTCAAGGACGTCTCCGCCGCCTACGAGGTGATCGGCGACCCGGACAAGCGCGCCGAGTACGACGAAGCACGGCGCATGGGGCCGATGGCCGGCGGATTCGGAGGCGCCGGCTTCCCCGGTGGGTTCGGAGGCGCCGGTGGCACGGGTGGCTTCGATGCAGGCAACCTGGGCGACCTGTTCGGGAACCTCTTCGGTCGTGGGCGCGCGGGTGCCCAGGCGCCGCCGACGACGGGGCCGCGCCGAGGACCTGACATCGAGGCCGACCTCCACCTGACGTTCGACGATGCGGTGCACGGGGCGACCACGACGGTCAACGTGACCTCCGATGTCCGTTGCTCGGAGTGTCGCGGCAGCGGAGCGGCTCCGGGCACCGCGCCACAGACGTGTCCACACTGCGGGGGCCGAGGTGCGGTCGACGAGGACCAGGGCTTTTTCTCGTTCAGTCGACCGTGTCCGGGGTGCGGCGGCCGCGGACGTGTCATCGAGCATCCGTGCCCCACCTGTGCGGGTTCGGGTGCGGTGCGACGTCCCCGACAGGTCAAGGTCCGCATCCCCCAGGGGGTCCGCGACGGGCAGCGCATCAGGGTCAAGGGCAAAGGTGGCGCCGGTGCCAACGGGGGCCCCGACGGCGACCTCTACGTGAAGGTCCATGCCGGGGCGCATCCGTTCTTCGGTCGAGACAGGGACCACATAACCATCACGGTGCCGATCACCTACCCCGAGGCGGCGCTGGGTGCGGACATCGCCGTTCCGACCGTCGAGGGAGAGACCGTGACCATCCGCGTGCCCGCCGGTACACGCAGCGGACGGACCTTCCGGGTCCGTGGTCGGGGTGTGGCCGGCCAGCGCGGCAAGGGCGATCTGCTCGTCAGCGTCGAGGTCGCGATCCCACAGGCGATGGGCGATGATGAGCGCCGAGCCCTCGAGGCCTACGCGGCGTTGATCGGGGAGTCCCCCCGTGCGCACCTGGGAGTCTGAGACGATGGGGCCGGAGACGCATTGCAGATCCGATGCGACTGCCCGACGAATCCGGGAGGTGATCGACCATGCCTGAGTTCCATCAAGCCGTGTACGTGATCTCGGTCGCCGCCGAGCTCGCTGGGGTGCATCCGCAGACCCTGCGCATCTACGAACGCAAAGGGCTAGTGGAGCCGGGGCGCACCCAGGGCGGGTCGCGGCGCTACAGCGAGGCCGACATAGCGCTGTTGCGGCGCATCCAGGACCTGACCAACGACGGGCTGAACCTTGCCGGTGTCAAGCGCGTGCTCGAGCTGGAGGCCGAGCTGGCGCGCCTGCATCACGAGATGGACCGCCAACGATCCGAACTCGAATCGCTGACGGAGCGTGCCGCCAGGGACGTCGACCAGGTCCATCGCCAGTACCGTCGCGACCTCGTGCCGCTCAACCAGGCGGTCGTGCTCTACACGGACCAGCAGCGGCGCGGCCGATGACAAGAGGAGCGGCCGCGATCCTCCGTGGCGCGGCCGTGGTGGTGGTCGTGCTCTTCGCAGCCCAGCTCCAATCAACCCCGGCAGCGGCCCAGCAGCGACGTGTCGTGGTGGTGGGGGACAGCGTGATCCTCGGTGCCCGGAACCAGATCTCCTCGTCGTTCGGCGCCGGGGGCTGGGCCGTCACCTTTGACGCGGCAGTAAGCCGATCCACATCGGCTGGGTTGGCAGCAATCGAGTCGCACCGGGCGGAGCTGACCGACAGCCTCGTGGTCAGCCTGGGTGCCAACGACGCCGGCAACACAGCGTCGTACCGTCAGAAGGTCAAGTCGATCCTCGATTCCACGGCGACCGTTCCACACGTCTACTGGGTGACCATACGAGAGGTTCGCGACTACTACGGACCCGCCAACCAGGCGGTCCGCGAAGTCGCCGCGGGCCGACCCAACGTGACGATCATCGACTGGAACGCGGCGACTCTGGGTACGACCGACCTGACGGCGAGCGATGGGCTGCACCTGAACGCAGCTGGTGCTGATCGTATGGCCAGGATCGTGACCGACTCCGTCATGCTCGGCGCGCTCCCCGTCGTTGCGACCACGGCGCCACAGCCGACGGCGCCGCCGGACACGGACCCGCCGTCGACCGAGGTGCCCACCACCATGCCCGCGACGACAGAGCCTGTGGCGACGACTGTTCCGCCGGCCACGCAGGAGCCCGCAGCGTCGCAAGAAGGCGCGACTGACACCACGGATGGGGCTGCCTCCGCGCCGATCAGCGGAGCGCGAGAGGAGCAGGCCCTGGAGCGGACGGCCTCGTCGGGTGTTCCTGGTCGGGGCGCCGGCGACTCGACCCCTGGCCTCGTCGTCGCAGCACAGGTGGTTGGCACCGCAGTGCTCGTGTCGATGGCAGCGTTGGCGCTCGCCGGTCTGGTGCTGGCGATGGTCGTCCTTCGGCGCAGCGGTGCTGCGCAGCCACCGCTGCAGTCGCCGACCCATCCGGCGGTCAGGGCACGAAGGCGGGCGGAACGGATAGCGGCCTCCACCAATGGCACCCAAGAAAGTTGAGTGTCTGGCTTGCAACTTTGATCATCGAGGGGTAGGGTTGTTAACAGGCTGCGGGGAGGTCCCGTGGCTAGTGGAGGAGACCATCGAACATGCCGCTCGATCCCAACACCTGGACGCTGAAGACCACCGATGCGGTGAACTCCGCCCTGGCTGCTGCCACGGAGCGGAACAACCCCGAGGCCACTCCCGATCATCTGCTGGCCGCTCTTCTGCGCCAGGAGGACGGGGTCGTCCTGCCTGTCGTGCGGAAGCTCGGCCTGAACCCGCTCACCGTGCGCGACGCGGCGGATGTGGCGGTCGATTCCCTGCCTACTGCCTACGGAACCGAGACCCGCGCAGGCAAGGCTCTGGTGTCGCTGATCGAGGCAGCAGACAAGGAACGAGCGGAGCTCACCGACGAGTACCTCTCGACCGAACACCTCCTGCTCGCGGTCGCAGCGCTCGACGAGTCCAAGCCGTTGGGGGAGCGCCGTCTCGGCGAAGTGACCCGGGAGCAGGTGTTGAGCGCACTGAGCGAGGTCAGGGGATCCCGCCGCGTCACTTCGCAGAACCCCGAGGACACCTTCGACGCCCTCGCCAAGTACGGGCAGGACCTCACCGAAGCGGCGCGCGCCGGCAAGCTGGACCCAGTCATCGGCAGGGACGACGAGATCCGCCGGGTCATCCAGGTCCTGAGCCGTCGCACCAAGAACAACCCGGTCCTGATCGGTGAGCCAGGCGTCGGCAAGACCGCCGTGGTCGAAGGCCTGGCGCAGCGGGTTGTGGCCGGTGACGTCCCCGACAGCCTCCGCGACAAGCGGGTGGTGTCGCTCGACATGAGCTCGATGGTCGCGGGTGCCAAGTACCGCGGCGACTTCGAGGAACGGCTCCAGGCCGTTCTCAACGAGATCAAGGACTCCGGCGGTGAGGTCATCACCTTCATAGACGAGATGCACACCGTCGTCGGCGCCGGCGCATCGGGCGAGGGCGCCATGGACGCGGGCAACATGCTCAAGCCGATGCTCGCACGCGGTGAGCTGCGCATGGTCGGGGCCACGACCCTCGACGAGTTCCGCAAGTACATAGAGAAGGACCCGGCCCTCGAGCGTCGCTTTCAGCAGGTCTTCGTCGGTGAGCCGTCCGTCGAGGCCACCATCGCGATCCTGCGTGGGCTCAAGGAGCGATACGAGGTCCATCACGGGGTCGATGTCGAGGACCCGGCGCTGGTCGCGGCGGCGGTGCTCTCCGATCGCTACCTGACCGGGCGGTTCCTGCCCGACAAGGCGATCGACCTCGTCGACGAGGCGGCAGCGAGCCTGAGCATCGAGATCGGCTCCCGCCCGACCGAGATCGACATCGTCAAGCGTCGGATCGACGGGCTCGAGATCGAGCGAGTCGCGCTCGCCAAGGCCAGCGATCCCGCGTCCGTCGAGCGGCTCGCCGCACTTGAGGCGGAGCTCGCCGACCTGAACGAGGAGTTCGACGCGCTCAGTGCACGCTGGCAGGCGGAGAAGGACCAGGTCGACGAGATATCCGACATCGTTGAGCGGGTCGAGGCGTTGAAGCTCGAGGCGGAACGCGCCGAACGCGAGGGCGACTTCACCAGGGCCTCCGAGATCACCTACGGCCACATGCCGGTGCTGGAGCGCGAGCTCGAGGCCGCCAACGCTCACCTGGCGACCCTGCAGGGCGACTCACCGATGCTCAAGCGCACTGTCGACGCCGAGGACATCGCCGAAGTCGTGTCGCGCTGGACCGGCGTGCCCGTCTCACGCCTCATGGAAGGCGAGATGAGCAAGCTCGTCCGCCTGGAGGACGTCCTTCACGAACGGGTCGTCGGCCAGGACGAGCCGGTGCAGGCGGTCGCCAACGCGATACGACGCAGCCGGGCGGGGTTGTCAGACCCGCACCGTCCGATCGGGAGCTTCCTGTTCGTAGGACCAACTGGCGTAGGCAAGACCGAGCTCGCCCGTTCTCTGGCCGACTTCCTCTTCGACGACGAGCGAGCGATGGTTCGCATCGACATGAGCGAGTACATGGAGAAGCACGCGGTGAGCCGTCTCATCGGTGCACCTCCCGGATACGTCGGCTACGACGAGGGCGGCCAGCTGACCGAAGCGGTTCGACGCCGTCCGTACGCCGTGATCCTGCTCGACGAGGTCGAGAAGGCCCACCCGGACGTGTTCAACATCCTGCTGCAGCTACTCGACGACGGTCGCCTGACCGATGGGCAGGGCCGCACTGTCAGCTTCACCAACACGGTGCTGATCATGACCTCGAACCTGCCGGGGGATCCCGCGGACTTCTTCCGCCCCGAGTTCATCAACAGGGTCGACGAGATCGTGCGATTCAACCCGCTCGCACCCGAGGATCTGGGTCGGATCGTCGACATCCAGCTCGAGCTGCTGCGACACCGGCTCGCCGACAGGCGTATCACTCTCGTGGTCACCGATGCGGCCCGCGAGAAGCTGGCGACCGACGGTTACGACGTGGTCTACGGCGCACGTCCGCTGAAGCGGCTCATACAGAAGCAGGTCGGAGACCGTCTGGCGATGGCATTGCTGGAAGGCAAGGCAGGCGACGGTGACACGATCACCCTCGACGTCGTCGACGGGGTGTTCGAGCTGAGCTGAGCAACGCTGGCCCGACGGCCCGACGGCTGGCGTGGTTCAGCGGTGCCCCGTACCAGCGCGACCGTGGCGGCGGTAGAGCGTCGCCACGGAGTCGCGGAACACAGCACGGTCGTAGCGCGACTCGGCCAGGGCACGGTTGGCGGCAGAGATCCGTCGTCGTTCGTCGGCGTCGAGCAGAAGTGCCTCGATCGCATCGGCGAAACCGGCCGTGTCGGTGCGCTCCACGAGCCGGCCGTTGGTCGGGTCGTCGAACATCGACGCGAGGGAGGCGATGTTGGTGGCGACGACAGGAACCCCTGCGGCTAGCGCCTCGATGACCGCGAACGGCTGTCCTTCGTAGTCGGTCGGCAGCACGTAGACATCGCTCTCGGAGAGATGTCGGTACACCTCGCTGCGGGCGACGGGGCCGGTCAGGTCAGAGCCACGACCGCGACGGTGCACCTCGTCGATCATCGCATCCTTGTCCGGGTCGAGGCCCCTGGTGTCGTTGCCGACGATCCGAAGCTCGTAGAGCGCTGCTCCCCGACGATCGACCTCGTCGAGCGCGTCCAGAAGGGTGCGCAGGCCCTTGCGCTCCAGCAGCTCGCCCACGAAGAGCACGACGGGCCGGTCGTGATCGGCGCTGGACCGTGGTACCTCCGCGACGACAACCGAGTTGCCGACCACCGGCAGACCTGCACGGGAGAAGTACGGCGACATGTTCTCGACCCCGGAGGACGCCAGGAGCACGTTCTCCGCTGCCAAGCGGTCCAGAACCCGGAGACCCCACTCGTTCAACCGACCGGGTAGGTACGTTCCCGGCGCACACATGTACGGCGCTGCAGCGTGGTTGTGCAGCACTACCGACGCGCCTCGAAGCCTGGCGGCCAAGGCGATGCCGACCTGACGCCACGCGACGGCCCACGGTTCCTGCACCGAGTGCGTGTGGACCACGGCCCCGCGACGGGCAGCCCTGAACGTGGCGGCGGAGTCGCCGACGAGACGCTGCACGTTCGCGAGCGACACCTTTCCGCGGGCGTCCTCGTTCTGCGACGTGTTGACGAACACCATGTCGAACTCGGCGCGCAGTTCGTCATCCTCGACAATGTCCATGGCCACCGTCGTGATCCCGCCCTTGAGCGGGGGCCCGTGGGCGACGACGACGACCCGGATCCGTCCGTCGGTGAACGGTCGGTCCGCCATCACTCGAACCGGGATACCAGATGGCTGGCCGTGCAGGCGACGTCGGCTGGATCCATCGCCTTGAACCCGGCAGCCAGAGGTACCCCGATCAGCGCCGTCGGGTCGGCACCGCTCAGGTGCTCCTCGGTGATCGGAAGGCCCAACCGCTCGTACATGTCGTGGTAGTCCGATGCCCTCAGCCGGTTCGTGGGCTGCACCGAGTTGTCGATCAGTCGCCAGGCCCTGTCCGAGTAACGCAGGAAGTGATGCACGTCGATCGTGTCGTCGATGTAGGCGAAGTGGTCGCCGTGGTCGACGAGGTGGCTCATCACCGTTCCGGTACCCGCAAGTCGACCGAAACGGGCGAGGATCCCCTCGAGTACCTCCGGGTGGATGTGTTCGAGCACCGTGTTCGAGCAGATCAGGTCCGGTGGGCCCGACAGCTCCAGCTCGCGGGCGTCGCCGGGAGTGGTCAGCACACCGAGGGAACCGAGTGCGGCCACATGGCCACGGTCGAGGACGTCGTCTCGTATGGACTCGAGCCGCGTGACGCGCTCCGGGTCGATCGGACCCAGCCGGTCGAGGTCACCCCGGCCATGGGCAGCGATGAGGGCGTCGACGACCTGCACCGCCAGCTCGGGGCGCCCCAGGTCCTCCAGGTCGACCAGCCGGACCTCGTCCGCGCCGGCCAGGTAGAGGCTGAGGGGCACGATCGGGTACCAGCCCGAACCCAGCTCCACGGCGCTCATGGCGGCTCGGTCACCGCCTTGGCGGTCGAACGCGTCAAGGTGCATCTGCGCCCAGCCCAGCCGTTGCTCCAGGACCCACGGGGTGAGGGTGGTCGAGCGGGTTACGTGCTTCTGGAACCAGAAGTTGGCGCGCTGGGGATCGGGAAGCCACGAGATCCCCTTCTGGACGATGGCCTTGGCCACCCACTTGCCACGCATCTGCGGTGCCTCCACGAGCCGGCGAGCACTTTCCCCGGCTCCGCCGTGGCTGTCAAGCCGCTCCGTCGGGTGCCACGGCACCCAGCGGCTACGCTGTTGCGTTCCCGATCGCGGGACCGAGATGAGGAGAGCACGTGCCAGCGACCGTCGTGGTGGGCACCCAGTGGGGCGATGAGGGCAAGGGGAAGCTCACCGACCTCGTCGCCAAGGAGATGCATCTGGTCGTGCGCTACCAGGGCGGCCACAACGCCGGCCACACCCTCGTGGTGGACGGCGAGTCGTTCGCGCTGCAGCTCGTCCCGTCGGGGGTCCTCTACGACCACATCGTCCCGGTCATCGGCAACGGAGTCGTGGTCGACCCGGTGGTGCTTCTCGCCGAGGTCGACATGCTCGAACGCCGGGGTGTCGACTGCTCCAAGATCCGGGTGTCCGGCAACGCCCACCTGATCCTGCCGTACCACCAGGAGCTGGACCGCCTCATCGAGCGTCATCTGGGCAAGAACAAGCTCGGCACCACCAAACGCGGCATCGGTCCGACCTATGCCGACAAGGCGAGCCGTGTCGGGCTGCGCGTGCAGGACCTGCTCGACCCCGGGATCTTCCGGGAGAAGGTCTCCGCGGTGCTGGCCGAGAAGAACCTGATCCTGGCCAAGGTGTACAACCGTCTCGGTTTCGACCCCGACGAGCTGGCCGACCGCTACCTGGACGAGGTGGCGCCTCGCATCGCCCCGTACGTGACCGACACGGTCAGCCTCGTGCACGAGTCACTCGAACGAGGCGAACACGTGCTCTTCGAGGGAGCGCAGGCCACCTTCCTGGACCTGGACCACGGCACGTACCCGTTCGTGACATCCTCCAACCCGATCGCCGGTGGTGCGTGTGTCGGAGCAGGAGTCGGACCACGCCACATCGATCGGGTCATCGGTATCGCCAAGGCGTACGTGACCCGCGTCGGATCGGGACCCATGCCCACGGAGCTGTTCGACTCCACCGGCGACCGCATCGTCGAGCTCGGCCGCGAGTTCGGTGTCAACACCAAACGACGTCGGCGTCCGGGCTGGTTCGACGCCGTGATGCTGCGCCACGCGGTGCGGCTCAACTCCCTGAGCGAGCTGTCGATAACCAAGCTCGACATCCTCGACACCTTCGAATCCCTCAAGGTCTGTGTGGCCTACGAGGTCGACGGCGTCCGCCACGACCACCTGCCGTACCACCAGTCGGACCTGCACCGTGCGGTACCTGTGTACGAGGAGCTGCCGGGCTGGAACACCGACCTGTCGCAGATCCGTGAGCGTCGGGACCTGCCGGCGAACGCGCTCGCGTACCTGGAGTTCCTCCAGGACCAGGTCGGTGTGCCGATCGGTGTGGTCGGCACCGGCCCCGGTCGCGACCAGTACGTCCACTTCAACGCCTGAGCAGCGGCGTACCACGATCCCCACCCCGAGGAGTGCCAATGTCCGTCGTGAAGATCAACGCGATCTCGGTCCCCGAGGGCGCCGGCCCCGAGCTCGAGAGCCGCTTCGCTGCCCGCGCGGGCGCCGTCGAGAACCAGCCGGGCTTCGAGGGCTTCCAGCTCCTGCGGCCCGTCTCGGGTGGTGACCGCTACTTCGTCATGACGTGGTGGGAGTCCGAGGAGGCTTTCGCAGCCTGGATGTCAAGCCAGGACTTCGCCAAGGGGCACGCTCACGCGGGCGCTGGCGAGGGGCGCTCTGCGCCGGTCGCGAGCGGCTCCGAGGTACTCGGCTTCGAGGTCGTCGAACGCGTCGACGCCCCATCGGCCTGAACGATGCGGGTCTGCGTCGTCGGTAGCGGCGGCCGGGAGCACGCGCTTGCCGATGTGCTCTCACGGACAGCGGAGGTTGTCGTCACCCCCGGCAATCCCGGCATACCCGGCTCGGTCGACACTGCGCCGGAGGAGGTCGACGCGGATCTGTTCGTGGTCGGCCCGGAGGTTCCTCTCGTGGACGGTCTCGCCGACCGCCTGCGCGCACAGGGGAAGCTGGTGTTCGGGCCCGGCGCCGACGGCGCACGCCTCGAGGGGTCGAAGGCGTGGATGAAGGACCTGGTGCACGCCGCCGGTGTGCCGACCGCACGCCACGGCACCTTCGACGACCTCGACGAGGCGCTCGAGTTCCTGGACACGATGGCTCCACCGTTCGTGGTGAAGACCGACGGGTTGGCAGCGGGCAAGGGCGTGGTGGTGACCGAGTCGCTGACCGAAGCACGCAACGCGGTCGAGGACTACCTGTCCGGTCAGGCCTTCGGTGACGCCGGAAGACGGCTGGTCATCGAGGAGGGTCTCGTCGGACCCGAGCTGTCCGTGCTGGCCGTCTGCGACGGGCGTCGCGCCGTGCTGCTGCCGCCGGCGCAGGACTTCAAGCGGGTAGGCGACGGTGATGAGGGCCCCAACACCGGCGGCATGGGCGCCTACTCACCGGTCCCCGGGGTTGACGACGACCTCCTCGACGAGGTTCGCATCCGCTTCATCGAGCCGACGTTGGCGGAACTGGTCGCACGGGGGATCGACTACCGCGGCGTGCTCTACGCCGGGTTGATGCTCACCTCGGACGGACCACGGTTGATCGAGTACAACGTGCGATTCGGTGACCCCGAGACACAGGTCGTGCTTCCGCGGTTCACCTCGGACCTGGCAGAGCTGCTGGCCCAGGCAGCGTCCGGTGAACTCGTCGACGAACCGACCTTCAGCGATGACCACACCGTCACTGTCGTGTGCGCCGCACAGGGGTACCCGGCCGGGCCCCGTAGCGGCGACACGATCGTCGGCGTCGACCGTGCCTGTTCCATCGACGGGGTGTCGGTCTACTTCGCCGGAGTCGGCGCCAGCGCCGATGGCTCACTGGTCACAGCCGGCGGACGGGTCCTGAACGTGTGCGGACGTGGTGCCACCCTGGCCGAGGCGCGAGAACGTGCGTACCAGGGCGTCGCTGAAATCGCGTGGGATGGCATGTTCCACCGCAACGACATCGCCCTGGCAGCCTCGCGGTGACCGAGCCCTCTCAGGCCGGCCCGGTCGCCCAGGCCGGCCCGGTCGTGGGGATCGTCGGGGGCGGGCAGCTGGCACGGATGCTCGCCGAGGCAGCCACGCCGATGGGCATCCACATCAGGGTGCTCGCCGCGCCGACCGACGAGGGTGCTGTCGAGGTGGTGCCCGACGTGCAGTTCGGCGGACCCGACGACCCCGAGGCACTTGCTTCGTTCGCAGCGACCGTCGATGTTGTCACCTTCGATCACGAGAACGTCGACCACGCGACGCTGTCCCGACTCCAGGACGCGGGAGTCGCTGTGCGGCCGGGTGTCGAGACGCTGCGGTTCTCCGACAAGGCCTACCAACGGGCAGCGTTCGCGGCAGCGGGCCTGCCCGTGCCACCCTTCGCTGCCGTCGACCCGGTTGCGGGTCGGTCCCAGGCGCTTGTCGAGGCGCTCGGGTTCGCCGACGAACACGCTGACAGCGACGGCCGAATCGTCGCCAAGGCGTCGCGGGGCGGCTACGACGGGCGCGGGGTGTGGGTCCTGGGGCGGGACGAGCTCGACGGGTTCATCGGTTCGTACCAGGGTGCACCGCTGGTGCTCGAACCGCTCCTTGCGCTCGAGCGCGAGGTGGCGGTGTTGGTGGCTCGCAGCCCTTCGGGGGAGACGTCCACCTGGCCGGTCATCGAGACCATCCAGGTGGACGGCATGTGTGACGAGGTCCTTCTGCCAGCGGCGATCGACGAAGGGCTAGCGGTAGCGGCACGGGAGGTCGCCATGGAGGTGGCGGAGGTGACCGGGGCGGTCGGCGTGATGGCGATCGAGCTGTTCGTAAGCGAGGGGCGTCTGCTGATCAACGAGGTCGCGCCACGCGTCCACAACTCCGGGCACCTGACGATCGACGCAACGGAGACGTCGCAGTTCGAGCAGCACCTCCGAGCCGTGCTCGACTGGCCGCTGGGCCCGACTCGACCCGTCTCTCCCGTTGCTGTCATGGTCAACGTCGTAGGGGGTCCCGATGGCGACCCTCGGAGCCGTCAGGGGGTGGCGCTGGCCGAGTACCCCGCAGCGCGCCTCCACCTCTACGGCAAGACGTCGAGGCCGGAGCGCAAGATCGGCCACGTGACGCTGTTGGGCGACGACCTCGAGAGCACCCGCGTCGCTGCCAACCGTGCAGCCGACCTGCTCGCGGGCACCGCGAGTCCGTCCGCCGGGGGCTCCGCCCCGGAGCGGGTTGTGGCTTCGCCGGGAGCAGGCGATGGTGATCGCGTGGAAGGATCAGCCGATGGGTGAAATCACGGTCGGGATCATCATGGGCAGCTCGTCCGACCTGCCGGTCATGGACGCCGCGGCTGGGGTGCTGAGCGAGTTCGGGGTCGACCACGAGGTGCGCGTCGTGTCGGCGCACCGCAGCCCCAGGCGAATGGTGGAGTACGCGACCGAAGCACGTGGACGTGGACTGAAGGTGATCATCGCGGGAGCGGGCGGGGCGGCCCATCTGCCGGGAATGGTCGCCTCGCTCACGACCCTTCCTGTCATCGGGGTCCCGGTACCGACCCGGCACCTCGGCGGCGTCGATTCCCTCCACTCGATCGTGCAGATGCCCGGTGGTGTGCCGGTCGCGACCATGGCGATAGGTGGCGCCCGCAACGCTGGTCTGATGGCGGTCAGGATCCTGTCGCTGGCGGACACCGCGCTGGCGGCCCGCCTGCTCGAGGACCAGCTGGCGCTGGAACAGCACGCTCTGGCCCAGGACGCCGAGATCAACCCCTCGTGAGCGGAGGCTCCGAAGCGGTGCGAACTGCGCTTGTCCTCGGTGGCACCAGCGACATCGCGCTGGCGATGCTCGACGCGTTGGCCGAACAGGGTCTCGAACGCGCAGTCCTGGCATCGAGGCATCAGACCGAGACCGAGCCGACCCCGGGCGCGGGTCGCGTGTCGTGCACCACCGTGCAGTGGGACGCTCTCGAGACCGAGTCGCACACAGGACTTGTCGACGCGGCGGCGGAGGTCCTCGGCGAAATCGACCTGGTCATCTGTGCGGTCGGGATGCTCGGACACCACGCAGGCAGATCCATGGGCCCGGGCCCGGTCGAGCAGATGGTCCGCACCAACTTCGCCGGTCCGGCTGCGGCCCTGGCGGCTGTGGCCGACAGGCTGGCCGAGCAGCGTCACGGAACGATCGTCGTGCTCTCGTCGGTCGCGGGCTTCAGACCCCGCAAGTCGAACTACGTGTACGGATCGACGAAGTCGGGTCTCGACGCCTTCGCTCGCGGTCTGGGAGACGCGCTGCACGGGACGGACGTGAACGTTCTCGTCGTGCGCCCCGGATTCGTGCGGTCGTCCATGACCATCGGGTTGGACCCGGCCCCCTTCGCCACCGACCCGGAAGCCGTGGCCGCTGCCGTCGCACGTTCGCTCGGGCGCGGGCGCAGCGGGGTCGTGTGGGTTCCTGCCTTCTTGGGTCCGCTGTTCACCGTGCTGGCAGCCCTGCCATCGCCGCTGTGGCGCCGTGTGGCCGCCGATCGCTGACCGATCAGTACTCCCGACGCCAGGCCCCGGGAACACCGTCGGGGTTCACGTGCCCTCCGAGCCACGCCTCGTCGTCCGGCGCGGTGACAGGCTCTGTGACCGGGTCATCGGGTTGGGCCGAACCGCTGTGTTGTAGTGCGAGGCGCTCGCGGATCGACTTGCGGCTCAGCTTCGGTCTTCCGACCGACTGGCGTCGCACACCGCCCTTCTCGAGGGCGCAGGTGATGCACAGCGGTGGGCGGGACCCGCCGAACGGGAATACCACGCACTCGTTGCAGAACTGGTGCCCGCATTCACCACAGATCTGCTCACCGAGCGTCATCGGGTGCTTCACACATGAGAACGACACGTCTGCAGCCATCGGTTCCATGTGCCCGATGTCGGCAGACCCCGGGCCCTCCTTGAGCCAGAATGCACGGGTGACAGCCGTCCCCAACGTCCTTGCATCGCGTTATGCCAGTCCAGAGATGGCCGAGGTGTTCTCGGCCGAGCACAAGGTCCGCTTGGAACGCCGGCTCTGGATAGCGGTCATGAAGGCCCAGCGTGACCTGGGAATCGATATTCCAGCCGATGCGATCCCCGCCTATGAGTCGGTGGTGGACAGGGTCGACCTGGCATCCATCGACGCCCGCGAGCGGATAACCCGCCACGACGTGAAGGCCAGGCTCGAAGAGTTCTCGGATCTCGCCGGTCATGAGCATGCCCACAAGGGCATGACGTCGAGGGACCTGACCGAGAACGTCGAACAGCTACAGGTGAAGACTGCGCTCGGGATCCTCCACACCCGCGCGGTCGCAGCCCTTGTGTGCATGGCCGACCTTGCGGTTCTGCACAGCAGGACGGTCATCGTCGGACGCAGCCACAACGTCGCTGCCCAGGCGACGACGTTGGGGAAGCGATTCGCGAACCACGGTGAGGAGCTGTTGGTCGCGGTGCAACGGCTCGAGGAACTGATCGCCCGCTACCCGCTTCGAGGGCTCAAGGGCCCGGTAGGAACCCAACAGGACCAGTTGGACCTGCTCGATGGCGACATGGGGCGCATGGATCAGCTCGAGGCGGCAGTGGCCGGCTACCTGGGCTTCGACGAGGTTCTGACAAACGTCGGTCAGGTCTATCCCCGCTCGCTGGACCTGGACGTGGTCAGCGCTCTGGTGCAGCTGGTGTCCGGCCCGTCGTCGCTCGCGACAACTTTGCGCCTCATGGCCGGCAACGAGCTGGTGACCGAGGGTTTCCGGCCCGGCCAGGTCGGATCGTCGGCCATGCCGCACAAGATGAACGCCCGCAGCTGCGAACGGATCAATGGCTTCAGGGTCATCCTCAACGGGCATCTGACGATGGCATCCGGTCTCGCCGGTGAGCAGTGGAACGAGGGTGACGTCTCCTGCTCGGTCGTGCGCCGCGTGCTGCTGCCGGATGCGCACTTCGCGACGGACGGTGCCTTCCAGACGCTCCTGGACGTGCTCGGTGGCTTCGGTGCGTATCCGGCTGTGATCGAGCGTGAACTGCGGCGCTATCTGCCGTTCCTGGCCACCACCAAGGTGCTCATGGCCGCCGTCCGGGCCGGCGTGGGACGCGAAGTCGCTCACGAGGTGATCAAGGAGCATGCAGTAGCGGTCGCACTCGAGATGCGTGAACGCGGAAGTGAGGGCAACGATCTGATGGAACGACTGGCGGCCGACGGGCGTCTGGGCCTTGACAGCGCCGCACTCGGTGAGGCGATGGGTGAACCGTTGAGCTTCGTGGGCAATGCCGAGGCGCAGGTCGCCTCCTTCGTCGAGAGGGTCGGCGACCTGGCCGCTCGGAATCCCGACGCAGCGACCTACACCGGGGAGAACATCCTGTGAGCACCTTGTCGACTGTTCCCGATCTGGGCCTCCCGCACCTGCACCGGGGAAAGGTCCGGGACCTGTTCGACGCCGGGGACGGCCGGATCGTCATGGTCGCCTCGGACCGACTCTCGGCGTTCGACGTCGTCATGTCCGAGCCTGTTCCCGACAAGGGACGGGTTCTCACAGCGATGTCAGTCGCCTGGTTCGAGGAGCTCTCGGACATGATCGGCAACCATCTGATCTCCGCCGATGTCGCGGACCTTCCCGAGTCGGCCCGTCACCCGGAGTTGGAGGGAAGGGTCATGCTGTGCCGCGGAGCGCGCATGTTGCCGATCGAGTGCATCGTGCGCGGGTTCGTCACAGGGTCGGCATGGAAGGAGTACCGCCGTGAAGGAACCATCCACTCGACTCCGGTGGTGGCCGGGCTGGTCGAGGCGGATCGGCTCCCGGAGCCGATCTTCACTCCGTCGACCAAGGCCGAGGTCGGCGACCACGACGAGAACATAAGCTTCGATCGAGCGGTCGAGCTGGTGGGTGGTGACCTCGCCGAGCAAGTTCGCGAGGTGAGCCTTGCCATGTACGTGCGCGCGGCCGAGCGGGCTGAGGCCGCAGGTTTCATCCTGGCGGACACGAAGTTCGAGCTCGGACTCGTCGACGACGGATCTGGCGCCGAGACCCTGGTGCTCGCCGACGAGGTCCTGACCCCCGACTCGTCGCGGTTCTGGGCGCTCGACGACTGGACACCCGGACACACCCCACAGGGGTTCGACAAGCAGCCTGTGCGCGACTTCCTGGAGTCACTCGGCTGGGACAAGCGGCCCCCCGCTCCACCACTGCCCGTCGATGTCGTAGCAGCGACCGCATCCCGCTACCGGGAGGCCTACGAGCGAATCTGCGGCAGGTCGCTGGACAGCTGGCCCGGCGCCTGATCCGAGGCCGGTCGCGCCGACGACGGGTGCCCCCCCACCCAGGCTCCGGGTGACGAGAGGGTCTGCGCGCTGTGACAGACTTCGAGTCATGACCTTCGACGTGTCGGTGTCAGTGAGCCTGCGCCCGGGGATCGCAGATCCCCAGGGTGCGACCATCGAGCGGGCGCTCCCGGCGCTGGGGTTCCGGGGGGTCGCCGGCGTCGCCGTCGGCAAGATCATCCGCTTCACCGTCGACGCCGACGACGAGGCAGCAGCCAGGGAGCTCGTCGAGGACATGTGCCACCGGTTCCTCACCAATCCGGTCATCGAGGACTCCGAGATCACCCTGAACGCAGCGGCGGTCGCCTGATGCCCGCCGAGGTGGCCGTCATCCGATTCCCGGGAACCAACTGCGAGTTCGATGTGATCGAGGCGGTCCAGGCGCTCGGTGGCACCGCGAGGGTCGTCTTCCACGACGAGAGATCGCTCGGGTCGGCCGACGCAGTCGTCATCGCCGGGGGGTTCGCCCACGGTGACTACCTCCGCCCGGGTGCGATCGCCCGGTTCTCGCCGATCATGTCTGCGATCACCGAGTTCGCGGCCCAAGGCGCCCCTGTGGTCGGAATATGCAACGGCTTCCAGGTTCTCACCGAGGCACACCTGCTGCCAGGGGCGTTGCAGAAGAACGCCGGCCTGAAATTCCACTGTGGTCGGAGTTATCTGCGGGTCGAGACGACCAACTCGGTGCTGACCTCGGGTGCATCGACGGGAGACGAACTGAGCATCCCCATCAATCACTTCGAAGGCAACTACACCTGTTCGCCGGAGACTCTCGCCGAGCTACGTGCAGAGGAAAGGATCGTCGTTCGCTATGTCGACAATCCGAACGGATCCGTGGACGACATCGCCGGGATCTGCAACGAGGGTAGGAATGTCGTTGGACTGATGCCCCACCCGGAGCGGGCCTGCAATGAACTGCTGGGCTCCACCGACGGGAACGTGATGATGTTGTCGCTGCTGGCGGCCGCCGGCGCGGTCACGACCCCCGGCTGATACCGGCCCTGCTCAGCACCGAGCTGGGCACACCGACCTCACGCCAGGCAGTCCACGAGATGCCCTTGCGCTCCCCGTAGGCCTTGGCTGCGCCTACGAACTGCTCCTCCAAGGAAGCCATGTCCACCTCGGGCGCCTGGAGCCTCTGGAGCTCCTGGTTGAGATCGATCCGCTCCTGGACCAGCGAGAGCTGTCGCATCGGGTCGGCCGTTGCCAGCTCGTCTTCTATTGCTCGAAGCCGAGCAGTGACCGATTCCACAGTGCGTCGGCGACCGCGCTTCGGCTTGGAATTCTGAAGTGCCTCCAGATAGCTCCTGATCATGCGTCCTTCTGAGCGCCCGGCGGCCATTGCGGCCTTGTGTTCAGGAGTGATGTTCTTCGGTCCACGCTGAGCCATTGTGCAATTCCACACCCTGGTGAAAGTTTGCGCAACTACCCGGGCGGGGATCTGCTATTCCGGCGCAGGACTGTGCTCGTATCGAATTCTGTTCAACGAGATAGTTCCCGTTCATCGTCCTCCGACCGGAGCCACCGCAGGGCTGCGGTAGCTTCCGAGCATGGCCGACGCAACGAACGAGGAGCCGACGCACCGCGCGCTCGGCCTGACCGACGACGAGTTCGATCAGATCAGGAACCGTCTCGGCCGCGAGCCGAACCACCTCGAGTTGGCGATGTACTCCGTCATGTGGTCGGAGCACTGTTCGTACAAGAGCTCGCGGATCCACCTCCGTCGGTTCCCCACGGAGGCGCCGTGGGTGCTGGTCGGCCCCGGCGAGGGTGCCGGTGTCGTGGACGTCGGTGACGGGATCGCCGTGGCGATCCGAATCGAGAGCCACAACCATCCGTCGGCGATCGAGCCGTACCAAGGCGCCGCCACAGGTGTCGGTGGGATCCTGCGCGACATCTTCTCGATGGGTGCACGTCCGGTCGCCGTCATGGACCCGCTGCGGTTCGGGCCGCTCGACGATGCGCGGTCGCGCTGGATCGCCGAGGGGGTCGTCTCGGGGATCTCGGGCTACGGCAACTCAGTGGGCGTGCCCACGATCGGCGGGGAGACGGTCTTCGACGAGTGCTATGCGGACAACCCGCTCGTCAACGTCCTGTGCCTGGGGCTCATGCCGAAAGAGCGGCTGGTGTTGGGCCGCGCCGAGGGGGTCGGCAACCTGGCGGTGCTGCTCGGCTCGACCACCGGCCGTGACGGAATCGGCGGTGTCTCGGTGCTCGCTTCAGCAGGCTTCTCTGATGACGAGTCGGATGCCCAGAAGCGCCCCAGCGTCCAGGTGGGTGACCCGTACGAGGAGAAGCGCCTGATCGAGGCGTGCCTGGAGCTGCTCGACCAGGGCTTGGCGGTCGGTGTCCAGGATCTGGGTGGAGCCGGGATCACCTGCGCCACGTCGGAGACCGCAGCCAAGGGAGGAGCGGGCATGGACGTGTTCGTGCAGCGCGTCCCTCAGCGCGAGCCGGGCATGGAACCCTTCGAGATCATGACCTCGGAGTCCCAGGAGCGCATGCTCGCCATCGTCGAACCCGGCCAGCTCGACCGGGTTCTCGAGATCGCCGAGCGGTGGGAGATCCGCGCGACCGTCATCGGCAAGGTCACCGATTCCGGCTGTCTGCGCGTGCTCAGCGACGAGGGCGGCGAGGTGCTCGCGGACGTGCCCGCCAAGTCGCTCGAGGACGAGGCACCGCTGTACGACCGACCCCGTAGCGCTCCGGCCGACCTCGCCGAGCGCCGGGCGGACGGCGCAGCTTCGCTTCCGGCACCCGACGACGCGGGCGCCGATCTGCTCCAGATGCTCATGGACACGACCTGGGTGTCCAGCCAGTACGACCACATGCTCTTCCTCAACACCGTCGAGGGGCCCGGCGGCGATGCCGCCGTGCTGCGTCTCAAGCACCCCGGCAGCGGTGTGGACACAGGGCGGGGCCTGGCGCTCACCACCGACGGCAACCACCTGTGGTCCGCTGTCGACCCTCGACGGGCGGCTGCGATGACCGTTGCCGAGTCCGTCATGAACCTGGCGGTCGTTGGCGCTCGTCCCACCGCGTTGGTCAACTGCCTCAACTTCGGCAATCCGGAGCATCCGGAAGTGATGTGGCAGCTGTCCGAGACAGTGGACGGCATGAGCGAGGCACTCCGTGCGTTCGACGTGCCGTGCATCGGAGGCAACGTCAGCCTCTACAACGAGAGCCGGGGGCAGGACATCGACCCCACGCCGATCGTCGGTGTGCTGGGTGTGGTCGACGAGCTGGACCGCCGACCGCCGGGTGTTCAGCTGGTCGATGGCGGCCGGCTGCTGCTGGTCGGCGACACAGTGCCCGAGCTGTCCGGATCCCAGTGGGCCGCCGATCGTGGTCATCGCGGCAGGGGCACGCTGCCCGAGCTCGATCTGGCAGCTGTCGACGCAGCCGCGGGCGTGGTCCGGGAGCTGGTCGGCGCAGGACTCGTGTTGGGTGCGCACGACGTCTCGCGTGGAGGAGTTGCCCTTGCTCTCGCCGAGATGGCTGTGCGCTCTGGTGTCGGCTTCAACGTCGCCCGTATGGCTGATCATGGCGCCCTGTTCTCCGAGTCGTCCGGACGGGCCGTGCTGTGCATCGCTCCCGACCTGCTCCGGTCGGTCCTCGACGTGCTCGAAGCCCACGGAGTGCCCAACAGTCGGATCGGCGTGGCCGGCGGTGATCGACTCGTCGTGAAGGACCAGTTCGACCTGGGGCTCGACGATGCCGTTGCCGCCTTCAGGGACAGGCTCCCGAAAGCACTCGGCTCGGGCACGACCCAGGGCTGAGCCACCACGACTCCTGCTGGCCAGCACTGGTGCATACCATCCAGCGGGTGGGAAGAGGACAGCGATGACCGGCGCGGCCGCGGCACCCCTACGAACGGGTACAGCCGGGGGGCTTCGAGCAGTTTCGGTGCTCGTCGTCGCCCTTGTCCTGACATCGTGTCTCGGTCCGGGCGACCCGGATCCGACCGGCGACAACCCCTTCGGGTCGCTCGACTCGATCGTCGCGGACGGCGACGGTATCCGCATGCGCGGCTGGGCGATAGACCCGAGCACCGCCGAACCCGTCACCGTCACCGCCTGGCGGGACGGCAGACGTGTCGACGTAGTTGCCGACCTGGCACGTCCGGATGTCGGTCGCATCTATCCGGGCCACGGCCAGAGACACGGCTACGACTTCCGCTACGGCGGCCTCGGACCCGGGGTACACACGATCTGTGTGGCGGTCGACAACGTCGGGCGGGGTGAGCACACACGGGTTCTGGGCTGCGCAGATGTGTCCGTCACGTGGAGCCCGTTCGGGCGCTGGGAGGAGCTGAGCGCGAACGACGGTCGTGTGCGGGTGAGCGGCTGGGCGCGAGATCCGGACACGACATCGCCGATCCAGGTCGGTGTGGTGCTCGACGGAGCTGTGGTGTCGGTGGTGCGCGCTGACTCCAACTCGTCGGCCGTGCCGTCGGCGACCGGACTCGGAGACGGCCGTGGCTTCACCCTGGGTTTCCCTGCCACGCCCGGACAACACGACATCTGTCTGGTGATGGGAAACGTCGGCAGCGGAGTTGACACCTGGTTGGACTGCAGGACGGTGGTCGTGCCCGAACAGGCGACAGACCGCAGGCCGTCGGGGTCGCTGACCTCGGTGGAGCCGACCAGCCGGACCGCCCTCCGGGTGCGTGGCACGGCCACCGATCCTGACAGCTCCGGTGCGGTAGCTGTCAGACTCCGGGTAACAGGTGCGTACGAGAACCGCACGGTGACGGTGTCCACCGGGGGAGACGGATCGTTCGACGTGACCGTCAGCAGCCTGAGCGACGGCGCCTTCGAGATCTGTCCGGTTCTCGTCGACGTGGCCTCCGTTGCGGTCGTCCCGGGATCAGTGGTCGGTGACCGCACGTTGCCGTGCGGTTCGGTGGTGCTGGGCGTGGACGGGCTCGGCACGACGGGCACGGCCGGCACCACGGGCACAGTCGGGCCGGCCCCGGGCCATGTCAACGAGCGCGTGGACCGTGACGGCGGAATCAGCGTTCAGCTGTTCGACGGCACAGTCCTCTGGCTCTTCGGCGACAGCCTCGAGCGCGACGCTGCGGGGAACGACCTCTACTTCCGTCACAACACGGCCGCGCTGGCGACAGCAGCCGAGCCGGCTGTCACCCGTGACGCCGTCGTGAGCGGTGCTCCGGTCGAGTTCGTCACCCCGTCTTCCGAGCACGAAGCAGCCATGGAATGCCCTGCCGACCGGCCGGTGAGCGGTTTGTGGCCGATGTCCGCCTCGGCCGGAACCCGCTCGGGTACGACTCAGCGGGTCGTCGTGTTCTTCGCGAACATGTGCATGGGAGGGCCGGGCGAGTTCGAGGACCATGGCGTCGCGGTCGTCGAGTGGACCTATCGGGCAGGTGTGACCACAGCGGGATCGGTGCTGACCGGGCACCTACTGGACGACTTCCTCTTCGAGGACGTGGACGGGCCCGAGTGGGGCAGCGCTTCCTTGACCAGGTTCGAGGACGGCCAGGACTTCGTCTACGGCTACGACTGTGGTTCGCCCATACCGACAGGCGGTGTCCAGTACCCGAACGAGTGGGGTAGCTGCACTGTCGGGCGGGTCCCAGCGACGAGCGTCCACGACGAGTCGTCCTGGCGGTGGTGGGACGGATCGGCCTGGAACTCCGACCGCGGGTCGGCAGCATCCATGATCGGCATCCCCGATCCGTCATCCGACACTGACTCCAAGGCGCCGGTGTCGGCCTTCAACGTCGCCTGGGACTCCACCTTCGCCCGCTACGTGATGGCCTACAGCCCGTGGCCCGGCTACACGAGCGAAGTGATGCTGCGTGTGGCTCGCAGCCCCGTCGGACCCTGGAGCGAACCCGTGTCCGTGCAGATGACGGGCTGTTCGGACCAGGTCGGCTCGACCAGCTATCTCTGCTACGCGGCTGGATCGCACCTGGCGCTGGGCTCCTCGGGAAGCATCGGGCTCGGCTACTACGACCAGCTCATATCTTCCGCACCTCTGCGCGGCTCCTATCGATACGCGCGGGTTCCCCTGCGAGTCGTCGCTCTCGGCTGAGCCGCAGTGGGAAGCTTGGCCGGTGACCACAGGTCGTTTCGCGCCGACGCCGTCCGGCGACCTGCATCTGGGCAACCTGCGAACGGCTCTGCTCGCCTGGTGCTTCGCCCGCTCGGTCGGTGGGAGATTCCTCATCCGCATCGAGGATCTGACCACCGGCGCAACACCGCGTCGTGTCGCCGAGCAGCTCGAGGACCTGTCGGCGATCGGAGTTGATCACGACCCACCGATCCTCGCCCAGTCGGAACGCACGAAGCGCTATGACGATGTGCTCCAGCGTCTGACCGATGAGGGTCTGACCTACCCCTGCTTCTGCTCGCGGCGCGACATCCGGGAGGCGGCACAGGCTCCCCATGGCGAGTCGACCGAGGGTCGCTACCCCGGCACGTGTCGTGACCTCGGTGCCGTCGAGCTGGCCGAGCGGGGCGCCCACGGTCGTCCACCAGCGTTGCGTCTGAGGGCCGACGACTCGCATGTCGAGGTCGTGGACCGCCTGCTCGGCTCGATAGGTGGCGTGGTCGACGACTTCGTGATCCGTCGTGCGGATGGCGTCGCGGCTTACAACCTCGCGGTCGTGGTCGACGACGCCGACCAGCGCGTGGACCAGGTCGTACGAGGTGAGGACCTGGCTGCGACGACACCGCGACAGGTGCTGCTGCAGCGGCTGCTCGGTCTGCCGACACCGGAGTACGTGCACGTGCCGCTGGTGCTCGGGGCTGACGGTGAGCGGCTGGCCAAACGTCACGGGGCTGTGACGCTGCGAGACCAACTGGGCGGCGGTCGTAGCGTCGAGGCGGTGGTCGGATCGCTCGCCGCGTCGTGCGGTCTGGCCTCTCCGGGCGAGGAGTTGGACGCCGTCGGGGTGCTCGAACGCTTCGACCCCGATGCCCTCGCGATCAGCGGCCGGGTGCCCGACTGAGTGACCAACCGCCCGATGTGCCACGATGGGCTCGTGCACCGCCTGCCCGACCCGGCCGACGAGCTCCCCGCCTGCGACGTACAGGTGCCGACCGACCCCGACGACGGCAAGCCCAGAGAGGCGTGCGGGGTCTTCGGGGTGTACGCACCGGGTATGCCCGTGCCGCACCTGGCGTACCTCGGCATCTACGCGCTTCAGCACCGCGGCCAGGAATCCGCTGGCATCGCAACCAGCGACGGCCACCACCTCACGGTCGTGAAGGACATGGGCCTGGTCTCCAACGTGTTCGACGACCGGACCCTTGCAGCTCTCGACGGTGACCTTGCGATCGGCCACACCCGCTACTCGACCACCGGTTCGAGCATGTGGAAGAACTCCCAGCCGATCTACCGCGACGTGGGCGAGTCACAGTTCGCGCTCGCTCACAACGGCAATCTGGTCAACACCGCCGCTTTGGCCGAGGACGCCGGCATGCTCGCCGGCACGGTCTCGAGCGACACCGAAGCCATGGCCGAGCAGATTGCGCTCGCGTGCGACCGTCTCGACGGGGCAGACGACCTTCTCGAGCGGGCACTGATGCAGGTGCTGCCGCGATTTGAAGGAGCGTTCTCTCTCACGTTGCTGGATGCCAGGCACCTGATCGGTGTGCGCGACCCCCGCGGCTTCCGTCCCCTCTGCCTGGGCAAGCTCGACGCGGGCTGGGTCCTCGCCTCCGAGACTCCGGCACTCGACACGGTGGGAGCACATTTCGTGCGCGAGCTGGATCCGGGCGAGATGGTCGTCATCGACGCCGACGGGGTCAGGTCGCTGAGGCCGTTCGACAACGTCGAGGTCGACCCCAAGCTCTGCCTCTTCGAGTTCGTCTACTTCGCCAGACCCGACTCGCAGCTCTACGGTCGCAACGTCCACCAGGCACGCGTGCGCATGGGCGAACAGCTCGCGGCGCAGGCACCCGTCGACGCCGACATGGTCATGGGTGTTCCCGAGTCCGGCCTGCCGGCGGCTGAGGGCTTCGCCCGTCGATCGGGGATCCCATTCGGCCACGGGCTGGTCAAGAATCGCTACATCGGGCGCACGTTCATCGCTCCGAGCCAGGAGCTTCGTGCGCTCGGCGTACGGATGAAGCTCAACCCGCTGCGCGAGAACATCGAGGGCCAGCGACTCGTGGTCGTCGACGACTCGATCGTGCGTGGCACGACCACCAAGGCGATGGTCGAGATGCTGCGTGCCGCAGGCGCTGCCGAAGTGCACATGCGCATCTCTTCGCCGCCGTACCGCTGGCCCTGCTTCTACGGGATGGACACCGGCTCGCGCGGTCAGCTCCTCGCCGCGAACATGGAGATCGACGAGATCCGCAGTTATCTGGACGTCGACACGTTGGCCTACCTGACACTCGACGGACTCGTGACTGCCATCGGCGCCCCCGGTGCAGGGTTCTGCAACGCCTGTCTGACAGGGGAGTACCCGGTCGAGATCACCCCGGGAGCAGCCCGAGGTGACCTACCCGGCGAGTCGGCCGCACCTGCCGAGCAGCCCGGCGAGGTGACCCTCTCGCTGCTCGAGGGATTCGGCGACGGCGCTGAAGCGGCGATGCTCCCCGCGGACGAGGCCGCCAGGCGACGCTCCGACGACAACGAGGACGTGCTCGGTGGGTGAGACCTATGAAGCTGCCGGCGTCTCGATCGGCGCCGGCGAGGCGGCCGTCGACGCCATCAAATCGGATGTTCGCTCGACGTTCAGGCCCGAGGTGATCGGCGACATCGGCGGCTTCGGTGGCCTGTTCCGATTCGACCAGAGCCGCTATCGAGACCCCGTGCTCGTCTCGTCGACCGACGGGGTGGGGACGAAGGCCAACGTGGCAACAGCGGTGGGACGATTCGACTCGATCGGGCTCGACCTGGTCGCCATGTGCGTCGACGACCTCGTCTGCACCGGTGCCGAGCCGCTCTTCTTCCTCGACTACATATCGGTCGGTCATCTCGACCCTGCTCACGCGCAGCAGTTGGTCGCAGGCGTTGCCGAAGGCTGTCGCCAGGCCGGCTGTGCGCTGATCGGCGGCGAGATGGCCGAGCATCCGGGGATGATGGCTCCCGGGGAGTTCGACCTCGTCGGCTTCGCTGTGGGCGTGGTCGACCGGGACCGGATGATCACCGGCGAAGACGTGTGCGAAGGCGACGTGCTGATCGGTCTGCCGTCACCTGGTCTGCGCTCCAACGGCTACTCACTCGCACGGCGTCTCGTGTTCGATGTCGCCGGCCGTACCGTCGACGACCCTGCGTGGGACTCGTCCGACGCCCCGACTGTCGGCGACGAGTTGCTGATTCCGTCGGTGATCTACGCCCCGGCGATCCGATCGCTGATCGAGGGGGTAGAGGTGCACTCGGTCGCCCACATCACCGGCGGCGGCCTCCCCGGCAACCTGAACAGGGTGATCGGTGCGAACAGCGACGCGCTGGTCGACCCCGGGTCGTGGGAGTGGCCCCGGATCTTCACCGAACTCCAGCGCATCGGTGACATCTCGCTCGACGAGATGCGCAAGGTGTTCAACCTGGGTGTGGGAATGGTGGTCGTCGTGCCACCCGAGGCTGCTGACGATGCGATCCGATCCCTGACCGACTCCGGCCACCAGGCCCGTCGTATCGGCGAGGTGGTCCCCGGAACGGGCGTAGTGCGCTTCGCTGACTGACGTGGCTCCCCTCGGGGATGCCAGGATCAGCGGATCGAGATCAGGGGGGAACCGATGACCGATCACAGCTCCGCTATGCCGTTCAGTGAGCCACCTGCGCACGGGTCGCTCAGCTCCTGGGATGACTACCCGGTGCACCAGGCCGCCGAGACGATCCGCCACGTGGTCACCAGCGACCGCAACTTCTACGACCGCTACTACTTCAACTGCCACCACAACGACGGCGACGCCGTGGCGATCTTCGGTCTCGGCCAGTACCCCAACCTGGCGGTCCAGGACGCGTTCATCTGCGTCGTCCAGGGGACATCGCACAAGGTGCTGCGTGCGTCACGCGAGCTGGGCGACCGGATGGACACCTCGGTCGGGCCGATCCGGGTAGAGGTCGTCCGCCCCCTCGAGGAGCTTCGTTTCGTGGTCGAACCCAACGATCACGGCATCACAGCCGACCTGACCTGGGTCGGGAGCATCCCTGCGTTCGAGGAACCACGTCAGTACATCCGCAAGCACGGGCGGGTCCTGTTCGACACGATGCGCCTGGCGCAGACCGGCAAGTGGGCCGGCACGATCACCGTCGGCGAAAGCACCTTCGAGGTGACCCCCGACAAGTGGTGGGGGACACGAGATCGCAGCTGGGGCGTTCGACCGGTTGGTGAGGAGGAGCCCGCGGGCATACGCACCGACGGGCAGATGGTCGGCATGTGGAACTACGCACCGATGCAGTTCGACGACCATTCGATCCACTACATGATCAACGAGCTCAGCGACGGCACGCGTGCCATCGAGGAGGCGACGAGGATCTGGAACGATCCGGCCCGACCCGTCGAGCACCTGGGCCGTCCCGAGCACCGGGCTGTCGTCACTCCGGGCACGCGCAGGATCGAGTCGTCGGTGCTGTCGTTCCCCGACGCGCCCGGTGGTCCGCTCGAGATCGCAGTGACCCCACTGCTCGACTGCTGGCTGCTGGTCGGGACCGGCTACGGCATCGAACCCGACTGGCGCTTCGGTATGTACCAGGGGCCACTGGTCGTGCAGGGCGTCGACGTCGACTACGTGCGAGACCGGGACCGGCTGTTCGGCCTGGTCGACCAGGTGGCCCGCTTCGAGCAGTCGAACGGTGCTGTCGGCTACGGCCTGCACGAGTTCTTCTTCATCGGTGACTACGAACGCTACGGCCTGGTCGGCTGGGACCCCGCGCCCTGACACGAACAAGCGTTCTGTGGTGGGGGGGGGGGGGGGGCCCCCCCGGCCCCCCCCCCACACCCCGGGGGGTTGGGGCGGGGGAGAGGGGG
>CAYVDN010000004.1:28141-108050 GCA_964450685.1 uncultured Microthrixaceae bacterium
CCCCCCCCCCAACCACCCCCGGGGCCCGCCGCGCCCCCGCCCGCCCCCCCCCCCCCCCCCCCCCACCACAGAACGGGTCGGATAGGGCCTGCTTCGTGTCGGGCCACATCGCGGCATTAGCCTTGCCCCGCTATGGCTGACACCCCCACTCCCGCCTATTCAGTGCGAATCCGTGTCCGGATGGTCAACGCTCCGGGCATGCTCGGCCGGCTGGCGAACGCGATCGGCGAGGTAGGGGGCAACATCTCGGGGCTGCGTGGCTTCGAGGTGAAGACGGCGACCCTCGACGAGGACATCGTCGTCAACTGCACGAGCACCGCTCACCAGGAGCAGGTCCGAAGTGCGGTGGAGGGGATTGACGGGATCGACATCCTCGAGTTCGAGGACCGCACCTTCCACATGCACGAGGGCGGCAAGATCGAGGTTCTTCCGCTTGCCCCGGTTCGAGACATCGAGGACTTGTCGATGGCCTACACCCCCGGTGTGGCCAGGGTGTGCATGGAGATCAACAAGAACCCGGAGACGGCGCATCGCTACACGATCAAGCGGAACACCGTCGCGATCGTCTCCGATGGCACCGCGGTGCTCGGCCTCGGCGACATCGGTCCCGAGGCGGCGATGCCCGTGATGGAGGGCAAGGCGCTGCTCTTCAAGCACTTCGCCGGCGTCGACGGGTTCCCGATCTGCCTGGACACGAAGGATCCCGAAGAGATCATCGAAACGGTCAAGCGGATCGCGCCGACCTTCGGTGGCATCAACCTGGAGGACATCGCCGCTCCGGGGGCGTTCGACATCGAGGAGCGCCTCGTCGACGAGCTGGACATCCCGGTCTTCCACGACGACCAGCACGGAACAGCGATCGTCACCCTTGCCGCGCTCGAGAACGCGCTCAAGATCGTCGACAAGCAGATGAGCGACATCAAGGTCGTCGTCGCCGGTGTCGGCGCAGCGGGTGTCGCGGTGTCCAAGATCCTCATGAACGCCGGAGTCCGCAACGTCGTCGGCTGTGACCGCCAGGGAGCGGTCCACACGGGTCGTGAGGGCCTCAACAAGTCGAAGCAGTGGTTCGCCGAGAACACCAACCCCGAGGGGCTGTCGGGGTCCATCTCCCAGGTGATGCCCGGAGCAGATGTGTTCGTCGGTCTCTCCGGCCCCGACCTGATCACCCGGGACGACGTGCTGGCGATGGCCTCCGATCCGATCGTCTTCGCCATGGCCAATCCCGACCCGGAGATCCGCCCGGAGTTGATCGGCGACATCGCTGCGGTGATCGCGACGGGCCGCTCCGACTTCCCGAACCAGATCAACAACGTGCTGGCGTTCCCCGGCGTGTTCCGCGGTGCACTCGACGCCGGCGCGAAGAAGATCACCGAGAACATGAAGGTCGCTGCCGCGGGCGCGATCGCCGAGACGGTCCGCCCCGAGGATCTGCGGGCGGACAACATCATCCCGTCCGTGTTCGACCCCGACGTCGTCATCTCGGTGGCTCGAGCGTGCGCCGAGGCGGCGCGCGCCGACGGGGTCTGTCGCCACTGACACCACGATCGGCCGATCGGCCCTGGGCGGCTGAGCAGGATCCGGCTGTGGCTCCGGTACCATGTCGCCGGTGACGACGGGGGTGGGCGACGCGCCGCTGGTGCTCGAGAGTCGCGAGCGGCGACTGGCCGACTCGCTGGACCGGTGGTTCGACGGTCGGTGGCGTGCTGCTGAGGCGGTCCTCTACGCGCTCGCGGCGGTGGCCGCGTGGGTCGTGCGATTCGTCCAGGACGACGCGTTCATCACCTACCGCTACGCCAGGAATCTGGCACGCGGACAGGGGCTGGTGTTCAACGAGGGCGAACGGGTCGAGGGCTACACCAACTTCTTGTGGACGGTCATGCACTGGCTGCCCGAGCGCTTCGGTTGGTCTACTCCCGTGTTCAGCCAGGTCGTCGGCATAGCGCTGATGATCGGCGCCGTGGCGGTGACGTTGCGTTTGGCCCGACGCCTGTTCGGCTCGGAGTCGTTCGCCTTCCTCGTCGCTCTGACATTGCTCGCGAACATGACGTTCCTGGCCTATGCGACCGGTGGACTCGAGACGATGCAGCAGACACTTCTCGTCACGTCGGTCGCCGCGCTCTTGCTTCCGGTCACCGACGCGGCGCGAGCGGGTGAGACGGCTCGACGGCTCGCGGCCGGCTTCTGCGCTGGGCTGGCGGTCCTCACGCGAATGGACTCGGCGGTTCTCATCGCCGTGTGGGTCACCGCCTATCTCGTCGCACTGTGGCGCCGGTCGTCCGTGGATCCTCCGGCCGGCGTGCATCCCACTTCGGGTGCCGAAACCGTTGCTGGACAGCAGCAATCGCACCGAGATGGTCAGGGTCGGGTCACAGGTGTTCTCGTCGCTGCCGTTCAGATCGCTGCGCCCGCAGCCCTGCTACTGGTGCCGTGGTTCCTCTGGAAGCTCTCCTACTACGGCAACCTGCTGCCCAACACCTTCTACGCGAAGTCGGCCGGCAACCCGATCGTGCCGCCTCTCTACGGCCTGTTGTTCCTGGCTGTCTTCTTCTTCTCGTACGCAGCGTTCCTGCTAATCCCCAGGTTCCTCAGGCTGCGCCACGACCTGTTCGCGGTTCCCGGGGTGAAACAGGTGCTGGCCGTGGTACCCGTCTGGTGCATCTACATCTGCGTCGTGGGTGGCGACTTCATGGAGTTCCGCTTCATGGTCCCAATCATGCCGGTGCTGGCCATGGTCGCAGCCTTCCTGATCAACAGCTACCGCCGCACCTCGATACAGGTGCTCCTGATCGGGACTCTGCTGGTCGTGTCAGCTGCTCACAGGCCGATGCCGACCCTCATCCCGTACCCGGTACTGACATTCACAGAGCTGAGCCACTGGCCCAATGAGTCGACCACCAGCTGGAAGGGCAAGGGCGAGTTCCTGGCCGAGCAGTTCCCGGGCGGCCCCGACGTGGAGGGTCAGCCGAAGCTGGCGATCGCTCCGTTGGGGGTGCTGCCGTACTTCGCGGATCTGTCGACCGTCGACATGCTCGGTCTGACCGATCCGGTCACAGCACGGACAGGCTACGTGATCCGCCCCTACTACCCGGGCCACGTCCGCATGGCCCGGGTAGAGCATCTGATCGACGAGGGCGTGAACCTGGTCCTGGCGCAGCCCGGCTCCACCGAGCCCGACCCGGGGCGTGACGCCTACCGGCTCAGCGAGCTCACGTTCCTGTACCCGAGCGTCGACCTGCGGGCCCTGCCCGAAGGCGCGCAGGTGATCGAGATCCCCCAGGTCGACGGCAAGGTCTGGTTGATCATCTACCTGGCCCAGAACGACAAGGTCGACGCGGCGATTGAGCGCAACGGATGGAACACCTATCCGATTGAACGCACCTGTGTGCTGGAGGACATGGACGTGGTCGACGGGTCGGGTCCGCTCGTCGACTTCGCCAACGGCATGTCCCGGATGGTGGGGGAGCGGACCTGCCCGTCCTGACCGATCGGGTCGGCTGACCGGATCGTCGGAGTCAGTGGGGGCGACCCGAATCGCCCGAGGCGCCCGGAGCGGCGAGTCGGGTCTTGAGCTTCATCGCCGGCTTCTCCACGAAGCGGTGCGCCACCTCGGTCGTGAGCGCGAGCAGCGGCAGGTACAGCAACAGAGCCAGTCCATCCGACTTGCGGCCCACCGTCTCGACCAGCAGCACGCCGAGCGGCACGTGGATCAGGTAGATCGCGTAGCTGCGCACGCCCATGAAAGTGAACAGTCGGAACGACAGGAAACGGGCGGCCCAGTGGTCAGGGCAGCGTACGAAGGTGAGCACCATCACCGCGACGCACGCCGATACCAGTGTGAAGCCGTACTCGCCCCAGTAGAGACCGTCGTGCAGCGACCCGCCGTCGGGGACCAGGAACGGAACATGAAGGCCGAACGGTTCCGCGATGAACGTCCCGGACGCGACCACCAGGGCGCAGATCACCACAGAGGCGCTCGTCGCGTGACGCCACCACCGCTCGGCTCGCGGGGTCCAGCTGGCCGGCATCCTCGCGTTCACGAAGGCCAGGACGACGCCGAGCAGTAGTGCGTCAGGGCGCTGGTACCAGGCGAAGCGGGGCCCCACGTGGCCGCCCAGCCTGGCCAGTCCGATCGCGACCCACGCAGTTGTGAAGGCGATGACCAGCGGAGTCACCCAACGCCGACGGACCACGACGATCACGATCAGCACGCCGAACAGGTAGAAGTGCTCCTCCACCGTCAGGGACCAGAGTTGGATCAGCGGCCTGACCGGGGCAGGCCCTCCACCGACGAGCTCATGATGGACCGGGTGCACGACGTGGTACATGTACGTCCCGCCGGACAGCACGTCGGAGATCGCCTGGTCGAGCAGCGCTCGTTCGTCGAAGAGCAGGTGCACGGCTAGGAACGCCAGGAGCGTCACCGCCAGGACCGTGTACATGAGCGGGAACAGGCGGAGCACCCTGCGTGAGTAGAACTGCTTCAGGTTCACCCGCCCGGAGCGCCGGTCCTCCTCGAGCAGCAGTGTGGTGATAAGGAAGCCGCTGACGACGAAGAACATGTCGACGGTCGCGGCGAAGCTGGCGAAAGGAACGAACGCGGCGTGCGTGAGCACGACGAGCATCACGCCCAGTCCGCGCATCCCGTCCAGGGGAGGCGCGTACCCGAGCTTGTCGGCGTTGGAGACGAACCGCTGCCGACCGTCGGCGGTGCGTGCCGCCGCAACCCCGGTCTCGGTGTCGTCCCCCACTTGCTCCCCCGGTGTTGTCGACTCGATCCCCTACCGGATCGGGTCGGCACAGATGATGACGGCTCCGACGGGAGCGCGCAACCGGGCCTGATCCCGAAATCGGCTGAGGAGCCAGTTCCAGTGCTGGTGACGAGAAGACCCGACCCCTGCCGGGGTCGGGTCGGTGGTGGTCGGGACCGGCGTCGATCCGGTGACCTTCCGCTTTTCAGGCGGACGCTCTGCCAACTGAGCTACCCGACCGGGTCGACGGCTCGGAGGTCTCCCTGACCCGAGCCTCGAATCCGGTCCCGGGTCCACGACCCGGGGTTTGTGGCGGTCCCGACGGGATTTGAACCCGCGACCTCCGGCTTGACAGGCCGGCGTGAACTCCTGACTTCACCACGGGACCTCGTGGTAGTGCGCGCAGCCCGAAAGCTGCGAGCGAGGATCGTAGCCCGGGCGTATCGGCGGTTACCAAGTCCGATCCGTTCCGTCGACGATCGCACCCCCAACGGGATTCGAACCCGTGTTACCTGCGTGAAAGGCAGGCGTCCTAGGCCGCTGGACGATGGGGGCCTGCTCCTGCGCGGAGCGTCGAGCAGGTTAGCCCAGTGCCGACGACCCGCCCATCCGCCCGATCAGCTTGCCAGGGCGTCGACGATCAGCTCGAGCAGGGCGCCGAAGTACTCGTACACGTCGTAGGTGGCGGCCTCGTCGGCGCTCAGCTCGCCGCGTAGGCCCGAGTCGTCGACGTCGAGCATCGTGCCCATCACGAGCCTGATGTCGTTAAGCGAACGCATCCACGCCATCAGCTGTTCCTCGTCCAGGACCGTGGCTTCGATGCTGTCGCGAACGACATCCAGTGCCGCTGTGCGACGTTCCATGAGCTCCGCTCCTGCCAGGGCCGCGTAACCCTGGTTGCGTTCTGCGTCATCGCCGTAGGGCGGCGGGAAGAGCCTGACCAGCAGCACGCTGTCGGTGCCCAGGAGCTCACGGAGCTGCTCGACGAACGAGGCGATCATCCGACGGACGTCGGGATCGAGCTCCACCGAGTACGTCCCCTCGGCGGTCCTTCGTATCGGAGACCTGCGGGCGCGGTCGAACAAGCCCATCCCGACCTCAGTCCTGCTGCATGGTGGCCCAGAGGCCATGTTCATGGAGGCGGAACACGTCGCGTTCGGCTTCGCTGCGGTCGCCGCTGGACACGACGGCCTTGCCCTCGTTGTGGACCTGGAGCATGAGCCTGTGAGCCTCGGCCTTGGAGTACCCGAACAGCTTCTGGAAGACGAACGCGACGTAGCTCATCAAGTTGATCGGGTCGTTCCAGACCAACACGACCCACGGGCGGTCGACGGCGAGGTCGTCGAGGAGGTCGGGTTCGAGCAGGCCCACGCCCTCCTGGTGGCTCATGGCCTTACCGCCGCGAGGTCTGCGCTCACGTTGACTTCCTCGACGCCCGTGTCAAAAAGCCCCAGATGGAACCACACGGTCATGGCCACCACAGCGACGGCGCCGGCGATGTGGGCCACCACGAGGAGCGGCGGGATCCCGAGCCAGTACTGGGCGTATCCGATGGCACCCTGCGAGACGATGACGGCCAGCAGGGCCGTGGCACGTCGCATCACATCACGAGGCGCTCCACTGCGGGCCAGGTGGACCGAGAGAGCGAGGACGGTGAACAGGAACACCCACATGTTCAGGCTGTGCACGCGGGCCACGTCAGGAATGAACCATCCGAACCGTCTCGCGTCGGCGCCGCCGGCGTTGGGTCCCGTGCCGGTCAGGGCCGGCCCGGTCAGCATGAGCATCGCGGCCAGGCCGATCGCGATCCGCGAGACGACCACGGCCGAGTGGTCCACCAACTCCCTTGCTGGTTCGGTCCCGTGACGTGACTTCCACGCGAGGACGACGGAGACGACCAGAAGCAGGATCGACAGCACGAAGTGCGAGGCGACCGAAGCCGGGTGCAGATGCGTCAGGACGGTTATGCCCCCCAGGGGCATCTGGCCGACGATTCCGACGACCAGAGCGAGGGACCAGTGGAAGAGGTCCTTGCGGTAGGGGACGCGTGCCCGCGCTGCGAGAACTGCGAGGGCCGACACCAGGATCGTCGCCAGCCCGCTGAAGATCCTGTTCGTCTGCTCGATCGTCTGGTTGGGATGCCGGAAGCTGATGAAGTCGTCGGACGTGCACCGCGGCCAGGTGTCACACCCCATCCCGGACCCGGTCAGACGCACGGCAGCCCCGGTCACGATGACGACCACGACGACCGCCAAGGCGATCGAGGTGACGGTGCGGAAGGCCCCGATGGACACCGTCCAGCGTCGTGGGCTCCCGAGAAGTCCGGAAGAGGTGTCGCTCACTGGCTGCAAGCGTAGGTCGCCCGTGAGCGGAGTTTTGGCGGGACCGGTCCGGCGGAACCTACCGTGGAGACGTCTATGGTCGCGCCGGCACTGCACCCCCCCGTCTCGATAGGCACCAAGGTCGGTGCCTACGTCGCGCTGACCAAGCCCCGCATCATCGAGCTTCTTCTCGTCACAACGGTGCCAGCGATGGTCGTGGCAGAACAAGGCATGCCATCGGTGTGGCTGATGATCGCCACAGTCATCGGAGGCACCCTCGCCGCGGGCGGAGCCAACGCCACCAACATGTACGTCGACCGTGACATCGACGCGTTGATGAACCGGACCAAGGGCAGGCCCCTGGTCACCGGTGCAGTGACCCCCCGTGCGGCGCTCGTATTCGCCGTGGCCATAGAGGCGCTCGCGTTCGTCTGGCTCTGGGCCCTGGTGAATCCGTTGTCGGCCGTGCTGGGGTTGTCGGCCTGTCTCTTCTACGTGTTCGTCTACACGCTCTGGCTCAAGCGCAGCTCCCGTCAGAACATCGTCATCGGCGGCGCAGCAGGTGCAATTCCCGTGTTGATCGGTTGGTCGGCGGTGACCGACTCCGTAGCCGAGACCTTCGGTTGGGCGCCGGTGATGCTGTTCGCGCTCATGTTCTTCTGGACACCGCCGCACTTCTGGGCGCTGGCCATCAAGTACAAGGACGACTACGCCGCCGCCGAGGTCCCGATGCTGCCGGTCGTGGCCAGCTACCGCGAGACGACGAACAACATCCTCATCTACACACTCCTGGTCGTTGCCTGCTCGTTCGGGTTCGGTGTGGCCGCCGATCTGGGGCCTCTCTACTGGGTCTCCGCGGCAGTGCTCGGCGCCGTCTTCACCTGGATGGCGCTGGAGGTGCGACGCACGGAGTCGCCTTCGATGGCCATCAAGCTCTTCACCTTCTCGATCACCTACGTCACGCTGCTGTTCGGTGTGATGGCCGCTGACGTCCTGTTGAGGCAGGGTTGGTGACCTGAGGGTTTTCTTCGTCGGCGGGCGGTCGCGGTAGGGTCCCGTCGGCCGGGTGGGCATCGACGCCCGTCACAGCACACAGAGGCATCACGACATGGCCGAAGGCATCACGACATGGCACTGACGCAGACCAGACCATCGACCGAGGATTCACCCTCCGCGTCCGACTCGATCGGCGAGGCTCCGAGCGGGCTGGAGGGCGTGCTCGGTTCGGGCGACAACCTGGTTGTCGGGCGCCTCTTCATAGGGTTCTCGCTCATCTACCTGGCGTTGAGCGCGCTGGGGCTGCTGCTGGCAGGAATCGACGGGCTCGGTGACGACGGCCTGCTCGGCCTGCCGACAGCGTTGTGGACCAGCGCTCCGGTCGCTTTCGTCCTGTTGGGCGCCGTGCCACTCCTGCTCGGCTTGGCCATCTACGTGGTCCCGCTCCAGGTCGGATCTCCCACGGTCGCCTTTCCCCGAGCCGCTGCTCTCTCCCTGTGGGGTTGGGCCATCTCGTCGGTCATCTTCCTGGTGGGCGTCGCACTGGACGGCGGAATCGGTGGGGAGGACCTGGAATCGACCCGGCTTTCCAGCATCGCTCTCGGCGGTGTGATGGTCGCGCTGTCGATCGGCGCTGTCTGTGTCGCCACCACTGTCCTGTCCCACCGCCCGCTGGGCATGGGTCTGTCGAAGGTGCCGTTCTTCGCGTGGTCGATGCTCGTGGCTGCCCCGATCTGGATCATGACCTTCGGCTCCACCACGGCCCACGTGTTCCTCGGTCGTATCAGCCAGGCCGATGCGCCCGGGCTGCTCGAGCGCTGGGTGGAGGGGATGTCGTGGTCCCTGCGGGTTCCGAGCATCTACATGATCGCCATTCCCGCTCTGGGAATCGCAGCGGATGTGGCTGCCAAGTCGGTCGGTCGACGCGTGAACCCCTACGGCGTGGTGCAGGCGCTGATAGCCACGTTCGCCATCTTCTCCTTCGGGGCGTGGACCCAGACGCCCGGTGCCATGCAGACGGCGCTGTGGGTTCTCTGGGTGCTGGTCGCCGCTGTACCAGTCATGGGGCTTCTCGGGGCCGTGCTGGACGTACTCCGCCGTGGTCGCCCCAAGGGCTCGTCGGCGCTGGTGGCTTCGCTGCTCGTCTTCCTACTTCTCCTGGGTGGGGTGCTCGCCGGAGCGCTCCAGGGACTGGACACTGCCGGGAAGGGTCAGCTCTTCGGATTCGACACCGCGTCGCTCGAGCTCGCCCAGACGTACTTCCTGTTCGGCGCAGCGCTGCTCGGCGGGGTGGCCGGTCTCGTGAACTGGAGCCGGCGGATCTATGCGGCTCCCGCATCCGAAGGGCAGGCGAAGGGCATGCTCACCGCAGCTCTGCTGGGCGCCGGGCTGCTGGCAACCCTGTTCCTCGCAGAGGGCGTCGCCGGAGCGGCTGACCAGTCGATGGACAGCCAGCTACTTGCAGCGATCGCGGCGGCCGGTGGACTGTTGGTCCTACTGGCCGCTCTTGCCGGGGTCGGACTGACACTCGGTGCCACCCGCGCTGGAGCGAGTCGCCCCGATGCAGATGACGACACGGGACTGACTCTCGAGTGGTTGCCGGGTGGAGTGATGCCGGGGCAGCAGCCGGAACTCGCCTACGTCAACAGCCCCTACCCGCTGTTGGATTCCCGTGGTGACGTTGACGAGGAGCGCTCCTGATGGCTCACACCGACACACTCCCCGCTACAGCAGCACCCGCTCCGGTCCTGCCCCGCAGGCGTGAACTGCTGTTCGGCACAGCGTTCGCGACCGCTGGTGTGGTCATGGGCATGGTCACGCTGATCGGCGCCTACATCGCTGCACGTGACGCCACTGGTGCCGCGTGGTTGTCCACGAACGTCATCCCGTTGACCCAGCCGAACATGCAGCTGCTGACGCTCGCCATGTCGGTGGTCACGATGCAGTGGGCGGTCTGGTCGATCGGTCGCGACGACCGCTACCACACGTACCTGGCCCTCGGTGTCACGTTGCTGCTCGGGCTGGCCTTCCTGAACCAGACCAGCTTCCTCTTCAACCAGATGGGCGTGACCATCGTCCAGGCCGAGGGGCCGCTCTTCTACGCGGTCACCGCCGGTCACCTGGCCATGGTCGTGGCCGGGATGGTGTTCATCGCTCTCATGGGGTTCCGGACCCTCGGTGGCCAGTTCTCGAGCCGTCAGCCGGACGGCTTGGGCGCGGCTGCGATCTTCTGGTACGCCGCCTGCGCGCTGTACCCCGTCATCTGGTTCGCCGTCTACGTGCAGAAGTGAGCTGATCGATGATCACACGTGGTTCGAAATACTTCTTCGGTGCAGCAGCCATCGCATACCTGGCTGCTCTGCTCTACGGCTTTCTGAGCGGGGCATCCGCCCACGGCGGTGTGATCGCCGTCTTCAACGACGGTGACATCGTCAACTCGATTGTCGGTCCGATCAGCTTCGGCTGGAAAGGCTGGGTCGGGGATCAGATCGGCTTCTCCATCCTCATGGGATTTGCCGGCACGATGCTGGTTCTCGGTGGTTTCACCTCGGCCTTCCGCGACGGTTCGCCGGAACGACTCGCCGAGCTCCAAGGCGCGACGGTCGACAACGGCGAGATCACCGGGTCCCGCGTGGACCTGCGGATCCCGACACCTCAGGGCCTCAGCTTCTGGCCAGTCGTCACAGCGTTCAGCGCCGGGATCGTGATCGTCGGTCTGGCCTACAACACGGTGCTGTTCGCCATCGGCTGCATCGGCCTCGCCATCGCCGGGATCGAGTGGACCGTGAAGGCTTGGTCCGAGCGTGCCACAGGCGATGCCGTTCGCAACCGAGACATCCGCGACCACCTCATGCATCCTCTCGAGGTTCCCATCGGAGCGACCCTCGGTGCGGTCCTGGTCATCTTCTGCGTGTCCCGGGTCCTGCTGGCCGTTCCGAAGATCGGTTCCGTGTTCTTCATCATCATCTTCGCGACGTTCATCTTCCTGATCGCGATCCTCCTGGCCAGCAGGCCCGACCTGAAGCGGACTGTGCTTGTCGCGTCGCTGGTCGTCTTCGGCATCCTGATCATCCTGGGCGGGATCATCGGCGGAGTGGTCGGACAGCGTGCGGCCGAGCACGAGGAGGAGGAGTCGATGGCGGCCACCCTCGTCGTCGAAGCCCCGGCATCGATCGGCTCCGGCGCCCCGGCCGGCGGGAACTGAGAGGTAGGACGTGGACAAGAAGCGCAGCGCAGCCATCTGGACGACCATCTCCCTGGTAGTTGTCCTCTTTTTCATCTGGCTGATGGTCCGTGACATCGGTCTGCCGGAAGGTCGGCCGCTCACCACGCTGAGCCCCCGCGGTGAGAAGGCCCAGTCGATCCAGGACCTGATCATCCCGGTGTTTGCTATCGCCGGGTTGGTCTTCGTGCTCGTCGAGGTCGGTATCGTCTGGCTGGTCACCCGCTTCCGGCGCACCGCCGACGACGTCGACGGCGTCGACGAACCTGACCAGACGCACGGCAACTCCAAGCTCGAGATCGGTTGGACACTTGTGCCGGCCGTTCTTCTGGCTGTGCTAGCCGTGTTCAACGTCCAGGGCATCCTTGCCATGGACGACGCCGAGGATCCGCTCGAGGTAACGGTGATCGGCCAGCAGTGGTGGTGGGAGTACCGCTACGACCTCGATTCGAACGGAACGGTCGACATCATCACTGCGACCGAGGCCGCGATCCCGGTCGGTCGTGACGTCGTGTTCAAGATCCAGTCGAACGACGTCATCCACTCGTTCTGGATCCCCGCCCTCGCCGGAAAGATGGACGCAGTGCCGGGCAGGACCCACGAACGGGTCCTCCAGGCGAGCGAGGCCGGCCTCTACCAGGGCCAGTGCACTGAGTACTGCGGGCTCTCCCACGGTGTCATGCGCATGCAGGTCAAGGCGCTGGAGCAGGCCGAATACGACGAGTGGGTCGAGCAGATGACGACCCCGCCGGACGCCCCGGACCCGAGCGACGAGCTCGCGGTGGCCGGGCAGGCGCTGTTCGTCACCCAGTGCAGCTTCTGTCATCAGATCAACGGTCTCGACCCGAACTCGCAGGCTCCCTACGAGTACTCCGACACCCCGGATCCGGAGTACGGCAAGACCGTCAACATCACGATGGCGTCGGGCAACGCTCCCAACCTGACGCACTTCATGATGCGTAGCTACTTCGCAGGTGGTCTGCTCCGTCTCTACGAGAACCTTCCCGAGGGAGATGGTCGAGTCGAGGACAGCTCCCTGGTCGAGGCGGTGCCCAGCGGTACCCCCGACGAGAACAACATCAAGCGCTGGTTGCGGAATCCGGAAGAGGTCAAGCCGATGAATCCGAACAACAACCAGGGCATGCCGAACTACAACCTGAGCGAAGAGCAGATCGAACAGCTGACGGCGTTCCTGCTCACCCTGAAGTGAGGCCGAGAACGATGGCGACCACCACTGAAACGAACACCGTGACGGAGACGGAGGTGATGATCTGATGGCGATCATCGAGGACGAGCGTCCGTTGGAGCTGACCACAGGCAGCGAGGCCTTCGCGGTCAACCCGATCGGCGTCTTCGCCCGGCCGAAGGCGAGCCACGGCTGGCGCTCGTGGATCAACACGGTCGATCACAAGAAGATCGGCATCATGTACGGCATCGCGTCGCTGTTCTTCCTCTTCGTGGGAGGCTTCGAGGCGCTGCTGATCAGGCTCCAGTTGGCCGTACCCGGCAACAAGCTCCTGTCGGCCGAGCTGTACAACCAGGTCTTCACGATGCACGGCGTCACGATGGTCTTCCTCGTGGTCATGCCGATGCAGTCGGCGTTCGCCAACTACCTACTGCCCCTGCAGATCGGTGCCCGCGACGTGTCGTTCCCCCGCATGAACGCACTCTCGCTGTGGATCTGGCTCTTCGGTGCGGTGTTCTTCAACACCGCGTGGCTGCTCGGTGGTGGCGCCGATGGCGGCTGGTTCAACTACGCGCCGAACTCGAGCGTCACGTTCTCCCCGAGTCACGGAATCGACTTCTACGCCGTCGGTCTGCTGATCATGGGTATCGGCTCGACCGTGTCGGCGGTGAACCTCACGGTGACCGTGCTCAACATGCGCACCCCTGGCATGACCCTGATGAAGATGCCCGTGTTCACATGGATGGCCTTCATCACCCAGGTCCTGTTGGTCTTCGCTCTGCCGGTGATCACAGTCGCCCTGCTCCTGCTGACACTCGACCGTCTCTTCGACGCCAACTTCTTCAACGCCTCCAAGGGCGGGGACCCGTTCCTCTGGCAGCAACTGGTCTGGATCTTCGGCCACCCCGAGGTGTACATCATGATCCTGCCGAGCTTCGGGATCGTGTCGGAGATCATCCCGGTGTTCTCCCGCAAGCCGATCTTCGGATATCCGTTCATGGTCGGATCCGGTATCGCCATCGGCTTCATGGGCTGGGGCGTCTGGGCCCACCACATGTTCGCCTCGGGCATGGGTCAGATGTCGGTGCTCGCGTTCTCGCTGGCTACGATGTTCATCGCCGTCCCCACGGGCGTGAAGATCCTGAACTGGCTGGCCACGATGTACGGCGGTCGCCTGCGCTTCACCACGGCGATGCTGTTCTCGATCGGCCTCGTCGGCATGTTCACCATCGGTGGGCTCTCCGGTGTGTCGCACGCCATCGCGCCGGCCGACACCCAGCAGACCGACACCTACTACATCATCGCCCACTTCCACTACGTGCTCTTCGGCGGTGCCCTGCTCGCCCTGTTCGGTGGCATGTACTTCTGGTGGCCGAAGATGTTCGGTCACATGCTCGGTGAGAAGCTCGGCAAGTGGCACTTCTGGGTGATGCTCGTCGGGTTCAACCTGACGTTCGGACCCCAGCACATCCTCGGTCTGCAGGGCATGATGCGCCGCACCTGGACCTACACCGAGGATCAGGGGTTCAACACCTGGAACCTGGTGTCGACGATCGGTGCGCTTACCATCGCCGTCTCGCTGCTCATCTTCCTGGCGAACATTGCCCTCAGCTACCGCAAGCACCGGCGCAACCCGGTCAACCCCGGAGCGGACCCGTGGGACGCCCGCAGCCTCGAGTGGATGATCCCGTCGCCGGTCCCGGAGCACAACTTCGACGAGCTGCCGGTCGTCGAGTCGGCCGACGAGTTCTGGTACCGCAAGTACGGCCACGACGAGAACCACCGACTCGTGCGGATCGCCCGTACCGAGGACGTCGTCCAGAAGGGCGACGCGACCGACGTGCACCTTCCCTCCCCGTCGTACTGGCCGATCGTCCTGGCCGCCGGGTTGCCGTTGATCGGCTACGGGCTGATCTTCTCCCTCTACTGGGCGATCCCCGGGGCGATCCTGGTCATCGCTGGTGTCTTCGGTTGGGTGATGGAACCCTCGACCGATCCTGACGCGGCGCACGGCCACGACGAAGACGCGCCGCATGACGACGCCCCCGATGCCGCCGCCGCAGAGCTGCCCGCAGCCGACGGCGACGCCGAAGAGTCCACCGACGCCTCAGCCGACTCAGCGGCAGAGGCCACTCCAGAGGAGGCCCCCGTTGGGTGACCTGATGTACGAGGAGGTCGAGGACGTCGAGTTCCCCGACGACATCCACGTCACGTCCACCGGCATCTCCAACGAGAAGCTGGGCATGTGGGTGTACCTGGCGTCGGACTGCCTGCTCTTCGGCGGCATGATCTCGGCCTACTTGGTCTACAAGAACCGCCCGGCGCAGGTCGCCGGACTGGCAGGGTCCGACAAGATCCCGTCGGAGTTCTTCGACATCCCGTTCACGTCGATGACGTCGTTCATCCTGCTGATGAGTTCGCTCACGATGGTGCTCGCAGTCAACGCCATAATCCGAGGCGACCTGACCCGCATGCGGCTCTGGCTGACTTCGACGGCGATTCTCGGTGGCATGTTCCTCGGCGGGCAGGCCTACGAGTTCACGATGTTCGTCACCCAGGATGGTTTGGGGTTCACCACGAACGTCGCATCCTCGGCGTTCTTCGCCTTGACAGGTCTGCACGGATTGCACGTGCTGGTGGGCGTGATCATGTTGCTGGCGCTCGTCTCCCTGTCGTTCTACCGGAAGATGCACGCCGAGGCGGTCGAAGTGGTCGGCCTCTACTGGCACTTCGTCGACATCGTCTGGGTGTTGATCTTCACCGTCGTCTACCTGATCCCATGAGGAGCATGCTGTGAGCAGCGACGTAGCAGAGCTCGACGACCACTCACCGGTCCATCCGGGCGAGCATCACACGCACGGTCCGACGGACCGGCAGTACTTCAACATCTTCTTCATCCTCGTGGTGCTCACCGCGCTCGAGGTGAGCACCTACTGGTGGGAGGAGTGGTTCGGCGAGGCGGCCCACAAGGTCGCAGTGCCGCTGCTCTTCGTGCTGATGATCATCAAGTTCCTGCTGGTCGCGATGTTCTTCATGCACCTGAAGTTCGATTCGCCGATGCTCAAGCGGATCTTCTACGGCGGCGTCCTGTTCGGTTTGGCGATCTACATGATCGCGCTGACCTCGATGAACTTCTGGACCGACTCGGGCAACACTTGGTTCAACGATCCGCCGCCGGTGCCGCCGGCACCGGCTTGTGCGTCGACGCAGCTGCCCGGTGAGTGCGCGGTTTGATCCTTTCACACACATCCGTTTTTCAGATCCTGAAGTGCTGCGCTGCTCGCGGGCGGCACTTCCGCGTCGGGGCTACTCCCAGCGGAACCAGAGAGCCGCAGCGAGAGGTGCCAGAACCGCCCAGGCCGTCAGGGAGATCCAGGCCCAGCTCTCGACCGGGCCACCGACTCCGAGCGAACCGGTGAGCACCTCGGCGAGCGGGGCGGCCGGGAGAGCTCTGGCCACGGTGGCGACAGCGCCGGGAAGCTCCTCGAGGGGGATGACCATGCCGCCTGTCAGCAGTAGCACCAAGTAGAGGGCATTGGTGGCGGCGAGGGTAGCCAGGCCAGGCAGCGTCCCCGCCATGAGCAGGCCCAGGCCGCCGAAAGCCGCAGTGCCGAGGATCGCGCCGAGCAGCGCAGGTGCCCACCCCGAAACCGGAGGGGACCAGCCGAGAGAGACAGCGACTCCGATCAACAGGATCCACTGAACCACTTCGATGACCAGGACGGCGGTGACCTTCGCCGCGACCCAACGCGGCCTGCCCAGGGGTGAAGCACCGAGGCGCTTGAGCACCCCGTAGGCCCGCTCGAACCCAGTGGCGATGCCGAGCGAGACCATCGCCGTCGACATGATTGCCAGCGCGAGGACGCCGGGCGCCAGGAAGTCGACAGCCTGGTCCACACCGGTCGGGAGTGGCAGCACCTCGACGGTGGAGAAGAAGACCAGGATGAGAAGCGGGATACCCAACGAGACGAGCAGTTGCTCACCCTGCCGCGACGAGAGCGTGAGCTCGAGACGGACCTGCGACAGGTACGGCTTCATGTCGGGTCCTCGCGGCCTTCGTCGATCAACCTGCGGAACACGTCATCGAGACGCTTCCGTTCGGCGCGCAGGTCACTGAGGGCCAGGTCGTGGCGGGCGAGCCAGGCTGTGAGGGCTGCGACGGTGGAGGGTGTGGGCGCTGAATCAACCCGGTACTCACCGCGCGACACCTGCGAGACGGTGGCCCCCAGCTCTTCGGCGAGTTCGGCGGTGTCAAGGTCGGGCGGGCCGCCGAACAGCAGATGGTCGGACGGTCCGGCCGCCACAAGCTCGTCCGGTCGGCCGGACACGATCACCCGGCCCCGGTCGATGATCACCACGTGGTCGGCGATCCGCTGAGCCTCGTCCAGATCGTGGGTGGTCACCACCACCGCGACGCCGTCACGGCGCAGTTCGTCCAGGATGGAGCGGATCAGGTCGCGGCCGTGGAGGTCGACTCCGGCGCTCGGTTCATCCAGGAACACACAGCGTGGCCGCCCGATCAGGGCCAGGGCGAGCGACAGGCGCTGCTGCTCACCCCCGGAGAGCCGGCGGAACGGAACCCGACGACGTTCCGTCAGGCCCACCCGTGCGAGCAGTCTTTCCGGCTCCAGCGGGTCGTCGAAGAAGCCCGCGTACTGTGCAAGGACCTCGTGCGGGCGTACACCGGTTGGGATACCGCCCTGCTGGAGCATTGTCCCGACCTCGCGGGACAGGGCGCGGTGGTCACGGACCGGATCGAGACCGAGGACCGTGCTGCGGCCAGCAGCGGCAGCACGGAACCCTTCCAGGTGCTCGATGGTCGAGGTCTTGCCCGCTCCGTTCGGACCCAGGACAACGGTTACCTCGCCCGCCTCGGCACGGAACGAGACGCCATCCACGGCTGTCACGTCGCCGTAGCGGATGGCCAGGTCCTCGACCAGAACAGCGGGGACGTCCTTCGCTGTCGACGGGTCGGTGGTCACGGCGCCGACCCTACTTGTCGCCGGGTGTCGGTCACGAGCGACGAACCGGTGCCGGCACAAGGGGTAGCAGTTCGTCCGGTGCCGAGATCACGTGGCTCGCGCCCGCTGACCGGAGCTCCTCCTCGCTGCCGTAGCCCCAGGTCACACCGATGCAGTCGACACCGTGGGAGCGGGCCCCGAGCACGTCATAGCTACGGTCGCCCACCATCAGGCAGTCGATCGGTGCCGGTCGGCCGAGCAGGTCGAGAACGCCGCCGAGAACAGCGATCTTGTCGGCGGCGGAGGCGTCCATGGATGCAGCGCCGATCGCCTCGAAACGACCGGTCAGACCGAAGTGATCGAGCATCTGCAACGTCGGGTCACGCCCCTTCGACGTGGCTGTGGCGAGTAGGTGACCGGCATCGATGAGCCGATCGATGGCGTCGACCACACCGGGGTAGACAGTGGCCTGGTATGCACCCCATGCCACGTAGCGATCCCGGTAGATCGTGGTTGCACGTTCGATGACCTCCTCCGGTACACCGAGTTCGCCCAGCATCTGTTGCAGCGGCGGCCCAAGATTGGCGGCGAGGACGTCGCTGCTGGGAGCAGGCAGGCCGAGGGACTCGAATGTGTGCTCCAGGCAGCCGACGATGCCGGCTTCGGAGTCCCACACTGTGCCGTCCAGGTCGAACATCACTATCACGTGCCTGACGTTCGCGCAGAAGGGAGAGCTCCGACGAACCGGCTACGGGACATGCGGTGCCGCCCGCTAGCTTTTCGACCCATGCTCGACGTCCGACTGATCCGCACCGACCCCGAAGCCGTGCAGTCGGCGCTCTCCCGTCGTGGTGAGGACCCGGCGGCGGTCAACCGGGTGCACGAACTCGATGCCGAGCTGCGCTCGCTCGCGGCCAAGCGTGACTCCCTCAGGGCGGAGATCCGCGTCATCTCCAACGAGGTGGGCAAGCTGTTCCGCGAGCAGCGCAAGGACGACGCGACGGAATTGCAGGAACAGAGCCGTCTGCTCGGTGCCGAGGAGAAGGCGCTCGACCAACGCGCCGATGAGCTGACCGCCCAGCTGCGCGAGCAGCTGCTGCGCATGCCGAACCTTCCTTCGGTTGACTGCCCTGACGGCACGGGAGAGGACGACAACGTCGTACTGCGGGTCGAGCAGTTCGATCCTGGCTCCTACCAGGACCACCAGCGTGTGGAGCACTGGGAGATCGGCGAGCAGCTGGGCATCCTCGACGTCGAGCGTGCCGTGAGGATGTCGGGCTCGATGTTCGTGATGTACCGCGGCGCAGGCGCCCAGCTCGTACGGGCGCTGTGCCAGCTGGCCCTCGACCGCAACGCCGACCTGTACGAGGAGGTCCGTCCGCCGACGCTCGTTCGCACAGACACCATGATCTCGACGGGTCACCTGCCGAAGTTCGTCGACGAGGCGTACCACGTCGAGCGCGACGACCTGTGGGCGATCCCCACGGCGGAGGTGCCGCTGACCTCGTTCGGTCGCGACGAGATCCTCCCCGAGGCGCAGCTACCGCGACGCTTCTGCGCCCACACCAGCTGCTTCCGCAGGGAGGCCGGCTCCGCAGGCAAGGACACCCGTGGACTCCTGCGGGTGCACGAGTTCGACAAGGTGGAGATCCTCGCCTACTGCACCGCCGAGCAGGCCCCGGCGATGCACGAGGAGATCCTCGGGCGTGCCGAGGGAGTGATCAGGGACCTCGGCCTGGCGTACCGCATCCTCGACCTGTGCACCGGCGACCTGGGAAACAGCGCTGCAAGGACGTACGACATCGAGGTGTACGCCCCGGGCGTCGACCGATGGCTCGAGGTCAGCTCCGTCTCGTGGTTCGCCGACTACCAGGCGCGACGGGCGAACCTGCGCTACAAGCCGGACGGCGGTAAGGGTACCGAGATCCTTCACACCCTGAACGGATCTGCGCTGGCCGTCCCCCGGGTCTGGGCAGCGATCGTCGAGAGCTACCGCCAGCCGGACGGCTCTGTCGCCCTGCCCGAGATCCTCGTGCCGTACATGCGTGGAGCGACATCGATCTGCTGAGGTCGGTCGGCTGACCTCACCCGCTGGTCTTGTTCGTGCCGGCGGGGTCGGTGCTGTGGCCGTTCCTCAGGGCACCATGCGTCCGAGCAGGGCTTCGCTGGTCAGCCAGATCAGACCGGCGGAGCCCGCCACCGCGACAAGCGTCTGACGCCAACGCCGATCGGACCACTGAGCGAGCGCCACCACGAACGGAACGACGACCAGCGCATAGCGACCGATCGAGTCGGTCTGTTGCGAGGACAGCGTTATCACGAGTGTCGCCGTCGCATAGGCGAGCCACGAGACAGGCTGGCGGCGTCGCCACGCGACGACCAGGAGTGCGATCAGTACCACCATGTGAGCCAGGTTGTAGACGTCGCGGAAGTTGCCTTTCGCCACCTCTCCGATCGGCTCGAGCACACGGGTTATCGGATCCTGGAATCCGCCCCGGATCTCACGTTGGGCGTCGAGGGGTATCCAGAAGTCGCCCGTGGTCGCGGCTATCACAACGAACGCGCCAACCAGTCCGACGACGGGAGCGGCGATTGCCGCCAGGGCCACAGGCCACGAGGGCCGAGGTCTGGATCGCCACAGCTCCACCGCGATGGGCAGGAGCAGCAGGCCGCCCACGGGACGCAGAGCAGCGGACGCGAGCGCGAACACACCTGCCCAGAGGAATGCCCGGCGGTGCAGCGCGAGCAGCGTCGAGGCGATCAGGAGTAGAGCGAGTCCTTCGGTGTAGGCCCAGACCAGAGCGAAGGCAGCCGGCGCAATGGCAACGATCCAGGCCGAGCGGTCCGCCACGGTGGCGGTGAGCTGGTCCGCCAGGCCGCTCCAGGGTCTCCTGCCAAGAGCGGTCACTCCGGCTGGTGCCCCGTCGTCAGCCCGGCTGTCGATCACCTCCCGCGTAAGACGCCAGAGAACCAGTGCCCCGCCGAGCGCGGCGACGTTGGTGATGAGAACGAGCGCCCAGTCGACGCGACCGCCCAGAACGGGAGCCACCCAACGGGCCAGCGCGGGGTACAGCGGGAAGAACCGTGCCCCTGCTTCGGAGACCCCGCCGTACCAGCCGATCGCTATGTCGCGGTAGTAGAGCCCGTCCCAGGTCAGGAGCCCCGAATGCGGCCCGAGCACAGCCCGCGGGTTGCCGAGAACGCTCTCCATCCCGTCTGAAAGCAGGAACCCGGCCGCGACGCAGCAGCGTGCCCAGACCCAACCCACCAAAACGGGCACCAGCCCGTCGCGCCATCGAAGCTCTGTGGGCACCGTCAGCCGCTCTGCCATCGCCCAGCTCAGCCGGACGGGCGCAGGATGCTCAGACCGGCTGGCTCCTCGTGCTCGTCGGGCTTGCTGGACTGAACCTGGACGAGCTCTCGGTCCAGGTCCAGGACAGCGGTCAGCTGCTCGCACTTGCCCTCGAACGTGCGGTAGGTGCTCGACGCCACCAGGTAGACCGTGGCGTCCGTCGGTAGGCGTTCGTCCAGTTCGGCAACGAAGGCGTGGGGGTCGGACGCCTCGTTGCGCGCTCCGTAGTCAACCCAGTCGACGAACCGGGGATCTCCTCCTGTCGGGTACGGCACGACCTCGGGCGGGTCATCGAGGCGCTGGTCGAGCTGTCGCTGTAGCGCGACACCGAGCTGATCCGGGCAGGCGATGACGACGGGAGTCCCGACGTCGTTGGAAGCGATGTCGTCGGCGATGTCGTCGGCGATCGAGTCGGTCTGGCTGCGTACGAAACGAATCTCGCCCAGAGCGCCGAACGCCGACAGGAGCAGCACAACAGAGAGCACCAGGGATGTGGCGAGCGGGCTCCGCAACACCGCGATCCCCGCCGCGACGCACAGGACGAACAACGGGTAGACGATGGCCGCGTACCTCGACGCGAACGTGTTGTCAGTCGCGAACGCTGCCGCCCAACCGACACCCATCGCGAGGGCCATCACGAACAGCTCAACTCTGACCCTCGCCAGGACCGATCCGGTGATCACGAGGATGCCCGCGCCACCGTCACGGCGATTCGACATGCCGTCCACGGAGCCGTCGACTGCTGTCCGGCCCACGACGCGTACGGTCGCTGCGATCAGGATCAGCGGTACCAGCACATAGCTGAGCAGCTGCGCGGCACCGTGGCGCCCCCCGGCGAAGTCGACGACGCTGATGACCACTACCGAAGCGGGGCCGAACCGTTCGCCCCAGGGAGTGCCTGTGTTGGCCGACTGGTACATCAAGGACGGCACCCAAGGCAGGAAGAGGATCCCTCCGACCACGAGCGCGCCGATCAGCAGCTTGGCTCCTGTCCGTTGCTCGGCGAGTGGTGCCTTCACCGCTGTCCAGATCGCCAGAAGACCCACTGCCGCCAGCAGCCACATCGACCAGTAGTGGTTCCACAGCAGGGCAGCGGCGACAATGGCTGTACCTGCCGTGACGAGCAACCTGCGAGGACCTGTCGAACGGCCGGCCAGCAGTTCGTCGACGAGCAGGTAGCCAGCCAGCACGAGTGTGATGGTGAGCGAGTACATGCGTGCCTCTGCGCCGTAGCGCACCCCGTAGGGCAGTACGGCCATCACGGCCGTAGCAACGAGTCCGGTGCGGCGGGTGCCGAGAGGTCCTGCTCCAGTGCGTCCGGCGAGCCTCGCTGCCGCCAGATACGTGAGTGGCAACGCCAGGAGCGAGATGACGCCCGAGAGGGCCCGGATCCAGTTGTCCGAGTCGCCGCCGAGCGCTGTCCACCAGTGGAGCAACAGGTAGTACAGCGGTGGATGCCCGTCTCGACGGAGCGCCGCACCTATCTGGCTGACCGGCAGGGAGGCGATGTTCGCGGTCAGTGCCTCGTCGAGCCACATACCGGACCGCGGCCAGAAGCGCAGCGCGACACCCACCAGGACCGAGAGCGTCGTGAGGGCAATCAGCGCCCGGCCCGTGCGGGGAGCGCACGGAGCCGACATGTCGGCCTCGGGGGACTCGGCGCGTGTGGTCGGATCTGGGGTGGAGTTCGGCGTCTGCATCGAGGAGTGACGAGGAGGGGTACCCGACACTAGCCGTGGGCCCCCGACGGACAGCGTGACGCCCTTGGCCGCATGTGCGCCGCCCGGCACAGAGCGGTGACGCTTGCGGTCAGGAGGTGCGCAGGAGAACGAAACCGTCGGAACGCAGGAGTTCGTGCTGCGGGTCGGTAGGGGCCCCGGACTCGGTGGTGGCGATGGCCAACCGTTTCCGGGTGCCGGGTGATCGACAGACGAGCCGCTCGGTCACCAACGATTCCCAGGCAGGGTCAGCGACGCACACGTCGCCGCCCGAGCGCTGAACCTCGGCGAGCACACCCACCCCGATCGGCCACTGGTCGTGGTCGAATGCCAGGACGCTCGGTTCGTCCCCGATCGCCTGGACCATGTCACCCACCACCTGGCTCCCTCGTTCGCCGGTGATCAGCTGGCCATGGTCGAGGATGATCACGCCGACCAGCGCGAGCGACAGCATCCAAGCGACGTCGCTGGCAACTTTCACCCGACGGTCGCTGCTCGATCGTGCTCTCAGCAGGACGACGGTCATCCCGACCCAGACGCTCACCGTTGGAAGCGCAAGTCCGAACCAACCGAGGTATGTAAGTGCAAGGTCGTCGACGGTGCGCCACGAGTAGACGAGGAAGGCGATGGTCTGCATTGCGACCATGACCAGAAGGCATCTGAAACCTCGAATCCATGACGTCGATGTAGGAATCACCAGGAGGTAGACGACTGCGGTTGCAGCGGTCACGACGATTACGGCTGAGTGCCAGAGTCCGCCGGACAGCGAGTCCGCGGCGAACCTCAGTGCTTCTGATAGCGACCCTCCGGTCCGACTGGCGTTGGACCTGACGTAGTGGACGTATGCGCCGAGCTCGCCCGGCCAGTCGATCACCAGGTGGATGACGAGCGGCGTAAGGAACAGGAGTATGACAGCAACGGATGGGACCCACTCGCTGCGCGTCGGCAGGTACACCTCGGTCTCGTCCCGGCGTCGACGCAGGAGCCACGAAGCGCCGACGACCAGGACGCTCGTGCTGACGAAGATGAGTGACGAGAGATGGCCGTGGATCAGCAAGCCACAAGCGACGCTGAACGGCAACAACTCTCCCGTGTGCCCTGCCGCGAGGAATCCACCCGAGACCATGAGCAGGATGAACGGGACGATGATGAGAGCTGGGGCCCATGCCAGGGTGAGAAGGCCGGGAACCCATACCCCGAGCAACAGGATGAGCAACACCAGGAGTGCTGCACTGGGCGCGGATCTGGTTCGCCGGTGTGCGATCGTCGCGATCCATGCGATCAACAGCGAGTTGAGGAGTGCCACGCCCAGCGCGCTACCGGCCAGGTCCGATCCGGCCAGTCCTGTCAGGCGATGGAAGACGAGAGTTCCCAACGCTTCCACGTAGAGGAAGGCCGGCCCTGGATGGTTGAACCCGAACCGGGAGTAGTACCCCACGAACAGCTCACCGCGAAGCGCCTCGTCGACGAGTATCGCGTTCGCGGCACTGTCCCCCGCGGCGAACAGCTGGGGTCCGAGCAGCTGTCGTCCGCGGATCACGACGAGCCCGAAGAGCGCCATCGCCAAGGAGACTCCGGCCGAAGCCTCCCACAAGGGGCCGCTGTGGTGCAGGGCAGCGGGATCGGGTTGGCGGCGCACGAGCTTCCGACACTATCGGAGCGACATCACCTCAACCGCTGACCAGGTCGGTCAGGGCCGCAACGACCGCGTCGGTCGTCTGTGCCCAGGTCGGCATGGTGAACTCCGCGGCCGCTGCACGTTGGCGCTCGTGGTGACCGGGGTCCTCGAGGTGGAGTCGCAGCAGCCCCGTCAGAGCGGCGACGTCGGTCGGTTCGAAGAACTCGGCGGCGTCGCCAGCAGCCTCGGGCTGGGCGCCACCGTTCGACGAGATGGTGGCGCACCCGTGCCCGAGCGCTTCGAGAACCGGCACTCCCAGGCCCTCGTAGATCGAGGGCGCGACCGTCACGAAGGCGTTGTCGTACAGCCAGGCGAGCTGGCGGTCATCGACGCCGCCCAGCCAGTGCAGTTGCCCTCCCCGGCGGGGATGGCGGCGGAGCCGCTGCACGAGCCGATCGACCAGCCAACCCTCCTTGCCCACGAGAACCAGATCCAGCTCGCTTCCCTGATCCCACAGACGCTCCATCGCGTCCAGCACGACACCCTGGTTCTTGCGGGGCTCCAGCGTCCCCACCACCAGTACGTACAACCGCCCGTCCACGAGCTCCTCGACCGGCTCCGGTTCGTCGACCAGATAGTCCGCTCCGAGCGGTACGGGGCGTATGTCCAGATCGGGTCCGATACCGAGGGCTGTCGCGGCAGATCGCAGGTCGTTGGCGGTACGTCGCGAGTTGGTCAGGAACAGCTCAGAAGTCGTCAGGTGTGCAATCAACCAGTCCGTGAACACCCGAATGTGCTTCTCGGTGAACCACTCCGGGTAGAGAACCGGCATGACGTCGTGGACAAGGACCGCCCGGCGGATTCCTGCGTCACGCAGGCGGGGGAGCAGCTCGGCCCGTGGTGTCGGGTCGTACCAGGATCCCTCGACGTCGAGGAACACCGAACCAGTCGGCGCTCCCGGTCCGGGCAGAGGGCCTATGCCGAGGTCGTCGTGGGCCGGCAGGATCTCGCCGCGTGAGCGGAGCCGGGTGGCCACGGCACCACGGACCTTCACGGTGATTGGTAGGTCTCCGATCCTCCGTACGACCGGGCCGAGAGGGCCGAAGTCGTCCGCTCGACGTCCGGCCCGCCCGCCGGCAGGGTGCGTGCTGAGCCGGTCAGTCTCGTCGGCGGTCAGCGTTCGGAAGCCGGCGCCCACGGCCGGTGTCACGACGGGAACCACCTCGAAGACGTCGGAGTCCGACAAGCCGGCAACCACCTCGCGGACTACACGTTGGATTCCGGTGGTGAAATCGATCGACAGCGTGTCGGTGACCTCGACGAGAACGCGGGTCCTGGGTTCGTCGCCGCTCGGTTCTGTCATGGCCTGCCCCTGTTGCGCGTGCCGCTCAGCACGCTCGACACATGGTGCCAGACCGTCGACACGGCGGGAGCCACCGACGCCGTCCCCCTTGACGGCTCCGGTGGCTCCCACTTGAGGTCTGCTGACCATGGTGTTCCCACAGACTTCATCGGCACTCAGGCCGTGGAGTTGATCGTTCGGCCGGTTCGAACTCCGACTCAGCGCGTGAGGATCACCGAGGAGCCGTGACCGAAGAGACCCTGGTTCGCAGTGATACCGACCATCGGGTTGTCGGCCTGAACGCCCTGGGCGGTTCCTCGGAGCTGCCAGGTGAGTTCGCAGACCTGGGCGATCGCCTGTGCCGGGACCGCCTCACCGAAGCATGCCAGGCCACCGGAGAGGTTCACGGGCAGGCGACCTCCGATCGCGGTCACACCGTCGCGCAGGAGCTTCTCGGCCTCGCCGGTACCGCAGAATCCCAGGTCCTCGTACCAGTCGAGCTCGAGGGCGGTCGACAGGTCGTAGACCTCGGCGACGTCGACGTCGTCGGGGCCGATGCCCGCCTGGGCGTAGGCCGCATCGCCGATCGCCTGTTTGAATCCGCGTTCGGGTGCGGGGATCCCAGCCGCTGAGTCGGTCGCGAAGTTCGGCATCTCCAGGATCGTGTTGGGGAACGTGGGGGTCACCGTCGAGATGGCCGCAACGCGGACCAGCTTGTCGCCGGACGATGCACCGGCCAGGTGCCTGCGGGCGTACTCCATCGAGGCCAGGACCACCGCGGCGCCGCCGTCGGAGGTGGCGCAGATGTCGAGCAGCCGAAGAGGGCTGGACACGGTCGGCGACTTGGCGACGTCCTCGGCTGTCACGGCCTTGCGGTAGCGGGCATAGGGGTTGGCCAGGCCGTGCGCCGCGTTCTTGATCTTCACCTGGGCGAAGTCGTCGGTCGTGGCGCCATACAGGTCGATCCGGCGGCGTGCCCACATGGCGAAGTAGCTCGGGTTCGTCATGCCCATCAGGCGGAAGCGCAGCCAGTCGGGGTCGTCCCCGCGCTCGCCCGCGTTCGGCTTGAGGAAGCCCTTCGGAGTCGTGTCTGCACCCACCACCAACGCCACGTCACACATGCCCGACAGGATGCGCTGGCGGGCGGCATCGAGAGCCATGGCACCGGAGGCGCAGGCGCCGTAGGTGCTAGTCACGGGGACGCCGGTCCAGCCGAGCGCCTGGGCGAAGGTCGCACCCGCCACGTAGCCGGGGTAGCCGTTGCGCATCGTGTCGGCACCCGCGACGAACTGCACCTCATCCCACTCGATCCCGGCGTCGGCGAGTGCGTTGCGGGCCGCAGCCACGCCGTACTCCACGAAGTTCCGTCCCCACTTGCCCCACGGGTGCATGCCGACACCCAGCACTGCGACCTGGTCGACTGTCATCACTCGGCTCCTGACTCGTCAGCGTTGTCGGCCGGGTCGATCGGCCGCCACTTCCAGACGACGTAGCTGTGCTCATCGTCCTCGTTGAGCACGTCGGCAACGAGCTCCATCGGCATGCCCACACGCAGGTCGTCGACACCGACACCTGCCACCACCTGGCCCAGCACGACGAGCTGTTCCTCTGCGAGTTCAACTGCGGCCAGGCAGTAGGGCCGGTACGGGTCGCTCGGTGCTACGAAGGGCTCCGGCGGTTGGTACTGGGCGTCGGTGTACGACCAGAGCGTGCCGGTCGTGGAGAGCGTCACGTCCTCGAGCGTCGCATCGGCGTGGCCGGGAGCCCGTGACATCGTCCGTTCGGGCGGGAAGAAGTAGGTCCCGCTGCCGGAGCACCGCGTGCCCAGCAGGTGGATCCCCGTCAGGCCGGAGCCGTCGGCGGGGAAGTCCGCATCTTCGGGGGGCATTGTGAACCATCCTTCGATGGCCGGAACCCGCGTCTTTGCCACGCTTTCCTCCGCATGGTCGGCCCGACCGTTCGGGCAGCGATCTGACGGGTCGTCAGGTTAGTCCGCGGTCTCGGGAGAGGCAGAAGGGCGGTCGGCCCGGCCCTTGCGTCCCTTGCTCGGAACCCATGGGTCGACTCCTGTGGCGGTCGGGGGGAGCAAGCGCATCGCCAACGCGGCGTGGTCCTCGAGGCGGCAGGCATCGTCGAGGGCGAGCGAGAGCACCGTGTCGGACAGGTTGGCGACCACCTGTAGCGGGTCCGCGTCGCCCAGGTCCATCATCTCCAGCACCGGAATCAGAACCTGAGCGAGAGGAACCTCCACCCGTACGTCGATCTCGGACAGGCCTCGCCCCCGCTGGTGCTTGGCGGCTACACGCTCGCCCAGAAGCGCGCGCGCAGGCTCGGGGTCGGCGATCACCTGCTGGGCGAACCTTGTCAGGACCCGGTGAAGCAACAGGAGCGGATCGTCGGTGAGGGGTTCCTGTGTGAGTCGGCGCAGCTCGGGCACGTGGTGGGCGAAGGTGCACGCAGCGATCTCGCGAACACTGCTGAACACGTTGAGGACGGTCTGGTGCGACACGCCAGCCGCTTCCGCCAGCTCGCTTGCGCTGACCGACTCCCAGCCGTGGTCGAAGCGGCCGATGGCAGCGTTGACGATGGTGTTGCGGGATTCCCGTCGCCTTCTCGCACCCGAACGGGCCTGTGGTGAGAGGTGGGAGTCGTCGAGCATCGGCGCATCATCGACGAGTGGGCGGTCCTCGAGCGCTGCCAGGCGGATCCTGGTCGAGCGGGGAGTGGATAGCGTCGCCACCAGGGTCGATGCCACGTCGGCGAACAGCGACTCGTCCACTGCGCCGGGGTCGAACTGCTCGCGTGCCAGCAGGCCTTCGAACATTCCGGTCAGGGCGACAGCGATGCGGTCCTCGTTGAAGGGCGGCACGTACGCGCGTCCGGTGCGCTTCAGAAGGTGATGCCAGCCCTTCACCGCTTGCTCGTGACGTATCCGGTAGTTCTCACGCAGCACGTCTGCGACCGTGTTGTACCTGTCGTACTCGTGTGAGAGCTCGGCGCCCTGGTGCGCCCACAACAGGTACTGGAACCGGAGGGTCGAGCACAGCTGAGGATCGCTGGTGTAGATCTGCCACGTCTCGACCAAGCTGAGGCGTATGGCTTCGAACAGTTCGAAGTGCGCCAGCGAGTCGACGAGCTCGTCCACCTGATCGGCAAGGTCCTCGGCTGTGGGGATGGCGGCCAGGACCATGGCGTCGGCGAATTCGGCCTGGTTCCGGAAGTGGTGGAAGAACGAGCCCGTGGTCACACCAGCAGCCTCGGCCACCTTCGAAGTCGTCACCCCGGCGAACACCTTGGACAGGGGCAACTCGTCCTGTACGGCCAGGCCCGCTCGCAGGAGTCGTTCCCTGGGGTCGTCCGTCCCGGGCTGCTCGTCACTCATGAGCCCGTAGCATAGTACGCGCTACGGTGTCCCGTAGTGCGGACTACGTGAATGACCTCGTGGTGACGATGTCGAGTGGTGACGTAAGGGAGCGGGCGGTGGGTACGGCCGCGCCGTTTTGGTCGGCCAGAACATGGGCAATTTCACCCACGATGCCCGAGGATTGGGGGGGTGCGACGGAGCTTTCGCTGTCCAAGCGGTTGCGCGATCGGTGCTGCTGAGATAGATTGTTCCCAATCCAGCGACGGTGATTCGCCCCATCGCCGTCGGTGGGGGAGGGCCTCGAACATGTTCGGGGGAAGGGTAAGTGCCCCATCACAACCGGGGGAGTCCGAAGCGATTCGTGCTCCCCCGGTTGCGCGTCCGGGATCAGGGGAGCCTCGCCGCCTGATCTGGCAGGGCATCGGATCGGTTCCCCCGGGTCAGACCCAGGGGTCGGGTGGGATTGCAGGTGTCTCCTGGGTGGGAGGGCCGTCTCGTAGGTCCACGCGGTCGATCCGCCGGCGTGGTGGCACAGTGCGTTCCCCTCGACGGCGCCACCAACGCATGACCCATCCCGCGGTGGCGACCATGCCCACGACCGAGAACACCGCCATGACCAGCTGCAGGAAAGCTCCTGCACCGGCCGGGGTGGCCTCCTTCACCTCGACTCTCAGTCGTACTTGGTGATCGGCGGGGTCGGCGGGATCGCCACCCTCGACAGTGGTGGCGGGCCCGCGTGTCACCTGCTCCGCCTCGACGTCGATAGATCTGGACACCACCGGTGCGTCCATGTCGGACAACGAGCCCAGTGCCGTCTCCAGGTTCTGCCCCGGAAGTGCGAACTCGAGCGCGGTCTCGGACGCGTCTGTGGTCTGCTCACCAACCCGTGTGCCTCCCCAGGTCGACGCGCTCGCGAGGATCTCCTGGCGCGTCAGCAGTACCTGGTCCTGGTCGGCGGCCTCCATCACGACCACGGCGTCGGCCCTGCTCGAGTCCATCAGGTCGGAGCAGCCACCCAGAATCACCAGTCCCGCGACGACGGCGGCGCAACGCGCCGAGAATGTCGTACGCGTTCGGTGAGTCCCGGGACGGGTGGACGATGGCGACTGAGCGCGCCGGGTCATGACAGGGGTGAGGGTGATGCCCCCAGCGTAGGAAGCGCCCGCACCCCGGAGGGGGACGGTTCAGGTCGGGTCTGCCTCATCGAGGAACGCAGGGCGTTCTCCGCCGCCGTGCAGCCACACCGCGCTTCCGCTCACGTACGAAGCTAAGGGCGAGCCGAGCCACCGGCAGGCCTGCGCCAGGTCCTCGGGCGTGCCGAGGCGGCCCGCCGGTACTGTCCGTGCAACACGGGCGACCGCTGCTTCGTCGCCGTAATGGAGGTGCGCCTGCTCGGTCTCGATAAGGCCGGCAACGATCGCTACGACGCGAGTCCGTGGCGCCCACTCGACCGCGAGGGACTGGGTGAGGCTCAGCAGCCCGGCCTTGGCCGCTCCGTAGGCAGCTGTTCCGGGGGACGGGCGCACTGCGGAGACCGACGCGATGTTCACGATCACCCCGGGGTCGGTGTGGTCGGGTCGCTGCTGGAAGTGGTGGTTGGCTCGCTGGGCGACGTGCAGAGGTGCCAGCAGGTTGAGCCTCACTATCGATTCGCTGAACCGGGGGGAAGCGGTCGCGGCTTCGGCCGGTGGTGCCCCGCCCGCGTTGTTGATCACCAGGTCGAGCCGGCCGTAACGGTCGACGGCCGTGTCGACGAGCTGCGCCGCCTGGTCGGGATCGCGGATGTCAGCTGCCAGGAAGCCGGCGCCCCCACCTCTGCCCGACGGGAGCTCGTCCGGTTCGGTCCGGCCACATGTCATCACTTGGGCGCCCCAGTCGGTGAACCGCTGCACGATCACCCGTCCGATGCCCTTCGTGCCGCCTGTGACCAGCACGACCTTGCCTTCGTAGCCAAGCTCCTCGGCGTCCATGGCGGCGGACGATACCGGTGCTCGCTCCCCGCTGACGAGTGGGTGTCGCCGTGGGTACGGTCCTCCGTTGTGCTCCTGGGCTGCGACCCGAGCGACCTCGAGTCGTTGGCAGAGAGGCTGGCGGTCCTGGCCGATCATCTCACCCGGGTCCGTCTGCGCCTTGTGAACGCCGACCGCTCGGCTTGGGCCGGTCCGGACGCCCGACGCGGTTGGACGGAGTTGGATCGCATCTGCGCCGAGCTCGCACAGCGATCGATCAGCGTCGACCTGGTGGCGAGGCAGGTGGAGCGCCAGGCCGCGCAGCAACGCAGCGTCTCCGAGATCGATCACCAAGTCCGTACGCTCGCGTTGTCCCACGTTGGTGACGGACGCTGGATCGGTTGGGTCGGCCCCGAGGACGCGACGGTCGTGGTCGTGCTGATCCCCGGGGTGGGCACGGACCTGGCCGATCGGGATTCCCTCGCGGGTGATGCCATTCGCGTGCGCGAACACCTTGCGTTGGTCGGCGCGCGCGAGCAGGACGCAGACACCGTCGCGGTCGTCTCATGGTTCGGCTACGACCCGCCGGACAACATCGTGGCAGGGGTAGGTCGCTCACCGGCGGTCGACGGAGCCGAGCGCCTGGCCGCAGACGTGGACCGGTGGCGCCTCCAACCCGGACGTCGGGTCGTCGCCGTCGGGCACAGCTACGGCGCTCTCGTGGTGTCTCGGGCGGCAGCGATCGGGATGGCCGCCGACGAGGTGGTGCTGCTCGGCGCCCCGGGACTCGGCGCGGACGTCGGACGACCCGGATGGCTGGCGGGCCAGGGTCTGTGGAGTGCTGCCGCGGACGGTGACCCTGTCTCTGCGCTCGCCCGGGCTGGACTCATCCACGGTGAGGACCCGGCCAGCGTCGCGGTGGCCCTACCGACATCGATCGACGGACACGGTTCCTACCTGCGCGACCCGGTGTTGCTCGATGCGCTTGCCGAGGTGGCGCTCCGGGGCGGCACTAGCGGTACCGTCGCTGCCGGGAGGTCGACCTCATCGGCGTCTCCAGCACGAACACACACCCTGGGAGCGACAACGACATGGGCTTCTCCGTGAACACCGCCGACGGCATCGCCGAGATCGTGATGGACAATCCACCGGTCAACGCACTCACGGTCGCTGGCTGGTTCGAGTTGGCCGATCTGGTCACCGTTGCTGGGCGCGATCCGCAGGTCGGTGCGCTGGTGCTGAGAGCCGAGGGCAAGGGTTGGAACGCCGGGGTCGACATCAAGGAGATGCAGGCCACCGAGGGTTTCGACGCTCTCCTGGGGGCCAACCGTGGCTGCTACGCGGCATTCGCTGCGGTGTACGAGTGTGAGGTGCCTGTCATCGCCGCAGTCCACGACTTCTGTCTCGGCGGTGGCATCGGCCTGGTCGGTAACGCGGACGTGATCGTCGCTGCAGAGGGAACCCGCTTCGGGCTGCCCGAGGTCAACCAGGGTGCGCTCGGAGCGGCGACACATCTCGCTCGACTGGTACCCCAGCACAAGATGAGGGAGATGGTCTACACGGCGGAGCCCGTTGACGCAGCGCTGCTTGAGGCCTGGGGGTCGGTCAGTCGGGTGGTGCCCCGCGAAGAGCTCCGTGACGCCGCCTTCGAGATCGCTGCGAAGATCTGCACAAAGAGCCGGTTCGTGATCCGGCGGGCCAAGGAGTGTCTGAACGCCATCGACGTCGTCGATGTGAAGCGCAGTTATCGGTTCGAGCAGGGATTCACCTTCGAGTTGAACCTCTCGGGCGTCTCGGACGAGGCACGTGACGCGTTCGTCGAGAAGAAGGACGCGGACTACTCCAGGTGATCGACCGCTACCTTGGGGCGGTCGTGTCGCACGGGCGACCGACCGGAGGTTTGGAGAACAGATGAGGATTCGACGGATCGTCGCTGCCGCACTCGTGGCGACACTGGCTCTCGGTGCAGTCGCATGCAGCGGTGACGATGAGGCCGAGGAGGACGGAACGACCACCACCGAGGCGGCTGACGAGACCACGACGACGGTCGCTGAGCTAAGCGACGAGGATTACGTGGCGGCTGTCGAGCCGATCATGACCGCACTCGACGGGGCGGGTACTGATCTCTGCAAGGTTCTGGAGGTTGCGTACGGGTCGGGACCGCAGGCTCCGCCCTCGACGGTCGAACAGGTGAAGGTGACCGTCGCCGCGCAGGCGAAGATCCTTCGCTCGCTCGCCGCTACTGAGCCGGTCGAAGCAGCCAGCGCCCCAGTTCTCACAGCCACCGCCGACAAGCTCGAGGCCGACGCCGAGGCCGCGGGCTACAGCCTCGAGTTCTTCGAGACCGGTGTCAACGCGGTGTTCGACACCGATGAGTTCCGTAACGCGATCACCCCGTATCAGAACCGGCAGGCAGCGGAGTGCGTCCCGGCGGACACGACCACCGACGGTTCGGCCACCGACGGAGCTGACACCTCGACCACCATCGGCGGCTGAGCAGGACGCACCCTGCTCGGTCAGAACGCCGCGGGTCGGTTCGACCCGCGGCGTTCCCGCGTCTACCGTCAACGACCTGACGACCCGTCAGATCATCTGATTGAAGGGGGAGCAGGTGCCCGGACCGGACAAGCGATGCACCGACGAGGAGGTCGTGGCCGAGCTGCGCTCCGGCATGACGATCGGTATCGGCGGATGGGGCAGCAGGCGCAAGCCGATGTCACTGGTGCGGGCGATCCTGCGCTCGGACCTCACGGACCTGACGGTCGTCAGCTACGGAGGCCCCGACGTGGGTCTGCTCTGCCGTGCCGGCAAGGTCCGCAAGGTCATCTCCGGCTTCGTCTCGCTCGACTCCATTCCTCTCGAGCCCCACTACCAGGCCGCTCGGCAGTCCGGCTCGATCCAGGCTGCGGAGTGGGACGAGGGCATGCTGCTACTCGGGCTCCAGGCGGCGGCATGGCGCGTGCCGTTCCTGCCCACTCGAGCCGGACTCGGCTCCGACGTGCTCCCGCTCATGCCAGACCTGCGAACCGTCGCTTCGCCCTATCCGACGGTCATCGACGGTGTCGAACACATCGAGGAGCTGGTGGCCGTTCCGGCGCTCGAGCTGGACGCGGCCATCGTGCACCAGAACCGGGCTGATCGGTCGGGCAACGCCGTGTGGCTGGGGGAGGACCCGTTCATGGACGACCTGTTCGTGCGAGCCGCCGAGCGGGCGTACGTCAGCTGCGAGCAGATCGTCGCGACCGAGGAGCTGGCCGGTCTCGCCGACTTTGCACACCTGCGCATATCCCGCATGGACGTGACAGGCGTGATCGAGTCCCCCAACGGCGCCCACTTCACAGAGTGCCCACCCGACTACGGCCGTGACGAGGTGTTCCAGAAGCGCTACGCGGCAACCGCCAAGTCGGCGGAGGCCTGGGACGAGTTCCGTGCCGAGTTCCTCGACCTGGACGAGGCCGGCTACCAGGCGAAGGTCAAGGAGCTGCAGTCCTCATGAGCGATGTGACACGTGCCGACATCTGCGCCGTTGCGATAGCGGAGGCGTTCCGTGGCGACGGTGAACGGCTCTGCAACCCGATCGGGAACCTGCCTCTGATCGGCGGGAGGCTGGCGCTGGCCACCTTCGAGCCGCAACTGGCGCTGACCGACGGCTTCTACACGCTCGTCGATCCGCAGACCCCGGACGACGTAGCCCCCATCGGATTGTCCGAGGCGGAAAGGCTCGCGCAGCGGACGGTGGCTCACTGGAACCCCTACCGCGAGATGTTCGGCCTGCTCTGGCAGGGTAAGCGGCACGTGATGATGGGCGCGACCCAGATCGACCGTCACGGCAACCAGAACATCGCCGCGATCGGCGACTGGAACCAGCCGAGCCGTCAGTTGCTCGGCTTCCGGGGTGCTCCCGGCAACACGATCAACCACACCACGAGCTACTGGGTGCCGAACCACTCGCCCCGCGTCTTCGTCGAGTCCGTGGACGTCGTGTGCGGCATCGGATACGACCGTGCCGCTCAGCTGGGCCCTGCCGCGTCGCGCTTCCACGAGATCCGCCGGGTCGTGTCGAACCTGGGTGTGTTCGACTTCGCGGTACCCGAGGGTGAGTCGATCGCCAGGATGCGTCTGGCGTCGGTACACCCGGGCGTCTCCGTCGACGACGTCGTCGAGGCAACCGGGTTCGAGCTGATCATCCCTGACTCGGTGCCTGACACAAGGCTGCCGGAGCTCGAGGAGCTGGAGCGCATAACCCGCCTGGACCCGAAGGGCCTGCGATTCGCCGAGGTGCCCGCGGGGTGAACGAGTCAGGTGGAGCCGAGCGCAATCCGGCGCTGCGGACACGGGCGTGCGAGCTGTTCGGAGTCGACTTCCCGATCGTGCAGACCGGAATGGGTTGGGTGTCGGGTGCGCGCCTGACCGCTGCTACAGCAGCAGCCGGGGGTCTCGGGATCCTGGCCAGTGCAACCATGACCTACGACGAGCTGGTCGCCGCGATCGCCAAGGTCAAAGCCCGCACCGACCGCCCGTTCGGGGTGAATCTGCTGCCCAACCAGCCCGATGCCGCGCGACGGCTCGAGCTGCTGGTATCCGAGGGCGTGCCGGTCGCCAGCTTCGCAGCGGCGCCACGGCCCGATCAGGTGGCCAGACTCAACGACGCGGGCATCGTCACGATCGTCACCGTGGGAGCGAAGCGACATGCCGAGAAGGTCGCGGCCATGGGGGTCAAGGCGGTCATCGCCCAAGGGGGAGAGGGCGGTGGTCACACGGGGTCGGTACCGACATCGCTGCTCCTACCGCAGGTGGTCGACGGTGTGGCAGGAAGCGACGTCGTCGTGCTCGGGGCAGGTGGCTTCTTCGACGGTCGTGGGCTGGTAGCCGCTCTCGCCTACGGAGCCGACGGAATCGCCATGGGCACCCGCTTCCTGCTGACTGATGAGAGCCACGTGCCCGACCACGTGGCGTCCGTCTACTTCGACACCCCGCTCACCGGCACGGTCGTGACCACCGCGATCGACGGCGCCCCGCAGAGGGTGATCCGTACCGCCATGATCGACGCGCTCGAGAAGTCGCCGGGGCTCCTGCGCTTCCCGCGTGCTGCAGCCAACGCCGTGAGCTTCGCCCGCTCGTCCGGGGTGTCACTCCCTCAGCTGGCCCGCACGGGCCTGCAGATGCGCAAGGACCAGGAGCTCAGCTGGTCCCAGGTGGCGCTGGCGGCCAACGCCCCGATGATGACAAAGGCCTCGGTGCTCGACGGCGACGTCGAGGTCGGGATACTGCCAACCGGTCAGGTGGTCGGTGCCATCGCAGACCGGCCGACGGTTGCCGAGCTGCTGGGCCGCATCATGGACGAGGCCGACTCGACACTCGCCCGGCTGTCGTAGTCGGCGCTGGCCTCCTCGACACAGCGCACCAGCACCTCGTCGAAGGGCATCGGCCGGGCGAAGTGCCAGCCCTGTCCGAACCGACAGCCCATCGCCGAGAGCTCTCGAGCCTGGCTCGCGTCCTCGACGCCTTCTGCGACCGGCTCCAGCCCCAGGTCGAGCGCCATCCCGACTATCGATCGGGTGATCGCGTTCGCCCGGTGGTCGCAGGTGATGCGCTCCACGAACGAGCGGTCGATCTTGAGGATGTCGGCGCGGTACGAGCCGAGCTGTCGCAGCGACGAGTTGCCGGTACCGAAGTCGTCGACTGCCAACCCGACCCCCAGTTCGCGGATCTCGGCGATCACCTCCTGGACCGTGTCGTCGACGATCACATCTTCTGTGATCTCGACGTTCAACCACTGAGGCTCGACCCGGGCCAGCTCGAGTGCAGTTCGTACCCTGTTGACGGCGCGACGGTCCGTCAGCTCGCTGCTCGACAGGTTGACGGACACCGTCGGAAGTCCCGGTCCCAATGCAGTCAGGAGCTCGGATATGTCGCGACAAGCGCGTCGCAGCGACAGTTCTCCGATAGCCCCCAACAGGCCGGCTGACACGGCCTCCTCGAGGAACACCTCTGGGCCGAGCACTCCTCGCTCGGGGTGCGCCCAACGCAACAGGGCCTCGACCTTCTCGGTCCGTCCGGTGACCAGATCGACGATCGGTTGGTAGTGCAGCGTGAACTCGTCGTGCTCGATCGCTCGGCGTAGCTCCGGCCCCAGATCCAGGTCCGCCATGAGGCCGGTATCGAGCTCGGGTCGATGGACCGCGGCACAGTCCCGACCCAGTCCCTTCGCCTGGTACAGCGCTACGTCTGCCCTGCGCAGCAGCTCACCCGCCGACACGGTCGCACCGGCCACCGCGAGTCCGACGCTGCACGAAGGCTGCACCCGCTGTCCGTCGATCTCGATCGGTTCGGACAGGAGGGCCACGATCCGCCTTCCGATCTCCTCGGGGGTCATGTCACGAATCTCCGACACGAGTACGAACTCGTCGCCGCCGAACCTCGTCACGGCGTCACCGAACTCGCCGGCGAGGCGCGTCGCAGCGTGACGGATCAGCTCGTCACCAGCGCGATGGCCGAGGGTGTCGTTGATCACCTTCAGGTGATCGATGTCCACGAAGCCTACGAGGCACCAGTACCCCCGCTCGCAGGCCGACGCGACCGCCGTGTCGATGCGTTGGTCGAGACCGCCACGGTTCGGCAGCCCTGTCAGCGGGTCGTGGGTCGCCTGTCGTTCCAGGTCGTCGACAGTCCGGCGCAGCGAGGTGGCGAGGGTCCTGTTGTCGGACAGCGTCCAGGACTGTCGTAGCAGGACCGACGACACGACGACCGTCAGCAGCACCGCTGCGGTGCGGTCGAAGCTCCCCTGGGCCGCCGCGTCGGCGAGCAGCGCCCCGGTGGCGAACACCGCAACCGTCACGGGTATCACGTCGAACATGGAGTGCATCCGTCGTCGCGGGACGCGGAACCATGGCTCCTGTGCCTTCAGCACCATGATTGCCGAAACTCCGAACAGCGCCGCACCCAAGGCGAGTACTCCGAAACCGGCTGTGACTTGGATCGGAGACGGAGCGGAGGTGTCGGCCAGAAGATGGAGCAGACCTCCGAGGGTGCACACTCCGAATGCCACGGCCATCATCGCAGTGGCCGACTCCTCCACCGATCCCTTGGGCCGGTGGAGCGTGATCGCTATCCCGGTGCGTGTGATGGCGAACGCAATGGCTGTGGCCGTGATCACGGCACCCTGGCGGACCTGGGGTATCGCCTGCAGAGCGGTGGAGTGCGTGGCTATCAACCACACGAGGGCGGACAACGAGAGCCCGGCGATCACGGCGTCGACGATGTAGCGAGCTCGTCTCGGGCCGGGACCGAGATCCGGGTGGCGGACCATCCCGACCGCAACGACGAACGCTGCCGCGAGGAAGACGAGGTCGTGGCCGTGGTACCCCACGAGCGGCGCGACCCGGTCGAGGACCGCCCACACAGCACCGACAGCCACCATCGCCAGGGCGAGCACCAGGCGTCGGATGAACATCGGGGTTCCGTGCCCGGCACGCATCGCCCGAGCGCATAGCCATGCGCTGACGATGCAGCTGACACCGAGCAGACCTGCGCTCACCAGCGTCGCCGTCTCGGTTGGTCCAGCGTCGACGGGCATCAGATCATCGCTCCCTGCGCACCGTGCCCGACGCACAGCTCGGCGAAGCTGCAGCCGGTGCAGAACAGCGGTCCCCTGGCTGTCGTGAAACCCAGGTCGATCAGCTCGCGCACCTGGGCCTCGGTCGTCACTCCATCGGCCGACATCTCCAGGTGCAGCTCACGAGCGAGGGCGGCGAGAACGGACAGGATGATCGTGTCGTTCCCAGCGCGTCCGATCCCGCCGACGAACGAGCTGTCGATGCAGATCGACGTGGCAGGGTAGGCGCTCAGCCGCAGGAGCGAAGGTGGTCCGGCACCGAACCGTTCGACACTCAGCTCGGCGCCGGTTGCACGCAGCAGGTCGATCGCCACGGCTACATGGCTGTCGACGACCACCTGCTCGGCAACCTCGATCCGCACCCGCGATGCATCGATGTCGTCCGAGTGGAGCCGGTCGACGACCGTGGCAACTGCTGCGGGGTGCAAGAGCTGTGCCCGGGTGAGCCTGAAGCCGACCCACGGCTTCACCCCTGGGCGGTCAGAGGTGGCTGCGAGTACCCGGCTGACGTCGTCCAGCAACGTGTCGGCGATCGCTACGAGTGGACCGCTTCCGCTGGCCAGTTCCCCGATCATGTCGGGGCCGACCGTGCCGAACTCGGCCGACTCCCACCACGGTCTGGCGACGAGACCCACGATCGATCGGTCGTCCAAGCGGGTGATCGGTTCGAAACGCACATCAACCGCACCGGTCTCGAGCGCCTGCTCGAGACCTTGTCGGGAGCGACGGAGCGACGCCGCCTTCTCTGCGAGCTCAGGGCTGAAGCGGTGGTGTCGCCCCCTTCCAGAAGCCTTCGCCTCGTACAGGGCGAGGTCGGCCTGCTGCAGTAGGTCGTCCATCGTGGCGTCCTGGCTGTCTTCCTCGCTCAGCGACCAGCCGACGCTCAGCCCGACATCGAGCTCGTGGCCGTGGACCGCGACTGGCGGGGTCACCGATGCAACGACGAGCTCGGCCAGGCGCTCAGCTCCGGAGTCCGAACAACCCGTCGCCACGAGCACGAACTCGTCGCCGGCTGCACGGAAGAGTCTGCCCTCACAGGTTGCGTCCATCCGCCGCGCGACCTCGACGAGCAACGAATCACCGACTGCGTGGCCGAGGGCGTCGTTGTAGCGCTTGAAGTGGTCTATGTCAGCGAAGAACACCACGACCGAGGTTTGCTCCGAGCCGTCCGCGGATGCCTCGATCGTTCGTAGGTGCTCCTCCAGGGCCAGCCGGTTCCCGAACCCGGTAAGGGCGTCGACGCGGGCGTCGTGGTGCAGACGCGCTGCTGTGTGACGGAGACTCCTGCGCAGCTGTCGCTGCTCGCTGCTCAGCTGGAGGAGGCGGGCGAACGCGAGCGCTACCACCAGACCGCCGAGGGTCACCGAGACCTGGAGGGATCCGCCCAGCTGTGAGCTGATCGCCAGCACGACGAGAGTCAGGACGGTGGCGACCTCGGGTAGTGAGATCAGACCGACTTGTTCATCGGCACGCCGTGACGGCGGACGTCGCGGCCCACGGAGTCGCATACCGGCGGCGATGATCACGACGAAGGCTGCACTGGTGACCGCGTCCGCCAGGCGCACCGGGACCGGATATCCACTCGGTGGGGGTGGAAGCACCAGCAGACGGATCCCCACCGCGGAAATGGCTCCGGCGGTGAGTGCGATCTCCCCGTGGATGTCGGGACGGCACCTGGCCAGGATCCCGATGGCGACGATGAGCGTGACGGTCGTGGCCACCTGCAGAACACGGAAGTCCTGCTGCTCGAGCGCCGAGTGTGCGGGAAGGATCCAGACCAGGCTCGTCGCAGCGACGATGAGTATCCCCGTGTCGGTCATGCGGACCTTGCGGGGCCTGAGGGGAGAAGCCGGCAGGAGGACCAACCCCGCGAGGGTGAGCCCGAGTGCGGTCGTCCACATGGCCTCGGCCCCGCTCGACAGCCCGGCATTGTCTGTCAGGACCGCTGTGACACGCACGGTGGTGCCCAACGACCCGAGCGCCGCCCCAGCGGCGAAAGTGATCCAGGCGACACGACTGCGGCCGCGCTGGGACATCGCCCCACGGACTATGACGACGGCGGCCACGGCCTGGATCACGATGTCGAGCAGGCCTTGGCCGGCATCGAGCTGGGTGGTGTCGAGAGGCGCGCCGAGCCATGGCAGCACGGTCGTCCAGGTGACCGACGCGAGCACCGTTGCCGACACGGCTGCAGCGATCACCCAGCTACCGGGTTTGAACCCGCGTGAATCGGCTGTATCAGCACCGTCCGGAGGCGGCGGCTCCGGTTCTTCGCAGTGGTCTGGCTTCCTCTCCATCGCATCTCATCGGTGCGAGGCCTGTTTCGCATGAACGTTCTGATCCGTTCGACCCACCCGACATGCGGTGACTGCTGCTGGATCTGACGGGTCGTCAGGACGCGCGGCAGACTGACGGCCAGCACCGGGTGCCAGCGAGCGGTGCGACGAGAGATGGGAGCGGGTCGGTGGACCTGACGTGGAGTGACGCCGAAGAATCGTTCCGGGTCGAGGCCCGGACCTGGCTCCGGGCCAACGTGCCTCGACCGTCCCTGCCCTCGGGCGACACGGCGGCGGGATTCGCGGCGCACCTCGAATGGGAGCGTGCGCTGCACGACGCACGCTGGGCCGTGGTCTCGTGGCCGTCGGCCTACGGGGGGCGGGACGCCTCGTTGTGGGAATGGCTGATCTTCGAGGAGGAGTACTACCGGGCGGGCGGCCCTCAGCGCGTCACCCAGAACGGCATCTTCCTCCTCGCCCCGACCATCTTCGAGTTCGGTACGCAGGCTCAGCAGGACCACTACCTGCCGCGCATGTCGTCGGCAGTGGACCTGTGGTGCCAGGGCTGGTCGGAACCCAACGCCGGTTCCGACCTGGCGGGAGTGCGCTCCAGGGCCACCCGCGACGACGCCGCCGGTGGCTGGGTTCTGTCCGGGCAGAAGACGTGGACCACCAGGGGAGCGTTCTGCAACTACGTGTTCGGGCTGTTCCGCTCCGATCCCGAGTCGGAACGCCACAAGGGCCTGACCTACTTCATGGTGCCGCTGCAGGCGGAAGGGGTGACGGTCCGCGGATTCGGTCGCCTCGACGGCGACGAGGGGTTCGCCGAGGTGTTCTTCGACGACGTGTTCGTCCCCGATGACGACGGCACCGTCGACACGATGATGCGGGGCGGCATCCTGGGCGAGGTCAACAAGGGTTGGGGTGTCGCGATGGCGACCACCTCGTCAGAACGCGGGCTCACCCTTCGCTCTCCGGGTCGGTTCCAGGCGACAGCGAAGCGTCTCGTGGACCTGGCGGTCGAACGCAGCGGGGACGGAGACCTCAGCGAGGTTGCGGCCGACAGGGTGGTGGACGCCTGGATCGACGCAGAGGCGTACGCCCTCTACACCCTTTCGGACGTCACCGGCGTCGTTGAGGGGCGACCCGGTGGTGCACGGTCGTCCTACAACAAGATCTTCTGGTCGGAGCTCGACGTGCGCCTCCACCAAGTGGCGTTGGACCTGCTCGGCCACGAAGCCGAACTCGACGGCCCATGGATGAAGGGCTTCGAGTTCGCGCTCTCCGGGCCGATCTACGCCGGCACCAACGAGATCCAGCGCAACATCGTCGCCGAGCGTGTGCTCGGTCTGCCGCGCAAGTGAGAGAGGCCTGAGATGCGATTCGCGTTGAGTGACGAACAGATCGAGTTCCGTGACGCCGTACGCGGCCTACTGGCCGACACGTGCGGACCTGACGACATACGCGCTGCGTGGAGCGATCCGGTACTGGCGGGCGGCGGACCCGGAGGTGGCAACGGTACGGTTCCGGCAGCCTGGTCGGCTCTCGGCGAGATGGGCGTGCTGGGCATCTGCGTGCCCGAAGTACACGGCGGCCTGGGCATGACCGACGAGGACCTCGTCCCACTCCTGATCGAGGTCGGTCGGTCGGGGCTTCCGGACCCGGTCTCCTATACGGCGGGTGTCGCGGTCGGGATCCTGCGCGATCACGCGCCAACCGGGCTGGCCGCGGAGTGGCTGCCGAGAATCGCTGCTGGTGAGGTCGCCTTCGGTGTCGGCTTCGGCCCCGGGCGTGATGGCGGCGGAACTCCGACTGTGTCATCGGCTGCGGCGGTGGACGCGCTCTTGCTGTTCGACCGTGGCGAGGCCCATCTGGTCCCACCGTCCGCTGTGGAGCTGACGCCCGTCGAGTCGGTCGACGGGGCCCGGCACCTCGCCCGCGTCGGTTGGACCCCGGATCCGGCGACGCTCATAGCAGGAGGCGCCGAGGGGTTCGCGGCGACCAACGCAGCCTTCGACCGTTCTGCGCTGGGTGCTGCGGCGCTCCTGGTGGGGCTGAGCCGGCGGATGATCGACATGACCGTCCTCTACGCGGTCGAGCGTCACCAGTTCGGAGTGCCCATCGGCAGCTTCCAGGCGGTCAAGCATCATCTGGCTGACGCCGCGTTGGCAGTCGAGTTCGCCGAGCCGCTCGTCCTGCGCGCCGCGAACTCGATCGCAAACCGTGACGAGGAGTCGTCTCGGCACGTCTCGATGGCCAAGGCCAAGGCCTCCGACGCGGCCCGCGGCGCGGCGGCGACGTGTCTGCAGGTGCACGGCGCGATCGGCTACACGGTCGAGTGCGATCTGCACCTGTTCATGAAGCGCTCCTGGGCGTTGGCTGCGCGGTACGGCGACGCCGAGTTCCACCGTCGTCGGATCCGGGCCGGTCTGATCGGCTGACCGGGTGCGTGCGCTCGTCCAGCGGGTGCTGAGCGCCGAGGTGCGAGTAGACGGCGACGTCGTCGGCTCCATCGGTGAGGGCCTGTGTGCGTTCGTCGGCGTCACCCACGCAGATGATCGTTCGACCGCTGCCCGCCTCGCCGAGAAGCTCTGGAACCTGCGGATTTTCGACGATCGGGACGGGAACATGGGCATCTCGGTCGCCGACGGGTCACGTCAGGTCCTGGTGGTCAGCCAGTTCACCCTCTACGGCGATTCCCGCAAGGGACGTCGGCCGTCGTGGACCGAAGCTGCACGGCCCGAACACGCCTCACCCCTGGTGGAGGCGGTCGTGTCAGATCTCCGCGGACGTGGTGCGACTGTCGGCACCGGACGCTTCGGTGCGGACATGCAGGTGGCACTGGTCAACGACGGACCGGTCACCCTCATGGTCGAGGTCGACTGATCGAGCGCCTCACGACCGATTGTGACGCCTGACGTTTGACCCGGCTGTGTCGCAGTGACGAGCATGAGTGCATGCGCGCCTTGGTCATCCACGAGAGTCTCACCGGCAACACCCGCACCGCCGCGGGTCACATCGTCGATGCGTTGGCGGCAGAGGGTTGGACCGCGAGCGAGTGCAGCTCACGTGAGGTGAACCTGGCCGCGTTGCAGGCTGCCGATGTCGTCATCATCGGCAGCTGGGTGGACGGTCTGTTCTTCTTCGGTCAGCGCCCCGGTGGTAGCGGCAAGCTGAACAAGCTGCCGTTGCTGGGCAACAAGACCACTTACGTATACGTGACCTACGCGGTGGACCCGGGCAAGACGCTGGCCAAGCTCACGACTCTCGTCGAAGGTCGGCACGGGAACGTCGTCGGTGGCATGACCATCCGGCGCAACAACCTGCTCGACGGGAGCATCGAGTTCGCGAGGCGGGTCGTCGACGCCGCTCGCGACGACGTGTCCGCCTGACCAGCTGACCGCAGCCTGGAGCCGGGAACAGGCGGCGGGCGCGCCAGGAGGGGTGCTCGGTCCTGGTTGTCAGGGTGCGTGGCTACGCTCGCTCCTGTGTTGAGGATCCACACCGCGGGACGGATTGAGACCCTGGTCGACCGGTTGGCTCACAACCTGTCGCGCCCTCCCGGCGACCTCACCGATGACACCTGGGATCCCTTCGCTCCAGAGTGGATAGCCGTCCCCTCCGAGGGCATGAGGCGATGGCTCAACCTGGAGTTGGCCGCTCGGCTGGGCTCGTCCGACGGTCGCTGCGATGGAGTGACGGCGAACGTCGTCGGTGCACACCCATCGTCACTGCGCACTGCCGTCCTGGGCTCCGAACCCCCCGGCGCAGTCACGTCCGCCGGAGGGCGGGCGGCGGATGACCCGTGGAGGATCGAGTCGTTGACCTGGTCTGTCATGGCGGAGTTGCGCGGCGCCGTCGCCTCGGAGTCGTCAACGGCAACGGACGAGCAGATCCGGCGTGTGGGGACCCCTCCCGAGGGTGTCTCCCTCTGGGCACGCGCTCGCCGTATCGCCGAACTGTTCGACCGCTACCACATCCACCGCGTCGACATGATCCGATCGTGGCTCCTGGGCGACGACGTCGACGGAACGGGCCATCGTCTCGACGCGCAGCACAGTTGGCAGCCCGAGCTGTGGCGCCGCGTAGCCGATCGTGTCGGGGCGACGAGCCCCCCAACTCGGCTGATCGATCAGATGGATCGGCTACTGCGCGGGGAACTGTCGCTCGAGCTTCCTCCGCGTCTAGTGGTGTTCGGTCTCTCGGTGCTCCCCGGGGGTGTCGGGTTCGTGGACCTCGCCCAGGCTGTGGGCGCCTCGCGTGACGTGCAGATGTACATGGTCGAGCCATCGCCTGTGGCCTCGCTGCGTATATCGGAAAGCATCGGCCCCCCGCCGGAGTCAGCCCGATTGCGAGCCGACGACCGCACCTGGGAGCTGGTCGGGCATCCGTTGCTGCGCTCATGGGGCCGGCTGCAACGTGAGAGCACAGTCCTCATCGCCGACTCACAACGCCAGGGGCTCAGGGACGTAATCCGCTTGGAAGACGACTACGCGAGTGGGCTCCACAGGGCCACGATGCTCGGAAGGCTGCAGTCCGACCTGAGAAACGACAGCCCGCCGATCGCCGACATGGCTCCCGGCGCCGACGACCAGACGATCCGGATCCATTCCGCTCACGGAGTCGCCCGACAGGTCGAGGTTCTACGCGACGTCCTGTTGCACCTGCTCGACGACGAAGTCCTGGATCTGACCGAGGACGACATCATCGTCATGAGTCCTGCCATCGAGCAGATGGCACCTGTCATCCACTCCGTCCTCGGACCGTCCAGCGACGGGGCGCACCGTCCTGGTTCGACGCCAGCGCTCCGCTACCGGATAGGTGACAGGTCGTTGAGGCAGGCCGTGCCGATCCTCGAGGTGCTCGAGCGGACGATGTCTCTCGTCTCGGGTCGATTCGACGCGGTCAGCGTCCTCGACCTCGTGGCGACCGCGGCAGTTCGCCACCGTTTCGGTTTCAGCGACGACGACGTCGCGCTCATCACGGACTGGGTCACAGCCACACGCGTCCGCTGGGGCCTGGACGAGCACCACCGTGAGTTCGACGGGATCCCTGCGGAGTTCGACACGAACACGTGGCGTGCAGCGGTTGACCGACTGATGCTCGGCTGCGCCATCGGCGACGGCAGCCAGCTGGCAGTCGGTGACGCAGTGCCGCTTCCGGTCGAGGGGTCCGACTCGCTGCTCGCCGGCCGGTTGGCGGAGCTGCTCTGGCGACTCGAGCAACTGCACGGCCAGGTGAGCGCAGCCAGGCCGATCGGTGATTGGGTCTCGGTGCTGCGCGACGCCGCGGACGCCCTCTTCGCCGTTCCTGATGCCGAGAGCTGGCAGCGGGACTCGCTGGCCAAGGTGCTCTCGTCACTCGAGGAGGGCGCAGCTGACGAGCCCGCCGCTGCGGACATGGCGATCGACTTCCTGGATCTCCGTCGCGCGGTGGCTGCGGCGGTGGGCGGGGTGTCGGGTCGCGCGGACTTCTACCGCGGCGGCATCACATTCGCGTCGATGTCATCGATGCGCGGTGTTCCTCACAGGGTCGTGGTCCTTCTCGGAATGGACCAGCCGGCGTTCAGCGTGCAGGCACCCGACGGCGACGACCTCGCCGCGGCCTCGCCACTTCTGGGAGATCGCGATCCGCGAGGGGAGTCACGCCAGGCGCTGCTGGACGCTGTCATGAGTGCTCGCGACCGACTCGTCCTGATCAGGGAGGGACGCGACATCCGCACCAACCATGAGGTGCCGAGAGCGGTTCCCGTGGCAGAGCTGGTCGACGCGGTGCTCGCGTCGGTCGATCCTGACCAGCGGGCCTCGGTCGAGCGGATCCTGGAAACGGAGCATCCGCGCCAAGCGTTCGACGAATCGTCTTTCCAACCGGGGGTGCATATCGCCGGCCCGTGGAGCTTCGACGCGGTCGCTCACCGCGGTGCGATCTCCCGTCGTGAACGCCGCGCGACTTCGGCCACCTTGTTGACCACACCCCTGCCGTCCGAGCCCGAGCCAGTAGTGGAGCTGTCAGATCTGCACGCACTACTGAAGGACCCGAGCAACCACTTCGCTCGCCGTCGGCTCGGCGTGCAGTTCCCGTCCAAGGAAGAGTCGCCGTCGGTTGTCGTACCGCTCGACATCGTCGGCCTGGAGCGCTACGAGGTCGGTGACCGCCTCCTCGCATGGCTGCTGTCCGGCGCGCAGTTCGACGACTGGGTGAAGGTCGAGCGCCGGTTGGGGACTCTGGGCCCTGGATCGTTGGGGGATACGACCCTGGACGAGGTCAGAACGACCGCAGGGTCGATCATCGCCGCGGCCAGAGAGCTCGGAGTAGGGACCGAGTCCCACCCGATAGAGGTGGATCTCGTAGTGCAGTCGGGAGAGCGCGTGGTCGGCCTCGTGGAGGATCGACTGGACGGCGAGCCAGGACCCATCCAGATCACCTACTCGTCCGAGCGCCCAGCTCAGTGGTTGAGGATCTGGCTCGACTTGCTCATCTGCACCCTGGTCGACCCGTCGCGACCGTGGAGAGCGGTCTCTGTGGCGAAGCACCCGGCGAAGAACGAGGCGGTCACCACAGAGCTGCGCATCCGTGGATCGGGCGTCGAACGTGAACGCCACGCTGCGTCGGCGCTCGACGTAGTTCTCGACCTCCACCGCCGCGGGGCTGTCGGGCCGTTGCCGTTGTTTCCCGCGGTCAGCCATGCGCTCTGGGTGAACGAGAGTCCCGCGCCGCATTGGGCTCGGTTCCCAGCCGGTGGTGACGGCGCCACCGACGCCGTTCAGCTCCTGTATGGCGGCCACGACCTCCGATCCCTGCTGGCGCTTCCGCGCCTCGATGGCGACCCCGTCACGGCGTCGGGTCCCGAAGCAGGTCGGCTTCAGTGCTTCGCCGAGTACCTGTGGGACACCTTCGACGGTTCGACGGTGCGAACCACCGATTCGTCAGCACCGGACGAGGGACAGGAACGATGAGTCCAGCCCACGGGCACGATGGCCCTCCCGAGTTCGACCTGCTCGCCCCGCTGCCCCACGGTCACCTGGCCATCGAGGCGAGTGCGGGCACGGGCAAGACCTACACCCTGGCGGCGCTCGCCACCCGCTTCCTGGCGGAGCGCGACATCTCGACATCAGATCTTCTGGTCGTCACGTTCACACGAGCCGCAGCCTCCGAGCTGCGGACGAGGGTGCGTGATCGGATCGCCCAGGCATTGGCCCACCTGCATCTCGACGACCCGCCGACAGGTGACCCGCTGCTCGAGCATCTCTGGTCCAGCGACCGTGAGCTGCGGCGTGGTCGACTCGAGCGAGCTGTGACCGAGTTCGATGCGGCGACGATCACCACGATCCACGGCTTCGCCACCCAGGTGCTCGCGACGCTCGGTGTGAGCAGCGGGGCAGATCCGGACGCGGTGCTGGTCGACGACTCCGCGCAACTGGCGGCGGAGTGTTGCGCCGATGCGTTGACAGCAGCAGCTCTCGGCGACATCGAGCTGCCCAACTCGAGGACGCTGATCAAGCGCACGCGGACGGCCATCAACATCGCAGACCTCAGGTTGGGGCCAGGGCCGGGTGACGTGCCGGCGGACCCCGCCGACGTTCTGCGCGTCGAGCTCATGAGCCGGGCCATCTCATCGATGAGAGACCGTCGTCGCGCCGTGGGGACTCTGAGTTTCGACGACGTCCTGGTCGAGCTGCGACGAGCTCTCAGCGATCCGTCCGTGGCTGGCCTGCTACGGAACCGGTTCAGGGTCGCCCTGATAGATGAGTTCCAGGACACCGACCCGGTGCAGTGGGCGATCTTCAAGGCCGTCTTCCCGAACCCGGCGGATACCGCGACCTCGCTGGTGCTGGTGGGCGACCCCAAGCAGTCGATCTACTCGTTCCGCGGTGCGGACGTCCACACCTACCTGTCCGCAGCACACGGCGGGCCGAGCCGGCCCCCCAGCTTGCGCACCAACTGGCGGTCGGACGGAGCGGTCCTCGAGTCGATCTCGGCACTGTTCCGGGGGGTTTCCTTCGGCGATGACCGGATCCGCTTCAGCGATGTCGCCGCCGCTCCGGACCACCAGGATCGAAGGATCGTCGGGGCGACAGGCGTGCCGCTCCCGGCGCTGGACGTTCGCCTCGCCATCGGCCGGGACATCAAACGCAACAAGTCAGGGATCGCTTCCGGAGAAGCCAAAGCGGCGATCGTCGCTGACCTCGTCGAGCGGGTCCGTGACCTGCTCGACAACGCGAGGATCCCCGATGACTCCGAACCCGGTGGCACTCGGGCGGTGGAGCCATCGGACATAGCCGTGCTCATGCGCTCGAACGAGGATGCGTCCTCCGTGCGCAACGCTCTGCTGCAGCAGGGCGTGCCAGCCGTCCTCTCCCGCGGTGCGAGCGTCCTCGAATCGCCTGCGGCGACCCAATGGCGTTGGTTGCTCGATGCCATGGCTCGCCCGGCAGATCCCGCCAGGGCACGCACCTTCGCCCTGTCCTGGTTCGGTGGCCGTTCCCCTGACTGGGTGGCCTCGGCCGACGACGACGACCTGGTGGAGATCCAGGAGCGGCTCTCGTCCTGGGTCGGAGTGCTGGTGGACGACGGCGCGGCCGAGTTCCGGCGACGCTTGTGGGCCGAGTCGGACGTGGTCGCGACCGTCCTTGCCCACCCCGACGGCGACCGTGAGCTGACCGATCTCGACCACATCGCCGAACTGCTCGCGACCGGGCAGGGAAGCGAGCATCAGAGCGTCGCCGCGCTCCGATCGATCCTGGATGCGCCCAAACCCGAGGAAGTCTCAGCGGACTTCGACCGCGAGCAGACGGCCCGTCGTGTCGAATCCGAGGCGCTCGCGGTGCGGGTGATGACCGTGTGGGTGGCCAAGGGCCTCGAGTTCCCCATCGTCTGCGTGCCGACCATGTGGAGCGCTCCGTCGGGCGATGTGATAGTGCCCGACGAGGATCGCGGAACGGGAGCGCGTCTCTTCGACGTCGCGTCCAGGGCATGGCCCGACAAGACCAGTCATTCCCAGCGCCGGGCGCTCGCCGATGCCGAACAGCTGGGCGAGAACCTTCGCCTGTTGTACGTGGCTCTCACCAGAGCCATCCATCAGACGATCGTCTGGTGGACGCCGGTCAGCACCGCCAGCCGCGCCGGCCTGACTCGCGTGCTTTTCGCTCGCGACGACCATGGGCGTCTCGATCCCGAACTCTTCGGCGCTGCCAAGTGTCAGATACCGGATGACGACACAGCCCTCAGTACGGTCGCTGCTATAGCCACCAACGCGGGTGACACGATGCGGTGCGCCGTGCATGGACACCCCGAGCGCCCGGCAGTGCCGTGGAGCCGTGAGAGCCAGCGATCGGAGATGCCCTCGCTGGAGCTGGCAGTACCGCACCGACAGCCCGACCGGAGTACCCGGCGCTGGTCCTTCACCGCGATCACTTCGTCGGGGGCGCACCGTTCCGAGGATCCCACCGACCCCAGCGGAGGGGACGCCGGCGCCGCGGACGAAGCGGACCGGGATGCAGCGGCACAGCTGGAGCCGGGTGATTCGATCACGGAGCCGGCAGCACCTGTTGCCGATCACCCCGGCGCGTTGTCGATGCTCCCGGCAGGGGCGAGTTTCGGCACGCTCGTCCACTCCGTTCTCGAGAACACCGACTTCAGCTCCCCGGTGCTGAGCGACGAGCTCCAGGAACACGTCGGGATGCAGGTCCGCCAGAGGCCGCTGGATCTCTCGCCGCGACACCCTGACGGAACCAGGGGGACACCCACGGAGGGGGTATCCCTGTTGGTGAGAGGCCTCGTCGACGCGATCCGGACTCCGCTGGGTCCGCTCTTCGACCATCGCCGATTGCTTGACGTTCCGAAGTCCGATCGGCTCGACGAGATGGCCTTCGACCTGCGGCTCGGAGGCTCCGGCGCTGCGGCCACCGGCCTCGAGTTGGGTGCCGTCATGGAGCGGCATCTCACGCCATCGGATCTCTTCGACTCCCAGCCGTTGCATCCCTGGGCACAAGAGCTCGCCAAGGGGCGCCATCACGTCGTCCTGGCAGGTCACCTGACCGGTTCCATCGACTCCGTCATGCGTGTGCGGGGCGAGGACGGAGTTCCGCGGTTCGTGGTCGTCGACTACAAGACCAACAGGCTGACTCCTCGTGGTCACGTCGTGTCGAACGACGACTACTCACCACATGCCTTGGCGACAGCCATGGCCGACCACGACTACCCGCTCCAGGCCTTGCTCTACTCGGTGGCACTCCACCGCTATCTGCGGTGGCGCCTGCCGGGCTACGAACCGCAGGTCCACCTCGGCGGCGTGGCGTATCTGTTCGTCCGAGGAATGGTGGGAGAGAGCACACCGCTCGTGGATGGGGTCCCGCACGGTGTCTTCAGCTGGAAGGTTCCCCACGGCCTGGTGGTCGAGCTGAGCGAACTCCTCGACGGGAGCATCCCCGACTGGATGATCACATGAGTGCCAAGCACACCGTTCCGGAGTCCGTCGCGATCCTGGAGCCCTTCGTGGCTGCTGGGGTGTTCGGACCGTCCGAGGTGCACCTCGCCGCGACCCTGGTGCGCCTGGGTGAGCGCGAAAGGCAGCCCGTAGGGTCAGAACCCGAGTCGGTTGATCCGTTGGTGGTGCTGGCGGCCGCTGTCGCAGCGCGAGCCCCGCGCTCCGGTCACGTGTGCGTGGAACTGGCCGACGTGCACCGTGTCGTGGTCGATCGCGTGACCGGCGAGTCGGAAGAGCTGGTCTGGCCGGACGCAGTCAGCTGGGGTGCAGCGCTCGAGGAATCGAACCTGGTGGCGGATCCGTCGAACGCCGAGGTCGCACCCCTCCGACCGCTGGTGTGGGACGGCAGCCGTCTATACCTGCAACGCCTCTGGAGGGCCGAGAGCCTCGTGGCCGATGCACTGACAGAGCGGGCATCAGCCGCCGGCCGGTCCACGAGCTCACACGACGACGCCGGCTCCGACGGATCATCGCGCCGCGGGGTGGGAGCCATGGGAGCAGATGATGCGCTCAGCCTGGTGTTCGGAACGGATCCGGTCTCAGACCCGCAGCACCTGGCAGCTCGACGCGCGCTCGACGGGCACCTGGCCGTTCTGATCGGAGGCCCGGGAACAGGCAAGACCCACACAGTCGCCCGCCTGTTGGCAGCGGCGTTCCTGGTCGACCCGTCCACCCGTGCGGCCCTCTGCGCCCCCACGGGCAAGGCGGCCGCCCGCATGACTGAAGCAGTTCAGTCCGCGATTGCCGATCTCGCCGTAACGATCGATGACGAGGAGACGGTCGGCCGTCTGGGGTCGCTCGAGGCGTCGACGGTGCATCGGCTGTTGGGCCGCTCTCGTCATGGTGCCGTCCGCCACGACCGGAGCCGGCCTCTTCCCCACGACCTCGTCGTGGTGGACGAGACGTCCATGGTCGACCTGCCATTGATGGCCCAGCTGCTCGGAGCGCTACGGCCAGATGCCCGGTTGGTCCTGGTCGGTGACCCCGATCAGTTGGCGAGCGTCGAAGCTGGGACGGTGCTGGCCGACCTCGTTGCTCCCGCGCCCACGGGGGAGACCTCCGCTGTCGCGGATCGGGTCGTGCGGCTCGAGCGTGTGCACCGATTCGGCGAGGAATCCGGGATTGCCTCGTTCGCCGGAGCTGTACGCCGTGGTGACATCGAGCTGGCGCTCTCGGTCCTCGACGAGGGCCGCTCTGACCTGCGGTGGGTGAGACCCGAGGACGCCGAGTTGCTCGGCGGTCTGCGTCAGCGTGTCGTGGAGTCTGCCCTGTCGATCGTCACAACGTGCAGGTCGGGAGACATCAGCGGATCGCTCGAAAGGGCGAAGCGACTGAAAGTCCTTACAGCAGTGCGGCTGGGTCGGTTCGGGTTGTATGAGTGGAGCGACCTCATCGAGGACGGAGTCGCCGCACAGGTGCGCTCTCTGCGCAGCGATGGCCGTCGCGCAGTGGGTCGACCCCTGATCGTCACTCGCAACGACCCGATGGTGAAGGTCTCCAACGGTGACACCGGCGTCGTGAGCGAGATGGGTGACCGCCGGGTGTTGTCGATCGACACGGGCGCCGCGACACCGACGCCCGTCCCGCTGGCACGGCTCGACTCGGTTGAACCGTGGTGGGCCATGACCATCCACAAGAGCCAGGGGTCGGAGTTCTCCACCGCAGTTGTGTGCCTCCCCGCAACAGATTCCCCGGTCCTCACCAGAGAGCTCCTCTACACAGGCGCCACCCGCGCACGCGATGAGCTGATCGTTGTTGCTTCGGAGCAGGCGCTGCGGATCGCGATCGCCCGTCCCGCGTCGCGTGCGTCCGGCCTCGCCCGCCGGCTGCGTCATTGACTGGCCCTCCGGCTGCGTCACCGAACGGGACGGCCGGGTCCACCTCCGGGTAATTCGCACCCGAGTGTCGACTACGAGCTCGGGGCGCGGCCCGCGACCGCGGCCACGAAAGCCGCAACGAGGCAACTGACCGTGGTAACAGCGACAACGGCGGGCATGGCGCTACCGGATGAACTGAGCCTGCACGCACGAGTCTTCGTGTTCGCAGCGAGCATCGGCCCTCCGCCGCACCTGACGACGACAGCGTTGCGGGCCGAGGTGCCGAAGGAAGGTGGACGTGGTGAATGCCGCCAGCTCGAGTGATGGTTGCCAGGGCTAGCGGTTCAGCTCACCGACTCGGAGCGTCGAGCCGTCAGAGCCTCGATCGACCTGGATGCCAATCCTGACTCGCTCGCGGAGCGCTCCGACGTGGCTTATCAGGCCGACCATGCGACCGCCGGCGCGGAGCCGATCCAGCTCGTCGATAGCCAGCTCGAGCGCGTCGGAGTCCAGCGACCCGAATCCCTCATCGATGAACAACGTGTCGAGCTGGACACCACCGGCGTGCGCCTGGACCGACTCGGCCACGGCCAGAGCGAGTGCCAGCGACGCCTGGAAGGTCTCACCTCCTGACAGCGAGTGCACCGGCCTCTCCTCACCGCTGAAGGAGTCGTGCACGACCAGGTCGAGGCCGGACTTGGTACCTGCTCTGGCAGCCCCACGTCCCACCCTGAGCGCGTACCTGCCCGAGGACATGCTGTGAAGGCGTCGATTGGCCAGCTCGCAGATGTCCGACAGGTAGCTCGACAGGACCCACCGCTGGAGCGATACACGGTCGCCGCGACGGCCCATGCAGTGGTCTGCCATCTCGCTCAGGAGCTCAGCACGCTTGATTTGCCCCGCCGTCGCAGCGGCGAGGCGGCGGTGCTCCTCGGCGCAGCCGCTCATGGCCGCATGGGCTGCATCCAGAAGTGCGTGGTGTTTGGTCGTCGCGGTGACGAGCTCCGTGGCGACGGTGAGCCGCGTCAGGGTGGCCTCGGTGTCCGGCCGCTCACCCGGCAGGTCGCTGAGCTCGGGCGCTCCGAGCATCGCCTGGGTACTGCTGAGCTCGTCCGTGTGCTGCCGAACGATGTCGGTGAGGCGGGCGTGTTCTGACGGCGGCAGCAGGGCGTCCTCTGCCGAGCCGGGATCGTCGAAGGGAGAGTCCGCGACGGCAGCATCGCGACGCAGGAGTGCTGATCCGAGCTGCCCGCGGGCGGTGGCGACGGCGTTGTGGGCCTGCACCAGCTCTCCGAGCCGGTCGGCCAATCGTCCGAGAGCACGAACGGCATCAGCTAGCAGAACGCCATCGCCGAGTACGGCCAGGAGCTGTTCCCGGAGCCTGGCTGCCTCGGCGTGAAGGGACTGCGATCGGGTAGCGGCGGCTGTTGCGGCCTGACGCTCACCGTCGATCCGGCTGGCAAGGTCGATGGACAGGGTCCGGATCTGGGCAATCCGCGCTTCGAGGTCGGCCGGGATGTCCCTGTTCTCGTTGTTGGATCGCAGCTGTTCTTCGGCCAGTGCCGCCTCGAGTTCCAGTGCCCCGACGTCGGGCTGATCGCTGCCGGCGACCGTGAGGAGGTCGGAGAGTCTCGTGCGCGCGCTGCCAAGCGCGTCGGCCGCCAAGCGCTCGGCCTGACGCGCCGATTCCAGGCGATTCTCAGTGTCCTGGATCTGTTGACGGCTAACCGCTGACGGTGAGGGCTCGGCGGGAGCGGGGTGCTCGCGGGAACCACAGACGGGGCAGTCGTGGTCCTCATCGAGCTGGCCGGCAAGCTCTGCCGCGATACCCGCCAGGTACTCCTCTCGCTGGTCGTTCAGGAGGCTGCGAAGGTCCTGGACGGCCCGATCGAGGCGGACGTGCTCGCGCGTGTGGTCCGTGACGATCGATCGCTGCTCGTTGACGGCGGCTGCCGCGTCTGCGCGACTGCGAGCATCAGCTGCTGCCTGGCGGAGAGATGGCTCGCGCGCTGAGGCCAGCTGGGCTGCGGCCAGTCGGCTCTCGCTCTGATGCAGCTCCTCGTCATGTCGGTCGAGGGTCTGGCGGAGTCGTTCTGCAGCCGTGGCGTGAGATGCCGACTCAGTGGCGGAACCGTCGGCCTGAGCGGTCAATCGGTCTGCCTGCTCGGCCGTGTGACCCAAGGAGCGGAGCTCTCCGAGCGCCGAGACGACCGCGTCACGTGCTGTCGCGACCTGGGCCATGTCGGCCTCGTCGAGGTCCAGATCTGCGACGACGGCTGGCAGAACGGTTCGGCACCTGCGGCGTGCGACAGTTGCTTCGGCACTCGCTCGCCGTAGGGAGCGGACGGAGTCTTCCAAGTCGGCCTGAGCGCCGGCCGCAGCAGCGAGATCTGCGCGGATCGACTCAGCCGCTGTCGCGAGGCGGAGATCCGCATCGATCTGCTCGATCCGAGGGCTGCTCTCGGCCAGGGTGTCGAGCTGTGCGACGAGTTGCTCACGCCGGGCCCAGCGCAGGGCCAGCTGCTCGCGGTCGTCATGCGCGCGGGCAGCGATCTGCGCACGCCGCGTGGCTCTGCTGGCGACGTCCTGGGCTTCGTCGCGCCGCCGTTTCACCGCTGCCACCAGGTCGTCGATGCCTTCCTGGTCAGCGGGCACGATCAGAGCCCGTTCAGCCCACTCGCCACCCTCGGCTGGCCTGTCGACTGGTCCGGATGACGCGTTGGGTGCCTCGCTGTCATCGAAGACCTCGCTCCAACGGTCAGCGGCGCGAGATCGCAGCTCGGCCAGCTGGTCATCGACAGCCGCCAGTGCCTCGCGTTCGGCTCGGGCGCGTCGATCCAGGTGCTCGGCGACGTCCTCGTACAGTCGCGTGTCGAACAGCGTCGTCAGCAGCCGTTCGCGGTCCTCGGACGATGCTCGCAGCACTTCTTCGAAACGGCCTTGCGGCAGGAGCATCACCTGGGAGAACTGGCGAACCGAGAGACCCACGAGCTGACGGACCTTCGCGTCGACCTCCCGTATGCCTGATGCTGCCGGCTGCCAGCGTCCGTCGATCAGACGTGACATGTGCGCACGCCCCGGCTTCTCGGTGCTCCCGGAGCCGCGGCGCTTGGCCCGCTCGTGCTGAGGCACCCGCTCGATGAGCCAGACGCTGCCCTGAGCGGTGAACTCGAGCTCCACCCGCGGCTCGGCGTCCGGGGCGGCGAGCTGTGAACGGAGGGTTGAGACGGAACGGTCACCCGGTACCTGGCCGAAGAGAGCGAACGTGATCGCATCGAGCAGGAAGGTCTTGCCGGCGCCGGTAGGTCCGTGGATCAGGAACAGTCCGTCCTCGGCCAGCTGAGCGAAGTCGATGCTCTCATCACCCGGATATGGGCCGATCGCGTGCACGCGGAGCCGCAGCGGCCTCATCGCTGCACCCCTGCCAGGACATCGCTGAAGGACTCGCTGAGAACAGCCAGCTCCTCGCCATTCAGGTCGATGCCGCGCCGCTCATCGAGGAATGATCTGGTCAGGTCCAGCGGGTCCACAGCGGACGTCACGCCGCGCGGGTCTCGTTGGGGCAGTTCGCTCAGGTCTGCCGGTGGCTCGTGGCTCAACTCCACCGCATGGGGGAACCGCTGCTGGAGCCGTCGCATGGCCTGAAGGGGGAGGTGACGGTCGGTGAGGACGGCTCGGACCCAGGCATCTTCAGCGTGCTCGAGGCTCTCGTCGGCCAGGAGGTCCTCGAGGTCGCCGCGAACGGTGTGCATCTGACGTCCGGCACCCAACTCGATCCGACGCGACTTGCAGGAGCCGTCTGCCGCCATGTCGACGAGCTCGACAGAAGGGGTGTTGCGGTGCTCGGAGAAGGAGTAGCGCAGCGGTGTCCCGCTGTAGACGACGCGCCCGCCGTCGAAGGCCTGGCGGCGGTGGAGATGGCCGAGCGCCACGTAGTCGATGCCGTTGAAGACCGACATCGCCACCTGGTCGACGTGGCCGAGGCTCAGCTCTCTCTCCGATGCGGACGGCTCGGCGCCGGTGACGAACGTGTGGGCCAGGACCACTGACCTGGTGTTGCCGGGGCCCGCGGCGGCAAGGTCGGCACGGACGCGGTCCATCGCCCAAGCCATGGCGTCGTGGTGGGTGAACCTGCGACGGGGTTGCGATTCCACGTCGCCCTCATTGACCGAGGGGTCCGGATCGCCGGAGGGCCGTGCCAGGTGAGCTGTGGCCAGCGGATCGAGATACGGCACAGGGTGGATACGGACGGGGGGTCCCCCGTCGGAGTCGTGGATCTCGACCGCCTCTCCGATCCTGGCCGGGTTCCCGCGGATCGTGACTCCGACGTTGCTGAGCAACCGATCGCCGAAACCCACACGAACCGCGGAGTCGTGGTTGCCACTGATGGCGACGACCGCTGCTCCGGCACGGTGGATCTCGGCCAGTGTGTGGTCGAACAGCTCGACCGCGTCCGCGGGCGGAATCGACCTGTCGTAGATGTCACCCGCCACGAGAACTGCCTGAACACCCTCGTCCCGGACGATCTGGACCATGCGTTCCATGGCGATCGCCTGGTCGTCGAGCAGCGATACCCGATGGAACAGCCGGCCCAGGTGCCAGTCGGAGGTGTGTAGGAAGCGCACACCGACACGGTACGGAGGGGGTGTGACACTTTCGGGGATCTCCCTCGGAGTCCGGGGCAGCCCCACATCCCCACGGAGTTCTCGCGAGAAAGGTCCTCCTTCCAACAGGTTTTCACCTCAAGACAGGAACGCCACGGGCGATCATGAGGGGGTGCACCCGGTGACGATCGCCAGAAACCCGGACCCGTGCTCCGCTGTCGAGCGCCGGGCTCGCCTCGAATCGCCAGAGTTCGGCGGATCCTTCACCGATCACATGGTGACCATGCGCTGGGCGGACGGCGAGTGGGGGCCGCTGCAGCTCCAACCGTTCGGAGATCTGTCGCTCAGCCCGGCGACACTGGCCCTGCACTACGGCCAGTCGATCTTCGAGGCGCTCAAGGCGTACAGACTCGTCGACGGGGAGATCGCGCTGTTCCGTCCCGACCGCAACTCGGCTCGGATGAACGAGAGCGCTCGGCGCATCGCGATGCCGACGCTGCCTGAAGGGGTGTTCCAGCAGGCGTGCGATCTGTTGGTCGGGATCGACCGTGATTGGGTCTCCGAGACCGATGGCGCAGCGCTCTACATCCGACCGTTCATGTTCGGCGCTGAGGCTCACCTGTCGGTGAGGCCGGCGAACGAATACCTCTTCGTGGTGATCGCATCACCCGTCGCCTCCTATTTCGGTGACCACCTCCGAGCGATCAGCGTCGCCGTCGAGCACGAACACGTGCGGGCAACCCTGGGTGGGACGGGCGCGGTGAAGTTCGCTGGCAACTACGCGGCCGGGTTCGCCGCACACAGCCGGGCCATGCAGACCGGACACGATCAGGTCCTGTGGCTCGACGCTGTCGAGCATCGCTGGATCGAGGAGTTGAACGCCATGAACGTGGTGTTCGTCTGGGACCGCGAGGGCAGGGTCGTGGTGACGACGCCGCGTCTCACCGGAACGATTCTCGAAGGCGTGACACGCGACTCCCTCCTGGAGATCGCCTCCGACATGGTTGCGACACCTGGGTCCGGGGTCGACATCGTGCTCGCCGAGCCGACATCGGTTGAGCACCTGCGTGCAGGAGCAGAGCACGGCACACTGCTGGAGGCGTTTGCGTGCGGCACTGCTGCAGTGGTCGCGCCGATCGGCCGTTTCGACCTGGACGGTCACGAGCTGGTCCTGGGCGACGGCCTACCGGGCAAGCTGACAATCGAGTTGCGCCGACGGCTCCTCGACATCCAGTACGGCAGGGTCGCCGACACACACGGCTGGGTTCACCGGGTCGAGACCTGATCGGCTGCCACGAGCCCGTGCCAGCGACTCCGCCGACCAGACCTGAGGCGGGTCCGAGCGGACGTCGGGCGTGGCTCAACCGGCGTCAGTGGGTTAACCGACGTTGGAGTGTCCCGTGGCAGGCCTGACCCTGTCGCGGGGAAGTGCCTCCGGCAGGGCTCGCTGGTCGGTGATGCGACGCACCAGAACTGATCCGTCGGGCTCGATCCCTGCTACGCGGAATCCGCCCACCCAGTTCCCGGTCGACCGGCACCACACCTCGACGTCACGGGGGAGACCCGTGTTCGTGGATCTCGTCTCGACGGGTAGCGCGGAGGTAGCCCGCTCCCGGAGGATCAGTGATGCCCCCATCGTGTTGCCATCGGATCCGCGGATAGCGGTCGCGCAGATCTCCACTCTGACCGGTGAACCGTCGGCGCTGGTTGCGACCGTCTCGAAGGTGGCGACGTCGTCGGGAGTCGCCATGACCGCCTCCAGGCGTTCCAGCAGTCGTGACCGGAGCCCGGGTTCGGCGAGCAATGAGACATGCGCGCCGATCGCTTCGTGCTCACCCAGGCCGTAGAGCCTCCCGGCGCCCGCGTTCCATGTGGTCACGCACATGTCGCGGTCGATGCTGACGATGCCGTCGCGGGACTGCTCGAAGATCCGCGTGACCTGCTCGCCCATCTTGGCTGCGGTGATGTCGCGCCCTGTCATCAGGTAGCCGTCGCGGAAGCGGACCACGCTCACCTCGAGGAAGGCGTGCACGTTGCGTTCGTCGAACCACGGGAGCTCACTGACATATGGGATCCCCGTGTCGACCACGGCGCAGTAGGCGTCGAAAAGGCCCAACTCCACGTGAGACGGATAGAGCTCGATCAGACCCCGGCCGAGCAGCGTCTCCGCAGACTCACCGAGCACCTCGCAGAAAGCCGGATTCACAAGGTCATAGCGGAAGTCGACGATCGTGTCGTCGGCGTCACGCAACGCGGACGTGACGGCCACGGGGCCGAGGTGTTGGAGAACCTCGACCGCGAGCGGTGGAGCATCCATGGCATCGGTCGAGCCGAAGCCATGGTTCGTGAGTTCAGTTCCGACCATCCAAGCCCCCCAGCCCGAGTCCTGTTGTTTTCTATGCAACAGAATCCCGAACGTCAACCAGCGGCGTCGAACGTCTTGGCCGCACGGCAGGGGCGGGGGTTGAGGAAGAAGGTGCACTCCTGCAGCGCGGGAGGACCGGAGTCGACGGGATCCCGTGACGCGATCGCTGCGCGGAACGGCTTTCCGTCCGGCCACGTCCCCACCTCGCTCAGATCCGCGTCGCACCATTTGCCTTCGAGCGAGCAGGAGGCCGTCGTGTCGACGACCCGCCATCCCCAGCGGTCGAGTGCATCGATCGACAGGGTCCCGAGGAAGGGGATCTCGAAGGAGACCGGACCCAAGTGGTCGGCGCTGAGAATCGGAGATCTGTGCTGGTCGGTCAGAGTGGTCAGGTGCAACCGCTGCGAGCGGGGCACTGTCAGCGAGTTCAACACCTCGATCCCGATTCGGCCGTCCACGAGCAGGTCGTCCCGGTAGTGAACAGTCGTGAAGCGAGTGTGGGATGGAACTTCGATGGGTCCGTCGGGCAGCAGCTGCGAGAACCACGGCGCGAATGCGGTCGCCCAGATCGCCTCGGAGCCCCAACCACGGCCGACCGCCTGGCGGATCAGCCACGGCACCATCCCGCCACCGAAGGAGTGACCAATGAATCCGACCCGGTCCAGGTCCACCCGGCCGCTGCGTTCGACGGCAAGTCGTGCCCCCGTGTCGACGACGTCGTACTGGTGGGGCGGGTCGTACTCGATCGGCCATGCCGGGAACACCACCACGAAACCCCTCGAGACCAGATGGTTGAGAAGCCCGGCGTAGGCGAAGTCGAACACGCCCAGGTAGCCGTGGGCGACGACAGCGAGTGGGCGCTCGGCGTCTCCGCAGGTGCCCCCGTTCGGAGCAGATGAATCGCCGGTCGGTTCGAGCAGGGTGATCGAGAACCGTCGATCGGCCGGATTGGGGATGCTCGAGCGTGCCGAGCCGCAGGGACCCGCGGCACCAGGAACGTCGCCGGTCGGCGAGGCGCCCGGCGGCCCCGGTGCGCAGGCGGCCAGTATCGACACGATCATCAGCGACACAACCACCGCCGCGACGTTCCGACGCCGAGTCATACGTTCCCCCCGAGTAGGTGGCCTCCCCCGAAGCCCTAATAGGCACACGGTAGGGCAACCGACCACCGATGGCCATACGTGCCGGCGCATTCGGGGGCCTCGCATCGCCTGATGGGTCCACCTACGCTGCGGTGAACACGCGATTGGTGGTCGGCCGGGTCGGGGCCCCGCTGCAGCGGTCGGGTTGGTACGAGGGGAGGTCGGCGCCATGGGTCGAGAGCCGAACGGTGGTGGAGGGCGATGATCGGCGCTGCCCGAAGTCGTAGTCGTGTGACGGCGGCATCCGCCGTGTGCGCGGTTGTCGCCGCGTTGCTGCTCTCCTCGTGCGCACTTCCGGTCGGTCTACCGAGACCCGACCGCTTCGAGCCGGGCCGAGCTTCTGCAGTGGGCTCGTCGGTGGCCGACGAACCCTCAGCGCATTGCGCAGAGCCTGCAGCTGGGTCGGAGTCCGAGGTCGTCGAGCCCTCGGACGCGTCGTTGGACGCGGAGAGGCTTCAGCAGGCCCTTGACTACGCGGTCGCGAAGGGGTCGCAGTCGGTGCGTGTATATCGCCACGGGTGCCTTGTCGGCACGGGCTCCAACGATCCGTCGGTCGAGTGGGTCCCCTTGCCTGCGTGGTCCATGACCAAGGGCGTCGTCTCGATGCTCGTCGGCAGGGCCGTGGAGCTCGGGTTGCTCGACGTCGATGACCCCATCGGTCGTCACCTGCCCCAGAACGATCCACGCAAGGGTGCTCTGACCGTTCGCCAGTTCCTCAACCAGACGACCGGGCTGCGCCTCGCGTGGGCGTCGGACCTCAACGAAGCAGCGACGACCGATTCGGCCCGTGCGGTTCTGGCCCGGCCCTTCGAGGCGGTTCCGGGCTCGACGTTCAACTACGCGCAGACGACCGTCACGGCGCTCGTGGCGGTGGTCGAAGCCGCAGTGGGCGAGGATCTCCAGGCGTTCGCGCAGCGGGAGCTGTTCGGCCGTATCGGCATCTCGGCGGACCAGTGGCGCTGGGGCCGTGATGCCTCGGGTCGTACCCAGGGCTTCGCCTTCCTCGAGATGACGCCGAAGGCGTTCGCCAGGCTCGGGCGCCTGCTGCTCCAGGACGGGCAATGGGCCGGCGAACAGCTGATCGCGTCGGACTACATCGCCCAGGCACGAACCGGAACCGCGGCCAATCCCTGCTACGGGTTCCTCTGGGTCAACAACACAGGTCGGGGGTGTCCGCAGAACGGGCCGACGTTGACCTGGTTCGAGGATCCGTGGATGCCCACGCTGCCATCCGACGCCTTCGCTCTGTCCGGGATGTTCGACCAGCTGGTGATCGTCATACCGAGCCTGGACATGGTGGTCGTTCGCATGGGGCTTCCCCACCAGCTGCTGGTCGACCCCTGGGGGGACATCTCGGGCGAGAAACCAGCGATGACCTGGCGTTTTGCCCGTGCCCTGATGGCGGCGGTCACCGACGTGGAGGTGGCTGACCCAGGTGAGTGGCAGCCGAGCGAGCCAGAGGTGGTCGACTGGGTCCACATCTTCCCCGTGCCTGTCCCCGAACCGACGTGGTGAGACCATGAGACTTCCTGACAGCGTGATCTCCGCAGGCGCGTGGATGCTCGAGCACGGCCATCGCACGGCGCTCGCACTCACGGACGGTCACTGGCCCCGGAGGGTGCTGGGAATGACCCCTGTCGAATTGCACACCACTGGTCGGAGGTCCGGTCAGCGGCGCTCGACCATGCTCACCGCTCCCATCTGCGAACCCGAGCTCGTGGTCCTGGTCGCGTCCAAGGGCGGTCATTCGGAGAATCCGGACTGGTACCGGAACCTCGTGGCCAACCCACGGGTCGAGCTGACGATCGGCGGCGACGAGTGTTCCATGGTCGCCCGCACCGCGTCCGCCGAGGAGAAGGCCGAGTTGTGGCCTCTGATCACCCGTGCCTACAAGGGATACGAGGGATACCAGCGCAGCACCGAACGCGACATCCCGGTGGTCCTGTGCACGCCGACCTGATCGCTGGGACGGACCAGGTGGCCCAGGCGGTCAGCTGAGCGACATCTGCTCGTCGATCAATGGCCTGATCAGGTCTGCCAGGTCGTCGCCCAACCGGTTGGTCGCTTCGATCACCAGGTACACGCCGTAGCCGTCGTCCAGGTCGAGCCACGGAACGGCACCGAAAGCACCGCCGTCCTCGATGTGGGACGGGTCGTCCAGGTCGATCCACCAGCCGAGGCCGTACCCGCCGGTCTCGACGGACTTGGTCTGTGCGCCGTAGGTGTGGACGACACGTTCGGTGTGCATGCGGTCCACTGCATCGGACGACAGGGCCTGTCGATCACCGCATCGACCCCCGCGCAGATGCATGAGGAGGAGTTGCGCGTAGTCCGGCGCTGTGATGTAGGCACCGCCTTCCATGTTCGGGTTCATCGTCGGGTCGAGGACCGACGTGTCACCGTGGAATCCCCCCGGGTACTCGAACGGAATCATCCCGCCGAGCACCTGCGGTTGGGCGAAATGGTTGTTGTAGCCGAGGGAATCGACGTCGCAAGGCTCTATGTAGGTCTCTTCGATCAGCTCGGCCCACGACCGTCCCGAGACCTCCTCGGCCAGCGCACCCGCGACCTGCCACTGTCCACCGCCGTAGCGGAACTCGGTGTCGGGAGGGACGACCCGTGAGTCGTCGTCGGATGTGGTCAGGATCTGACGTCCGCACTCCTGGAGCGTGCCCTCGGCCAGGTACTGGCATATGTAAGGCGGGAACAACGGGTCGCTCGTGAGGCCGACCAGTCCTGAGCTGTTGGACACCAGTTGCGCTGGTGTGATGTCGGTCGGGGCCCCGTCCCAGTCGACCTGTTCCGCTACGGGCACATCCATGTCGACCAGCCCGTCGTCGGCGAGCTTCATGAGCACGCCTGCGGTGAGCATCTTCGACGACGAGGCGATCAGGCTGACCCGGTCAGCGCTGAACTCCCCGGAGTAGTGCTCGTGGACGATCCCTTCGTCGCGGTCGACGATCACCAGACCAGCACCGTTCAGGCTCTGCTCGGCCACGAACGAGTCGACGGCGGAATCCACCGGATCGAAGCTCCGCAAGAGCGTTTCGGTCTCTGATGGGACCGATGTCGAGGACGCGGCCGAATCCTGCACCGAAGCCGATGGGTGCTCCCGGGCGGACGGTCCTGCGGCCTCCATGTCGGTGCAGCCCACGAGCAATGTCACCACTACCCATCCCGCCAGCGTCGCGACCAGGTGACGGCGCCAGTCGGTGCTGTGGTGGCATGACTGGGGCATCGTCGGACTCCTCGGGTCGATGGGGATGGGGGCGAACGATAGATCCGACGGCGGGTACCGTCGACGCGTGATGGACGTGACATCGGGTGAGGCTGATGCGAAGGTCCCCAAGGCCGAACGGCGTCACCGCGCCGTGCTCGCCGTCTCGGTGTCGTCCGCGGCCGTGGGTTTCACGACAACCGCCATCACCGTCGGAACCCGTGGCATGGCGGCGGACCTCTCCCTCACGGCGACGGAGCTCGGATGGGTGGTCAACTCATATCTCGTCGTCGCCGCCGCGCTGGTGCTGTCCGGGGCCCGGCTCGGCGACGTCATGGGCCGGGTACGGACGCTCGAAGTCGGACTGGTGGTCTTCGTCGGGGCATCGCTGGTTGGTGTGGCCGCGCCGGGATTCGCCGTGATCGTTGCCGCGAGGATGCTTCAAGGCGTCGGGGCAGCACTGATCATGCCAGCGGGCATCGAAGTGATCGCCGAGTACACCCGGGACCCTTCGAAGGTCGACGAGTTCCGATGGCGAGGACTGGCCTATGCATGCTCTTTCGCCGTTGGACCGCTCTTCGGTGGAGTGCTCACGGACCGGTTCTCCTGGCGCTGGGTGTTCCTGCTGGCCGCCGTGTCGGGTGTGATCGCGTTGATCGCGGCCCGCCCTCTCGAGCGTCACCCCGGGCGCGGGACCCACCGCCCGACCGACGACTTCCTCGGTGGTGTGCTGGCTGCAGCACTCGTCGGACTGGTCGTCGTGCTCGCCGAGCGGCTTGCTGTGTGGCGGCTCCTCTCACCGGAGTTCCTGGCAGGTGTCACCCTGGCACTGCTCCTGTCCTTCGCGCTGGTCCTGCACGAACGCAGGGTCCAGCACCCGTTGCTGCACCGTCAGGTGATCGAGGACCGCCGCGTCCTGGGCGCCAACGTGGCCGCGCTCGGAGCGTCGATCGGCATGGTCAGCCTGCTGTACTTCTTCAACCTCTTCGCCCAGTCGGCCGCGATCTTCAGCAGCGGCATCGTCTCCGTGATCGCCGCGCTGGCGCCGTTCATCGGGTCGATGGTTCTTTGCGCTGCGCTGGCGCACCGCCTGGGGGTCCGATACGGGCCAACCGGTCCGGTAGTGGCCGGCTTCGTCCTGATGGTGGTCGGGTTCGGATGGCTGAGCAGGGTTACGACGATCACGACCGAGGCGCAGCTGATGGTTCCTCTCACCGTCGCCGGAGTCGGTGCCGGCATCACGAACGCGAGCCTCACGGGTGTGGCCGTGCTCGACCTGCCGGCCGGTCGCATGAACGAGGCAGCGGGCTGGAACGGCGTCGCCAGGTTCCTTGGTTCAGCTATCGCGTTGGCGGTGGGCACCACTGCGTTCCTGTCGGTGAACCGTGACGGCGGCGCTCATCCCGAGACGGCGCACGCAGCATCGAATGCCTTCGACGCGGCGGTGGAGACGCTCGCGCATGACCTGTCCGGTCCGCTGAGCGCCGTAGCCGACATGGACACCGCGCAGCGGTTCGCCCGCACCATGGCCGTCACCTCGGTGATGCTGGTCATGGTTGCGTTCGTGGCGTGCCTGCTTCTGTGGAGCTCCGCCCGCGGCTCCGCGAGCGCGTCGTCGGCCGGTCGGATCAATCACCGTCCTGCCACGTCGGACCCGAAGTGACCTCGACAGCGTCGCGGTCCTCGATCTCGAAGACACGACAGAGGGTGCCTGCGGCGAACCGTGCGGCTTCGGCCACACGACGGCCGAAGGTGCCGCCTTCGGGCTCGACCGTGTCGCGTTCCCACTCGACCCAGTAGTTGCCGCAGTCTCCGTCGCACGACTCCGGAGTGTTCCACCCGATGTCGTACAAGGCCCGGTGCTCGTCGGCTGTCAGCAACTGGTCCGCTGCGAGATGACGGTCACCGGAGACCTCGCCGCGTAGGAGCGAACCGTCGTGGGTCACGAACTGGACGTACCGGCCCGTGGAAGCCAGGTCGAACACGAGATAGGTGTAGCCCTCGGCGAGCGATCGGCTGAGCCAACCGGCGATCTGCAGCTCCACGAGCTCAGGGTCCTCGGAGTACAGCTCTAGCAGCTCGTGCTCCAGGCGGTCGGTAGGGCGGCTCGGAGCTGGGCTGCCAGGGATGTGTGTGAACGGGTCCACGCTGAGTGCCAGCTCGCGGAACTCGCGGTCGAGCTCGGCGGTGTAGTCGAACAGCTCTCGGCGGGTCCCGTCTGGGAACCGGACGAACGGCACGACGATCATCTCGAGATCTCCGGAGTCCGGGTTGGAGACCTCCTTGTCGTTCGCCCGGAACACCCAGCCGCGGACTACCTCCCCATCGTCGGGGCGCGAGTCGACCTCGAGGTCGAGGGGCTCGCCGAAGCGGGCGACGACGTACTCCTCGACGTCGGATGCGTCGACCGTGGCCGGCACCTCCAGCCAGTCCACTGCCACCTCACCCCGCGAAGCGACGTCGCGGGCGATGACCCGAATGTCGATTCCGTCGAAACTGACCGCTTCCATACCTCAACAACCCCCCGCCCCTGCGATCGAGCATCTCACGTCCGATGAATCGCGTGTAGAGGAAAGTCGCAGTCAGGTATGTTCGGACCAAGGCGCCCGGATGGGGGTGTTGTCAGGGGGAAGTGGAATGGGTGTCTGTTCCGGGCGTACGCGCACGTTGCCGGCCGTTCTGTTGGTGGTGGTGTCAGCAGCGGCGCTCCTCGTCTCGTGTACGCCGCCTCCTGATCCGGTCACTCCTAGTCAGGCTCCGCCGACCATCGATTCCTTCACGGTCCGCAGCGCCCGTCACGTGGCACCCGTGGTGGCGACCTACCGCTGGCACGTGAGCGATCCGAACGGTGATCGCCTCACCTGTCGGGTCGACATCGGCGCGGACGGTTCCTTCGAGCACGAGCTCCACCCCTGTCGGAACGTCGACGCTGTGCTGGCCCAGTACGCCGACGTCGGCCTGCACACGGCGACGCTCGAGGTCAGCGATGGCAACTCGGCGCCGGTTCGCGCCGATACGTCCATCGACGTTGCTGATGGGCCGGAGGAGACCTACGAGATCACGCTTCGGCTGGATCCCTCCATGCGGCCGGAGTTCCGCAACGCCTTCGAGGCCGCCGCGCAGCGCTGGGAGCGAGTGCTCGTCGCCGGCGTCGAGGACGTGGCGCTGCAACTGCCCGACGGTCTGTTCGGCTGGGTGCAGGGCTTCTCCGGCAGCGTGGACGACGTGATGATCGATGCTCGCGCAGGTTCGATCGACGGTCCCGGCAGGGTGCTCGGACAGGCAGGCGGACTGCTGGTCCGCCAGCCTGAGTGGCAGCCCTACTGGGGGATCATGAACTTCGACGAGGACGACCTGGAGGCGCTGCATTCCGCGGGCCGCCTGGACGATGTGATCCTCCACGAGATGGGTCACGTGCTGGGCCTGGGGGCGAACTGGCTGTTCACCGGATCGGTGCAGAATCTCCTGACGGATCCTGCCTACAGCGGCAGCGCCGGGGTGGCCGCCTACCAGGAGCTCGGTGGTGACCGTTGGGTTCCGCTCGAGAAGGGCGGTGGTGTGGGAACAGCGGTCGGGCACTGGCGCGAGTCGGTCTTCGGTGACGAGTTGATGACCGGCTATCTGGGGTCACAGCCGGTCGTGATGAGCAGAGTGAGCGTCGCGGCGCTGGCCGACCTGGGTTACGGGGTGGACCTGTCCGCGGCGGATCCGTACACGCTGCCCAGCGGAGCGGCGCTGCGCTCGGCAGCGCCGCTCGCGACCGCACACACCGATCCGCTGCCCGTCTATCCGGATGGAATCCCTGTTGACGCATCGTTGCCCGGTACGACCGTCGGGAGCTGAACCCACCACCCGCCAACTGCTTTGCCCACGTTCGGACTGCCGGGTGCACATAAGGTGCACCGAGGCGTCACGCCCGTGATGCCCGAAGGACAACCAACGGGGGTTCAACATGCGGAGAGTGCAGTTGGCACGGGGGGTGCTGGTGATCAGTGCCTTCGCGCTGCTGGCCGGTGCGTGCAGCAGCGACGATTCGGCGGACGAGAGCACCACCACCACGGCATCGGAGAGCAGTGCTGATCGCGGCAATGTCGACGGGGCGCTGAAGCTCGGTGCGATGGTTCCCCAGACGGGTGACCTGAACACGATCGTCGAGTCTCTCGAGGAGCCGATCAAGATGGCCGTCGACGAGATCAACGCCGCCGACGGAGTGCTCGGCAAGCCGGTCGAGCTGGTGGTGGGCGACGACGGCACCAGCCCGACGGTGGCCGAGGCCACCTACGCCAAGCTGGTCAACACCGACAAGGTCGATGCGATCATCGGACCCGCTCCGTCCGGTGTGGCCGCCAAGCTCGCCGAGAAGATCGGTACGGACAAGGTCCCGACCTGCTCCGGATCGACGACCGCGGCGAACCTCGAAGGTGTTGCGGACGGCTACTTCTTCCGTACCGCTCCCGGTGACGATCTCCAGGGTCCGGCACTGGCCGAGCTCATCGCCGGTGAGAACAACGCCAAAGTGGCGATCCTCGCCCGCAATGACGATTACGGCAAGGGCTTCAGCGAGTCGCTCGAGACCGCCCTCACCGAGGAGTCGGGTGTCGAGGTGACCCAGGTCGTGCTGTACAACCCCGAGTCGGGCTCCGGCTACGACGCTGATGTCGAGAAGGCCCTGGAAGGCTCACCAGACGCTGTGGCCGTCCTGGGCTTCAATGATGACGGCGCGCAGATCATCACCGCGATGATCGGCAAGGACGCTGGACCTGACCAGATCAACATCTACACCGCTGATGGCATGCAGGGATCGTCCTTCGCCAAGACGGTGGACCCGTCCGACCTGTCGAAGGTCGCAGGGATCCGCGGCACAGCTCCCAGCTCCAACCCGCAGGGCGTCGAGCATCCTTTCACGGCCAAGTTCGCGGCGACCGGGATCGACACGATCTTCTCGGCCTACTACTACGACTGCACGATCCTGATGGCTCTAGCCGCCCAGGCCGGTGGTAGCGACGAGCCCGCTGACATCCAGGAGAACTTCGCCAAGAACCTCGAGGGTGACAACGACTGCCAGACGTACGCCGACTGCAAGGCGTTGTTGGGGGAGGGCAAGACCATCCACTACCGGGGTGCGTCGTCCGCGTTCGAGAACTGGAACGTGATGCAGCCCGGAACGGGCGTCTACGACGTCTGGGAGTACGACTCCAACGGCGAGGTCCAGACCGAGGATCAGCAGATCTCGATTCCCTGACCGGACCCGTCTTCGATTCGGTTCAGAGGCCCGGGCTCATGCCCGGGCCTCTGCCGTTCACCGGGGCAGGGTCAGCGCGGTCGGGCCAGTGAGCCCAGGTAGAGCTCTACCACCGTCGGATCGTCCAGCAGATCGGCGCCGCGGCCCGTGTGGGCGACGACCCCCTGGTCCAGCACGTAGCCGCGGTCGCAGATGCGCAGCGCCTTGTGAGCGTTCTGCTCGACGATGAGGATCGACACGCCCTCGTCGTTGATCGCCGTGATCCGCTCGAACACCTCGTCCTGCATGGCAGGGGAGAGACCGGCGGACGGCTCGTCGAGCAGGAGCAACGACGGCTCCATCATCAGCGCTCGTCCCATCGCCAGGATCTGGCGCTGGCCGCCCGACAGGGATTCCGCGCGTTGACCGCGGCGGTCTCCCAGCACCGGGAAGAGCTCGTAGATCTCCGCTCGTCTGGCAGCGAAGCGGTCAGGCCTGAGGAACACGCCCATGCGCAGGTTCTCCTCGACGCTGAGCGTTCCGAACACGTTGCGGACCTGTGGTACGTAGCCGACGCCGAGGCGAACCAGTTCGTGTCCGGCGGTGCCGGTGATGTCGTCACCGGCGAGGGTCACGGTGCCGGAGCGGATCGGGACGAGACCGAACACAGCCTTGATCAGCGTGGACTTGCCGGCTCCGTTCGGGCCGATGATGCCGACCATCTCTGCATGGCCGACATGGAGGGACGCGCCTCGCAGGATGTCGACACCCGGGACGTACCCGGCGACGAGTTCGTGGACCTCGACGAGGTTGCCCGAGCTCATGTCTGGTCCCCGTCGTGGAGGTGCGGCAGATCGGACAGCTCGACCTCCTCCATCGCATCCTCGATCGCTGTTGCATCGGGATCGGCTGCCACCGGGTCGGCGGTCTCGTCAGCGACCGGAGCGTCACGTGAGCCTTGCCGCTCGTGGTCACGCAGATCGGCGCTCGACCCACCCAGATATGCGTCCACGACCCGTGGGTCGGCGGCGACCTGGCCGGGTGTGCCCGACGCGATGATCGATCCTTCCGCCATGCAGACCACCAGGTCGGACACGGCCGACACGACGTCCATGTCGTGCTCGACGAAAAGCACGGTTATGCCCTCTCCGGGTAGCTCGGCGATCTTGTCGAGCAACGCCTGGCGCAGGGCAGGGTTCACCCCCGCCATCGGCTCGTCGAGCATCAACAGCGTCGGTGACGCCATTACTGCTCGTGCCAGGTCCAGGAGCTTGCGTTGCCCGCCCGAGAGGGTCCCCGCCAAGTCGCTCGCCTTGGCTCCGAGCCCGACCCAGTCGACCAGCTCGCGGGCGCGCTCCTCGAGCAACGACTCCTGTGACCTCCACGACCACGGGAACACCGAGCGCAGCAGCTGTTCGCCGCGCTGGTCCTGGGCGCCCAAACGGACGTTGTCCACCACGCTCAGGCGTGGGAAGACCCGAGCGGACTGGAAGGTGCGGATCATCCCCGCCCGGGCGATCGCGTACGCCGGCCGCCCGGCCAAGTCCTGGCCCTCGAAGTTCCATGTCCCGCCGTCAGCTCTCTCGAACCCGGTCAGCACGTTGAAGAACGTCGTCTTGCCGGCGCCGTTCGGCCCGATCAGCGCGACGATCGTGCCACGCTCGATCTCGAAGTGCTCCACGTCGACGGCGCGCACACCGCCGAACGAGCGGTGCACGCCCTCGGCTCGGAGGATGACGTCAGTGGTCACCGATCTGAGCCTCCTCCTTGTTGCCCAGCAGTCCCTGGGGTCGGAAGACCAACAGCAGGACCACGGCCACACCGACCGCCACGTAGCGGATGGCGCCGGTGTCGGTCGATTCCAGGAACCACCATCCCTCGGTTCCGATCGCCTGGGTGAGCAGCCCGTTGAACAGGGCTATCGCGAACCAGAACACCATCGCTCCCAGCGGCGGTCCGAACACCGTGGCGACACCGCCGAGGATGACCACCAGGTACCAGTTGAAGGTCGTCTGGGCCAGGAAGAAGTCGGGTTTTACGAATCCGCCGTCGAACGTGAAGAGGATTCCTGCCATTCCGCCGATGACAGAACCGATGACGAACGCCTGGAGCTTCATCGAGAAGACGTTCTTGCCGAGCGCCCTGGTCGCCTCCTCGTCCTCGCGGACCGCCTTGAGCAGACGCCCCCACGGGCTGCGGGTCAGCGACCAGACGAGCAGGCACGCGAGAGCGACCAGCGACCAGCCGACGATCATCGTGAAGAGTGTGTTCTGGTTGTAGGTGAGCGAGCCGATGCCGTAGCGGCCCGGTGGGATCGGGTTGATCGCGTAGAAGTCAGCCGCGACGCCGGTGATGCCGATAGGTCCGCCGGTGACGGACTGGGTCCGGTTCGAGTTGATCACCACGCGGATGATCTCGGCGACCGAGATCGTGGCGATGGCCAGGTAGTCGGCACGAAGTCGCAGCGTCGGCATGCCCATGAGCAGACCCAGGAGACCCGCCGCCAGTATGCCGACGACGATGCCGACCCAGAGCGACCCGCCGTTGTCGACGACGATCGCCGCGCCGTAAGCACCGACCATCGCCGAGGCGACGTGGCCGAAGTTCAACAGCCCTGCGTAGCCGAACTGGAGGTTGAGTCCGACTGCCGCCAGGGCGTAGTAGGCGCCCTGGACGCCGAGTGCCTCGCGGATTCCGTCGATGATTGCCGAGCCCAGGTTCATGCGGTCCTCGCCCTGACGCCGAAGACGCCCTGTGGCCTGATCAGAAGCACGGCGATCAGGGTCGCCAGGGCTACGACGATCTTCAGGTCCGCGTCGAGCCACAGCGTCGAGAGGTCCGACACGATCCCCACGAAAAGTCCTCCGAACATCGCGCCGAAGGTCGTGCCCAGTCCGCCCAGCAGCACGGCAGCGAACATGATCAGCAGCAGGCGCTGCCCCATCGAGTAGCCGACCGCTTCGCTCGACCCCATCATCACGCCGGCCAGCCCCGCCATGGCTCCCGACATGGTCCACACGATCAGCACCACCCGCTTGTCGTCGATGCCCGACGCCACCGACAGGTCCCGGTTGTCAGAAACGGCACGGATCGCGGTGCCCAGCCGCGCCCGCTGGAGGAACAGTCCGACTGCGATGAGCGCGGCTGCAGCGACGAGAGAGATGACCAGGTCCTTCGGGCGCAGCGCCACCGGCCCGAAGTGCAGCGACGGTGCCTGTGCCGCGTACTGCGAGTACTGCTTGGTGCTGGATCCGAACACGGCGCTGAACATGTACCGGAAGGCGAACGCCAGGCCGATCGAGACGACCATCTGCGACACCACCGGCATGCCCCGTCTGCGCAGGGGTCGGTAGACGCCGAGTTCGAACGACGCACCGAACGCACTCGTGGCGATGACCGCCCCGAGGGTCGCGATCATCAGCGGCAGACCGAGCCCACCCGAGGGCGAGTTGAGGTACCAGGCCACGATCGCGCCGAATGCCAGCAACTCCCCGTGCGCGAAGTTGGTCAGCCCGGTGGTCCCGAAGATCAGCGACAGCCCGACCGCCGCCAGCGCGATCACAAGGCCCAGACGGACCCCGCTGGCGAGCAGGCTCGCCACCCGCTCAGGCGTCGAGGAGCCGGACCGCTCGGTCGAGGTGCCCTTCGTCTCGAGCCGGAAGATGACCGACCTGTCGCTCCCCCCGCGCACACGAGGCGAGAGCTCCGAAGGCGCTCCCTCCGCGATGACGACGTCGTCCGGCAGCGTCGAGCGTTCCAAGCTGACGTCGTAGGTGCCCGCACCGGGAACCACTACCACGGCCACTCCGTCGGCGTCCGAGGCCGCCCGGCCGATCTCGCTGCCATCCAACGACACGACCATCTCGACACCTTCGACCGGAGCTCGGTCGTCGCCGACGGTGAGCGTCGCGACGATCCGCGTCGACTGCACCGTTGTCGATGGTACGGCTGTCGATGGCGCGGCTGTCGTGGTGGTTCCTTCCTGGGCCGACGCCGAGCTGTTGGCCCCGATCCCCACGAGCGCTGCGAGCAACACCGAGCACAACACGGCGAGTCGAGTTGTGGCGTGGGCCCTGTGCAGCATCGCGCCGCAGTGTAGGTAAGTCGGCCGCCGCGTGGTGGAAGACTGCGCCGATGCCCGACGACATCGACCTCTCCGGACATCGCCTCGACGCTGCCGGCGGTCTCAGCGCTGTCGTCGCCGACGGTGCTGTGCGAATCTCCTGGGCCGGTCATGACGACTGGTTCGGCCCGGGTGGATTCCGGATCGGTGATCGCGTCGTCCCGCTCGACGACCCGCGCAACATCAGGGGTGTGGACGACCTGGGGGAGTGGAAGGCATCGATCTGGCTGGCCGACCGGAGCGCATCGCCCCGGATCGACGCGTCGCTCGCCGCCTACGAAGACCAGCCGCTGCTGGTCTTCTCGCTCCGTGCACCAGTCGGTGTCGACGACGGACTTGCCACCGCGGAGTTCGCCTCGCCCTGTGTCTCCTGGCCGGTGTTCGACCCTTCGGCACGGCTGGCGGGTGGCGTGCCGGACGACGCGTCGGCGTTCGGCTACCAGTACATGGAGTTCGCGCTGCCCACCGCGTCGGACGTCGGTTTCGCCGGGTGGACGTTCTGGCCGTTCCGCCCATCGGTGGTGATGCCAATGTTGTGCATCGCCGATGCAGGCGCCCTGCTGTTGGCGCCGCTCGACGAGTTCCACGAGCAGATCATCGCCGTCGCCGCCGACCCGGAGCATTCGTCCGACGGCATCCGTTGTGGCTGGCATGGTGATCTGACATCGGTGCCGCGGGGCTTCGGAACGGAGCTCGCCTTGGTCGGTGGAACGGATGCGCGTGACTGCCTGGACCGATGGGCGCAGCTGCTGGTCGACCGGGCGGGCACCCACCGGCTGCCGCGTGGGATCGACGCCCTCGGGTCGCACGTCTCCTACTGGACCGACAACGGCGCCGCCTACTGGTACCGCACAGAACCCTCCCCTGATGGCGACGGCCGTCGGAGCGTCACCGAGACCCTGGTCGACACGCTGGCCGACCTGCGCGTACGCGACGTGCCCTTCAAAGCAGTGCAGCTGGACTCGTGGTTCTACCCGCACCGGGCCATCAGGCCGTTCGACACCGACGCCTGGGACGTGCCACCCACCGGATTGTCGCGTTGGGAAGCGCGCGACGACATCCTTCCCGGCGGCATCGCAGAGCTGCGTCGGGAGATGGGTGAACCGCCGCTCGTCGCACACTGCCGCCACCTGTCGTCCGACTCGCCGTATCTCGCCGACCATGAGTGCTGGGTCGACGGCGAGTACGCACACCCCGTGGATGTCTCGCTGTACGAGCGCTACCTGGACCAGGCCGTCTCCTGGGGTGTCCAGACCTTCGAGCACGACTGGCTGGTCGAGTGCTTCCTCGGGGTACGGGGATTGCGCGAGCAGCCGGGCCGGGCGCGTCGCTGGCAGGAGGACCTTGACGACGCGCTCGCAAAGCGGGGTATGACCGCTCAGTGGTGCATGGCGACCCCGGCCGACATCATGGCCACGACGCATCTGAGCCAGGTGACCTCCATCCGCACATCGGGTGATCATGGATACCTGGTACCGCCGGAGCTGTTGTGGGCGTGGTTCCTCTACACCAACGCGCTGGCGCGCCCGCTGGGTCTGTGGCCGTACAAGGACGTGTTCCGCAGCGATGGTCATGGGGGCAGTACCGATCCTGCAGCAGAGGCGGCGCTAGCGGCGCTGTCGGCCGGGCCGGTCGGCATCGGCGACCCGCTCGGCGCTGCATCCAGGGAGCTGGTGCTGCGCACCGCAAGGGCCGACGGTCTGCTCGTGGCTCCCGACGCACCGATCGCGGCGATAGGACGATGCTTCGCCCGCCACGGTGTGCTCGAACCGGAACTGGTCGTCGGTGCCAGCCACAGCGTCCACCGCGCCGGTCGATGGTCGTACGTGGTGACCATGCACTGCCACGACGGCAGCGGGGCGCTCACGACCGTCCTGAGGCTGCCCGACCTGGGCCAGGACGCACCTGCCGATTCCACGGGAGCGCCCGTCCGTAGCGCTGCGGTGCTCGACTGGTTGAGCAGAACCGTCGGGCTCGTCGACACCGAGGTCCACGCCGACGGACTGCCCATCGAGATCGAACCGAAGGGCTGGGCGCTGCACGTCTTCGCCCCGCTGCTTCTCGACGACCGCCTGGCGGTGTTCGGGGACGCCACGCGTTACGCGACCGCGGGCCGTCAGTTGGTCAGCGACGTGGAGGAGCGTGAAGGTGCAGTGCGGGTACGACTGGCCGGAGCCTCGGAGCGGGTGGTCCTTGTCGGCTGGTCGAACGCCCAGGTCGTGACGGCACGGGTCTGCTCCGGTCCTGGCATGTCTGCGACCTGTGACGAGGTTGCCATGGACGTGGTCGACGGCCGCTGGGAACTGGTTGTGGATCTACCTCCCGAGCCGGGCTCGGCGACCGTCGACCTGCGTCCGGCGCGCTGAGCTCCGGCCCGGCGGATCACCCGGGCAGGCGGACCGCGTGGCCGAGGGTGAAGTACGACATCGGCTTGGGTCCCCGGACGTAACGCCGTTCGACGGACTCCACCGCGAAGCCGGCGTCGCTGACCATCGACTCGGCGTCACGGGTCAGGTGACAGCCACCGCCGAGGCGGTGCTGCACCGGCTCCAGTCGACGCTGCCAACGCCTGACCGACTCGTCGGGTGCCCGGCCGTGCTCCAGGAAGTGGAATCGTCCACCCGGTCGGAGGACACGGTGCACCTCGGCGAGTGCCGCGGAGACGTCCGGGATGGTGCACAGGGTGAAAGTGGCCAACGCCCCGTCGCAGCTGGCGTCGTCGATCGGTATGCGCTGACCGTCGATCCCGACGAACTCCACTTGTGCGGTGGAAGCGTCGCAGCGGGGCAGGGATCGTTCGCGGGCCAAGGCCGACGGCTCGACGGCGAGAACCGTGGTCACCTCGGGCGGGTACAGGGGTGCGTTGAAACCCGACCCGAACCCGATCTCGACGACAGTGCCGGACAGCCCCTCGACGGTCCTGCGCCTGTAGCGGTCCATCCCCTTGTTGCCGCAGGTCACCTCGATGATCCTCGGCAGGACCCTGTCCTCGTACCAGCCCATCAGCGTCTCCTCGGGGGACTCAGTTGACCTGCCGGTCGCGCCCGTCCCAGTAGGGGGCGCGCAGCTTGAACTTCTGCAACTTGCCGGTCGCGGTACGGGCGAGCTCGTCACGGAACTCGACCGACGTCGGGCACTTGTAGTGGGCTATCCGTGAACGGCAGTGGTCGATCAGGTCGCGTTCGGTGGCAGCCGATCCGGGGTTGAGCACGACAAGGGCCTTGATCGTCTCACCCCAGCGATCGTCCGGGATGCCGATCACGGCCACCTCGGCCACGTCCGGATGGCCGAACAGGACGTCCTCGACCTCTATCGACGAGACGTTCTCACCGCCCGAGATGATCACGTCCTTCTTGCGGTCCTGGATCGTGACGTAGCTCTCGCCATCGATGGTGGCGCCGTCACCGGTGTGGAACCAGCCGCCCTCGAGCGCCGCCGCGGTCTCGACCGGCTGATCCCAGTAGCTTTTCAGCACCGTGTTGCTCGCCGCGAGCAGCTCGCCGTCGTCGTCGACCCGGAGTCGGGTGCCGAGCACCGGGGCACCCGCTCGCACCAGCTTGCGTGCTCGCTCGGAGGTGTCGAGCTCGTCCCATTCGGAACGGCCGCGGTTCATGGTCAGCAGCGGGGCTGTCTCGGTCAGCCCGTAGATCTGGATGAACTCCCATCCGAGCTCGGCCTCGACGCGTTCGATGGTGCGCGACGGCGGAGGGGCACCGGCGACGATGATCCGCACCCGTCGACTCCCGTCGCTCCCGTCACCCGGGATCGGTCCCTCCCAGTCGGCCGCCGCGTCGAGGACCATCGCCACCACGGCTGGTGCTCCGCACATGAGCGTCACACCGTGGTCCCGGACCCGTCGGAGGATCTCGTGGCCGTCGACCTTGCGGAGCACCACCTGACGGACCCCCATGGCCGCTGTCGTGTACGGCATACCCCAGCCGTTGCAGTGGAACATCGGGAGCGTGTGCAGGTACACGTCCCGGTCGTCGACCCCGGCGTGCCAGCCGAACACCGCCGCGTTCACCCACAGGTTGCGGTGCGTCATCTCGACGCCCTTTGGCCGAGCCGTCGTGCCGCTCGTGTAGTTGATCGTCGCGGTGGCGTTCTCATCGGCCTGCCACGGCGAGAAGTCCAGGTCGTCGCGGTAGAGCACCCGGTCGGACTCGTCGCCGATCACGAACTTGTGGGGCGCGTCGACCGATTCGAGCTGCTCCTTGAGTTCCGGGTCGATCAGCAGCACCTGTGCTCCACAATGCCCGACGATGTAGCGGACCTCGTCGGCGTGGAGGCGGAAGTTGACCGGGACCGCGACCCGGCCCGAGTAGGGGGCGCCGTAGAGAGCGGTCAGGAGACGCGACGAGTTGTGCGACACGATCGCTACACGCCCACCCTGGGGCACGCCGAGCGACTCCAGGCCGGCGGCGAACGCCCGCGACCTGCGAGCGATGTCGCGGTAGGTCATGGACCCGAACGAAGCTGCCGGCTGGTCGGGTTCGTCGACGATCCCGACCCGGTCGCCGTAGACGGCTTCGGCACGGTCCAGGTGGTCTCTGACGGTGAGCGGTACGAGCATCGTTCCCCCTTGCGGCTCGGTGAGGTCGCCAGTCTCGCTCAGCCAGCCACTCTCTGCTCGCGGTCCGCCTGACCGCCCGTTTGGGGTCCGGGGCCGGCTCCGGCACAGACTGGCGCCGTGAGCTCGGTCGAACGGCGTGACCTTCTGATCATCGGTGGCGGCCCGGCGGGTGCGGCCGCAGCGATCCGCGCCGCCCGCGGCGGCGCCCGGGTCACCGTGTTCGAGAAGGGTGAGCAGGGTCGGGACAAGATCTGCGGCGATGGCCTGACCCCGCGAGCGGTGCGTGCGTTGGGCGAGTTGGGGGTCGACCTTGGAGACGCCCACCGCATCGACGGGTTGAGGATGATCGCGAACAGGACCCAGCGGCAGCTCCCGTGGCCGGGCATCGCGCCGTTCCCAGCACACGGGGCGGTGTGGCCGCGGCGCCTGCTCGACGAGCGGCTCATGGGCCTGGCGGGCGAAGCCGGAGCGGAGTTGCTCTGGCATCACGAGGCGTTGCCCGTCATGGACGGTGCGCGGGTGACCGGTGTCCGGGTCGACGACCGTCTGTGGTCGGCTCCGATGGTGATCGTCGCTGCGGGAGCACCCGGCAGCGTCGCCAGGATGCTCGGCGCCGAGCGTGACCCCGACGAACCGTTCGGTCTGGCGATACGCACATACGCAGAGTCACCCCGCCATGCCGAGCGGTACCTGGAGGCATGTCTCACGCTGCGTGACGAACAGGGGGTAGCCGTCCCGGGGTACGGATGGATGTTCCCCTGTGGCGACGGGACGGTGAACATCGGCGTAGGTGCGCTGTCGACCATGAAGGGGTTCAAGTCGCTCAACCTGAACAGATTGCAGGACAGCTACCGCTCGTTGGTGCAGGACAGTTGGGACCTGGGCCCAGACCTGGAACGGCCTCGGGCCTGGCGCCTGCCGATGAGCACCGTTCGCCGCCACGGGCCCGGGTGGGTGGCCATCGGTGACGCTGCGGGGCTGGTCAACCCGATGAACGGCGAGGGGATCGACTACGGGCTCGAATCCGGCATGCTCGCCGCCGACATGTTCCTGGACGGACCCGTGGGTGCACCCGCACGCTACGACCGACACCTCGGTGAGCGCTTCGACTCGTTCCTGCGAACCGGTCGACGCTTCTCGTTCCTGATCGGGCACCCGACGATCCTGCGCAGCGGGCTCAGGGCAGCGGTCGGAACCCAGGGCATCGCCAACCTCACCCTGCAGGTCATGGGAAACCTGGTCGACTCCGATACCCCGGGTACTGGGGGGATCGCCATGAGAGCCGCCGACAGGCTGCTCGGAATGGCCGACCCGCTCCTGCGCCGCACCCGCGCCGCTGCCTGAGCGGCGTCGCCACCCCGGTTCGGCGCCAGGAACAGCTCAGGTGTCCCAGGAGAAGACCCTGGTGGCTATCAGCGTCAAGACCGCGGCGAAGCCGAGCAGGATCGCCATCGGCAGCAGGATCGCGTCGATCCCGCCGTCGCGGACCAACACGTCGAGCAGCCCGGTGCTCAGGTGTCGCATCGGCATGACCTCGGCGGTCTTCTGTACCCAGTCGGGCATGTCGTCTATGGGGAAGAACACGCCTGACAGGAAGGCCATCGGCAACACGATCAGGTTCACCGCGGCCGATGCCGACTCCTCGGTGCGGGCGAACGAGCCGACCAGCAATCCGACTGACAGGAACGCGAG
>CAYVDN010000005.1:0-103403 GCA_964450685.1 uncultured Microthrixaceae bacterium
CTAGCACCGCCAGTACGAGCGCGGTGACGTCCTGCCATCCGAATGCCAGGATCATCACGACACCTCCACATCGACCGCAACCGACATCGCTGGCCGCGACGCGGCACCAGTGGCGGCACCGTTCGGTGCGCCAGCGTCGCCCTCCGTCCCGTCAGCACCGACGATGCGGTCGCACAACGCCACGTACGCGACGCACGCCGCGAAGAATCCGACCGTCATCAGGACCACTATCAGGTCCTTCATCAGTTGCTCCTCTCTTGGGCGCTGTCGCCCCGTGAAACTGTCCGGAATCGACGTACCGCCACCTCACCGACAGCGACTCCCACTACGACCATCAGAACGCTCGTGACCACGTCCGCTGTGCCGCGGATGTGGAAGCTGTAGAGCGGGGGTGCGTGCAGGAAGTTGAACGAGAGCGCGGCCACGGCCGACGTCGACGCAGCGGCGATGCGGCCTCCGGCCGCGGCCGCGGCGGTCACGACCAACACCAGCGCCAGGGCCACCGATGCCTGATCGATCGATTCGCTGAGCGGGTTGAGGGCCGCCGCCACTAGCACTGCACCGACAGCCCCGAACGCCGCTGTGATCAGCGACTGGTCGAGCGATGCTCGGTCGCGGCCTGTGCCAGTTCGACGTGCGAGCGTCTCACCGATGTGGGTATCAGGCGCAGGTGTCTGCTCCTGGAAGCTTCCCGTCGCCGCTCCGTGATGCTCGGTCGTGCGGCGGTCGAGGAACTCGACCAGGCCGAAGCACAACGCGACGAAGGCCAGGGTTCCGAACACGGTGATCAGGCCGCGGACACCACCGATGGACAACGAATCTGTGGCTGAGAGAAGTGCGGCGTTCGTGGTCATGGACCAGTCGTACGCCGCCCCACCGACCCCGGGGAAGAGCCTTTACGCGAACTTGGCGCAAGCCTGCCGAAACTTCACGCGGTCGGCATCACGCCACCGCAACATGCCCTGCTCTCACATGCCCTGGTCCTACTGGCCCTGTTCGAACCGGTATCCCATGCCTGGCTCGGTGACGAAGTAGCGCGGCTTGGACGGCTCGGGCTCGAGCTTGCGACGCAGGTTCGCCATGTGGACACGCAGGTAGTTCGTCTCGCTGTCGTACTGCGGTCCCCAGACCTCGTGCAGGAGGTGACGCTGGGACACGAGCCGACCGGGGTTGCGGACGAGCTGCTCGAGAAGGCCCCATTCGATCGGGGTGAGGCGGACGTCCTGCTCCACTCCGCCGGTGATGAGCGTTGCCTTGGTCGTTGACAGGTCGATCCGGAAGTCCGCGGTGACGATCAACGGATCCACCGGCTCGTCGCGCCGACGCCGCAGCGCGGCGCGCATGCGAGCAAGCAGCTCACCCATGCCGAACGGCTTGCTCACGTAGTCGTCCGCTCCGGCGTCCAGCGCCGCGACCTTGTCCGACTCCTCGCCGCGGACCGACAGAACGATTATCGGCATCTCGCTCCAGCCGCGGATCCCCTCGATCACTCCCATGCCGTCGATCCCGGGTAGCCCCAGGTCGAGAAGTACGACGTCGGGGTGCGTGTCGGCTGCCAGCACCAGGGCCTCCTCGCCGGTGGATGCAACCACCACCTCGTAGGAGCGGGCCTCGAGGTTGACCTTGAGCGCCTTGCGAATCTGGGGCTCGTCGTCGACGACGAGCACGCGGGTCACCGGTCCTCCGCCTGCGACCGGTACCTGATCAGGTGTTGAGCTCGATGAGCTCGCTGCCCTCGTTCATGTACTCGCCCTCCATGCGGAGCCCATGGCCCAGCAGCACGGAGATGAGCGTGCCGATCACGAAGAACGAGATCGGCAGGACGATCAGCAGGGTGAGGACGATCAGGAGCGGTCCGATCATGACGACAAGTGTGCCCCAGCCGACACCGGATCGGCCACATCCTCGTGTCCGACAGCTGTCAGCTGCCCAGGTATGCCCAGGCCTCGATCTCGACCCTGGCTGCGAAGGGCAGCTCGGCAACCGCCACAGCTGAGCGTGCGGGGCGGTGCTCGCCGAAGAACTCCAGGTAGATCTCGTTGAGCTCGGCGTAGTCGGACATGTCGGCCAGGAACACCGTCGTCTTGGCGATCTGCGATCGTTCGACTCCGTTCTGGGTGAGCAGGGTGTCGAGGTTCTCGAAGATCTGGCGGAGCTGCGCGGCGAAGCCATCGACGAGACCCGATTCGCCCAGGCCGATCTGCCCCGAGATGCAGGCCCAGTCACCGGCGCGGTACAGCGGTGTGTATGGCGGTGATGACATGTCGACTCCAGTCGCGCTCTGAGAGGAACGGCTGAGAGCGTACCGACCCACGCTCTGGAAGATCACAGGTGGCGCTGTAGTTTCTGGTGGTGACTACACGTCCGACCACTGAGCACCTCCACCTGCCGCCCCGCACAGATCCGACGACCCTCGGTCGGCGGTCCCTCATCCGGCTGGGAGCTACCGGTCTCGGTGCCATCGCCATCGGCGGACTGGTCGCCGGGTGCAGCACCGAGAGCGAGTCGGAGTCCACCGCTGTTGACCAGGACGAGTACAGGCTCCAGCCGCTCTTCCCCCGCGACATCGCGTTCCTCGCCGCCGGGACCCTCTCTCGCATGCCGTACACGCTGATCGACGGTGAGGGTGTGCCGCTCACCGCGATCGACGGACCGCTCACCTTCGAGATCTCGCTCGAGGGACAGGTTGTTGGCGATCCGGTCGAGGTCCAGGTCCACGACGAGGGTGTGCCCCGTGCGTACCTCCCGCTGTACGCGACGCTCCCCACTCCTGGCATCTACGACGTCCGCGCGTCCTACGACGGCGTCGACCTGGAGTCCCAGGTGCAGGTCTACCCGGTCGACAAGGTCATGCAGCCGCTCGTCGGGTCGGTGCTCCCGCCCGCTCCGACCCCGACGCGCGACCAGACGCTCGACGTCGATCCGATCTGCACGCTGTCGCCCGAGTGCCCGTTCCACACGGTGAACCTGGAGAGCGCGCTCGGTACAGGCAAACCGGTGGTGGTCCTGCTGGCGTCACCGGCGTACTGCCGCACGTCCGCGTGCGGCCCGATCCTGGATCTGCTCATCGAGCAGGTCGGCGGTCGCGAAGACCTGATCGTCATCCACTCCGAGGTGTACAAGAACCCCAAGGCTGTACCCGATCTCGCCGACGCGACCCTGGCGCCGCTCCCCCTCGCCTACGACATGCTGTGGGAGCCGAGTCTCTTCGTGACCGATGCCGCCAACACGCTCGTCGCCCGCGGCGATGTGGTCGTGGACCGCGTCGAGATGGATCAGATGCTCGCCTTGGCGGTCTGACTGCCGCAGCTGAGAGCTCAGAGATCACATGTTCTGTGATGCGAGATCGCGGTGACTCCCGCGGTATCGCATCACAGATGCGGGAGGTTCAGCTGAAGGACTGGCCGCAGCCGCAGGTCTTCTGGGCGTTGGGGTTGGTGATGGCGAAGCCGGACTGGTCGAGGCCGTCCTTGTAGTCCAGCGTCGCACCGGTCAGCAGCGGTGCCGAAGCCGGATCGACGAGAACCCGGACTCCGCCCTGCTCCACGGTCAGGTCGTCGCTCGCCACGTCGGAATCGAAGTACATCTCGTACGCGAAGCCTGAGCAGCCCCCGGCGCGGACCTCGACGCGCAGAGCGAGGCTCTCGTCGCCCTCGGCGGAGATGAGCTGCTTGACCTTGTCGGCGGCGCTGTCGGTCAGGGTGATCACAGTGGTTCCTCCACGTCGGGCAGGCGAGTCACCTGAATTGTAACGGTGATGGCCGTGTCAACAACAGCAGCCCGTTCGACGAGCGGCGATCGCGGGTCGAAGCACACCGTCTCATGAAGCTCGGAGTCAGCCAGTGGCCAGTCGTGCCGTGCACGGCACCCGCTGCGACAGATCCGAGAACGACTCGACCCGGGCGCCGCCGACTTCGTCGACGAATCCCTCGAGAAGTCCCCGGTGAAGCGCACAGACGAGGTCGGGTTGCGCTTCGGCCAACTCGCCGAACGGGCAGTGCGTGAAAGCGACGTTCACAGCGTCGTCCTCATCCACGCGCGCCGGATCGAAGCCGAGCTCGTCGAGCATCCGAACCGCGGCATCGGCACAGGTGGACGCCGGCCTGGCACGGTGTGCGAGACGCTCGCCCTCGACCTTGCCCGCGTCCAACGCGGCCTCGCCGTCGATTCCGGCGACGACGGCCATCGACAGCAGCATCCGGGCCAGCATCGGGAAGACAGGTGGTTCCAGACCCAGCGACGGAGCGTCGGCCGACACGCTGTAGAGCTTCTGGGGACGGCCGACCGCGCCACGGGTGTCGGGCCGTGACTCGAGCAGTCCGACGTCGCGCATGCGCTCCAAGTGGGGGCGGACCGTGTTGGCGTGAAGCCCCAGCGTCTCGGCCACCTCCGAGGTCGCCAGCGGGCGGGGTGAGCGGGCCAGCTCCAGGTAGATGGCGTAGCGCGTGTTGTCCCCGAGGGTCTTGAGGAGATCCAGGCGACGCTCAGATGTGGACACGCTTCCAATCGTACAACCAGGGGATGAAATAACACGGTGAAACCCGGTAAAATGCTTGGTATGGCTCCCGACTCCGCCGCTCCCCCCACCCCGGATGAGGTGATGCAGCTCCTCCGCGGCGTCATCGACCCCGAGCTGGGTCTCGACATCGTGGAGCTGGGAATGGCCAAGGGTGCCCGCATCGATCCCGACGGCGTGGTGCACGTCCAGGTCGCTCTGACCACCAGCGGTTGTCCGCTGAGGGCGCAGATCCAGAAGGACATCCGTGCGAGGATCGCCAACCTCCCTGGGGTGACAAGGGTCCGCATCGACTGGTCCGAGCTGAACCAGGAGGAGAAGGCCACCGCCATGGATCGCGCTCGCCGGCGCATCGCCGAGCGACCCGAGCAGACCGCGATCGCCCCCACCACGAAGGTGGTCATGATCTCGTCCGGCAAGGGTGGCGTCGGCAAGTCGTCGGTCACCGTCAACCTGGCCGCCGCGCTGGCCGACCGGGGATTCAGCGTCGGTGTCATGGATGCCGACATCTGGGGCTTCTCGGTGCCGCGCATGCTCGGCCTCGAGGGCCGGCTCGAGGCGTCCGAGAACGCCGAGGGCAACAAGATCGCGCCGCACCGGCTGAAGGTCGGAGAAGGCGAGCTGCGCGTCGTGTCGATGGGCTTCCTGGTCGACGAGGAAGGCTCCGCGCTGATGTGGCGTGGTCTGATGCTGAGCCGAGCTGTCCAGCACTTCCTGGAGGACGTCGACTGGGGTGGTGACCTGGACTACCTCCTGATCGACATGCCCCCTGGAACGGGCGACGTGCAGATGGGCCTCGCTCGCCTGCTCCCGCGCGCCGAGATGATCGTCGTGACCACACCCTCGCTCACTGCGCAGAGCGTCGCCGTTCGGGTTGTCGACATGGGACGCAAGAACTACCTGCGCATCGCCGGGGTGATCGAGAACATGTCGGTCTACGTGGACGACGAGGGCCGCGAGCACCACCTGTTCGGCTCCGGCGGAGGTGAACGCCTGGCCGCCGAGGCAGGCATCCCGCTGCTGGGACACATCCCCATCGAGCCCGCGGTGGCAGAGGGCGGAGACCATGGTCGGCCCGTCGCGCTCGGCGACGGTCCCGCCGCCCGGGCGTTCCGCGAGATCACAGACCGCCTTGTCGAGGAGGTCATCCCGCCGGCGGACCTGGCGGGTTGCTCGGCACGAATGCTCAACGCCGTCGAAGCAGCGCTCGCCGCTGCAGACGCTCGCTGAACTCAGCAGCGCGGGCCTCAGCAGCGCGGCATCCCCCCGAGCGGCTCGCCCAGAACGTCACCGATCCGATAGGCGACGATCCGCCCCGACCCCGGATCACGTGCCGCTATCAGTCCGACCAGGTCGCCCGAGCTGTCGAGCACCGCACCACCGGAATGCCCACCTTCGGCAGCAACACCGACGAGCAGCACTTCGGCCGCCGAGCCGTAGCCGGCGCGAAGCTGCTCGTCCTGGACATCCGCCACCTCGGCGCGGAACTGGCCGGCGGGGAACCCGACCACGCTCACCCTGTCACCTACCCCCGCGACCGCGCCGATGTCGATCGGTTCTGCACCGGCATCGAGAAGCCCGTCCGGGTCCATCAGCGCGGCGTCACGGCCACGCACGGAGCCGAGGACCGCGACGTCCAGCGCGGTGCCGTCGGCGAACACCGCGCGGACAGTCGTCGAACCGGCAACCACGTGTGCGTTGCTGACCAGGTGCACCGAACCGTCGACATCACGGACCAGCACGCCGGTTCCCTGTCGTGTGACCCCGCAACCCGACGCGTGCAGCGCCACCACGGATCCGGCGAACCGTTGGACGTCGTCGGACTCCACGCCTTCACGCGACATCGTCGCCCCGGCAACCTGGACCGGCGCGCCGGCTGCGGACGGCGTGCCCCACAAGGCATGCGCGCCCGTGCCCACCACGGCCCCGACCAGGAGCGCGATCGTGACTTCGAACATCGCCCGCCGACGCACTTGAGGAATGGGAACACCTCCGGCGGCAGCCGGCAAGTGGCAGTTCTGCTCAGCTCGCGGTACTGCCCAGCTGCAGTACCGCTCAGGTCGCAGCGCTGATCAGCGGAGAGCCACGTACAGGTCCCAGACCTCGTCGACCGCCATCGTGGCCGTCAGCTCACCGCTGCGAACCCTCGACTCGAGGTGCTCGAGACTCGCCGTCACCGTTTCGTTGGCACGCAGGTCGTCGCGGAGGCGGTCGTCGAGCATCGACCACATCCACCGGACCTGCTGGAGCCGACGCCGCTCGTCGAGCTCACCCGACGCGCCGAGCTTCTCCCGGTGGATCTCGATCTGCTCCCACAGCTCGCCCAGGCCCAGGTCTGTGAGTCCCGAGCAGGTGACCACCGGAGGACTCCAGTTCGGTGAAGCAGGGCGCATCAGGTGCAGTGCGCCGCGGTAGTCAGCAGCCGCCAACTCCGCCCGCTCACGGTTGTCGCCGTCTGCCTTGTTGATCGCCACCATGTCAGCGAGCTCCAGCACACCCTTCTTGATGCCCTGCAGGTCATCTCCCGCACCCGAGAGCATGAGGACAAGGAAGAAGTCGACCATGTCGGCAACGACCGTCTCGGACTGGCCTACTCCCACCGTCTCGACCAGCACGACGTCGTAGCCCGCTGCCTCGACCACCAGGATCGTCTCGCGGGTGGCTCGGGCGACCCCGCCGAGGGTCGAACCTGCGGGGGACGGCCGGATGAACGCGTTCGGGTCGACCGCCAGTCGTGACATACGAGTCTTGTCGCCCAGGATCGAACCACCCGTGCGAGAGCTCGTCGGATCCACCGCCAGCACCGCCACGCGGTGACCTTCCGAGGTCAGGTTCACACCGAGTTGGTCGATGAACGTCGACTTTCCCACGCCAGGAACCCCGGTGACACCGACTCGATGTGCTCCACCGCTGAACGGCAGCAGGGCCAGCACGACTTGCTGGGCGAGCTGACGGTGAGACCGGTTGGACGACTCGACCAGCGTGATGGTCCGGGCCAGGACCGCGGGGTCGCCCGCGCGGACGCCGCGGACGTACTCGTCGACCGTCAGTAGGCCTGCCATCGGGCGGCACACTACCCGTCGCCCCGGTCATGGCAGCCATGTGCGCTGCCATAGGCTTTCCGCATGCCCGCCCCCGGCTACCCCGATCGACGATGACCCGACGCTCCAAGGAACAACGACGCATCGACTACCTGGACCTGGGCGCTCAGATCGTCGCTGAGTCCTCCAACGCCGGTGGCTCGGATCCCGGGCTGGCCCTCGCACACGTGAAGCTCGCCGACGTCGCCGACCGCGCCGGAGTGACCAAGGGCGCGCTCTACCACGTCTGGCCTTCCCAGGAGGCGTTCTGGCATGACCTGCTCGAGCACCTGATCGAGTCGAACCAGTTCTTCGGCGCAGATCGCGTCGCCTCGGTCCAGCAGGAGTTCTCCGACCCCAACCGGCCGGTGCCATCGCTACGCGAGTTCGCGAACGCGCTGTTCGACTCCGTCAGCGACGACCCCGCCTTCTTCGCCCGGATCAGCCTCTTCTCATACCTTGACGACGAACGGGTCCGCGAGGAGCTCGACCGCTCCTTCAGGGAGTCGGTCGACGTGGTCCTGCCGGCTCTCGAGGAATCGATCGCGGCGATGGGCCGACGTGTGAGCGATGGAGCGACTCTGTGGGACGTCGCCGTCGCCATCGGTTCACTGCTCGAGGGACTGTGCCTGCAGCACCGAGTGGCCCCGGGCCGGACACCCGACGTGGTGCTCGACGACGGGCGCTGGACGCTTTTCGCTGCTGCTGCCGAGGCGCTCATCCAGGGCTACACCGAGCCTCTCTCCGAGCCAGCGGGAGTCTGACCGATGCCACGACCCACCGCCGAGCAGCGACGAGCCGACTACCTGGAGATCGGCGCACAGATAGTCACCACCTTCTCCGCCGACGAGTCCCGTTCGGCCACCGTCGACGCGCTCGCGAACGTGAAGGTCTCCGACATCGCCGATAGGGCGGGTGTCACCAAAGGTGCCGTCTACCACGTGTGGCCGTCACAGGAGGACTACCGCAAGGACCTTCTCCAACGCCTGCTCGAACAGAGCCGTCAGGCCGGCGTGCGCGAGCTCCACGAGCTGCTCTCCGACGAGGACCTGTTGGCCGGAGATCCCCGCGAGATCATGAACCGCTACGCGGACTTCGTCTTCGACGCGCTCAAGGACGACCCGGCGTTCTTCGCACGGTTCAGCTTCTACGTTTACGCCGCCAATCCCGAGGTCGCCGAGTTGCTCGCGAGCGGCGACGAGACCCTCGTGAAGGAGTTCTCGCCGCTCATGGAGCTGTACCTGCACCTCCAGGGCCGCCGGATTCGTCCACCGTTCAGCACCGAGATGCTGCTGATCGCCGTGAACTCGTTGTTCCAGGGGCTCTGCCTTCGCTACCGCACCTCACCCGAGATGGTGGACCGACGGGTCGGGCCGGAGGCCATGCGCATGTACGCGCACGGCCTCCAGTCGATCGTCCTGCACTTCAGCGAACCGATCGACCCTGCCTGAGGCGACCAGCACTGGGCCAGCTACCTGCACTGACCCAGCTACCTGCACTGGGCCGCTGGCCCGGCCCGCTCAGACCGACAGCGTGTAGCCGTGGCGCTCGGCAAGGCGATCGAGCAGGTCGTCGGCCGCTTCGTGGATCACGGTCCCCGGCGGGAACACCGCTACAGCGCCTGCATCGAGCAACTCGTCGTAGTCCTGGGGCGGAATCACGCCGCCCACCACGATCATGATGTCCTCACGGCCGAGGTCAGCCAGCGCCTGGCGCAGCTCGGGCACGAGCGTGAGGTGACCAGCTGCGAGCGATGAGGCACCTACCACGTGCACGTCGGCCTCGACGGCCTGGCGCGCCGCCTCGGCAGGGGTCTGGAACAACGGGCCGATGTCGACGTCCCAGCCCAGGTCTGCGAACGCAGAGGCGATCACCTTCTGACCACGGTCGTGGCCGTCCTGGCCCATCTTCGCCAGCAGGATCCGCGGTCTACGACCGTCGGCTGCCTCGAACGCCTCGACCTTGGCCCGTACGTCGTCCACGACCCCTCCGCTGTCACCGAGCTCCCCGCGGTACACACCCGAGATCGAACGGATCTCGGCGCGATGACGCCCGTAGACCTTCTCGAGAGCATCGCTGATCTCGCCGACGCTCGCCTTGGCGCGCGCTGCGCCGACCGCCAGGTCCAAGAGGTTGCCGTCACCCGAGGCCGCCGCGTTGGTCAACGCTTCGAGCGCTGACTGGCAGACCGCCTCGTCACGTTCGGCGCGCAGCCGCTCGAGCTTCGCGATCTGGCCTGCGCGCACAGCCGAGTTGTCGATCTTGAGAACGTCGATCTGCTCGTTGACGTCCAGGCGGAACTTGTTGACACCGATTACAGGCTGCTGGCCGGAGTCGATCCTCGCCTGGGTCCTCGCCGCTGCCTCCTCGATCCGCAGCTTGGGGATGCCGGCCTCGATCGCCTTGGCCATGCCACCGAGCTGCTCGACCTCGGCGATGTGACCCAAGGCTTTCCGGGCGATCTCGGCGGTCAGTCGCTCGACGTAGTAGCTGCCTCCCCACGGGTCGATCACCTTGGTGGTGTTCGACTCCTGTTGGAGGAACAGCTGGGTGTTGCGGGCGATCCGGGCCGAGAAGTCCGTCGGCAACGCGAGCGCCTCGTCCAGCGCATTGGTGTGCAGCGACTGGGTGTGCCCCTGCGTGGAGGCCATCGCCTCGATGCAGGTGCGCACGACGTTGTTGTAGACGTCCTGAGCGGTGAGCGACCAACCAGACGTCTGGCTGTGCGTGCGAAGGGACAACGACTTCGAGTTGGACGGGTCGAAGTGCTCCCGCACGAGCTTCGCCCACAGCAGGCGCGCTGCGCGCATCTTGGCGATCTCCATGAAGAAGTTCATGCCTATCGCCCAGAAGAAGCTGAGCCGCGGGGCGAACGCGTCGACGTCCAAGCCTGCTTCGCGACCCGCGCGGATGTATTCGATGCCGTCAGCGATCGTGTACGCGAGCTCGAGGTCCAGCGACGCCCCCGCCTCCTGCATGTGGTAGCCGGAGATGGAGATGGAGTTGAACCTGGGCATCTCGGTCGACGTGTAGGCGAAGATGTCCGAGATGATCCGCATCGACGGTGTCGGCGGATATATGTAGGTGTTGCGGACCATGAACTCCTTGAGGATGTCGTTCTGGATGGTCCCTGCGAGCTGTTCGTGCGCGACGCCCTGCTCCTCGCCGGCGACGATGAACAACGCCAGGACGGGCAGCACCGCACCGTTCATCGTCATCGACACCGACATCTTGTCGAGCGGGATCCCGTCGAACAGGACCCGCATGTCGTAGATCGAGTCGATCGCCACGCCCGCCATGCCGACGTCGCCCGCGACGCGGGGGTTGTCGGAGTCGTAGCCCCTGTGCGTCGCCAGGTCGAAGGCGACCGACAGGCCCTTCTGGCCGGCTGCCAGGTTACGGCGGTAGAACGCGTTGGAGTCCTCCGCTGTCGAGAAGCCGGCGTACTGGCGGATCGTCCAGGGCTGGTTCACGTACATCGTCGGGTAGGGACCGCGCAGGAACGGCGCCACGCCCGGATACGTGTCGAGGAAGTCCAGGCCCTCCAGATCTGCCGCGCGGTAGAGCGACTTGACCTCGATGCCCTCGGGCGTGTGCCAGGTCGGCGCGGCGTCGAACGCTGCCGCCTGGGTCGCCGCGTCGGCGTTCTCATCGGCGGTCCGGCGACCGTCAGCTGCGCCGGGGAGGTCGATCTGGGAGAAGTCGATCTGGGAGAAGTCTGGGACCTGGAAGCTCATCGGACTGTCCTGCTCATCGTTGATCGTTCGTACACGCGGCTCATCGTTTCGCTGCTCCACTTGGCGTGCCGATCGTCTCGTGCGCCCTCCGCAGCACGTCGAGCACGTCGACACCCACGTGGATGAACTCCGCCACCCCTGCCTCTTGCTCTGCTTCTCGCCGGTCACCGGGGTTGCCGGCCAGGTACAGCGGGGTCAGCCCCGCCGCCGACAGTGCCGTTGCGAACTCGACTGCTCGCTCGGCGTAGACGGCGTCGGACGAGCAAAGACAGACCAGATGGGCTCCAGCCGCGAGGACATCACGAACTGCGCTGGCGGGGTCGTCATAGCCGGAGCTCGATCCGACCTCCCCGGTGACGGCCTCTATGCCGCCTGCCTCGAAGAAGTTCTTGGCGAACGTGGCGCGGGCGGTGTGCACAGCTACCGGACCGAGGTTCACGAGGAAGATCTTGGGACGCGAGCCGGTCGCCGCCAGGTAGGCGTCGGATGCGTCTCGGAGCTGTTCGAACTCCTGGGCCCAGCGGACCCTCGGCAGGGCATCGATCTGCGTGGGCGAACCCGCCGGTACGACGCTGGCACCCTGTTCGACTGCCTTGCTGCGCAACAGGCGCAGATCGGGCTCGGTGCGCAAGACAGGCGCTTCGTGGATGTCGGCGAACTCGCTCACCCCGGTGAGGGGGTCCTTGCGTGTCGCTACCCGGGCCAGGCGAGCGTCTCGCACCTCGCCGATCTGTGCGGCGAGACTGCCGTCGGCCAGCACCGTCGCCAGTCCACCGGTCGCCTCGATCTCTCCGAACATCGACCACGCCGCCTCGGCGATCTGCGCAGTCAACGTCTCGACGTACCACGACCCACCTGCGGGGTCCGTCACGCGCCCGACGTTCGACTCCTCCTGCAACAGCAGCTGGGTGTTGCGTGCCATGCGGCGACCCAGCTCGTCCGGCTCGCCCAGCTCGGCGTCGAAGGCTGCGGTCGTGACCGAGTGCGCTCCACCGACCCCGGCGGCGAACGCTGCCGCGGTCACCCGCAGCATGTTCACCCAGGGATCACGCCGGGTCATCATCCGGTCCGTTGTGCGTACGTGCATCACAGGTGCCTGCGCCTGCGGCGACACACCGCACGCACCGGCCATCGCCGCCCAGACCTGACGCGCTGCGCGCAGCTTTGCGATCGTGTTGAACACGTCGGCGTCCGCGCAGAGGGTCAGCTCGATCGAGCGGGCCGCCGTGTCAGCTTCGAGCCCGGCCGCGGCCAGGCTGCGCAGGTACGCGGCACCGGTGGCCAGCATGATTGCGAGTTCCTGCACCTCACTCGCTCCGGCCTCGACGTACGGGCTCGTGTCGACACGGACCGTGCGAAGCCCCGGGTGGCTGTCCGCCAGGCGACCAGCAAGCGCTCCCAGCTCTGCGAGCGCCGCGTCGAGTCCCTGGGGCAGACGGCCACTGGCGGCAAGCACTCCGAACGGGTCGGCGCCGATACCGCCGGCAGCGGCGCCCGGGTCGACCCCCGCACGGTCGAGCACGGCGACGAGCACGTCCGCTGCCCGTGTGAACTGGCCGCCGGGTTCCAGGTGGACCGGCGCCAGGTCCAACATGACCCCATCGAGCGCGGTCGCCAGATCGTCAGTCGAGGTGATGACGACTCCGTCGATCCCGACCGAAGCCGCAAGGTCCGGATCCGAGGTGGCGAGCCCCGAACGGAAACCCTCGTCGAAGCGCAGGGTCAGCTCGGCGGCTCCACGCTCGAGCTCACGCAGCGCAGTGCGGTTGGCGTCGCGGGGGTCAGGGTTGGTCAGCAGCGATCGGATATGCCAGGCACCGTCTTCGCGGGGAGCGGGATCCGACCCACGCACGAAGGGCGCGGACCCGGGTACACCCGCCTCGTCCAGCCCGCCCGGCGAGCCCGCCCGGGTGTAGATCGGCTCGATGTCGAGACCCGCTGGTGTGAGCGACCTGAGCTTGTCGAGCGGCGCCCCCTTGAGGACCTTCTCGACGAGCGCCACCCACTCCTGTTCGGTCGCGGGAGGGAAGTCTCCGGCGAGGATGGGATCGGCCTCGGTGCTCACTGGGTATCTCCTCTGGTCCCGGGGGTGTTCCGTCAGGGGATCCAGGCGGCACCGGACGCCCTGACGTGACCCGGGGACGTCGTGCCCGGGACTTTTCGAGGCTACCGGAGGGCTCCCGCTGGTTTCGAAGCCGTACATCGCGGCGGCCTACGATTCCGCCGTGACCCTCACCGCCAGCCAGTTCTCCCTGATCATGCTCCTGCTGCGCGTGGTCGCGGGCCCGACGATCTTCGCCCACGGCTACAACAAGATGTTCCGTGGCGGAAAGATCCCCGGGACGGCCGGGTGGTTCGACTCGATGGGGATGAAGCCCAACGGCAAGGTCCACGCATATCTGGCGGCGTGTACCGAGATGGGTTGCGGACTGTTGATCCTCACCGGGTTCCTCACGCCGTTCGCCGCCGCCGGGGTCATCGGCACGATGGTCGTCGCAGGTTGGACGGTTCACCGCCATGCCTTCTTCATCGTGAAGGAGGGTTGGGAGATCGTCATGGTCATGGGTGTGCTGTTCTGGGCGATCGGAGCGCTCGGCCCTGGCGAGTGGTCGATCGATGACGTGCTCGGGCTCTCCGAGACGATCAACGACGGTCTGATCGGCGCTGCGATCGCTGCCGGCCTCGGCCTGGCGGTGGGAATCCTCACACTCGTCGCCTGCTACCGGCCACCGGCGAAGGACGACTGACTTCGCCCGGCGCCGCGCGACAGACTGGGTCCATGACCTGGTTGCAGCCCTTGCCGGAGGATTGGGAGCGTGGGCTCGCGGTCGCCGCCCACCCCGATGACCTGGAGTACGGCGCGGCCAGCGCGATCGCCCGCTGGACCGACCAAGGAAAGTCGATCACCTACGTCCTGGTGACCGACGGCGAAGCCGGGATCGACTCGATGGCACCCGAGCAGGCCGGTCCGCTCCGACGGGCCGAAGAGGTCGCTTCAGCACACGAGGTCGGAGTGGGCACGGTCGACTTCCTCGGCCTGCCCGACGGGTTGGTCCAGGCGGACCGCGCCACCCGCCGGGCGCTCGCCGCGTCGATCCGCCGACACCGCCCCGACGTACTGATCTGTCCGAACTTCCGTGAGACGTTCGGCTTTCCCGGCTGGAACCACGTCGACCATCGCAACGTCGGCGTGGCACTGCTCGACGCCGCCCGCGACGCCGGCAACCGCTGGTTGTTCACAGACCTGATCGACGAGGGTCTGGAGCCTTGGAACGGCGTGCGGTTCGTCGCGTTCAGCAACTCGCCCGAAGCAACCCACGGGGTCGACATCACCGATCACCTCCACCGTGGCGTCGCCTCACTCGAACGACACCGGGTGTACCTCGACTCGCTGCCCGAGGGAACCATGGGAACCGACCCCGAGGGAATGCTCCGGGGCTTCGCCGAACAGACGGGCCCGGGACTCGGCGTGGAGCTGGCCGTCGGATTCGAACTCATCCCCGTCTGAGCAGTCGCCCCCGTGACACCCGACGAGGACCAGGCGACACAGCCGACGCTACGGGTCCTGACCCTGAACGTCGGCTCTCTGCTCGAGCACGGTTGGGACGACCGCCGCCACGAGGTGGTCGCCTGGCTGCGCCGGGTCGACCCGGATGTCGTGTGCCTCCAGGAGATCTGTGAGCGCATCGGCCATCCGGCCAGCAACACCGCCCGGTGGATCGTCGATCAGCTGCCCGAGCAGGGATGGCACATGCACTTCTTCGGCGGCGAGTTCTCCCAGGAGCTCTGGCCGGGGATAGACCTGCTGTTCGGCTCGGCGATCCTTTCGCGCTGGCCCATCGACGACCACCAGGGGTTGCTGCTACCCACCGCGCCGGACGAGCACGACCGGTTCCCGGCGCTGGTGCCCTGGGAGCTCGCCCACGTCCGCACCGCGGGGCTCGATGTCTTCAGCTGCCACCTTGCGTCCGCACCCGTGCACGGACACCACCGACGCGCCCAGGTCCTGGCGATCGATGAGCACGTGCGAACGGTTCGCGGACACCTGGACGGCGCTCTGGCGACCAGGCGTCACCGGGAGACGATGCCGGCGATCCTCTGCGGCGATTTCAACGCCGAGCCGGACAGCGACGAGATCCGCTTCCTCACCTCACTGTGCGATCTCGAGGGGCGACGCACCTACTTCCAGGACGCTTGGCGTGTCGCTGGCGACGGGTCTCCCGGCTGGACCCAGCAGTGGCGTACCCACCCGATCGCAGCGACGATCAACGTGCCACGCAAGCGGATCGACTACGTCTTCGTGGGCGACCCCTTCAACCGGGTCGGTTCAGCTGGCCGTGTCCTGAACGCCGAGCTCGTCTGCGACGAGTCGATCACGGGCGTCATGGCCAGCGATCACATCGGTCTGCACGTCGAGGTCGTGTGGCCCCAACGCCCCAGCTGAAGGACGGGACTCCTCGCATCAAGACAGTCCATCTTGGATGAATTCGGGTTCATCCGTTGATTGTCAGACCCCCTCCCTAATATCGAACACATGTTCTGCGAGGGAGCTGCAAGAGATCTGGTCGACTCGGTCCGCTCCTGGCGACGCGCACAGGCCGTCGACGGAGCATCGGATGAGACTCTCATGGACGCCGCTCTCCAGATCGAGCAGGCGCGCCGCGCGCTTGACGCCGCCAGCTCGCAGATCCTGGGAGAGCTCGATGCGCGTGGTGCCACCGACAGTGCTTGTGGCATGAGAACCGCTCGCTGGCTGGCGCATCACGCCGAGATCTCCGGTGCGACTGCTGCCTCCCGGGTGAAGGTCGCCCGACGGTTCCGAGGGGCGCTGCGAGAGGCCGGTCAGAGCTTCGACGTCGAGAAGTTCAGCTTCGATCACGCGAAGGCGCTGGCCGACTGCTATTCGCCTCGCCTGGCCGGCGTCTACCCCGAGGTGGCGGCGCTGTTCGCCGACCATACAGAAGGCATCGTGTTCGAGCAGTGGCGCGCCGAGCTTCGGGCTGCGGTCGAACTCCTGGACGTCGACGGCGCCCATGACCCGGCCGACGACCTTGCACGCAACCGGTTGACCAAGGCCGAGACGATCGACCGCACGTTCCTGGTCGATGTCCGCCTGGTGGGTTCGGACGGCCTGCTCGTGCACCAGACGATCGACCAGGTGGCCAACGAGCTGTTCCACCGCTTCACCAACGATGAGCAGCAGTCGGGCGGCGAGCTCCTCCGACCTGGAAGGGCCACGCTCGAGGCACTCGCACTGGTCGAGATCTGCCGCCGAGCAAACGCAACCGACGTCACATCGACTCGCTCCCCCGGAGTCGATGTGACGCTGGTCGTCAACGCCTCTGACCCATGTGCTGCTTCGGACTCCGCCGGGGTCCGGCTACAGGACGACACCACACGGCATCTGCTCTGCGATGCCCGCCTGCTTCCCGTCGTTGTCGACAGCCTCGGCGTTCCGCTGGACCTGGGTCGGGCATCGCGCCTTGCCAGCACCGGACAGCGCAAGGCGATGGCACTACGCGACGGCGGCTGCGTCTTCCCGGGCTGTACCGCCCCACCGTCGTGGTCCGAGGCGCACCACATGGTGGAGTGGTCGAACGACGGTGTCACCGACCTCGCCGACCTGGCGTCGTTGTGCAGGCACCATCACGGAGTCGTGCACCGGAAGGGCTGGAGCATCCAGGCGACCGAGGACGGCAGCTTCTGGTTCACCGCTCCCTCGGGAACCAGCTTCTGGGGCCAGAGGCACCGACGTCAGCGTCAAGGTCCGACTCCCGACGGCTGATCCAGCAGCTGGCACATCGGCTGATCTCAACGGTGATCAGCAGCGGAAACGATCGCACACCTCCACCAGCGCTGCGGCGTTCTCCGGGTCGAACATCGAGTGACCCGCGCGCGCGTTCACGATCAGCTCCGCCTCCGGCCACGCCTTGTGCAGATCCCATGCGGAACGCATCGGGCACACGACGTCGTAGCGGCCTTGCACTATCACCGCGGGGATGTGACGGATCCTCTCGACGCCGTCCAGCAGCTGGGTCGGCGAGTCGAAGAACCCGCCGTTGGAGAAGTAGTGGTTCTCGATCTTCGCGAACGCCTCGAACTGCTCGGTCGGCTCTGCTGCGTTGTCCAGGGGGTCCAGCATGCATGTCGCGTGCTCCCAGTCGGACCATGCCTTGGCACAACGCAGCATCTCGTCACGGTCGTCCCCGAACAACCGCCGGTTGTAGGCGCCGATCAGATCGCCACGCTCACTCGGCGGTATCGGAGCCACGAATCCCTCCCACGCGTCAGGGAACAGGTGCGATGCGCCGTCCTGGTAGAAGAACGCCAGCTCCAACGGCCGCAACATGAATATTCCGCGCAGGACGAGTTCGGTGACCTGCTCCGGGTGCTTCTGGCTGTAGGCCAGCGCCAGGGCCGAGCCCCACGATCCACCGAACACCAGCCAACGGTCGATGCCCAGCACCTCGCGTATCGCCTCGATGTCGGAGACGAGATCCCAGGTGGTGTTGTCGTCGACCGATGCGTACGGGGTGCTCGCCCCGCAGCCACGCTGGTCGAACAGCACGATCCTGTACGCGTCCGGATCGAAGAACCTGTACTGGCTCGGCGACGACCCCCCGCCAGGCCCGCCGTGCAGAACCACCGCAGGCTTCCCGTCAGGATTGCCCGCCTCGTGCACGACGACCGTGTGCCCACCACCCACCTCGAGGCTTCGAGTCAGTCGGTGGTCCAGCTCCGGGTACAGCTCACGCATGCGACCATCTTCGCCCGCCCTGTTCTCCAGTCAGGGCACCAACCGACCGACCATCAACAGCAGTGGCGTCGCGGGGCGTCACCGGGAACACGAGGACGGCGGGATCGGGTGGACAGGTCGAGCAGCGGTCGCAGCAGCGCGACGACCCAGGGCATGTCGACCGCGTTCGAGCGCCTCTCGGCAAACGCCGACGAGTGGGGTGCCGAGCGCATCCTCTGCGAAGGTCTGGACCTGATACGTGACACGTCGTGGGCGGACGAGTGCCGCCTCTACTCAGTGCGACCGGACACGGCCGTAGCAGTCGAGGTGGCGGCTCGACCCCGTCCCGCTGATCCCAGGTTGGCAAACGAACGTGCGGTTGTTCCGACGGACTGGTTCCCATGGGGCCTGGCCCCGGCAAACCCCCGCCGGTTCCTCCTGATAGCCGACGCCTCGAAGCTTCCCGCAATGCCCGACGGGGACACGACGTTGGCCGACGAGGGCTTCGCGTCGTGCCTCCACCTGCCGATCCTCGAGCGCCAACGACCGATCGGTGCAGTGCATCTCTACTGGCGCGAACCACACCTGGCCTGGGACGACCAGCGCGGCCGACTCATGCGCCTGCTCGGCCATTTCCTGCTCACCCGCTGCGCCAGTTGACCCGCTGCGCCAGTTGACCCGCTGCACTGGCTTGCCCGACTGGCAGTCTCAATCAGGTTCGTCAGGGCTGGCCGGCTTCTCGTTGCTGGCTGCCTTCTCGTTTCTGGCTGGGTTGTCCTGCTCGTCGGCCATCAGGTCATCGATCGACTCGTCGCGTCCCAGCCTTCTCAGGGCCGACCGCATTGCAGTGGCCCCCTGTTCCTGCTCGATCTGATCGAGCTTCGTCAGGTCCGACTCGATGACGTCGTGGCGATCCAGGTACGAGGTGATGAAGGCCTGGATCACAGCCGCAGCTGGCAGTGCCAGAACAGCGCCCATCGGCCCGAACAACGCCGCGCCAGCCAACGCCGAACCGAACGCCACGGCCGGGTGGAGGTTCATCGTCTGGCCGGTGATGCGCGGCGAGAGGAAGTAGTTCTCGATCTGCTGGTAGGCGAGGATCCAACCGAGGACCCACACGGCGTCGATCGGGTCGTTGATCAACGCCACGAACGCCGGCAGAGCACCACCCAGATAGGTGCCCACCACCGGCACGAACTGGCTGACCATCCCGAGCCACAGCGCCAGAGCAAGGGGCGACGGAAGCCCGAGGATCGTGAACACGACCCACGACGTCAACGCGGCGATCGTCGCCAGCAACAAGCGCGAGTAGACCCAGCCGCCCGTCTTCTCGATCGCGAGCTCCCAGAGACGCAACACGATCTGCTGGCGCCGCGGCGGTAGGAGCGTGCAGACGTTGCGCCGCATCTGCGGGCCCTGGGAGATCATGTAGTAGCTGAACAGAGCGATGGTGAACGCCCGGAACACCAGGCCGAGCAACGATCCGGTCACCGAAAGAACTCGCCCTCCGACGTTCGTCGCGACCGACGTGATGTCGTCCTGGTAGTCGCGCAGCGCCCGGTTGAGCTCGGTGGAGGTGATCTCGGTGCCGAACGTGTCGTTGGCCCACTTGGTCGCCTGGTTTATGTACTGCGGTGCCTGCTCGACCAGGTCGGCCACCTGGCTCACGACCAACCCGATCATCACGGCGGTGAAGACCCCACCCACACCGAAGAGCATCACGAAGCACGCGATCGTCGCCCTGCTGCGCCGCCAGCCGCGGTCGGCCAGGAAGTTCACCGCCGGCTCGATCGCGAACGACAGGAACAGGGAGATGAAGAGCATTCCGAGGAGGCCGGTCAGCTTCTCGATCGTCGACCGGAGCCCGATGAAGACCAGGACCGAGAACCCGATGGCCAGCACCGCGCGCCAGAACCACGGCGGCAGCTGCTTCTGGCCGAGGATCGAGCCGATCGTCGTCGGTGCGTCGTCGAGAGCGACATCCCCGATCGCTTCACCGACGCCGACCGAGGCGCTCGAGGGCGCGGGGGTGTCGTCTGCCGGCGGGTTGCTCACGTCGCCCAGCCTCCCACGAGGCCCGGATCAGTTCGCGGACCGAGAGCCCGTCGCGTGGGTGCTCGCCTCGGGACTGATCGACTTCAGCCGAACATCATCATCCACTGCTCGACAGAACCCGGGCGGAACACCACGTTGCGCGACCGGGTGTCACCGAGTCGCTCGGCCGGAGCCTGGGAGTACATGTGGCCGGGGAAGAGGACTGCGTCGTCGGGGACCTGGGCCAACGTCTGGGTGAGGCTGTAGTACAGCGCTTCCGGGTCGCCACCGGGCAGGTCCGTCCGGCCGCATCCGTCCAGGAACAGCGTGTCGCCCGATACCAGACAGCCGTTCACGAAGAAGCACTGGCTGCCAGGTGTGTGTCCGGGCGTGTGCAGCAATCTGATCTCGACCTCTCCGACCATCACCGAGTCACCTGAGTCGTGGGTGGTGAGGTCGGCAACGGTGAGGTCGGTCACCTTCGTCACCCACTCGGCTTCGTCGGCCTGCACGTGGATCGGAACCTGCGCCAACTCGAGCAGCTCGGTCACGCCCTCGATCTGCATGCCCATCATCGAGCCGCCGCAATGATCGGGGTGGTAATGGGTTACCAGCGCTCCGGTCAGCCGCATACCGTCGTCGGCGACGATCGACGCCAGGTCGGCGACCCCGTACGCCGGATCCACCACGACGCACTCGCCGGTTGCGCGGTCTCCGATCAGGTAGACGAAGTTGACCATCTGGCGTGCCACCTGGTCCGTCGTGGCGAAGTCACGCCCCGCGAGCAGCTGACGGAAGTAGAAGCGGTCGGTTCGATCAGTCAGGCCAGCCGAGCCGATCGAGTCCGTCGAGTCGGTTGAAGTCTCCGCTGTGATGTTCTCGTCAGGCTCGTTCACGGAGCTCAACCGTAGCGTCGGGGCCCAGCTGATCGTCAGGCGCTCTACCGACCTCGAACCACTGCGACAGGACTTCGCGATACGCCGCGTCGTAGCGGTCGTAGTCGCGTCGCAACGCATCACCGGGCCATCGGCGGGGCAGCAGCTCGCGCGGTAGCAACGGGTCGGCGACGAAGTGGCGCAGCACCGCGGCCGAGAGCACGAAGCCCGGCGCAAGCGCAGTGCTGTCACCTTGCTCGAGGCGGTCGACGAGGTCGTGCATCTCGCGGCGAAGCTGGGTCGCCTGCTTCGACCAGTCGTCGAGGTGCCACAGCTCTGATGCCAGATCGGCGTCCCCCCGCGACAGGTCGAACTGCGGGTCGGCCATGAACCACTGGCACTGTCGGTCGACGGTGGCCGAGCGCCACGGCGAGTCGGTCGGATCGAGGTTGTCAGGGCGGAGCCAGACTCCGTCACGAAGCTCCGCCAGGCGCAGTCCGGCCATGGCATGGCGCAGCTCGGCCCGCTGCGGCGCCGAACGGGCGCCTCCGACCACCACAGCCATGCGCCACCTGCCGTTCCACTCGATGGTCGCTGCGCGGCGGCTTCGCTGCTGGCGTGCCTGGCGCGAGATCAGATCTCCCTCGAGGGTGTACCAGCCCCCTCCACTGGCGCTCACCTCGCCGGCTGTGACCATGCGGGACAGGGCAGTTCGCACGGTTCCCTCGGCCAGACCGAACAGCGCGCCGGTGCGCACGAGGAAGGCCACCGGCAGGCTGGGTGGGTCGGTGCCGAGCAATGTCGAAGCCACGACCGACCGCGCCGTCAACGGTCGCCGACTAGGCGATGTGCTCCGGGCACTGTCCTCGTCGCTCACCACCGCTCGATTCTACCCGCCACTCGCACTTGACCTTACATGCTGGCAACAGCTGTTTCCTTTTCGTAAGATTCCTATGTGGAGACGATCCAGCGGCCGACCAACTCGATGCTGCCCGACGCGTCCGAGCTGACCGACGTCCTCCCAACCGACCGTCTCGGCCCCACCGGTCGACCGATCGGCGAGTTTCGCGACGACCTCTACCGCATCCCCGATTCTGCGAACGTCTGCCATGTGATCGGGCTGTGGGTCCAGTCCGTCGGAGTGCTCGCGCTCGCTGCGTGGTGGGGCAATCCGATCGGATGGTTCGCAGCGTTCCTGCTGATGGGCCGGGGGTTCGCACGCTTCGCGATCCTGGGTCACGAAGCCGCTCATCGGCTGCTGTTCTCCAACAAGGCAGCCAACGACTGGGTCGGCAAGTGGCTGGTCGCCTACCCCGCGTTCGTGCCGCTCGACGCCTACCGACGCAGTCACATGGCGCACCATCGGGAGGAGTTCGGGCCGAACGAACCCGACCTGGCGCTCTACTCGGGCTACCCGATCACCAAGGCATCGTGGCGGCGGAAGCTGCTGCGCGACGCCGACGGCAACTCGGGTTGGAAGAACCTGAAGCTGCTGTTGCTGGCTCTGCGATCGGAAACCGCGCGACCGGTCGCGCTGGGCATACTCGCCTGGCAGCTAGCACTCTTCGTCGGTCTCTGGGCTGCCCTCGGCCACTGGTGGATCTACCCGCTGTTCTGGCTGTTGCCCTGGATGACGGTGTGGAGAGTGCTCAACCGGCTGCGAGCGGTCGCAGAGCACGGCGGAATGGTCGCCTCATCCGACCGCCGCCTGACCACGCATCACGTGCGCCAGTCAGCCACGGCGAGGTTCTGGATGGTGCCGTTCAACACGGGCTGGCACCTGGCCCACCACATCGACATCGGTGTGCCGTTCTCCAAGCTGCCCCGACTTCATCGGGAGCTCGCGGCGGCCGGCTATGTGACACCCGCTCTGGAGTGGCCCAGCTACCGGGTCCTGTGGCGCCACGGCTCGTCCCGCCCCTGACCGCTACTCCCGGGCCTGACCAGCACCAGGCGCGCACCTTCAGGTCTCGGTGCGATTCCAGTTGCCTGGCGGCAGTAATCGCACCGAAAGCACGGGGTAAGACCGAAAGCGCGGGTAAGACCGGCGGGTGCTCAGTTGGACGCAGGCGCGGTGGCTGTCAACGCCGCGCCGAGAGCTTCGAGCGCTTCGGCGATCTCGTCCTCGCTGACGACCAGCGGCGGCATGAAGCGGATCACGTTCCCCCAGGTGCCGGCGTTCATCAGCAGCAGTCGCCCATGCGCCCGACACTGCTCGATGACCGCAGCAGTGCGCACCGCGTCGGGCTCACGGGTCGCCGGGTCCCGGAACTCCATCGCGACCATCAAGCCCGGTCCGCGGACGCAGGCGATGGACGGATGGCGCTCGGCCAGCGACCGCAGACCCGCTCTCAGCTGCTCACCTCTGGCGTTCACGTTGTCGAGGAATCCGTCTCCGGTGAGGACATCGATGGTCGCCAGTGCAGCCGCGCACCCGATCGGGTTCCCTCCGTAGGTGCCGCCATGCGAACCGGTCGGCCAGCGCGACATCAGCTCGGCGGACGCTCCGATCGCCGCGAAGGGGAACCCTGACGCGATGCCCTTGGCCATCACGAGGATGTCCGGCACCACGCCGGCTTGCTCGACGGTGAACATCGTGCCGGTGCGACCGAACCCGGCCTGCACCTCGTCCGCTATGAACAGGATTCCGTGCTCCGAACAGATCGACCGCAGTTCGCGCAGGAACCTCGCAGGAGCAGGCAGGTAGCCACCTTCACCGAGCACCGGTTCGATGATCATCGCTGCGGTCTCGGCAGGCGCGGTGTGGCCCGCCAACACGAGACGCAGCCCGGCGAGCGCCTCGTCGATCGCCTGGTCCTCGGTCAGGTCGGTGCCGACCCACGTGGGGAACGGAGCGATGTGAACGCCCGAAGGCAACGGCGAGTGGCCAGCGCGGTAGCTGGTCTTGGAGGTCGTCATCGCCATCGCCAGATGGGTGCGGCCATGGAAACTGCCCTGGAAGACGATCACGTTCGGGCGACCCGTCGCCTGCTTGGCGAGCTTGACCGACCCCTCGGTCGCTTCGGCTCCCGAGTTGGCGAAGAAGAAGGTGTCGATTCCCGCGGGCGTGATACCTGCGAGGCGTTCGGCCAGCGGCTCCAGCTGGTCGTGTCGGTAGCAGTTGACCTGGGCATGGATGAAGCGTCCTGCCTGTTCCTGGATGGCCTCGACCACCCGGGGATGGCAATGACCGGTCGAGGTGACTGCGATGCCTGCGGTGAAGTCCAGATACTCGTCACCGTCGACGGTCGTCACCCGACATCCGGAACCGGACGCGACCTGAAGGTCCGTGACTTGGAACCAGACGGGAGCCAGGTGCGACATGGGAACCTCTCATCCTCAGATTTCGGCGTTGGTCCGATCAGAACCTGCGGCGTTGGATCGTTTGCTGATGCGTCAGCGGAACCGATGCTACGGGCGGGGTTGGGTGCTCGGTAGCCTCGACCCATGACATCGCCCGCCGAACCCGACCGCATCCCGGCCCCCCGCCGTGTCGGATTCCTGGGACCGGTGGGTACGTTCACCGAACAGGCGATGCTGCGCGAACCGGACCTGGCCGAGATGGAGGGCGTGCCGTACGCATCGATGACCGACGTGTTGTTCGCAGTCGCCGGCGGCGAGGTCGATCTGGGCGTCGTACCCGTCGAGAACGCCATCGAGGGCACGGTCAACGCCACGGTGGACACGATGGCTTTCGACGTCGACGTGTCGATACAGCGCGAGCTACTCGAGCCCGTCTCACTGCACCTACTGACCATTCCCGGCGCGGACCTTGCCGGTGTCAGACGGGTCGTCTCGATCCCGGTCGCATCCGCCCAGTGTCGAGCCTGGCTGCGCGAGCACCTGCCCGGCGTCGAGTTCGTCACAGCGAACTCGACCGCCGAGGCGGCCGAGACGGTGGCGAAGGCCGCTGACCCGGCCGTCGCTGCGATTGCGAACGAGCGCGCCGCGGCGGTCTACGGCCTGCAGATCGCCGGGGCCGACATCGAGGACCACCCGGAGAACACGACCAGGTTCGTACTGGTCGCCAAGCAGGGAATCCCCGCTCCGACGGGTCACGACAAGACGTCGATCGTCGTGTTCCAACAGGCCGACCGGCCGGGATCGCTGCTCGCGATCCTCCAGGAGTTCGCGGCACGATCGATCAACCTGTCGCTGCTGTTGTCACGTCCTACCAAGCAGTCCCTCGGCGACTACTGCTTTGTACTCGACCTGGACGGGCACCTCGCAGATCCCGTCGTCGCCGACTGTCTTCGGACGATCCGTGCCACCCAGGGCGGAGTGAAGTTCCTGGGCTCATATCCGGCCGCGGGCGAGCACGGTCCGGCGGCGCGTGCGCGGGTCGACGCTGCGTTCAGCGAGGCCGAGAAGTGGATCGAGGGCCTGCGGCGTCAGCTCGGCTGAGCCTGGAGCCGGCGTGAGCGCGGCCTCGGCTCAGCGCAGAACGGACAACCCGGGCGCCAGTAGACGTCGACCACCGGCGCCTCGACCTCGGCGGCGGTCACGCGTGCCGCCGGCGCGGGCCCCGCTCGGCCACGAGCTCGCGGGCCGCGGCGTCGATCGGGGTGACGGTGCCGTCGACCTCGATCCAGACGCCTATCACCTCGAGGCCCAGGCCCCAGGCGCGCACCTGCTCGACGGCCTCGGCGATCTGGCGGCGGTGCTCGTCGGCGGGCACGGGGTTGCCGGCGCAGTCGTCGTGACCCGCGATGGCCACGGCCCATGAGGAGTGCGCCGTCGCGGAGACCGCTAGGTGCTCACGGATGCCGTCGCACAGCCCGCTCGAGCAGTCCGACAACGCCGCGTCCACGCCAGGGCGCGTGATCAGGTCGACGTGGTCGACACCGAGCTGCTGGCGCACCCAGCGGATGAGCGGCTCGTGGGTGCGACCGTCGATGCAGGTCACCGCTGCGGCGAACAGCGGTGGCGGGGGAACGCTCATGCCCATCACACGACCCCCGCTCAGACGACCGCTGTGGGCGGCTCGTCGGGCCGGGCGACCAGCAGCGCGGAGCCCGGCTCGACCGCGGCGACCGCGGCCTGCACCGACGGGTGGATGCGTCCCGACATGTGGTCCCAGATGCCGGCGCGGTGCATGACGTCGCGTACCGGGCCGCGCACGGTGGCCAGTCGCAGCGTGACGCCCGAGGCGGTCAGGTCGTCGTCGAGCTCGTGCAGCAGGTGCGCTCCGCTCGCGTCCAGGTCGCCGATGCCACTCGCGTCGATCACCACGGTGTCGACGTCGGGACGCTCCGCGACCAGGGCAGCCACGCGGTCCTCGAGTGCCTTGGTGTTGGCGAAGAACAGCGGCCCGTCGACGCGCAGCAGAGCGACGCGCTCGCTGGTGCGGGTCGGCCAGCGGTCGACGTTACGGAACTCGTCGGTGCCCTCGACCCGGCCCAGCTCGGTGGTGTGCGGGTTGGACGAGCGGTACAGGAACATCAGCAGGCTGAAGCCCAGGCCGATGGCCAGACCCGGCTCGACGCCGATCAGCAGCGTGGCCAGGAACGTGACCAGCAGCGCCGCGAAGTCGACCCGGCGGGTGCGGAAGGTCTCGACCGCGTCCGGCACGTCGACCAGGCCGATCACCGCGACGATCACGACCGCCGCCAGCACCGCCTTGGGTAGGTAGTACAGCGCCGGGGTGAGCCACAGCACCGCGACGGTGAGCATGGCGGCGGTGACCAGGCTGGCCAGCGGCGTGCGGGCACCGGCGGAGTGGTTGACGGCGGTGCGTGAGAAGCCACCTGCGATAGGGAAGCCGCCGAACATGCCGGACGCCACGTTGGCGGCGCCGGTGGCGACGAGTTCCTGGTTGGCGTCGACCTTCTCACGGGTGCGGCGGGCGATCGCCTTGGCGACGCTGACGCCCTCGGCGTAGGCGACGATGCCGATCGTCAGCGCGACCGGCAGCAACTCGCCGAGCAGCGAGCCGCTCATCTCGGGCAGCTGCGGCGAGGGGAAGCCGGTGGGCACGTCGCCGAGGATGGCGACGCCCTTGTCGGTCAGCGAGGCGGCCCAGGTGACCAGCGTCGCCACGGCCATGACCACCAGGGCGATCGGGGCCTTCGGGGCGAGCTTCTTGCCGACGAACAGCGCGACGATCGCGGCGGCGCCGATCGCGAGGGTCCAGGCGCTGGTGGCGGCGAGCTCGTCGAACAGGGCGCGGACCGTGTCCACCACGCCCTCGGGTCGGCCGATGTCGAGCCCGAGCAGGTCCTTGACCTGTGACAGCCCGATCGTGATCGCCGCGGCCGAGGTGAACCCGGAGATCACCGGGTGCGACAGGAAGTTGACCAGGAACCCCAGGCGCAGCACACCTGACAGCAGCAGCACGGCGCCGACCGACAGCGCCAGCAGCGCGGCGACCGCCGGATACGTGGGGTCCTCGGGGGCGACGATCGTCTGCAGGCCCGACAGGGTCAGCAGCGAGGTGATGGCGACCGGGCCGACGGCGAGCGAGCCGCTGGTGCCCAGTACCGCGTACGCGACGATGCCGACGATCGCTGCGTACAGCCCCGCGACGGGCGGCATGCCGGCCAGGTTGGCGTAGGCCATGCCCTGGGGGATCAGCATGACGGCCACGGTCAGCCCGGCGACCAGGTCGCCGCGCAGCATCGGCTTCGGGTAGTGCCGCGACCAGTGCAGGATCGGGATGTAGCGGGCCACGCCGGTCGGCCCGGTCACCCGGGCACCCCGTGGGGGTGCTCCGGTGGCCGGGTCCGGGGGCTCCGCCACCGACTCGGTCCGAGCGGACGGCGACACGAGCTCAGCCACGGCCGGTGAGCTGGTCCACCACGGCGTTCACATCGCAGCTGTTCGAGCGGTTGTAGGGCAGCTTGGCGAGCATCGCGCCCATCACACAGGTGTTGGACACCGCAGCGAGGGTCAGCCCGGCACCGACCGCTCCGGCGACGAAACGAGCCTTGGGGTACTTGAGGCTGGTCAGGACGGAGGTGGCGACGATCGAGCCGGCGACCAGTCGGACCTGGCGCTCGATGTCCCAGCGGGCTTGGCCGCGGTTCACCTGACCGCCGGCACGCTCCCAGGCCATCATCCCGCCCTCGAGCACGCGCACGTTGCCCATGCCCGCGGCGGCCAGGCGCTGCTCGGCCTGCGAGGCCCGCATGCCGGAGCGGCACACCAGCACGACCAGCTCCTCGACGTGACGCTGGATGTCCTCGGCGTGCTCGCCCAGGGTGTCGAGCGGCACGTTGTAGGCGCCGGGGATGTGCACGGACTCGAACTCGGCGGGCGACCGAACGTCGAGCAGGCGGACGTCCGCGCCCTCGCGCAGCCAGCGCTGCAGCTCGGTGGCGTCGACGCGAGTGCCGGACGGTGCGGGGCCGGCGCCGCCACCAGCGGGGATGGCGGCATCGGTCTCGGTGATGGTCATCGTGGGGATTCTCCTGTGATGCGGGGGTGGAAAGAGGTGCGGTACGGACGGGGGGACGGAGCGGTCAGACGCCCAGGGCGTGGGCCTGCGCCCAGGCGCCATAGCCGCCGAGCAGGTCCGAGACGTCGCGTGCGCCGAGCGAGCGCAGCAGGCTGGCGCCGACCGACGAGCGGTAGCCGCCGGCACAGAACACGACGATCGGCCGATCGAGGTCGAGCGAGGACGCCTCCTCACGCAGGCGGGCCAGCGGGATGGTGGTGGCGCCGGGGATGGTGCCCAGCGCCGTCTCGCCGGGGTTGCGCACGTCGACCACCTGCACCTCGTCGGAGGTGGTGGCGGCGTCGAAGATCGGCACGCTCAGCCGCGAGGCCTGGCGGGCGAGCTCCGGGTGCTCGGCGAGTCGGGCGACGCCACCGTCGAGGAAGCCGACGACCTCGTCGAAGCCGATCCGGGCCAGGCGGATCTTGGCCTCGGCTTCGGTGCCGGGCTCGGCGACGAGCACGATCGGGGTGCGGGGCGGCACCACGGTGCCGACGTACTCGGCGTAGCGGCCGTCGGCGCCGACGTTGATCGAGCCGACCAGGTGACCGGCCGCGAAGTCGGCCGAGTCGCGGGTGTCGACCACGGCTGCGCCGTTGGCCTGTGCAGCGAGCACCTCGTCCATGGCCATGGGGGTGGGCGGCGTCGTGTCGATGAGCTCGCGGGCGGCCTTGTTGAGCCCGGCGTTGAAGCCGAAGTACCCCGGCGAGCTGGGCTGGCCCTCGGTGACCTGGATGACGAAGTCATCGACACCCATGGGCTGCACCGCGTAGTTCATCTGGCGCTGCTCGCCGATGGTGGACACCGTCTCGGTCGAGAGGTTCTTACCGCACGCTGAGCCGGCTCCGTGAGCGGGGAAGACCTTGGTCTCGTCGGGCAGCGTCATTAGTTGGTCCCGAAGCGAGAAGTAGAGATCGCGGGCGAGTTCTTCTGCCGTGATGCCGACCGAGGCGAGCAGATCGGGGCGGCCGACGTCGCCGATGAAGAGCGTGTCGCCGGTGAGCACGCCGAAGGGCTGCTCGTCGGTGCCGTGCTCCCATACCACGACGCTGATCGACTCTGGCGTGTGGCCCGGTGTCTCGCGGAACTCGAGCACCACGCCGGTGTCCGGGTCGCCCAGCGCTAGACGTTCACCGGTGACCACCCGACGGATCGGGAACTCCGCCTGAGCAGCCGAGCCGTACACGATTTCGGCTCCGGTTGCCTCGGCCAGCTCCAGGTGGCCGGAGAGGAAGTCGGCGTGGAAGTGCGTCTCGATGACGTAGCGGATCTCCAGACCGTGGGACGCGGCGTCGGCCAAGTACTCGTGGATGTCTCGGCGTGGATCGACGACCGCGGCCACGCCACTGTCGGTGTCGGCGATCAGGTAGCTCGCCTGGGACAGGCACTCCAAGTAGTACTGCTCGAACTTCACTTCACGTCTCCTCAATCAACGGATCGAGGAGATCCTATACCCCATGGGGTATCGGATCTACCCCCTGGGGTATAGAGCGGTGACGCTGGTGGGAGCATCCGAGCCTTCGACTCCGGCCAGAGTTCCTGACAACTCCTGTGGCGACTAGGTTCTCGCTCGGAAGGATGGCAGAGCGGACGAATGCGACGGTCTTGAAAACCGTTGGGCCTTCACGGGTCCCGGGGGTTCGAATCCCCCTCCTTCCGCCAATTTGATGTCGAGCGGCTCGGGGAAGAACGAACCCGGGGCCTTAGCCGTATCCGACCCCTGCTAGTGCTCCAGTGCCAGCTGATCGCCTATCGTCACACGGCCCGGCTGGATCACCTCGGCGTAGATGCCGAACCCGGCGAAGTCGCCCAGGCCGTCGATCGTCATCCGGTTCTCATTGGCCAGGGTCTGGAGGATCGCTCGATCGGCTGGAAGGTCACGCTGTTCGAGCGTCGTCATGACACAGCGCGGGGTCAGGGTGCCGAAGGCGAGTCGGGCTGCGCCCAAGGTCGCCGTTCGTCCTGCCCAGTCCTTCTCGACGAAGCCGTTCGTCTCGTCCGACGGGGTGACTCCTGCGGTGTCGATGACGATGCTCGGGCGGAACCGCGAGGACGTGACGACGCTTGCCGGAAGCAGGGAACTCAGCCGCTCCAGGGAACTCGTCGTGATGACGTGCATCGCGGCGAGATCGACGAACGTTCCCTTCTGGGTCATCAAGGCGACTGGGAGGTCCGTCTCCACGCCGGACAGTGCCAGGCCGTCGATCTCCGGCCAGTAGCTATCGTAGACCTCGTCTGCCGTCGTCGCTCTCTCGACCCGCACCGGCGCTCCGAGGCGCATCGAGAGTTCCTCGTCGAGCGCGTCGCTGGTCGCCTCACCCAGATCCGTCCCGGCGGCGCTCACCGCAACTCGACCTGACGTCTCGTCGAGCGTCGCTCGCAGGGCCAACAGCTCGCGTCCGAACCTTGGGATCTTGGCGCTGACGATCTTGCCGGTGTCCAGGTTCCGCAACGCCAAGCGGCGGTCACCCGGGATCCCCAAGCCGTCCAGATCGGCTGACTCGATCCTCTCGCCACCGATCGACTTGATCGGGTAGCGCCAGATCTCGCTGATGGTTCCCAGGGTCGGCATTGGACGGTCCTCCGGATCGGGAGCAGATGGATCAGAGCGCGTGGCCACTCAAGTGATGCCGTGATCGACAGCCCAGCGGATCAGCTCGTGGCGTCGAGACAGGTGGAGCTTCGCCATCGCGTTGCGCACGTGGTTCTCGACCGTCTTCGGTGAGATGTAGAGCGCCTCACCGACCGCGCGGTACGACTCGCCGCGAGCGACGTGTGCCAGCACTTCGCGTTCGCGCTCGGACAGCGGCAGGGTCGACCCGTCCGGCGCGGAGCGTGCCATCCGGCGGTACTCGCCGATCAACAACGCTGCCAGCTGTGGCGAGAACACCGGCTCCCCGGCAGCTGCCTTCGCCAGCCCCGCCCGCAACTCCTCAGGACGAGCTGACTTGACCAGGTAGCCGACTGCTCCGGCAGCCACCGCGTCGAGCACGTCGCGTTCGGCCTCGGACACCGTCAGGATCACCACGGGACAACTGGAAGCGACTGCCTGGGTCACTGCGATGCCACCGCCGCCCGGCATGTTCAGGTCGCAGAGCACCACGTCGGGCTGAACCTGCGTGACGACCTCGATCGCACCGGGTGCGTCCTCCGCCTCGCCCACCACCTCGAAGGAGTCGCCCAGGTCGGTGCGGATACCGCTTCGCCAGATCGGATGGTCGTCGGCCACGACCACGCGGGTTCTGCTCACAGCGCCTCCGGATTCAACGAACCGACCGCCTCACGGTACCCACAGCGTCACGTCGCATCCCGTGCCGGGGCTGCTGCGCACCACGGCTCCGCCTCCGACCTCGGCCAGGCGTTCGTGCACCGAACGCCTCAGGCCGTCCCCTTGGGGGGTGGACGCCGGGTCGAACCCCCGGCCCTCGTCGTGCACCACGACCTGGGAGCCGCTCGGCTCCCTGCCGTCGAGAGACACCCAGACCTCGTCGGCTCCCGAGTGGCGCGCCGCGTTCGTGACCGCCTCGGCGGTCGCCGCAGCCAACGCGGACCCGGCGAGCGATCCGCCGTCTCCTCGCTCGATCACCACCAGATGCACGTCCACCTGGTGGCGCCGGCCGACCAGGACGAGGTTGCGCGACAGCTGCTCAACCCAGTCCTCCACGTCCCCGCCGAGCGACGAGCCACCTACTCCAGCTGGACCCGCTACTCCGGCGGCAGCCGAGGTGTCGGAGCGGAGGAACGCACGCAGGTCCTGGTCCTGTTCTCGGGCCAGGGCGACGAGCTGTGGGTCGTCCGAGCGCCTCTGCACCACAGCGAGCGTCTGGAGCACACCGTCGTGCAGAGTGCGAGCGACCTCCGATCGGGCCTCGGCAGCGGCCGCCAACTGGGTCGTCGTGCGGAGTTGCCGGGCTACCCAGCCTGCGACCCACCCGGCGGCGCCGTACAGCAGCGTCGCCCCGACCAGCCCGAGGACGCGGCCACCGAGGTCGGCATCGACTGCTGCAGCCACCAGGCTCGCCGCGCCCACACCGAGTCCGCCGAGCAGACCCCAGGTTGATCCTGCGGTCACTCCCGTCGCGAGAACCGCTACCAGCGGCCACGCCGAGCCGAGGGGCTGAGCTCCGTCGTCCGAATAGACGAACTGGTCGACCACGACGACCAGCGCGGCGAGAACTACGTCGATGGCCGCGCCGACGTCACCGAGCCAGCGAGCTTCTGCTGCCGCGGCTCGGGTCCACCACGCTGACCAGACAGCGAGAACTGCCAGCACGAGCGCCGCCAACACCGGGCGGACCAGCACCCCCGAGTTCGTGTCTATGGCGATCACGACGACGGCCCATGCCAGGGTGACTCCTCGCAGCGCACCCAGACCGAGCTCCATCCGACGCTGCACCGCAGCTGCAGTTGGGGTGCGACGTTCACGGACCACGACCGACATCGTGCCCCACCCACTCCGCTGTGGGGCGCCCATGACGGCGAGCGTGCCAGGGCTCACCGCCTGTGCTCGAGCGCCGTTGTCGCGCCGGCCTCGTCGGACAGACCCGAGATGACCAGGTTCGACCGGCGCCACTCGGTGAACGACCAGTAGAAGAGCGGCAGTGCCACGACGAGCGAAACGGCCACCTGCGCCAGGTCCTGGCCGTAGAGCGGTTCGGGCCTCGCCGCCACGATCGAGGAGATGACCACGTACACGTAGGTGATCAGGCGCAGCAGACCGACCACAGCAGTGCACACGGCGAGGGTGCCGAACCAGAACCTCCGCTCGGGTGACCACACAGTGAACGTCGAACGCTGCTCGCTGCGACGTGCGAGCACACCGCACCAGGCCGCGATCGGCACCATGACAACGGCGACGGTCAACGCGAAGGCGGCGAGGTCGCGGTTGGGGAACGGCGCCAGCAGTTGATGCATGGCCGTGGTGAAACCGATCGCTCCCAGCCCTGCGGACCAGCAGAGGGAGAACCACAGGACCGGCTGGCGGTCGCCCGATCGCAGGGATCGCAAGGCCCAGCGGGCTGCGACGTCGGCGTCCCAGCCGTTGTGGACGAGCTCGGTAACGACCTCTGAAGGAGTGGCTCCCTGGTTACGGCGGGCGGTGAGCCACGCGCCAGTGTCGAGGGGGGTCGGGTTGGTGGTGCAGGTGCTCATCGCTGACTCCTGTGCTCGGCGCCGGCGTCTGTCACCGGCACATCCAACGATGACGACCGCACGCGATCGGCGGAATCCGGGACCGCCCCCATTTCCTCCCTGGGGAATCCCCCAGGCACGTCTGGTCCGATCGGACCTAGTTGGTGACGTTCCTTCAAGTCCGAAGCGGACCGGCCGATTGGATATTCGTGGAACCCCTGCATCACATGGTTGCGTCTGACCCCCGGTTCGACGATCCCACCGCATCGCTCGTCCGGCTCAACGCCGAGCTCCAGCAGATGCGCGCCGAGCTCGACGCGACTATCCGCCTGGCGTCGCACGACGCTCTGACCGGGCTGCCGAACCGGCGCACGATCACCGACCGACTGGCCGAGGCGATCGGTCACGCCAACGACGACGTAGCAGTCGCAGCGATGTTCGTCGATGTCGACCGATTCAAGGTCATCAACGACCTCTACGGTCACGAGGTGGGCGACCGAGTCCTGCGCGAGGTCGCCGACCGGCTGCGCGAAGCACTCGGCGAGGAGGACGAGATCGGCCGCCTCGGCGGCGACGAGTTCGTCGTTGTCGCCAGGGACGCAACCCCCGAGCGGGTCGCCGAGCTCGCCTGGACCATCGGTGGAGCCGTCGGCCCGACCGTCGACGTCGGTCACCGGACCCTGCCCCTGACAGTGAGCGTCGGTGTGGCGATCGCGCAACGCGGCCAGACAGCCGCCGAGCTACTCGACCGCGCCGACTCCGCCATGTACCGCGCCAAGCGAGGTGGACGCGCCGCCGTCGTTCACTTCGACGAACAGATGGAACGTGAGCTCGCGCAGCGGGCACAACTCGAACGCGACCTGACCGACGCCCTCCAGGACGGTCAGCTGACCGTCCACTACCAGCCCATCGTGGCACTGGCGCAGCGGCGGATGGTCGGGTTCGAGGCATTCGTGCGTTGGCAGCACCCCACCCTGGGGGTGCTGCCGGCGCACAGATTCATCCCCATCGCCGAGGACGTCGGCCAGGTCTGGGCAATCGACTCCTTCGTGCTCGGCGAGACCGGTCGACGAGCCGCGGAATGGCAGGCGCTTCACCCGTCGTTGAACGACCTGGTCATGTCGGTGAACCTGTCGTCGCAGCAGTTCCGCGACCAGTCCGTCGTCGACACCGTCTCCCACGCGATCGACGTCTCGGGTGTCAGGCCGTCCACCTTCCAACTCGAGGTCGCCGAGACCACCCTCGTCGACCCCCGCGCGCCGGAACCGGAAGTGCTGCTGGGCCGACTGCACGATCTGGGTGTGCGGCTCGCCATCGACAACTTCGGAACCGGCAGCTCGTCGCTGTCCTGTTTGCGCCAGCTCCCGCTGGACGTGTTGAACATCGACCGTCGCTTCATCGCCGGGCTGGGTGAGTGCCGCGACGACGAGGTCATCGTCAGCGCTGTGCTGCACCTGGCCACCGCGTTCGGGATCGACGCTGTCGCCGAGGGAGTCGAGACAGACGAGCAGCGCAAATGGCTTCGTGACGAGGGATGCGACTTCGCCCAGGGCTACCTGTTCGCCCCGCCCGTTGACGCCGCCACCGCCACCGCACACCTGGCCCGACAGGTCAGCCGCACAGCCTGATCCCACCGGGGTACGTTCTCGCGCCGGGCCGGTGCGCCGGCGCGTTCGACGGAGACCACACGATGGACCACGGGATACCGCTGCACGACCTGCTCGGCTTCGAGTTCGACGCTCCACCCCCGGGCTCGATGGAGGCCCAGGTGCACATGCCGGTGCGGCCCGAGGCGTTCGGGTTCACCGCGAACCTGCACGGCGGAGCAATCGCCACACTGGTCGACCTGTCGTGCGCGCTCGCTGCCGCTCGGGCGACCGACTTCGACCCGACGAAGGAGTCGCTCGTCACCTCGGACATGCACATCCGCTACCTGGGCCGCCCGCGCACCGACAGGGTGACCGCCCGGTCGAAGATCGTGAGGCTGGGCTCGCAGCTGATCGTGATCGACTGCCTGGTCGTGGACGGCGACGACCACGCCGTCGCCGTCGCGGACTTCTCGATGATGCGGGTACCGCTGCGACGACCGCTCGGCGCGACAGCCAGCACCGAGCCAACGGGCCCGGTGCTGTAGCCGCGCTCCGCATGCATGTACTTGCCGCCGCCGTGACCCGAAGTAGTGTTCGGGGCTCCTGGAGAGGTGCCGGAGCCAGGTCGAACGGGCCTCCCTGCTAAGGAGGTGTGGGGGTCAACCTCACCGTGGGTTCGAATCCCACCCTCTCCGCCAAATGGAAATGCCTCGAACCCCGGTCAGCGATGGCCGGGGTTCTTTGCGGTTCAGCGGACTTGAAGCACCGGTGAAGTCGGCTGCACGTCTCGGCCGGGTGCCGCCCTCGGATGACGGCTACGGCTCGACTGTGCGGCGCATGGGGCGACAGCGCCGCACAGTCGAGTCCGATCAATCGGCGGTTCTTGACCGCCCGACCTTCGCTCTCCGGAGTCGATCGCACTTAGCATTGCCGATCCATGTGCCAGCTGGCATCACCAGATACCGCCAATCTGAGCGGTGCTCTCCGATCACCGACCTGAGGGCGAACCTTCTCCAACCTCTTCGTGAACCGCTTCTGACCTACCGATGAACACCGCAGCAGATCCCCTCGGTCACCCCCATCTCGTCGTCTGCAGGACAGCCCCCCTGCTCGACACGGTCGTGGTCGAGCACGTCGCGGCCGGTTGGCAGGTGGTCGGGTCCGAGGACATCGAGGCGACCACGAGGCTCGGGTCAACTGACGGAAGACTCGCTGTGCTGCCGGCACTGTGCGAACAGGACATCGAGTCGGTACTCGACATGCTCGAATACGGCATGTCGGTGGCGGTGGCCGTTGCTGACGACATCGTCGCTGCCAGACTGTTCGACCAGGCCCGACGGCTCGTGCCGACAGCATGGTTCGACGATGCCGAACCACCGCTCACAGAAGGACTGGATCCGACCCACATCCAGCTGCTCTGTTCGCTGGCCGCCGGCGACAGCGTCGGAGCCGCAGCTCTGGCTGCCCACCTGAGCGAACGGACGGCATCCCGACGACTCGAAGAGGCAAGGGCCGTACTGGGTGTGCGTTCGAACGCCGAGGCGGCACGAGTCGTGGCCGGCCACCTGAACAGCCTGCGTCCCCGAGGCGCCTGACCGGGCAGCCGGAGCAGTCAGTGGGCGCCGAGCCCGACCACGGCGGCCGCCTCGACCCTGGTCCGCGCTCCCATCTTCCGCATGGCCAGGCGCACGTGGGAGTTGACCGTGTCAGGGGTCAGACCGAGTCGGCGGGCGATCTGTGCTGTCGACAGTCCCTCTCCGACAAGCAGGAGTACCTGCTGCTGACGGGCGCTCAACACCGACACGCTGCTGGTCCCGACACCTGCCAGCTCACGGCCGGTGGCGAGCCGGAACGCCGCAGCGACCCGGGGCCGCAGGGCCGGCACGCCGGCCTGGTCGAGCTCGGCGTCGAGCGCCTCGAGCAGCTCGGCACCCAGCTCCTCGCGGCCATCGAGAACGAGCGATAGCCCAGCCGCCCACCGGCAGCGCAGGGCCGACCTGAGCATGAGCGTCGACCACGCGGCCGCGGCTTCCTGGAAGGCGTCCGCGGCATCACCGGTCGCGCCCTCGGCGAGCAACTGCACCGCTGAAGCCTCCATCGCGGCGCACGGCAGCAGCCCGCCCTGGGGATCGGGTGAGCGAATTGGAAGGCCCGACTCGTACTCGGCCCAACGCCACATCACCTGGGTACCCGCGAGGGTCGGGAAACCAGGTGGGAGCGTGTCCGTCGCCCAGGACGCGACACGGGCGACCTCGTCCAGGTCACCCAACACCCATGCTCGTTGGGCAAGAGCCCACGAGATCATCGCCTGCGGGAGCGACCCCATGCCGGCGAGCGAATCAGGGGTCGACCAGGCGGCGAGGATCTCGCCGGAGCGCTCGATCGCGCCCCTGTCGACGAGGACCGTGGCCAACGTCGACGTCGCCATTGCGCGGGTGTCCAGGCGTGCAGGTGATGTGCGCACCCATGACAACCAGCCGATCGCCGCATCGTCACATGCGCTAAGCGCGATCTCGGCCATGATCTCGAGCGTCTTGAACTCGGCGACCCAGCTCACGGCGCCGTGCGCCTCGGCGACCGCTTCTGCCCTACGTGCGACCGCCGCCGACTGGGTCCAGTTCCCCAGACCCAGGTGCAGCATCGCCAGGTTCCGGGTCGAATCCATCTCGGACATCGGGTCCGTCGAGCTCGTCGCCTCGTCGACTGCCACCTCGAGCCACCGGACAGCGGCAGTGGGGTCGGTGCTGTAGGCCTTCACCGCACGAAGGAATGCCAGGTGCTCACGGTCGACGCTCTGGTCGACAGCGGTGAACTCGATCGAGTCCAGGTCCTTGCGAGCGACCGAACGCTCGAGCATCGCGGTCCACGATGACAGCCACACGTCGTGCTCCGCATCGACGCCTCTCCCCACCCATTCGACCGCCCGCCGGGTGAAGGTGCGATCATCCCGGCCGGCGGCGCAACGCAACAGCTGGCGGGCCACTGCTGCACCGACGGTTCCGTGGCGGTCCCAATCGCCGTCGAGCACCACCTCCAGCAGAACCGCTGCTCGGTCGAAGTCACCGAGGTCGTTCAACGCCGTTGCGGCATCGAGCACGAGAACTACGAGATCCTCGGGTGAGCTGTCGAGCAGTGGACGGAGCCAACCGGCTCCGTCGTCGAGTTCGGCGAGAGCGCAGATTCGCAGCGCCTCGGCCTGCTCCGACCGTGTGACCGGCCCGGCCGCTGCGCGGGCAGCCAGCCTTGATGCCGCTGTCAGCTCGCCGGCAGCCAACAGGTTCGCGGCCCTGACGATGTCATCGCCGTCCACCATGTTGCCCAGTTGGAGGTGGACTGCACGCCTTGTGGGCGGGTCCAGGAGGCCCCAGGCGAGCTCCGCGAGAAGTTCATCCACAACCTGGAAGCCTTCGGTCGACTCAACGACCATGCCGCGAGCGACAAGCGACTCTCCACATGCGCAGGCTTCTGACGGTACAGGTGAAGGTGAGCCGCCCAGAAGCGCCAGTGCCCGCAACTCGTCGGACGGCAGCTCCGCCACGACCCCGAGCAGAACAGCCTCGGCGCTCCCCCCTGACAACGAGCCGAACGCCCCAGCGCGGGTCTGTGGGCGCAGCAGGCGATGGGCGAGCACGTTCGCCACCAGCGTATTGCCACCACAACGTTCGATCACTTCACGGCGCTCACCCGCGACGAGCGTCGGAGCCTGCACCTCGAGGATCTCGAGCATCACCGAGTCAGGCAGGGGTCCGAGCACGATGACCTCACCACCCAGCCATTCGACCAACCCGTGGGCCGCCGCACCGTCGGGGTCGCCCGCACGGACAGTCATCACCACCGCAGCACGTGCGCAGAGCTCGGTGGCCAGCTCGAGCGTCTCGGGATCAGCCCATTGCACGTCCTCGAGCACGAACACCGCGTCCGGTGACAATGCGTCTACAACCCGCTCGATCAGTGCGTTGGACGATTCCTTGTTCGCGGCCCAACCGAACGCCCTGAGCACGGGGGTGAACGGCCGGTGCCGCAACGGCGCGGAGCACTGGCCGACGAAGCCGACGCGCCGGTCGAGCAGGTCCCGGACGATCGCGGACTTGCCTATGCCAGCACGACCCTCGATCAACACGGCACGCCCGGCGCGCAACGCTGCGTCGATCCGCTCGAGCTCCTCCCTCCGGCCCTGCAGCACGGATCCACGGTAACTCGCGCGTGGCCTGTCAGGCAGTGCCGAGCCCGGCGAGTACGGTCACGCGGTGAACGCAGTCCTACCTGGCCGCCCGGAACACGAGACGTGGATGCACCTCGCGTTGGAGGCCGCCGAGCTCGCCCGGGCCGGTGGCGAGGTCCCGATCGGATCTGTCGTCGTGCACCACGGCGCTGACGGTGACCGGGTCCTGGCGACAAGGCACAACGAACGGGAGGCAACTGCAGATCCGACCGCCCACGCCGAGGTGCTGGCACTGCGCGACGCCGCCACCGCCCTAGGCCGGTGGCGGCTCGACGACTGCACGATGATCGTGACGCTCGAGCCCTGCCCGATGTGCGCCGGAGCCCTCTGGGCGGCCCGCATTGGGGGCGTCGTCACCGCGGCGGTGAACACCGACGCCGGTGCCCTCGGCACGCTGTACCACCTGGGCCAGGACCCCCGACTCAACCACGAGTTCCCCGTGCGCACTGGCGTCCTGGCCGAGCAGTCGACCGCGTTGCTGAAGGACTTCTTCGCCGAACGACGCCGAGCGCCAGGGGTCGGGGCGTCGCCAGCTGATGTGATCGGGTTCTCGCAGGGCGACTAACGTCGCATCCGGAGAGTTGCCAGAGCGGACGAATGGGACGGTCTCGAAAACCGTTGAGGTTGCAAGGCCTCCGAGGGTTCGAATCCCTCACTCTCCGCCATCGAGATCCCACGGGATCAAGAGCCCTCGGACCCCCGGGTCCGGGGGCTCCGCCGTTCCCGGTCAGTCGTCGCCGACGATGTTCCCCACGGCGGTCAGGTAGCGCGACGTGCCGATGATCGGCGCGATCGCAGCAAACATGCCTTCCAGGTCATCGACGCTGACGTGCTCGTCCATCAGCTCCAGGTTGACCTCCCATGCCGTGCTCGGGGCACCGGTGGCGGCCAGCGCCGCGGCCCTGACCAGGTGCAGGGTGCGCAGGTCGAGACCAGATCGTTCTGCGACGCCCTCGCTCATCTGTGCCGCCAGACCGAGCGCATTCGGGAGGTTCGCCAGACGGGCGACGACCTCCTCCAGGTCGAGGCGTGCCTGTCCTTCGGGCGTGTCGCTCATCTGACTGCTCCTTCGTCTCGTGCTACCCCCGCATCATTGCCGCTCAGACGGGATCCTGCAGGAACATGCGGCGCGGCCGATCGTTGTCAGCCGATCACGCCTGCCAGCAGGAGCGACCCGGTGACCGTCGCGGCGACGATCCGGTACCAGCCGAAGATCGACAGCGAGTGCCGCTGCAGGTAGCCGACCATCCATTTGATGGCGATCACCGCCGAGATGAACGCGAACACCAGGCCGACGAGCGGATCGAGCAAACCGAACTGGTCGACCAGGTCACCGCCGTCGGTCAGCACCGCGTAGAAGCTCGCCGCGCTCAGCGTGACGAACCCCAGGAGAAAACTGAACTCGACCGCAGCCGACATACCCACACCGACTAGCAGGGCGCCGAGGATCGCCATCAACGAGCGCGACGTGCCGGGCCACATCGCCACGGTCTGGACCAGGCCGATCACGAGCGCCTGACGGTATGTGATCGCGATCAGCGGGTCGGTGCCGTCCTCGGCGGCCTGGTCGTGGTGCGGGATCAGGCCACGCTGTTCGAGGAGGAGGATCGCGACGCCACCGACGAACCAGGCTGCGACGATCGGCCATGGGGAGAAGAGCGCCGACTCGATCGCGTCGTCGAACAGGAACCCGAGCACGGCTGCGGGTGAGAAGGCGATCACGAGGACGATGAGCAGGTGTCGGCCGTCGTCGGATCGTCCGACCAGGCCGAGCAGCATGTCCCTGAACCGGCGCCAGAAGAGCCCGGCGACCGCGAGGATCGCGCCGAACTGGATCGCGATCGCGTACGTGTTGGCCGCCTGGATGTCCGCTTCGCTGGTTCCCAAACCCATCAGGCTGGACGCGACGAGCAGGTGCCCGGTCGAGGAGATCGGCAGATACTCGGTGACGCCCTCGACGACGCCCAGCACCGCCGCCTTCCACGTGGTCATCGCGCTCTCGGTGCTCGACACGGTCTGAGCAACTGCTGCTGCCGCGGTGTCGGGGGCGAAGAGAGCGAACACGGCCACTGCGAGCAACAGGACCGAGGATGCACGACCCATCAGGGTGCTGGATACGGGTGCTGGCTTTCGGATCGAAGCGACGTGCCGGTCGAGACCTGTCAACTGGCCCTCGCGAGGAGTTCGTCGAACGGGCCGGTGACCTCGTAGGTGATGCCGAGCGGCAGCCCCGCGAGGCCCACGGGCCCCCGCTGCGAGCTGAAGTAGAGCCGCTGACCGTCCGGGCTGAAGCACGGCCCGGTGATCTCGGAGATGTCCTGGCCGGGAAGGCGCACGATCGGCTCGACGGTGTTGTCCGCCCTCAGCAGCACGACCTCCATGTCGTCACCGTCCTCGGCCACGAGCAGACCTCCGGAGGACTTGTCGATCCAGAGGTTGTCCACGCCCGACAGTTCGCTGTCACCGCCGGCCTGGTAGCGGACCCTCACCTGGGAAGATGCGGTGTCGTACTCCCAGACACGGTCGTCGCCCTTGGTCGAGAACCACACAAGTCCCTGGTCGGTGGCGATCCCCTCGCCTCCGTCGAACTCGATCGTGCCCGGCACCTGGTGGCGGCACGCCGTCTCGAGGACCTCGGGCCGCGGGTTCGGCACCTGCACCCAGACGACCTGGCCCGGAGCCTGCCCGGTGGCCACCTCGAGGAGCCCCGCCGACAGGTCGCCCGGCGCCGAGGGGCTGAACCGGTAGAGCGCTCCATCAGGACGATCCTCGGTCAGGTAGAAGCGGCCGTCGGAGGCCATCGCCGCTGCTTCGTGGGCGAACGCGCCCATGCCGGACCTGCGGCGTGCACGCTGAGCCCCGGTCGGGTCGCACTCCCAGACGTAGCCGCCGTCCCACTCCTCACACGTCAACCAGGTACCCCACGGCGTCGCTCCACCGGCGCAGTTGAGGGAGGTGCCCTTGCAGATCGACCGTGCGTCGACGATCGTGCCGTCCGGGGAGAACCTGATCGAGCTGACTCCGCCGGCGCCGCCCGGTGCCTCGTGGTTCACCGTGAGGTACCAGCCGCCCGGGACAGCATCGTCCGCGAACGTCGCCGCACCGTCAGGGAAGACCCGGTACTCGAACGAGGTTCCCGCGACGTTCTCCCTGGCTCGGGCGATCACGCGGCTGCTGAATCCCGGCAGGAGCCAGACGCCGTTCTCGTCCACTCCTTCACCCGGCTCGACCGAGGTGCTGCACGCAGGCGCAACGGTCGCCACGACCGCCACGATGCCAGCGGTCCCGGACCAGCGCAGCACCTGTCGGCGTGACACCGTCTCTCGACTCCGTTGCACCATCGGTCCCCCTCCGCCCCCGGATCTGCTGCCGCCCGGACGGTATTCGAAGGTATCGGAGCACCACCTGTCTGAACAGTGCGGGCCGCTGTCGGAGCGGCCGGATAGGTTGTCCGGAACCGCGAATCCGCCGGCGACCGACCCCGGGAGCTCCGGGCAGACAGGGAGAGCACCACATGCACGCGTTGATCGCCACCGACGGCTCCGATGTGTCGTTGGCAGCCGCACGCAAGGGTGTGGCGCTGCTCCGCCCGACCCACGTGACACTGCTGAGCGTGGCCGACACCAGCATCGCCGACGATTCAGGTGCCGGCGGGTTCGAGGGCAACCTTCTGTCGCCCGCCGAGTCCGAGCGCGCGCGCAACGCGATCCTCGCCGAGGGAAACGACGAGATCGCTTCGACCGAGCAGGCCATGGCGATCGACCCGGCAAACGTCGAGCACCGAGTGGTCGAGGGATCGGCCGGGCCGATGATCTGCCAGGTAGCCAAGGACATCGCACCGGACGTGGTCGTCGTCGGCTCCCACGGCAGGGGTCTGCTCAAGCGGATGGTGATCGGTTCGGTGAGCGAGCACGTGATCCACCACTGCACGGTGCCTGTTCTCGTCGTCCGCACCGACGACAAGCACTGACTTCCTTCCGGCGCCACTCTGCCGACGCAGCGGCCTACCGGCGTTGGACACGAATGCACCGATGATGAGCGAATTCGAGACGACAGGTGAGCCGACGTGGTCGGTCGCCGAGCTCCACGAGGCGATCAACGGTCTCCTGCTCCACGTCTTCGGCGAACAGGTGTGGGTCGAGGGCGAGATCCGGAACCTGAAGCGGTCCGCCAAGGGCCACGCCTACTTCGACCTCAGCGACCCCGGGAACGAGTCGGACCCGACCCGTCCGATGCTGTCGGTCACGCTGTTCTCGTCCGACCGGCTCAACGTCAACGAGCACATGCGCCGAGCCGGCGGCGCCGTCCGCATGAGCGACGGCGTGCGTGTACGTGTCCGCGGCAGGCTCAACGTCTACGGACCGCGCAGCAGCCTGCAACTGGTGATGAGCGGGATCGATCCGGCGTACACGCTCGGCGTGCTCAGCCAGGACCGCGACCGCGTGCTCGCGCTCCTCGCTGCGGAAGGACTGCTCGAACGGAATGCTGCGCTTGCCGCTGTGCCCGTGCCGTTGGAGGTGGCGATAATCACCAGTCTGAACAGCGCCGCTCACGCCGACGCACTCGACGAGTTGCGCGGTTCGGGTCTGGGTTTCCGTGTCACGGTCCTTGACGCCCGGACGCAGGGGACAGACGCGCCGGCAGCAATCGCTGCAGCACTTGACGTGGCCGCCATGACGGGAGCGCACGTGGTTCTTCTCGTGCGGGGAGGTGGAGCGAGGACCGACCTTGCAGCGTTCGACACGGAGCAGGTCGCGCGAGCCATCGCTGCCTCGCCGATACCTGTCGTCACCGGGATCGGCCACGAGATCGACCGCACTGTCGCGGACGAGGTCGCCCACCGGTCCCACAAGACCCCGACCGCTGCCGCCGCATCCCTGGTGGAACAGGTCCGCGCCGTCGCCCGACAGGTCGAAGGTGCCGCGGTCCAGCTCCCCACCTCCACCCGTGGCCGGCTCCGAAGGTCCCAGGCAGAGCTGGACGGCATCGCACACCGGGCAGGGCGCTCGGCGGGGCACCATCTGCGCACAGCAGGACGGGAGCTCGACCGCCTCGACGCGGCCGTCACGCGGGCCACCGCCGGAACGATCGGTTCGTCCACCGCTGCGGTGGACCAGCTGACCGCCCGGTTGGCGCCGGCTGCCCGACGGCGTGTCACCCGCTCTGGTGAGTCGGTCGACTCGTTCGCCGCTCGCGCACGGGCGCATGACCCGACTCTGGCGATGGCCCGTGGCTGGTCCATCACCCGCGGACCCGACGGCCGGGTTCTGCGATCGGTCGAGGGGCTGCGCCCCGGCCACTCGCTGTCGACGGCACTGGCAGACGGTACGGTCCTGTCCGAAGTCATCGAGGACCCGACCGGAGCGCAGCGGTGAACGAGCAGGACAGCACATTCGACGAGCCAGACGGCTTCGCCGCCGCTCTGAGCGAACTGAACCAACTGGTCGATGCGCTCGAGTCGGATGACCTCGACGTCGACCACCTGACCGAACGCGTGGCCCGCGCAGCCGAACTGGTGCAGTGGTGCCGCGACCGGATCGACGGTGCCCGCTTCTCCGTCGAGGAGGTCCTGGTTCGTTTGGAGAACGACTCGACCGATACGTGACCGCCGCGTCTCAGACCGCGTCTCAGACCGCGTCTCAGACCGCGTCTCCGCACCTCGCGTAATAGGCGAGCGCGTCGGCGACCGAGGCGGTGCGTGCAGCGGGGTCCTCCGCGACCGCGGCGAGCCATTCCGGTCGCACGACGGCACTGACCGTGATCGGGTACTCCAACTCGCTGCGGTCCACCACGAAACCCATGTAGGTCTGGGCGTAGTCCGGCGGTCGAACATCGCGGGCGAGCTCCAACATGGCGAACGGATCGGGGACCGATGGAGCGTTCGGTGCCGGGTACGCCACCATCGGCGAACCCGGATGGACGCCGCCGCCGACCAGCCCAGGCCCGTCGGTCAGGATCGCCCCCACGACCTGCGCGGGTCGCGCCGCCGAGATCAGCAGCGCCACGTACGCACCCAGCCCCCTACCGAGGATCGTCACCTGCCCCAGGCCCTCGAGCACAGCGTCGACGTCACCCGCGAGGATCTCCGAGGTGTAGCCCCCGCCCACCGGCACCGTGGAGCGACCATGCCCTGTGAAGTCCAGGCCGTAGACGGGTCCCGGCCAGGAGACCGTGTCGGGAACTCGATCGGGTGTCCGCTCGCCCAGCCCGTGCAGCAACAGCAGCGGCCGAGCCGACGGATCCTCCCCGGTGCTCAGCCGGTGCAGCGCCAGGTCGATCCGGTTGTGACGCACCCACGTGATGTCGGTCATTGGCCCGCTCATGACAGGAACTCCAGCACTAGGTCAGCTACCAGTCGGGGCTTTTCTATGTGCACGAAATGTCCCACTCCGTCGAGCGTCTCGAAACGGGCTCCTGCAGGCAGGTACGGCAGGACGTGTTCGGGTCTCGTTCCCCAGCCCATCACCTCGAGCTCCATGCCGAGCACCCCCATCACCGGCACGCCGATGCCGGGCATCCGCAGCATCGACCACTCGGGGCGCCACGGTCCGAAGCCACCCATTCGCATCGTCGGGTCGAGTTTCCATCGCCAGCCGTCGGGGTCCCTGGTGGCGCCGACGGTCACCAGGAACCTGAGCCAGTCACGGTCCAGCCGCGGGTTCATGAGACCGCGACGCTCCGCGAGCTCGTCCAGCGTTCCGGGCCGGCGTTGCTTGTCGACCAGGGTGCGGCGATGGGCCAACCAGGCGTCCATCTCCTCGCGCAGCCGGCGGGTCCGTTCGTGGTCACTCACGTCGGTCATCGTGCCGTCGGACGGCAGACCGTCCAGGTTCACCATCGCCGACACCCGGTCGGGAGCGATGTTGGCCAGGTGCATCATCAGGCTGCCGCCCTTGGAGTGACCGATGAAGGGCATCGGCTCGGGCGGCAGGCTCGCCACCACCGCAGCCGCGTCCCGCAGGTCCGCATCCCAGCTGTACAGCTGGGTCCAAGCGGAGTCGCCGTGGCCGCGCTGGTCCCAGCTGACGACTCTCCAACCCGCGTCGGCGAGCATCGGGGCGAACACGTCGAGCGTCTCCGCGAAGTCGAATCCGCCGTGCGCGATGACGATCGGCGAGGCGTCGGGGTCGCCCCACTCGACCACCGAGATGGCCGCCCCGGCCACGTCGATCTCGTAGCGCCGATCCGGTCGGCGCACTCCGGGGAACTGCGCTGCCCGGAGCTCGTCCGCGGAAAACTGGGTCTCCTGTCCGTCCACGGGGAGATGATACGGGCGCTCACGGTCCGCCGATCACCGTCCAGCTGGCCGCATGACGGTGCGACGCCGTCGGTAGGGTGTCGGGACGAACCAGATCTCCTCCCCCTTCGGGCAACGTCCGGCGACGAACGGCCCATCCGACACCGTCGGCGTCGACCAGACCGTCGCCGCGCTCCGAGCGCTGCGCTATGGGTCCGGGGACGAGGCAACCCGCAGCATCGCGCTGCCGCCATCGGTCCGTGCCTCGGTCTCTCCCACGATCTCGGCGCTGAGGTGGGGTGCAGTCGGCTATGGACTCGTCCTGAGCGCCCCCGAGGCCTTCGAGGGTTCGTACGCTGCCGTCGCCACGCTCGCGACCGCCCTCTTCATCACAACGTGGCGCACCATCCTGCCCATCCGACTCGGCTCGCCGCATCGCGGGGAGCGTCTTGCCGCGTACGGCGACGTGATCGTGCTCGCCTTCGCGACGGGCTACGGCGGCGGGCTCGAGAGCCCGTTCATCTTCACAGTGATGATCGCACTCGTCGTCGTCTCGTTCGGTTGGGGATACTTCGACGGAGCAGCCGCCTTCCTCGCAGCCGTGGGTTCGATGACCTGGGGGGTCCTCCTCACGTCGCAGCAGCTGGCCGCCCAGGTCGACGACCAACGTTCGCTCGGCAGCCTGCTGACGATGCTCCTCGCCGCGCTCACCGCCGCCGCGGTGCGAGCGCGACTGGTCGAATCCGAACGACGCCGGGTGGCTCTCGCAGGTCGGGTCGAGTCACTGAGCGAGGCGAACAGCCTGCTGACCCTCGTGAACCGGGTCGCGCGGACCCTTCCGACATCGCTCACCCTCCGCGAGGCGATGCTCACCGCACAACGCCAGATCTCGGACACCTTCGACGCACGCGTCGTGTGCCTGCTGACCAGGGACGAGAACGCTCAGGAGTGGGTGCCGAAGCTCGCCGAGGGATGTGTTCTGCATCCCGCTTACCGGACCGAGACCCTGCCCGAGCCGCTAGCCGCGGCCCTGGCTGGTCACGACCCGTTGCTCCGGGGCGACCTGGAGGAGCTGCCCGAGTCCCAAAGGATCGCCGCAGGGAGCGCGAGCGGCATCTACGTTCGCTTGGACGCCGGCAGGTCGACCATCGGGCTGCTCGGGCTCGAACATCCCGAGATCGGGCACTTCGACGAGCGCGACACCCGGGTGCTGGCGGGACTGGCCGAGGTCCTGGCCCTCACGATCGACAACGCCCGCTGGTTCGGCCGTCTGCGATCGTTGGGAGCCGAGGAGGAGCGCATCCGGCTTGCACGCGACCTGCACGACCGGCTCGGCCAGTGGCTCACCTACATCGGCTTCGAGCTGGAGCGGATAATGGCGACCGACGCGCCACAGGTGGAGGACCTCGACCGTCTGCACCACGACGTGCAGGCGGCGCTCGACGAGCTGCGCGAGACGTTGCGCCAGCTGCGCTCCGGGGTGACCGAGGAGCAGCCGTTCGCCGTGGTCGCCCGCGACGTGGTGAACCGCTTCGGTGAGCGTGCCGACATCGACGCCCGTCTGCGGGTCACCCATCCCGACCAGCGGCTGCCTGTACCTGTCGAGAACGAGCTGCTGCGGATACTCCAGGAGGCGCTGAACAACGTTGCCAAGCACGCCCGCGCCGAGCAGGTCGATGTGCTCTGGGACGTCGACAGCGGCCGCTTCGAGCTGGTCATCACGGATGACGGGCGCGGGTTCGAGACGGCCAGGGGTGTACGCGACTCCGCCTACGGCCTGGTGGGCATGCGTGAACGAGCGGACGTGATCGGCGCACATCTGATACTCGACAGCCAGCCGGGTTCGGGGACGACAGTCCGAGTTGTCGCAGGAATCGCGCCCGGCAGGTCAATAGTGCACCCTTCGCTGCCGATGGGGCGATGATGGGCTGGTTCCCACCCCGACCCGCCTTGCCCGACCGACGCCTCGGGTGCCAACACCCTGACGACTGGAGACCGTGATGCGAGTTCTGCTTGCCGATGACCACCAGATTCTGCGCGACGGCATCCGTCGGGGACTCGAGAGCGCCGGTGAGGACGTGGTCGGCGAGGCAGACAACGGAGAGGAAGCTCTCGAGCTCGTGCGCCAGACCTCACCCGACGTCGTGCTCATGGACCTCTCGATGCCCGTCCTGGACGGCGTGTCCGCCACCAGGCGCATCACCGAGGAGTTCCCACAGGTGCGCGTGGTCGTCCTCACCATGCACGACGACACACAGCGAACCCGTGCCGCGCTCGAGGCCGGAGCGATCGGCTACATGACCAAGGGCACGTCGTTCGCCGAGGTCCTCGACACGCTGCGGCGCGCGGTCGCCGGCGAAGAGGTGTTGAGTCCCCACATCGCGGCCTCGATGCTGAGCGCCGCCGGCACCGACGAGGACAGCGAGGAGCTGCTGTCGGAACGCCAGCGTGAGATCCTCCAGATGATCGCCGACGGCCTGAGCACCAAGCAGGTCGCCCGTGAGCTGGGAATCACCCAGAAGACGGTGCACAATCACCTGAACGCGATCTACCGCCGTCTCGACACCCAGAGCCTCACCCATGCGGTGCTCTCGGCAGTACGCCTGGGAATCATCGACCTCAGGGACGGATCGGACGAGGACGCGGCTTGAGCCCCCACCGCGGCAAGTGCCCATGTCCTCCGGGTGACCCCGCGGTGATACTCCCTGCGGAGAGATCGAGGGCAGCGGAGTACTGAAGGGCTGCGGAGGGCTGAAGGGCAGGCGATGTTCGGAGCAAGGGCGAGGACGAGGGGGACCGGGGCCCAGCGAGGCGCGGCCTCCCAGCGACTTGTTCTCGCGCTCGCCGCGTCCGCCCTGCTGACCATCGCCGTGTCCCTGCCTATGGCCTACCAGGCCCACGAGGCACGCCAGCAGGACGGTGCGACCGGCCAGCAGGTCGAGGTCCTCGGTACCTCGACCGTCCCGGAGTCCGTGCCGCGGACCGACGCTCTCTACTGGCAACTCGGGGACGCCGCGCCACAGCTGCTCGACCAGGCGGAGGTTCCGGCATCCGCCAAGCTGGTGCTGGAAGACGACGACGTCGTACGCGCCGATTTCGCCTTGGACGACGGTGCGGTCGAGACGGTTCGCGATTCCCCATACGAGATCCACGGCGAGTCCTCACCGGAGCTGACCACAGGTGAGCACACCCTGACGGTGACGGTCAGCTACGCCGACGGCGATGTGGCCCTGCACCGGGCCTCGTTCATCACGCCTGACTGAGGCCGCCGTCGGTCACCATCAACCGACTAGCAGATCGATGCTGACGGGATCGCCGACACCCACGCATCTACTCTTCGTGGTCGACGGCCCCGGGGGCCGCTCAGAGGGGGTGAACGAAGGTGACCGATATCAGGGGAACGGTGGCGTCCGGCTTCGAGACAGTGGGCGACGCGTTCGAGGCGAACTTCACCAACCACGGCGAAGTCGGCGCAGCCTTCAGCGTCTACGTCGACGGCGAAGCAGTCGTCGAGCTGACCGGAGGGACGCGCACCGACGGCACTCCGTACGACGAGTCCACGCTCCAGATGGTGTTCTCGTCCACCAAGGGCGCCACCGCTGCTTGTGCCCACCTGCTGGCACAGCGCGGAGAGCTCGACCTGGACGCGCCGGTGGCGCAGTACTGGCCTGAGTTCGCCCGCGGGGGCAAGGCCGAGGTGCCGGTCTCGTGGCTGCTGTCGCACAAGGTGGGACTCGTCGACACCGAGGCCCGACTCACCTACGAGGACATGCTCGACTGGGACACCGTCGCCACCGCTCTGGCCGAGTCAGCGCCGCTGTGGGAGCCCGGAACCCAGCACGGATACCACGCCGTCACATACGGGTGGCTGGTCGGTGAAGTCGTACGCCGCGTGAGCGGCGTCAGCCTGGGCGAGTACTTCGCCCGGGAGATCGCAGGTCCCCTCGGACTGGACTTCTGGATCGGGCTGCCCGTCGACGAACACCCGCGTGTGTCATCGCTGATCCCGATGGCTCCCCCGGAGGGTCTGCTGCCGTCGGGCGCGGACGGGAGTTCGGGTGGGTCGGTTTCCGGACGACCGAAAGGTCTGGTCGAGATGCTCGACATCCTGCTCGGCCCGGGGAACCTCGCCGGCCGAGCGCTGTCCGCCCCCGGTGGGGCCGCAGCCGATCAGGACGTCTGGAACGACCCGCGAACGCTTTCGGCCCAGATACCTGCGGCGAACGGGGTGACCAACGCCACGGGCCTCGCCCGCATGTACGCGTCGATGGTCAGCACCGTCGACGGCGTCAGGCTGTTCGAGCCGGAGACCCTCGACGCGGCGATCGAGCCGCAGGTCGAGGGACCCGACGCGGTGCTGATGTTCCCGATCCCGTTCGCCCTCGGGTTCATGCGCCACTCGAACGTCTCCCCGTTCCTGGGTGGTCGATCGTTCGGCCACTACGGGGCGGGCGGTTCTGTCGGACTTGCCGACCCTGACCGCAGGATCGGTGTCGGCTACGTGATGAACCAGATGCACTTCGGCTTGGCCGGCGACCCACGGACCGCCGGGCTGCTCGCGGCTGTCGACTCCTGCGTCAACTGACCCACCCGCGTGCCGCGGGCAACAGCCGGCGACGGCGTTGGTTGGCGCCCGAGGCCGGACACCCTGTTTCCTGAACGGGTGAGCACCCCCACCGATCCGGTCGCACAGGCCGCGCGCCGCCGGACATTCGCGATCATCTCGCACCCCGACGCGGGCAAGACGACCCTCACCGAGAAGCTCCTGCTCTACGGGGGTGCGCTCGGCCGCGAGGCGGGTTCGGTGAAAGCGAAGGGCGACCGACGGTCTGCCACGTCCGACTGGATGGAGCTCGAGCAGCAGCGCGGTATATCGATCACGTCGACGGTGCTCCAGTTCCCGTATCGCGACCGGGTGGTGAACCTTCTGGACACACCCGGCCACCGCGACTTCTCCGAGGACACCTACCGGGTGCTCACGGCGTGTGACGCCGCGGTGATGGTCCTCGACGCCGCCAAGGGAATCGAGGCCCAGACTCTGAAGCTGTTCGAGGTGTGCCGCAGCCGCGGTCTACCGATCCTCACCTACGTCAACAAGTGGGACCGGCCGGGTCTCAGCCCGCTGGAGGTCATCGACGACATCGAGGCCAAACTCGGCCTGCTCTGCACACCGGTGACATGGCCCGTGGGGATAGCGGGCGACTTCCGGGGGGTGGTTGATCGTCGCAGTGGTGAGTTCGTCCGCTTCACGCGGACCGCCCACGGTTCGACCGAGGCCCCCGAAGAGGTCGTCGACGCCGCGGTAGCGGAGGCCCAGGAGGGCAGCGCCTGGTCCGACGCTCTCGACGAGCTGGAGCTGCTGTCGGGGGCCGTGCACGACCACGAGCTGTTCCTCGAGGGCGAGTCGACGCCGATGTTCTTCGGCTCGGCGCTGACCAACTTCGGGGTGCGTCTTCTTCTCGACGCGGTGATCGACGAAGTGCCGGCCCCGGCGCCGCGGACCGACACCGAAGGACGCGAGCGGCCGTTGGACGAGCCGTTCTCCGGGTTCGTCTTCAAGGTCCAGGCCAACACGGACAAGGCTCATCGTGACCGCAGCGCGTTCCTGCGTGTGTGCTCCGGACGGTTCGAGCGGGGCATGGTCGTGACCCACGACCGGACCCGCAAGCCGTTCACGACCAAGTACGCGCACTCGGTGTTCGGCCAGGACCGCGAGACGCTCGAGGACGCCTACCCGGGCGACATCGTCGGGTTCGTCAACGCCAACGACGTGCGCGTCGGCGACACGCTGTGGGCCGACTCCCCGGTGACGTTCCCGACGATCCCCAGCTTCTCACCCGAGCACTTCGCAATCGCCCGAACCACCGACGTCAGCCGCTCGAAGCAGTTCCGCAGCGGCATCACCCAGCTCGACGAGGAAGGTGTAGTGCAGGTCCTGCGCGACCCCGACTTCGGTGACCAGGCGCCGGTCCTCGCCGCCGTCGGCGCTCTCCAGTTCGAGGTCGCCAAGCACCGCCTCGAGTCCGAGTTCGGTGCGCCGGTGGAGTTCACGATGACGCGCTACAAGCTGGCTCGTCGCACCGACGAGGCCAGCAGGGCCGAGCTGCGCGCGATGCAGGGGGTGGACGTGTTGACCCGCAGCGACGGCACGCTGCTCGCTCTCTTCGAGTCGCCCTACTGGCTCGAGCGCCTGGAGCGGGATCACCCCGAGCTGACCCTGGAGCGGCTCGTCGCCGAGGGCGACCTGCGCCAGTAGCTCCCTGGTACCGTCCCCTTCGGGGCTGCTGACGAAGGTCGTGGTCGGAGGGGGACGAATGGCTCGACGTTCCGGGTTTCTCACAACTGGCGCCGCACTCGTGGCGGTCGTCGTCACATCGGCGGTGCTCACCGCCTGTCAGCCTGCCGAGCGGGTGTTCACCTACCGGGTGGCGACCCGCGGACGGATCGGCTCCGATGTCGGCGAGTTCGCCGCCCATGCGGCACGCACCTTGAACGATCCGCGCGGCTGGTCCCTCGGAGGAGCGATCCGCTTCGAGCAGGTCGCCGGCCCGGCGGACTTCACGCTCTGGCTGGCCAGCCCCGAGCAGCTTCCTGGGTTCAGCGGCGCGTGCAGCAACCAGTGGTCGTGTCGGACGGGCTCAAACGTGATCATCAACGACATGCGCTGGCGCGGGGCGACACCGACATGGCCATACGCACTGGACGACTACCGCCACTACGTGGTCAACCACGAGGTCGGACACTGGTTGGGTCTGGGTCACGCCTCCTGTGGCGGGCCCCGCGGAACCAGGGCTCCGGTGATGGTGCAGCAGTCAAAGGGTGGCGCGCCGATGGGCGCCTGCCGGTTCAACGTCTGGCCGATCGACGCTGAGTTGAGAGCCGTCGGCTCCATTCGGGGGGTCACCTCCCGGGGGAGCGGTCTGCCGACACCGGAGGATCCCTTCGGTTCGCTCGACCTGGTCGACGTCCGGCGCGACGAAGTAGGCCGACCGACGACGGTCCGCCTGACCGGCTGGGCGCTGGACGGCGACACGACCGATCCACTGCTCATCGTCGTGAACGTCGACGGGTTGCCCGTCAGCGTTCTCCGGGCCGACGCGCGCCGCGAGGACCTTGCCGCGATGCTGCCGTACTGGGGTTCTGAACGGGGTTTCGACAACGAAGTGGCGCTGGACCCCGATGCCGGCGTCGTGTGCCTCGATGCGCTCGGTGTCGGACCGGGCGCGCCCGCGGCGTCGCTCGGGTGTCGCGTCGTCAAGTAGCCGTTCCGCCAGCAGCGCCGTGTGGCACTTCTCCCCGGCACGACCGCCACGAGAGGTCACGCAGTAGCGGCGCTGGCGTGAGCAACGGTCCACAGTGCGGTCACAATCCGAGAACGGCCCCGTAACGAGTGCTCCGTACGTTCGTCGATGACACACGCGCATCTCAGCAATCCGCGCGTTCCGCCCACGCACGAACCACGGAGCCCCTCCGATGCGAACCGCTGTACCCACTGCAACCCTGGATGAGCACTCCGGCGCACCCGTTGCCCCATCGGTGCTCCCACCTGTCGGTCGCCGTCACTGGATCGACGACTGGCGACCCGAGGACCACGCCTTCTGGGACGGCGGTGGCGACAGGATCGCGCGACGCAACCTGGTCATGTCGGTCTTCTCCGAGCACGTCGGGTTCTCGATCTGGGCGATGTGGTCGGTGTTCGTGCTGTTCCTCGGCCCCGAGTACGGAATCGACCCCTCCCAGAAGTTCCTGCTGACCACAGTGCCGGCCGCGGTCGGGGCCGCCATGCGGATCCCCTACACGTTCGCAGTCGCCAAGTTCGGTGGACGGAACTGGACGATCGTGAGCGGCGCGCTCCTCTTCATCCCCATGGTCGCCGCCGCCGTCGTGCTGAAACCGGGTGTGTCGTTCGGGGCGATGCTGCTCGCGGCGGCGTTGGCGGGCTTCGGTGGCGGGAACTTCTCGTCGTCGATGTCCAACATCGACGCGTTCTACCCGCAGCGGCTCAAGGGATGGGCGTTGGGGATCAACGCGGGTGGCGGCAACATAGGTGTGGCCGCGGTGCAGCTTGTCGGCCTGGCGGTGCTCGCCACCGCCGGAGCCGCACATCCTCGGATCATCCTGGGCATATACATGCCCCTGGTCGTGCTGTCCGTCCTCGGTGCGGCGCTACGCATGGACAACATCGCAGGGCTGACGAATGAGCGCGGTGCAATGCGAGACGTCTGCCGTGAGCCGCTCGCATGGGTCGTGTGCGTCCTCTATGTGGGCACGTTCGGGACGTTCATCGGGTTCAGCTTCGCCTTCGGGCAGGTGTTGCAGGTTCAGTTCGCCGACACTTTCGACACGCCACTGAAGGCCGCTTACCTCACGTTCCTGGGGCCGTTGCTCGGGTCGCTCATCAGGCCGGTCGGCGGGCGACTCGCAGACCGCTTCGGCGGATCGATTGTCACGCTGTGGACCTTCGTGGCGATGGCAGCCGGCGCGGGTGTGGTTCTCGTCGCCAGCTCGACCGGGTCGCTGACGATCTTCATCGTCGGGTTCACGTTGCTGTTCGTGCTGAGCGGACTCGGCAACGGTTCGACCTACAAGATGATCCCGGCGATCTTCCGGGCCAAGCAGCAGCTGGCCATCGCGGCCGGCGAAGACCCCGAAACAGCTGCTCGCAACTCGCGTCGACTATCCGGCGCGCTGATCGGAATCGCCGGAGCGGTCGGAACATTCGGTGGTGTCGCCGTCAACCTCGCGTTCCGCCAGTCGTTCCTCGACAACGGAACCGGTGACGCCGCGTACATGGCATTCGTGGGCTGGTATGCCGTCTGCGTCGCCGTGACATGGGTGATCTTCCGGCGGCCGTCAGCCCGGAGGCTCGCTGACGTCTGATCGCCACGGCAGCGACGCAGGAGGACGAGCGAGGTGCCGGATGGGCGGATGAAGCGCCAGGCAGTATGGTGTCGCTTCCTCGGGGCTGTAGCTCAGTTGGCTAGAGCACCTGCTTTGCAAGCAGGGGGTCGTGGGTTCGATTCCCATCAGCTCCACTCCGAGATCCCTTGTGCTGCAAGGGTTTCGGCGGGATCGTTACCGAGTTCGGCACGCCTGAGGTGCCATAGCGACGTCAAGCGTGCCGAGTTCGGTGAACAGCGATTCCGCGGAAGCGCCGAGCCCTCAAGGCACCCGGGTCAGCTGTCCTGTTCGGCCTGGTCCCGCAGCACCCGGCGCAGGATCTTGCCGGACGCTGACTTCGGGATCTCATCGACGATGTGCAGCACTCGCACCTGCTTGTAGGTCGCGACCTTCTCGGCGACGAACTGCTGGATCTCCTCCGAGGTCACCTCGGCACCCGGCTTGAGCACCACGTATCCGACGGGGATCTCGCCGGCCTCGGTGTCTGGCAACCCGATCACGGCAGAGTCGGCCACCGCCGGGTGGGTCAGTAGCAGAGCCTCTAGCTCGGCGGGCGGGACCTGGAACCCCTTGAACTTGATGAGCTCCTTGAGCCGATCCACGACGTACAGGTGGCCGTCGGCATCGATGTGGCCGATGTCGCCAGTGTGCAACCAGCCATCCTCGTCGAGGGTGGACGACGTCGCCTCAGGATTGTTCAGGTAGCCCTTCATCACCTGTGGGCCACGCACCCAGACCTCGCCGTCGGCGTCCACCCCCAGCGACTCACCAGTGGCCGGATCGACGATCATCGTCTCGGTGCTCGGCGCGGTGACTCCCACCGAACCGGGCTTGAAGCCGCCCTTGAGCGTCATGTGCGAAACCGGCGACATCTCGGTCATGCCGTAGCCCTGCACCACCTCGGCACCCAGACGCGCTGCCGCCTCCTCGGCGAGCTCGGCCGACAACGGTGCCGCCCCGGAGAAGAACTGGTCGACGCTCGACATGTCGTACTGGTCGACCAGCGGGTGCTTGGCCAACGCCACGACTATCGGAGGCGCAACGAACGAACGTGTCACCTTGTGCTCCTGGTGCAACTGGAGGAACTGCTCCAGGTCGAAGCGGGGCATGGTGACGATCGTGGCCCCGGCGCGGAGCGCCGCGTTCATGAGGACCTCCATGCCGTAGATGTGGAAGAACGGAAGCACTGCCAGGACGACGTCGTCCTGGTTCAGGTCGGACGCGGCGAGGATCTGCTCGACGTTCGCCACCAGGTTGTGGTGGGTGAGCATCACGCCCTTGGACAGTCCTGTCGTGCCCGACGAGTACGGCAACACGACCACGTCGTCGATGGGATCCACCTCGGCGGGCGAGACGATCGGCTCACCCAACAGGTCGAACACCGACGCGGCGCCGTCTGCTGCGTCGCCGAGGAGGTATATCTGGCCGACCCCGGTCCCCTTGGCGCCCTCGGTCGCCACCTCGAGGAACATCGGAATGGTGACGAGCATCGAGGCGCCCGAGTCGACGAGCTGGTGGTGGACCTCGGTCGCCGTGTAAGTGGGATTGACGGTCGTGACAGTCCCGCCGGTGAGCGCGGCGCCGTGGAACAGCACGGCGAACTCGGGCAGGTTCGGAGACATGATCGCCAGGACGTCGCCCTTGCCGAAGCCCCGTGCATGGAGCCCACCAGCGAAACGAGCACAGAGGTCCGTCAGCTGCGCGTACGTGATGGTCCGGCCGGTGGGGCCGTCGATCAGCGCAGGCCTGTCACCGAGCTCATCCGCGCGGGCCAACACATGGACCGGAAGGGACACGACAGGGATCTCGACATCGGGCAACGGGCTGGTGTGGATCATGGGCCGAACGCTCCCATTCCCATCGGAGGTCGTCAAGGAGTTCCGGGTGCACCTGGGTCCTACCCACCGACGCCCCTCGACGGGGACGGCCCGACCGACCGGTGGACCGCCAAAAGCCGGTCGACGGCGAGTCGCTGAGCGTCTCGCCGTCGCCGACCGCCCTGTTTGGGATGGAGGGAGGGTGGGTTGGAGGGTCAGGACCGATCTGACGCTCAGGAACCTATTTACTGAAAGCCCTGACGTGACCATCGGCCCTGTTGCATCATGAAGGAGCCAGGGTTGGGGAAAGGTTGGTTTGTCGAACGTCCGTCAGAACGTTCGACAAATCAGGGGGAGTCGCCATGGACGACGAACTACGCGAACGCAGGCATCGACTCGAAGCGATACGTAGCGGCGGCCACCGGCCCGAAGGGTTCGTCACTCCCGAGGTGCTGGCAAGTTGGCAGCGGTGCGCTCCACACGTGGCGATACACCTGGACCGGGTCCCGACAGTCGACGACGACGTCGCCAGGGCGGCCTGGCAGGAATCACGCATACGCAGAGTGGGAAACGCCCTGCTCGAGGAACTCCGAACGATCACCGAGCACACCGACCTGCTTGCGGCGATAACCGACACGGAGGGGACGATCCTCTGGTCCCACGGGAACCACCGGATGAGTCGCCTCGGCGAGTCGGTGAACTTCGTGCGTGGAGGCCGCTGGAGCGAGCAGAGCGCCGGCACGAACGCGCTCGGGCTGGCGCTCACCGACGGGCTCCCGGCGACCGTGTTCTCCTCCGAGCACTGGTGCGACGCCGTGACTGACTGGGTCTGCTACGCCGCTCCGGTCATCGACCCGGCCACCGGTGTCCCTCTGGGCGTCATCGATCTGAGCTCGAGCTGGGAGAACGCCACAAAGCTCGGGCTGACGACAGTGCGCACCCTCGCCCGACTCGCCGAGACGCAACTGGCACTCGACCCACCTCAACGATCGAGCTCGTGGCTGCTGCGCCTGTCCGGGCGTGGTGAGCTCAGACACCACGGGCGTTCCGTGCCGATGACGACCCGCCAGCTCGAGATCCTCGCGGCCATCGCCCTGCACGACGGTCTCACGCTCGACGAGCTCCACGCGCACGTGTACGGAGACCGCGCCGTCGCGATCTCGACGCTGAAGGCCGAGATATCCCACATCCGCAAGCGACTCGACGGACTTGTTCTCTCCCGCCCCTACAGGCTGGACGAACCGATCGCGATCGACCTGGAGGAGATCCTCACTGCGCTCGACCAGCACGACCTGACCAGGGCACTCGACCGATACAGAGGGCCACTCATGCCCCAGTCGGAATCGCCCTACCTGTCAGCTCGCGGTCATCATCTGGATGTCGTGCTGCGGGACGCCGTGATCAACTCCGGTGACCTCGCACATCTGCGCCGGTTCTCCGAGCTCCACCCCGACGAGACCGACCTGCTGCTCGGCTGATCAGCCCACCGCGCACCGCGCCGGCCCGCGCCGTTGTCTACCGTGGTGCCGGTGACGGAACGGCCGAGCGACATCCCACCGTGGAGCGCGTTGGCCGACAGGGCAAGAGAGTTCGGTGAACCTGCCGGGTCCACAGTGCTTGCCCCTCCCGATTCGCTGGCCCCTCCCCGTTCCCGACAGAAGCGGCCGTCGGACCCCGCTACGGGCTATGCGGACCTCCCACCAGGACCGGAGGCCGACCCGAACGTGCCGGCACGCAGCGGTCGAGGACGACGACCGCGCTCCCGTCCCCTGGTGACGACCACTCTGGTGGCTGCCGTTGTCGCCGCAGCCGTGACGGCGGTCCTGACGTTCGCCACTCGTCGCGACAACGATGCCTCGTCCGAGCCGGTCGATCGCCTCGGATTCGAAGAGTCGGCAACCCGTGATGCCTCTCCGCCCACCTCGGTCGATCGTCCCGCCGCGACCGGCACACGTGTGGCGGTCGGCAACGGCTGGACGGTGATGGTGCACGGCTCCGATCCGGAGGCGACGGAGAGACTCGCACCGCTGAACCCCGAGCTGACGCCGACCGATGAGCAGTCGATCGTGCTGATCGACCTGGAGATGACCTACCTGGACGGCGAACGGGAGGCAGAGTCACCGTTCTACGGCGTGGATCTCGCTGTGGTGGGTGAGGACGGGAGGGTCGTGACCCCCGCCGACACTCCCTGCGTCGCCACCGACCCGGTGTTCGACCTCTACGACGAGATGGCCCTCGGTTCCTCGCGTCGGGGAGGCATCTGCTTCATGGTCGAATCCGACCAGGTGGATTCCCTGGTGCTGACAGCTACACCGTCGATGGATCCACACGCTGACACCAGCTGGTTCGCGCTCGACTGAGCGATCATCAGAATCCGGGTGGTGCTGCTTGCCACAACCCCCTGTTGCCGGTCGAGAATGTCAGGGTGCCGGTACACCTGTCGATGTCACGAAGGCGCCTCGGCGCGCTGGTAGCTACGGCGTCGCTGATGCTGGCGGCGGGTTGTGGCACTGCCGGCGGTGCCGATCTGAGCGATTCGATTGATTCTGACGCCGGCGCTGCAGAATCGGGAGAGAGTGCCGCGGCCATCGACGACGGAGTCGCCGGCAAGGTGACCGTTGCTGGTGACTCGATCTCTCTCGGCGTCGGTATGGCACTACGCGCGACGCTCGATGAGGAGCGCGAGGTGAAGGTCATCGGCGAGACAGGTACGGGGCTTGCCCGGCCCGACGCGTTCGACTGGCCGGCGCGACTCGAGACCCTGGCTGCCGAGTACCCGCCCGATGTGCTCGTGCTGTCGCTCGGCTCGAACGACGCACAGGACCTTCGCGACGCCGAGGGTGAGACGGTCGCCCAGATGGCGGACTCCGCCGCGTGGGACGCCGAGTACTCAGCCCGACTCGCCAGGGCCTTCGACGCGTTCGCAGGGACGGGCACCACAGTCCTGTGGTTGGGCCATGTCCGCACCGAGGAGGACGACGTCGGCCTCCGGAACCGACACATCCACCGGCTCGCGGAACAGGTGGCCACCACCCGCGACTGGGTGGTCATCGGTGACCTGGCCGAAATCCTGGGATCGGGCGAGAACGTCGCCTCGTTCTGCCTCCGCCCCGACGGGTTGCACCTCCGCGAGAGCTGTCTGGAACGTGTGGCTCAGTGGCTGCGGGTCAACGAGCCGATCAGCTGAACCGGGGTCTCGCTGAACACGAAGTCGGCGCCCGTGCTGAACCTGGTGAGCGCCACGAGTCTCGACTCACGAGCGGGCTCCCCGGTTCGGACCACCTGCCATGCCGCCAACTCGCCGGGTCGAGGTACGACCTTCTCCACGTCGTAGTGCGCGTCGACTCCCCGCACGAGAGTGCGCAGTGCATCATCGTGGCCGTCGACGAGCAACCGGACCCAGTTCGTGAAGGGCTCATGCAGGGCATCGCAGTCGGAGACGGCAATCCGCAAGGACTCTCCGTCACCCGGTGAGCCGGTGTCGGACAGCTCGATGCTCGCGTCCACGTAGCCCCCTGGCGTCAGGAGCGGATGTAGCGCGAGGACCTGGGCCACCGCGGCCATCGAACTGTCCAGGCCCAGCGCATCGCGCAGCCGTTCGGCGCAGAGTCCGGCTATGCCCGCGGACTGCTGGACGACGATCTCGTTCGCGTCGTCGGAACCGTGGCGCCGTTCGATCGCGAACGCGAACGACATCACGAGCAGGTGTACCTGCACAGCGATCTCGTGCAGCAGACCGACTAGCGCCGGGTGGGAGAACCACTCCATGCGCAGGTCGGGGTCCATCGGAGCCCGGTAGTCGGACCAGCCTTCACCACCCGCCTCGATCGTCGGTACCTCAGACCCAGCGAGTCGGGTGCCGACGATGTGGGTTGCAGGCTCGGGCTCCGGAAGGGGGTCGAGCGCCGGGTCGATGGTCGCAGTCCAGTGGCAGTGTGGGTGCCTGTCGCCGGGATCCCTCGGCGGTCGGTGGATCGGTCTGATCCGCGCAAAGGGGCTGGTGGCCATCGCGGTGGCGTCGAACGTCGGGTCCTCGATGTCATGGCACATCGTGCGCACGTACTCGTCGCCTATCGGTTCGACGTCCATCAGCGCGCCACAGTGGTCGAGCCAGAACTCGCCGTGGTGCTCGTCGATCACCTTCAGCCGGAAGTCCATGAACTCCGGCGGGGCGCCGATGTCGAGCTGAAGGCCCTTGAACATCGTGTCGATCGTCTCGCCGGAGTAGCCGAGCAGGCGTTGCATACGACGGGTGTAGATCGGGCTGGCGCCCATCCACTCGTCGATCGCTATCCGGCCCATCTCCTCGCGGCCGTAACGGGCGATCAGGTGCGGCATGCCGGCGCGGTCGATCAGCTGGCCGGCGAGCAGGAGTTCCCTGGCCAACACGGCGAGCTCCCCACGGGAAAGCTCCGCGGCCGACCGGACCCCCGCGCCGGAGCTCACAGGCCCACTGCTATCGCCTTGGTCTCGAGGTACTCCTCGAACCCGGCGGTGCCCATCTCCCGACCGATACCCGACTGCTTGTAGCCCCCGAACGGCACGTCCGGAGCGAACCAGACACCGCCGTTGACACCGAGCGTGCCAGTACGGATCTTCGCGGCGACCCCGAGTGCGCGCTCCTCGTCGGAGGAGAAGATCGCCCCGGAGAGTCCGTAGGGCGAGTCGTTCGCGATCTGGATCGCCTGGTCGTCGCCCTCGTAGGGGATGACGGTCAGGACCGGTCCGAATATCTCCTCACGGGCGACGGTCGCCGTGTTGTCGAGACCGACCACGAGGGTCGGGTCGATGAAGTAGCCGCGTTCCATGCGCTCGGAGCGGCCACCTCCAGCAGCGAACGTGCCGCCCTCCTCCACCGCGGTCGCGAGGTACCCCTCGATGCGGTCACGCTGACGGGCCGATATGACCGGCCCGCAGATGGTGCCTGGTTCGTTCGGGTCGGCGGCGGCCAACGAGGTCATCGTCGCTGCGGCCACCTCGACGACCTGGTCGTGGAGCTTCCGGGGGACCAGCAGACGGGTCGTTATCGCACATCCCTGACCGGCGTGTGTGGACGCCATGAACGCCGCCATCGACGCGGCACCGGCCACGTCGGCGTCGTCGAGCACCACGAAGGCGGACTTGCCGCCGAGCTCGAGGAACACCTTCGTGATGTTCTCCGAGGCGCTGCGCATGACGGCGCGGCCGGTGTCGGTCGATCCGGTGAACGACACGACGTCCACCCGTGGATCGCCCGCGAGCTGGGCGCCGAGCGAGTGATCCGACGAGGTCACGACGTTGAGCACTCCGGGCGGGATCTCCGTCTTCTCCGCAGCTATTCGCGCAACCGCAGATGCGCACAGCGGTGTGTCGGGTGCCGGTTTGAGCACCACGGTGCACCCTGTCGCCAACGCGGGGCCGAGCTTCGCGAAGTTGATCTGGTGGGGGAAGTTCCACGGCGTGATCGCGCCCACGACACCGGCCGGCTCACGCCAGAGCTCACGACGGGTGGGTACCCCCACCGACACCCGCTCACCCAGGTCGACGCGCCAGCCGTCGTAGGACTCGGCCAGGTCCGCCCAGTGGCCCAGGTCCTCGACGGGGATGTCGAACTGCGGTCCCGCCGTCAGGAACGCCGGGGCCCCCACTTCAGCAGTCGTAAGAGCCCGCAGCGTCTCGCCTTCGGCGACGAGCGCGTCGCGCAGCTGACGCAGACAGCGAGCCCGGAACGCGGCGTCGGTCGCCCAGTCGCCACGGTCGAACGCTCGTCTGGCGGCGTCGATCGCCGCGTCCATGTCGACGGCGGTGGCGTCGGCCGCGGCCCCGAGGACCTGCTCGGTCGACGGGTCGACCGTCTCGAAGGTGCCCGCTCCCGTCGCGGTACGCAGGGTACCGTCGACCAGCAGGACGTCGAGGCCCTCGGGCAGGCTCGCTGCGTCCATCAACGGTCCCAGAGCTTCACCGGTGCCTTGCCCGCCGGGTAGTAGCCGGGCAGCGGACCGCGCATCGATCGGTTCATCCGCTCGGTCATGCCCTCGGAGAGAACGCCGTCGGTCATCATCTCCATGAACACCGCGGCGGCGTTGCCGAAGTCGAACCAGTCGCGCTGCCAGTTCCACTGGAAGTTCCCTGCGTAGCGGAACCAGCTGCCGCCAATACCGTGGACCTCGTACTGGGTGCCGTCCTCGCGGGTCGCATCGGCGACCTGGCGCCACAGTCCGATCACCCAGCCCTTCTGGTCGTCGATGACGATCTCCTCGTACGGGTACTCCCAGCCGTCCAGGCCGCCCATCTCCGCTCCGAGTGCCAGCTCGCGGATCTCGTCACGGCCGACGGCCATGAAGTCGGTGTGGGGGCCGTAGTTCCAGCCGTAGGTTGCGTCCTCGGTGTACATCTCGGCCATGGGCCGCCAGTCTCCGGCGGCCTCTGCATCACGGTTGACCTGGAGCCAGCGCTCGACCATCTCTTCGAGCTCGGCGCGTGGGAATGCGGGCATGTCGTTACTCCTTCGTGGAACTTGGGTCAGTCGTCGACGATCGTCAACGCGTGGGTCGGGCAGTACTTGGCGGCCAGCTCAGCTCCACGGCGCAGCTCGGCGGCCGGATCCGGGTCGAGTACCTCGACCTTGCGTTCGGGGCCGACCCGGAACAGATCAGGGGCCTCACTCTCGCAGACCCCGTGGCCCTGGCAGAGGTCGGTGTCGACCACGATCCGGAACCCCATCAGCCCTGCTCCACCGCGGTAGCGAGCTGCCGCCGCCTGTAGCGAACCATGCAGGGCTGCGCGAGCTGGACGACCATCTTGGAGTGGTCGTTGCGGTACGTCTCGGGCGGCTGGGCAGCGGTCAGCTCCCAGTCGCGCAGGAGCGTGCAGAAGATCGTCTTGAGTTGCATCAGGGCGAACGCAGCGCCCACGCAACGGTGGCGTCCAGCGCCGAAAGGGATCCAGTTCCACGGGTTGTCCAGATCGTCGTGGCGGGGATCGATGTAGCGGGACGGGTCGAACCGGTCCGCGTCGGGGAAAGCGTCTGGGATGCGATTGGACACCGCGGGCGACGTTCCGACGAGCTTGCCGGTGGGGATCGTGTACCCCTCGACCTCGACGGGCACGATCGCCAGGCGTAGCAGCAGGATCAGCGGCGGGTGCAGGCGCAGGGTCTCCTTGATCGACGCCTCCAGCCACGGGACCTCGCGCAGGTCCTGATAGGTGATCTCGCCTCCGCCCGCTTCGGCCAGCGCGTCCATCTCGGCGACGACGTTCGCCAACACGTCGGGGTTGCGCAGCATCTCGATGATCAGCCAGGACGCTGTCGTCGAGGTGGTGTGATGACCGGCGAACATCATCGAGATGAACATGCCGGTGATCACGTCCGATGAGAAGTGCTCGCTGCCGTCGGGGTCCTTGATCGACATGAGCACGTCGACCAGGTCGCGCTCCTCGTCCTCGCCGGGTGGCCCGGCGAGTCGGCGCTTCGCCATGATCGTCTCGATCCGCTCGACCAGGGCGGCACGCGCCGCGTCACGGCGACGGAAGCTCTCGATGTCGGCGTAGGGATCGACGAATGCGATGGCGTCGGTGCCTTGTTCCAGGTCGTGGAACAGGTGTGCCACCGACACGTCGAGTTCCTCACGGAACTTGGGTCCGATGAGACAGGACGTCGAGGTGTAGATGAACAACTCGGCGGTCCAGTCGAGGAGGTCGATCTCACCCTCGTCATCCCACTCGGCCAGCATCCGTTCGATCTCGGTCGTGATCGTCGCTGCGTGGCCACGCATGAACTTGTCGCGCAGCGACTGATTGTGAAGTGCCCGCCGACGTTCCTCGGGGGTGGCGTCGAACACGACGCCCTCGCCGAATACCGGCTTCATGAACGGATAGGCGGCCGCCTGGTCGAGCTCGTCATCACTCGCGCGGAAGAACACCTCGTTGGCCTCGGCACCGGTCAGCAACACGACATCGTTGGCTGCCAGGCGGAACTCGCCCACGTCGCCGCACTCGTCACGGACCCGTTGCATCAGCCCGATCGGGTCGACGCGCAACTCCTCGAGGTGCCCGGTGCCGCCGTCGTCACCCGAGACCTTGGGTATCGGGTGGTTGTCGGTCGTGCCCACCTGGATCTGTTCCGTGCTCACTGCTGGACCTCCTCTGCCGATGCAACTGGCAACACGGGCGCCTCGGGCTGGACCTCCAGGACCGCCCAGCGGGTCCCACGTGGAACCGAGACCATTGCCAGAACCGCCTCGGCCATCTCCTTGGGTCGGATGGCGCCGTCGTGGCGCAGCATCCCCCAGTGCATCCACGACGAGACGACCTCGTTGATCGACTCGACGTCCCACGTAGTTCCCTGCTCGGTCGATGTCGGACCGGGCCTGACGATCCCGACACGCACTCCGGTCCCCTCTGCCTCCATTGCCATCGCCCGAGCAAACCCCTCGAGTCCGGCCTTGGACGCGACATAGGCCGCCATGTGTGTGCGGGGTGAGAGCGCCACCTCGGAGGTGACGAAGACGACGTCACCGCGACGGCGCTCGTACATGGTCGGAACGACGGAGTGCGCCAACGCCTGCGCGCCCAGCAGGTTCACCTGCAGCTGACGGGTGAACTCGTCGGGTGACGCGACCGTGGTGATCGGCGCCACGTCACCCGCGTTCGAGATCAGCACCTCGATCGGACCCATCTCGGACTCGGCCCGGTCGGCGAACTCGCTGATCGACTCCGGCTCGGTCAGGTCGAGTGCCAGTGCGAGCACCTCGGCGCCGTCGGCACGCAACTTGGAAGCCAGGTCCTCGAGCCGATCGATCCGGCGAGCTCCGAGCACCACCGGGAACCCCGCAGCGGCCAGGGCTGCTGCTGTGGCGGCGCCGATTCCCGACGACGCTCCGGTGACGATCGCCGCACGGCGGTCCGGGTGTGGATCGAACCGGGGCATCAGACCTCCTTGCCACGCCGTGCCACGACCGTGGTCGGCATCCGAGCGAACCCGCGAACGTTCACCGAGTGCACCCGCTCCAGACCCGCGGGATCGATGTCGTAGGTGTCGAACGCGGCGACCAGCTCCTCGAGAGCGACACGGGCCTCGAGCCTGGCGAGCGAGGCGCCAAGGCAGAAGTGTCGCCCGAAACCGAAGCTGGCGAGCTGGGGCAGATCTTCACCCCGGTCCAGGTCGTAGCGGTCGGGATCGGCGAACACACGGTGATCCCGGTTGGCCGAGCCCGCGAGCAACAGCACGCGATCACCGGCGGGGATCACCTGGTCGTACATCTCTACGTCGCGGGTTGTCACCCGTCCCAGGATCTGCGACGACGTGTCGAAGCGGAGCGTCTCCTCGACCCACGCAGGCACGCGGGACGGGTCGGCGAACGGCTTCGCACGCTGGTCCGGGTGCCGCCATGCCCAGTACCAGGCGTTGGCCAGCAGCTTGGTGGTGGTCTCGTTGCCGGCGACGACCATCAGGAACAGGAAGCCGGTGATCTCGTCGTCGCTCAACCGGTCACCGTCGATCTCGGCCGCCAGGAGCGCCGAGGTGAGGTCCTCGGTCGGACGGGCTTTGCGCTGGGCGAGCATGTCGGCGTAGTAGACGACAAGCTCCAGTGCAGCAGCCATGCCCTCTGGCGGAACGTCGTTCACACCTTCCTCACGGTGCACCAGCAGGTCAGACAGGCGGCGGAGCTCCTCGCGGTCGGCGACCGGCACACCCATCATCTCGGAGATGACGTCCATCGGCATGCGCCCTGCGAAGTCGCTGATGAAGTCGAGCTGGTCGGGGCGCTCCAGCATCTCGGCGATGTACTGGCGGGCGATCTCGCGGATGCGGGGCTCCATCTCGGCCACACGCCGCGGGGTGAAACCCCTGGAGACGAGTCCACGCATGCGTCCGTGCATCGGGGGGTCCATGGCCAGGAACGACATCGTCCGATGGGCGTTCGGCCCCGATGCTGCCGGGTCGAGCGACACCCCGTGGGCGTTCGAGAAGGTCTCGAAGTCACGGAATCCCTCGATGACATCGTCGTGGCGCGACAGGGCCCAGAACCCCACATCGGGGTTGTGGTACAGCGGCGCCTCGTCCCTCAACCGCGCGTACGTCGGGTAGGGGTCCTCGTGGATCTCGTACGAGTACGGGTTGTAGACGAGCGCGTCTTCGGTAGTGGTGCTCACGTTCCCCCCGGTGTGAGTTGGTCAGCCGACCACCAGCTCGGCAGTCCGGGCCAGTTGGTCGGGAAGTTCGTTGTAGTCGAGGTGCCCCATGCCCGCTTGGAGCATCGCGCCAGACACCGCGAACTCGAGCGAGCGGAGCACCGCAGGGTCGGCGTGGTCGCCGAGAGCGACCTGGAGACGGTGGCGCCAGGCGAGCCCAATTCGATCGCGCAGCACCTTGACGTCGGGATCGTTGGAGAGCATCGCCACCGTGCAGGCCGCGGCGAGCTCCGGCTCGTCCGCTACCAGCAGGGCCATCTCGGACAGGGCCGCCGCGACGCGCGTCGACGCGGAGCGGCGGCGGTCGATGCTGGTCTCGGGTAGCGCTTCTATCCGCCGCCAGAAGACCTCGGTCACAAGGTGTTCGCGCGAGGCGAAGTAGTTGTACGCGGTGGCCGGTGCCACACCCGCCCGGCGCGCGACGCTGCGGATGCTCAACGAGTCGTATCCGTCCTCACGCAACTCCTGCACCGCAGCGTCGAGCAACGCTGTGACAGTCCTGGCCTGACGATCCGACAGGTGTCGGCGAGGAGCGAGCAGGGCTGACTTGGACATGTGTCCAGATGGTAGTCCAAGTCTGTGGGCGCTCGCCACCGATCGGGTCACCTCGGCCATGGGGGTCTCACTCGTGGACGTCTCGCGCTTGGTTAATACGTACCGTGGCCTCCCGCTGGGGTAGGCGCGATCGTGGGAGGACATCACCGGAGTCCAACCACGAGGGTTTGTCATGTTCGCTCAGATCATCATCGGCAGAGTGCAGGATGTCGGAGGGCTGCGGGCGCAGTTCGACAAGTGGAGCTCGGACCTCCGCCCCGAAGCCGTCGGCTTCGTCGACAGCACCGTCGGCGCCACTTCAGACGGGCGCTTCGTGACGGTCGCCAGGTTCGAGTCCGCGGACGCCGCGAGAGCGAACAGCAATCGCTCAGAGCAGGGAGCATGGTGGAAGGAGACCGAGGCGTTGCTCTCCGACGTCGAGTTCTTCGACTCGACCGACGTGATCGAGGTCGGTGCCGGTGTCAGCCCCGCTGCCGGGTTCGTGCAGGCGATGGTTGGCCGCATCGTCGACGGCGACGCATTCGAACGGATGCTCCAGTCGATGGACGAATGGGAGGAGCAGATGAGGGACTTCCGTCCCGACGTCCTGGGCGGGATCACGGTGCGGCACTCCGAGGACCGTTACCTGGATCTCATCTACTTCGTCTCCGAGGCCGAGGCGCGCGTGAACGAGGCGAAGGAGCCCCCTCCGGAGATGGCAGCGATGTTCGAGGAGGGAATGTCGGCAGTCGAGATCGCCGAGTACCTCGACGTGACCGACCCCTGGATCATCTGACTCGGTTCCGGGTCGCATGATCCCCGAGCAGTTGGGTGCGGCTCAGGTCTGCGTAGAGACCCCCGGCTGCCACGAGCTGCTCGTGCGTTCCTCGCTCGACTATGCGGCCGCCGTCGAGCACGAGGATGAGGTCGGCGTCACGGACAGTTGCCAGCCGGTGGGCGATCACCAGGGAGGTCCGACCGACGAGCGCGTTCGCCAGCGCCACCTGCACCGCTGCCTCTGACTCGGAGTCCAGATGGGCTGTCGCCTCGTCGAGGACCATCACGGCGGGGTCCTTCAGCAACAGGCGGGCGATCGCCAAGCGCTGCTTCTCGCCTCCCGAGAGTCGGTGGCCCCGGTCCCCGACCATCGTCTCGAGCCCTTCGGGAAGGGCGTCGACCAGGTCCCAGACCTGTGCGGCACGCAACGCCTCCACCAGCTCGCCCTCGGTTGCGTCGGGTCGCGCATAGAGCAGGTTTGCCCGGAGGGTGTCGTGGAACAGGTGTGCATCCTGGGACACCATCCCGATCCGGTCACGGACAGAGGTCAGAGTGGCGTCGCGCACGTCGGTGCCGGCCAGCAGTACCCGCCCCCCCGAAGCGTCGTAGAGACGGGCGAGCAGACCGGCGATCGTCGTCTTGCCGGCACCGGACGGACCGACGAGCGCGACCATCTGGCCGGGTTCGATCCTGAACGAGACATCGTGCAGCAGCATCTCGCCGCGCTCCGAGCTCAGCCGCTCGGATTCGACGGACTCGAGCGAGGCGATCGACACCTCGGCAGCGGACGGGTAGCGGAACGAGACCGAGTCGAACTCGACCGAGGTGGGTCCTTCCGGCAGCGGTGTAGCACCGGACGACTCGGTGATCATCGGCTCCAGGTCGAGGACCTCGAAGACCCGCTCGAAGCTGACCAGGGTCGTCATCACGTCGACCTGGACGTTGGACAGCGCGGTGATCGGTCCGTACAGACGGTTCAAGTAGGCCGTGAGCGCTACGAGCGTTCCGATGGCGAGCGTGCCATTCACCACGAACACACCGCCGAGCCCGTAGACCAGCGCGGTCGCCAGCGCTGCCACCAGGCTCAGCGCCACCATGACGACCGTCGAGTACATGGCCGAGGTGACACCTATGTCACGGACCCGACCAGCCCGACGGGAGAACGTCGCGGACTCCTCCGACGGTCGGCCGAACAGTTTGACCAAAAGCGCACCGGCGACGTTGAAGCGCTCGGTCATCATCTGCGCCATCGCAGCGTCGACCTGGTAGCGCTCGCGGGTGATCGCCGAGAGCTTCGGCGCCAGCCAGCGGGCGGGCAGCAGGAACAGCGGGAAGAGCACGAGTGCGAGCAGCGTGATCTGCCAGGAGAGAACGAGCATCGCGACGAGGGTCGCAGCCAGGGTCGCGGCGCTGCCCACCACGTTGGAGAGCGTCGACGTGAACGCCTGCTGCGCGCCGATTACGTCGGAGTTCAACCGTGACACGAGCGACCCGGTCTGGGTCCGGGTGAAGAACGCGACCGGCTGGCGCTGCACGTGGTCGAAGACCTGGGTGCGCAGATCGAAGATCAGCCCCTCGCCGATGCTCGCCGAGAACCAGCGCTGCACCAGCGAGATGGCCGCTCCGGCGACGGCGAGCAAGACCAGCAGCCCTGCGAGCGACAGGACCAGGGCGGTGTCCTCCTGCGCGATGCCCACGTCGATGATCTCGCGGTACACGAGCGGTACCGAGGCGCCGATCGCTGCCTCGACGAGGATGAGCGAGACGAACGCGATGAGACTCCTGCGGTAGGGCCGGGCGAATCCCCCGACGCGAGCGACCGTTCCGGGGGCGAGGCGTTGACGGGCCACCGAGGAGTCGCGCGACAACGACCGCACGGCACCGAAGCCGTGGCCCGGCATCATCGCCGGTCACCGTCGGTGATTCGGCTCGCAGTTCGGCCGTGGGCGCCCGCGGACGCTGAGGATGCGTGTGTCATCGAAGCGTCAACCCCCGACGAGTGCAGCTTCGTCCCGTCTCGTCCGTTCCAGGGTTGTCGCCCTCTCGTCGATCCGATCGCGTCTGGCAACGAACACGCCCCATCCGCCGGCAGCGAAGCACGCCAGGGCTGCCACGACGAGCGCGTAGCGGGCGCCCATGTCCTCGGCTATCCAGCCGACCAGCGGCCCGCCGATCGGTGTGCTCCCCAGGAAGACCATCGCCTGGAGAGCCAGGACCCGACCCCGCATCTCGGGCGAGGCCTCCATCTGCACAAGTGCGGTCGAGGACGTCATGAAGGCGATGCTCGCCATGCCGACCAGAGGTGCCACCAGGAAAGCGACCGCCTGTCCGGGAGCGACCGCCATCATCGCCATCGTGACCCCGAAGAGGATCGCGGTTGCCCCGACTCTCTGGACGGTCGTGGTCATACGCCTCGCCACCACCAGCGCGCCCACCAGCGAACCCAGGCTCAGGACCGAGAACAGCAGCGTGAACGTCTGGTCACCACCGCCCAGGTCCTCGGTCACGAACAGCGGGACGACCACCTGGAAGTTGAACGCCAGCGTCCCGACGACGGCCATCATCACCAGTGGCATCCACAGCTGTGGGACGCTGCGCGCGTAGCGCAGTCCGTCGCGGACCTGACCCTTGGCCCGCTCCACCACCGGAGCGGGGTGCAGCTCGTCGGTGCGCATCATCACCAGACCCACGAGTACGGCCACGTAGGAGAGCCCGTCGAGGACGAACGTCCACCCGTAGCCGACCGTCATCACGAGCAGTCCTGCGACTGCGGGCCCGACGACCCGGGATCCTGTCATCAGGGCCGAGTTCAGGCTGACCGCGTTGTTGATGTTGCTCCTGGGCACCATCTCGACCACGAAGGAGCGACGTGTCGGGTTGTCGAATGCCGTGAGCACACCACCGACCAATGCCACGGCGTAGATGGCGAGCACAGGCGGGCTGCCGCTGAAGGCAAGCAGACCCATGGCGAAGCTCTGGAGCATCGCCAGCGTCTGGACGGTGATGAGCAGCCGCCGCTTGTCGGAGCGGTCTGCGATCACACCGGCCCATGCGCCGAGCAGCAGGACCGGGCCGAACTGCGCGGCGGTCAGCAGACCCAGGGCAACACCGCTGTCGGTCAGGTGCAGGACCAGCAGGGTCTGTGCGACCATGCCCAGCCAGGTGCCCGTCTGGCTCACGATCTGGCCGGCGAAGAAGAGCCGGAAGTTGCGGACCCTCAGCGAGGCGAAGGTCTCACCCGTGGCGATCCTGAGCCTCGTCATGACGACTCCCCCGCGGGCGAGGAAGCCCCGGGATCCCCGTCGCCACCGGGGGACAGGAGCTCGTCGATCAGCTCGGCAGACCGTGCGAGCACCTCGAGGTCTTCGGATTCCAGGGTGCTGAGTCGCCGGGCCAGCCACTCGGTCTTGCGCTCTCGTGATTCGGCCAGCAGGTCGTCACCGGACCGGGTGATGCTCACCCGTGCGACCCGCCGGTCACCGGGGTCGACGACACGCTCGACCAGTCCCTGCTGCTGCAGCTTGGTGACGATCTTGGTGACGGTCGGCGGTGCCACGCCCTCCACCTCGGCCAGCGCGCCGAGTGTCAGCGGGCCACGCACGCTGATCACCGCCAGTGCCGACATCAGACTCGGGGTGAGTCCCGTGTCCGCCTCAGCCCGCAGTCGACGGGCGAGTCGCGTGGTGCTGAGCCGTAGGGAAGCTGCTGTCCGTGTCGTGTCGGGGCGGTCGGCGGATGGCATACCCGATACTTTACCAGACTAATTAGCTTGGTGAAGTACTTTTCCTGTGACGTCCTGCACTCTGCCGGCGGCCCTGCGCCTGACCACCCTGCGCCTGACGACTCTGCGCCTTGCGACCGTTCGCCCGCTGGTTCTTTCCCGACCTGGGTCGGCGTTGTCTCGGTGACGGGCCGGTTCGACCGTCGGTCCGGGGCGCCGCCTCGATCGGAGTCCCTTCGGGAACAGCTTCGACGTCGGGGGCCTCGACGCGTATCTCCCTGCCCAGCGACCGCTGCTGGCGGACCAAGTCCCTTCGCTGCTCCCGGGCCACCAAGCTCACGACCGTCCCAGCTGCACCTGCACGACCCGTGCGTCCCGAGCGGTGCACGTAGTCCTTGGGGTCGCCGGAGGGGTCGTAGTGGACCACGCAGGCCACGCCGTCCACGTGGATCCCACGCGCTGCGACGTCGGTCGCGACGATCGCCGACGCGCGTCCCGACCGGAAGTCCTCGAGGGCGCGCTCACGCTGGTTCTGACTGCGGTCGCCGTGGATCGCAGCGGCGCTGACCCCACGGGTGGTCAGCTGGCGCGCGACCCGATCCGCGCCTCGTTTCGTGCGGCAGAACACGACGGTCGGGCCACCGCGCTTCACGACTCGGGCAACCAGGTCGATCCGCTCGGTGCGCTCCACCTCCCAGAAGAAGTGCTCCGCGGCGGTGCTGTCGGAGTCGGCACCGGACTCCTCGTGACGTACCGGGGTGTGCAGGTAACGCTTGATGATCACGTCGACGTCACCGTCGAGCGTCGCCGAAAACAGGAGGGTCTGCCGTTTGGGCGCACACGCGTCGAGGAGCCGACGCACCTCGGGCAGAAAGCCCATGTCGGCCATTCGATCCGCCTCGTCGAGCACCACGAGCGACACGTCCTCCAGCGTCACATGACCCTGTCCTATCAGGTCGGCGAGCCGCCCCGGACAGGCGACCACGACGTCCACGCCTCGTCGGAGGGCTTTGAGCTGGGCGCCGAAGCCGACCCCGCCGTAGAAGGCAGCAACCGTCTGCTCGTGGTCTACGAGCTGGATCAGCTCATCGGCTATCTGGGCGGCGAGCTCCCGGGTCGGTGCCAGCACCAATGCGGTCGGTCGACCGGGCCGCGCCCGTCGGACCCTCTGCATGAGGGGGATTCCGAAGGCCAGCGTCTTGCCGGCACCGGTAGGGGCCTTTCCGCACACATCGCGCCCGGCGAGTGCAGCGGGGATCGTCGCCGCCTGGATCGGGAACGGGGCGACGATCCCGCGAGCCGACAGGGCGGAGGCCACGTCGGCAGGGACCCCGAGCGACTCGAAGGTCGGGGCGGCGTCGATCGACGCTGCCGCGGAGGTAGACGCCGCGGAGAGAGCTGACGCGGAGGGAGATGGCATGGATGCTCCAGGGGAGTGTGGGGTGCCTCGCAGGGCACTGCCCGTTTCGGGCACGGGGGATGTGCGACGGGAAGAGGCAACACCGTCAGGAATGAGCTGGCCGGGCGCCGGCACGTGGGGAACGCTGCCTCTCAGCGCATCTCCGACCAGTTGATCGGGACACAGTAGCGACAGGACCGGTCGGGAGGGCACTTGGGTGACCGACGCCACTCCCGCGACGCGGCCGATACCGAGCCGGCGCGTCGGTGGCCCCGCCGTCGACCGGACCGTTACCCTCGGCCGATGGCCCCCCGGATCCGGTTGCGACGCCCGACGCTCGTCGCCGCACCGTTGCAGCTGGTAGGGGTGATGGCGATGACGGCCGTCGTGGCTGGTGCGCTCTGGGGTGCCTGGTACAGCGACGAGGTCGGGGCCGCATTCCTCATCGGCGAAGCCGGGCTCGCGTTGGCGGGAATCGCTGCGTTCGCGGCCGCCAGAGGATGCTTCGTCGAGATAGACCCCGATCGCGGCGAGTTGCGAGACGTCGTCGCATGGAGGACGCGCACACGGATCACGCAGGCCAGGATCGCCGAGGCACGCGTCAGACCCGGCGCGTGGCGCTGGTTCGAGCTCGCACTGACAGACGGCACGACCGTCGTCGTGGCGGGAGTGTCGCCTTCACAGTTCCCAACCCGCCTGCTGCCCGGTGCAGCCGAGCGCGACCTGGCAGATCTTGACCTGCTGATGGGGCCGGATCCCGAGCCGGAGACCCGGCCAGAACCCGAGCCGCCCGGTGACTGAACAGAAGCCCGCTCACACGTCGACGTGCACGCTGCAGCCCTACGCGCTTCACTGGCCTCAGTGCCGCACCCGCATCGGCACCGTCCCACCGGGACTCGATCGACCGGAGGTCCGGTGGCAACGTCGCCCCGTCCCGAGAATGATCCTCGCAAACCCACGGGCCGCCCCGGGCCCACTCCGGCGCACCGCCCCCGGATGGGCCGCATCGAAGGCAAGGTCCCCCGACCCGAGGTACCGACTGCGGTTCAGCTCGGGCTCAAGCCGCGCACACTTCTGCTGCGCGGGCTCTTCGGTCGCTGCCCCGTCTGCGGAGGCAGGCACATTTTCCACCGCTGGTTCACCATGGTCGAGCGCTGCCCCACCTGCACTCTGCGCTATGAGCGCGTCGACGGTCACTGGATCGGAGCGATCGGTGTCAGCACGGTATGTGTCATGGGGCTGATGCTGATCGTCGTCGCCGCCGCGACGTTCTCGGTCTATCCCGACCCACCCGCCGTCGCTCCTCTGCTGGCGGCGGAGATCACCATCGCTCTGCTCGGCCCGCTGGTCTTCTTCCCTGCGTCCCGGACGCTTTGGACTGCCATCGACCTGCTCATGCGGCCACTGCTGCCAGGAGAGGTAGACCCGCGCTTCGTCGCGGTGGATCCTCTCAGGGACCGCCGACCCCGCAACTGACCGGGAACATCTCCTCCCCCGGGCGCCCTTGCCCGCACGGGCGGGCGTCCCTACCGTTTATCAGCGTGCGGCGACCCGGCATAGTCCTATTGACGATCATCGTGGCCACGGCCATCACTGCCGCTTCGTGTTCGAAGTCGGCCGACACGACCGCCGTCGAGAGCACCCCCGGCCGACGTGACGCGTCGGCGCCGACCAGCACCCTCGTTCGCGCCAGTTCGACTACAACTTCTCCACCCACGACAGCCCCGGTCGCGACCCCGGTGAGCACCGATCCCACAGCGGCGCTGTCCACCGTCGTTGCTGCACTCGCATCGGATCCGACCATCGCGGCCCAACTCCAGCAGCTGACACAGCTCTCCCAGCTCGACCCGGATCAGATTGCCGGCGTGCTCGGCGTCGATCCATCGCTGCTCCAACAGCTGCAGCTGGGTCCGGCCCAGCTCGCCCAGCTGGCCCAAGGACTGGCGTCGCAGCCCGCCGGCCAGTCGGTCCCGTCGGATCCGTCGGCGCTGCTCGGTCTGCTCATGGGTTCCCTCGATGCGGAGTCGCTGCTGAACGGAACCGTCGCGACACTGGTGCAGGCACTGCTCTCCGCCATCAGCGGAACCACGATCGTCGTCTCCCCCGACATAACCGTCGACATGGGCGAGGTGCTCGGCGAACTCGACCCGGATGGCATCGGGCCGATCGTGGCGACGCCGGCCAACGCCTCGCTGCTCGCTCTTCTCACCAGCGCCTGGCTTTCGGAGAACCCGCTGTTCGCGGAGCAGTTCCTGGCAGACCCGACTCTCGACCCGGAGCTGCGCAGTCTGCTGCTCCGCCTCCAGCGGCTCACCGAGACGATCGGCGACTCGGCGCGCGAGTCGCTGCTCGAGGCCCTGAACGAGTTGTTCCCGGGGCTGACCCCCGCCGGCTGAGAACACCGGCGGGTGGCCACCCGGCGGAACCTTCCGGGCGATCCCGGGTCAGTTGTAGAGCGCCTCGATCTGCTCGGCGTAACGAGCGTTGATGCCTCGCCGCTTCAGCTTCGAAGTCGGGGTCAGCACATCCGAGTCCGGCAGCCACTCCTCGCCGACTATGTGCACCTTCTTGACCCGCTCGGCGTTGTTGAAGTCGGCCATGACCTCCGCGAGACCGGCGTTGACCGCCTCGATGATCTCCGGCTTCGTCGCCAGGTCGGCGAGGTCCGTGAACTCGATGCCGTGGTTCGTGGCCCACACCGGGGCGACCTCTGGGTCCAGGGCAACGAGCGCAGAGACGAACGGGCGCTGATCGCCGATGGCGGCCGCCTGGCCGACGAGCGGGATGAGCTTCAGCGCCGCCTCGAGGTTGGCCGGGCTGATGTTCTTGCCGCCAGCGGTGATGATCAGCTCCTTCTTGCGGTCGACTATGCGCAGGTAGCCGTCGTCGTCGATCTCGCCGATGTCCCCCGAATGCAGCCAGCCGTCCTCGTCGATCGCCTCGGCGGTCTTCTCGGGGTCGTTCAGGTAGCCGACGAACACGTGCCCGCCTCGGCAGCACACCTCGCCGTCGGGGAAGATCGCCAGTTCGGTGCCGGGCAACTTCTTGCCTACGGTGCCGGCCTTCACGAGGAACCGCTCGAACGTCATCGGACCTGTGTTCTCGCTCATGCCGTACACCTCGGCGAGCGGGATCCCGATCGCGCGGAACCAGCTGATGAGGCGTGCCGGGATCGGAGCTGCACCAGTCACGGCCATCTCGAGCTCGTCCAGTCCGAGCAGGGCCCTCACCAGGGCGAAGTTCTCCGCGTCGATCTCATCGAGTCGGGCCGCCTCCTCATCGGTCGCGGTTCCCCAGGTGACCTTGTCGCGCAGCGGAATCGCCTCCTCGACCGCTGCGTCGAACTTGACGGCGTTCTCGGGGTCACCGGCGATCATGGCGTTCAGTCCGCCGTAGACCTTCTCCCAGACGCGGGGAACACCGAAGACGATGTTCGGCTTGACCGGCCCCAGGTAGGTCGTGAGCAGCGAGGGGTCGGGGCAGGTCGCCACCTCGAGGGCTCCGCCCACCATTCCGTAGTGCGACACCATGCGCTCGGCGATGTGCGCCATCGGCAGATATGACACGACCCTCCGCCCTGCCATCTCCTCGCGGGTCCAGCCGTACGAGCGCAGAGCCGACTCGAAGGTCCACACCACGTTGAGGTTGGAGAGCATCACCCCCTTGGGATTGCCGGTCGTGCCCGAGGTGTAGATGATGGTTGCCAGGTCGTCGGCCTCTCCCACTGCGGCTGCTGCAGCGATGTCGACGGGCGCGGACTCTGCCAGAGCCGAGGCGTCGGTGACACCGTCGGGCAGGTCTGACGGTGCGTCGAGGACCAGGATGTGCTCGAGCGCCGGCAGTTGGTCGCGCACGGGGAGGAACTTCTCCAGGAAGCCCTGGTTCTCGAGGATCGCCACCTTCGCCCCGCAGTGCGCAACCAGGTACTGGACCTGGTCGGGAGCAGACGAGTTGTAGATGGACACCGGCGTTGCTCCGCAGAGGAGGACCGCCAGGTCCAACCAGTGGAACGCGGGGATGTTCCGCATCATCAGCACGACGCGGTCGCCCTTGCCCACACCCATCGAAGCGAGTCCGGCGGCGGCCCGAGCGGCCCGCTCGGCCAACTCGCCGAAGGTGAGCGACTGCCACTGGTCGCCGTCCAACCAACGCAACGCCGTCCGGCCGGAATTGGCCTCGACCGTCCTGAGGAACTCACGGGCGACAGTGCGTCCTGTGGCCAGCGCGTCGATCTCTTCACGGGTTGTCATCGGGGTCCCCCTGTTGGTGTCGTGTGCCGACGACCGAGGCTCGTCCACCCCTCCTCGTCCGGCAGGGGAAGGATATCGGCGTGCCCTCGACGACGGTGCCGAGATCACGCGCGTTGACCGATGGTGTCCCTACGCACCAGAATCTTGACCGACCGGTCAAGTTCGGCCGGTCCGGGGAATACTCGAACCGACTCAGGAGACACCCATGCCCGAGGCAGTGATCATCGACGTCGTCCGGACCGCTGGCGGCAAGCGCAACGGAGCCCTGTCGGGCTGGCACCCGGTCGATCTGGCCGCCGAGACGCTCAAGGCGATCCAGGAACGCAACAACCTGGACCCGGCGCTCGTCGACGATGTGATCATGGGCTGCGTCATGCAGGCCGGCGCCCAGGCGCTGAACGTGGGCCGCAACGCCGTCCTCGCCGCCGGATGGCCGGAGTCGGTTCCCGCAACAACCATCGACCGCCAGTGCGGATCGTCCCAGCAGGCGTACCACTTCGCGGCACAGGGAATCATGGCCGGTGCCTACGACGTGGCGATCGCTGCCGGCGTCGAGGTGATGAGTCTGGTCCCGATGGGCGCTTCGGTCTCGCGCAACGTGGGCTTCCCCTTCGGCGCTGCCATGGACCGCTACTCCGACGTCGAACTGCTCGACGGTCATTCCGGCATGATCGGCCAGGGCCTGTCGGCCGAGGTGATCGCGAACGAGTGGGACCTCAGCCGCGACGATCTGGACGCGTTCGGCGCGACCTCACAACAGCGAGCTGAGCAGGCCGCCGACGAAGGGCGCTTCGACAACGAGATCATCCCCGTCGTCTCCAAGATCCGCGACAAGGAGACGGGCGAGGTGAAGGTCCTCGACACGATGCACACCCGCGATGAGGGCATCCGTTCCGGAACCACGGCCGACGGCCTCGCAAAGCTCAAGGCTTCGTTCCTCGAGAACGGCAAGGTGACTGCCGGCAACAGTTCCCAGATCTGCGACGGCGCCTCCGCAGCGTTGATCATGAGCGCCGAGAAGGCCGAGGAGCTGGGACTGAAGCCCCGCGCTCGGTTCCGCAGCTTCGCCCTGGCTGGCGTGGACCCGGTTCGCATGCTCACCGGACCCATCCCAGCCACCGCAAAGGCCCTCGAGAAGGCCGGCCTGACCCTGGACCACATCGATCACATCGAGATCAACGAGGCGTTCGCCTCGGTCGTGCTCGCGTGGGCCAAGGAGTACGACCCGGACATGACGAAGGTCAACCCGAACGGCGGCGCCATCGCACTGGGTCACCCGCTGGGCGGCTCGGGCACCAAGCTGCTGGCGACCATGCTCAACGAGCTGGAGCGCACGGGTGGCCGTCTGGGCCTGCAGACGATGTGCGAGGGTGGCGGTCTGGCGAACGCCACCATCATCGAACGGATCGGCTGAGCCCAGAGTCGTCCCATCCCCCGCATTTGTGATCTGTGGGCGAGGCCGTAGCCTCGCCCACAGATCACAGAACCGCGATTGGGCACCGATGGACGCGAGCGAGACCGACCACGAGGACCACGACACGACCGGAGTTCGCCGCAAGCCGTGGTGGGGCCGCTGGTGGCTGCACCTGTGCGCGCTGCTCGTCGCTGGCCTGGTCCTCTCGTCGTTCGTGCAGACCGGGCCGGTCGCCACGGTGTTCGCGCTGATCATGGGCTACGCGATCTTCCGGGCGGGCTGGTTCTTCCTGCAGTCCTTCGCAACCCCCCCTCCACCGCCGCCCGATCCGGGCACTCTGCGCAAGGTGAAGCTGGTGTACCGCTGTCAGACGTGCGGCACCGAGGTGCGTATGACCGCTGCGGTAGCCGAAGAACCAGAACCGCCCCGGCACTGCATGGACGACATGGAGCTCGTCTCAGGCTTCGAATAGCAAGTTGTCCACAGGATTTCAACAGGCGGTGGAATTCCTCCCCAGCCTGTGGACAGCCTGGGACTTGTCACCCGTCGATCATCTGGCGGTCACACAACCGGAACTCAACGGTATTGGGTGGCGACCATGATGCCCGCCAGTATGGAGGTCAGCCCGCCGACCAGGTACCAACCGTTGCCACCGTCGGCAGACCCGGGCAGCACACCCATGTAATTCAGCACGATCAGCAACAGGCCCACGCCCCAGAGGACGAACATGAGCACCGGCACCCAGCGCGGGCTCGGGCCTGCACCCCGGGGAGTGGCCTTGCCAGGCGTGTAGCGAGTCGGTGCTGTCGGCGTTCTGGACTTCGACTTGGCCTTGGCCTTGGGCGGAACCACCTTCTTCGGACGGGAGTCCACCTGTGACGTGGACCCGGCATCTGAGGACCCGGGGTCATCGGTGGAGGTTCCTTCGCCGCCGTCGATCCTGCGCTTCGCCGGGTTCGCCATGGCGACAGGATACCCACAACCCGTTCGGTACCCGACCGGCCCGCGGCCTAGCGTGGCGCACCGTGGGACCCCGGATCCTGGTCATCGACAACTACGACTCGTTCGTCTACAACCTGGTCCAGTACCTGGGTGAGCTGGGCGCTGATCCGATCGTGCACCGCGACGATGCTCTGACCCTGGACGACGTCGAGGGCATCGACCCGGACGGGATCCTCATCAGCCCTGGACCGGGTTCCCCTGCCGATGCAGGACTCTCCAACCAGCTGATCGCGACCTGGGGTGGCCGCCGACCGGTGTTCGGAGTGTGCCTGGGGCTGCAGTGCATCGGCGAGGTCTTCGGCGGGCAGGTCATACGTGCACCGCAGGTCGTCCACGGCAAGACCTCTGCAATCCGCCACGACGGCGCCGGGGTCTTCAGTGGCCTGCCGGATCCACTCGAGGCGACTCGGTACCACTCGCTCATCGTCGAGCGTGATTCTCTGCCTGCAGAGCTCGAGATCACAGCACAGACCGAGGACGGTCTGATCATGGGGCTACGACACCGTGAGCTCACCGTCGAAGGAGTTCAGTTCCACCCCGAGTCGGTGCTGACCCACAGCGGTCACGATCTGGTCGAAAACTTCCTGAAGTCCTGCAACTGAGGGAACCGACACCGAACGGTGCCGGCGCCGTCTGCGCGCTCAGCCCCTCTGCGCGCTCAGCCCCTGGGAGTGGTCGTCGAAGTGGTCGTGGATGCCGCACCGGGCACAGTCGTGGTGGTGGTCGGCACCGGGACCGCACCGACGGTGATGGTCACCGTGCCGTTCCCATCGGCGGGAGATCCCGCTACCGGCGACTGCGCCAGGACCCTTCCGTCACGACGATCCCCCGGTTGCAGGACCTCGGTCCGAACTGTGACAGCCAGGTCCTGTTCAGAAGCGACGCGCCGGGCGGACGCTGTGGTGAACCCCACCAGGTCCGGAATGAGCGTCGAGCCCGGTGCTGCTGCGATGACGACACCGACCGGATACCCACGGGGTACCTGCTCGCCGCCCGGCGGATCGGTCGACAGGACCGTTCCGGGCTCGGCCTCTGTGGTGACACGGCGGGTCACCTCGCCGACCTGCAGCTCGGCACGCCCGATGGCGCCGAACGCCGCCGCCGATTGTTGGCCCACGACGTCAGGGACAGTCCGTGGCTCGGGTCCTGCTGAGAGCTGCACGGTGACCTGGTCACCCGCGACGACCCTGGCTCCTTCAGCGGGGATACTGCCGATGATCTGCCCCTGGGGAACCGTCTCGTCGTGAACCTCCTCGACCACGCCGACGAGTCCGAGCGACGTCAGCAGACGCACCGCTTCGCCGGCGGTCACCTCGCCGAACTCCGGGACGCGGATCCCCGCAGGGCCGTCGCTGGCTACCAGGACGACCTGTTCACCGACCTCCAGTCGGGCTCCGGCCATCGGCTCCTGGTCGACGACGACATCGACCGGGACGATCTCGTTGGGCTCGTAGCGCACGTCGACGATCAGTCCGCGGCGTTCGAGCTGCGCCTGGGCCTCGTTCACAGCACGCCCGGTGACCCTCGGTACGACCACCTCGGGCACGCTTCGCGCGTCGGTCGGGTCCGTGCGAATCATGCCCGCCAGACCGATCAGTGCCACCGCGCCGACCACCAGGATCGCCACCACCGCTGCCACGACTGCGGCTGGGTGGGCAGCCCTGTCGATCGGTTCGGGCGCGCCGATCTCGGTGATCCGTCCCTCTTCCTCGACCTTCTCGGGGGGCGTCATCGTCGGGGCACGGTCGTCGTGGTGGACGAGGTCGACGCGGGTGGACTCGTCGTCGTTGTCGTGGTTGTGGGTGGAGGTGGTGAAGGGGCGAGCTCTCGCCCGACGACGATCGTGACCTCCTGTCCGGGGCGGAGCATCGATGCAACGGGCGGATACTGCTCGAACACCGCCCCCACGCCGGCCTCACCGTCGGCGAGCAGGCGGCCGGCCACCCGAACCACGAAGCCGAGCTGCTCGAGGGTGGTCCGTGCAGCCTCCTCGGTGTTGTTCACCACATCGGGAACGGCCACCGGTGCCGGCCCGTTGGACACGACCACGTCCACCGCGGTGTCGATCGGCACGACGGTCCCTGACTTCGGTGAGACCGACACGACAGCGCCCGCGGGCACCGCCGCATCGTCGACCTGGCGGATCTCACCGATGACGAATCCGGATCGTCCGAGCTCGAACGCGGCCGCGTCGAGGGTCCGACCCACGACATCCGGCACGGGTCTATCGGCGGGACCGTCTGACACCACGAAGGACACCTCGTCGACACCGGTGACTCGGATCCCCGGGCCCGGTGACTGTTCCATGACGATCCCCTTGGCCACCCGCTCCGACGGCACCAGTTCGATGTCGAGCGGGATGTCGGCCTCGTCGAAGGGTTGACGGACCTCGTCGATCGGATGGCCGACGGCGTCGGGCATCTCGACGCGGTTCGCTCCCTTGGACACGACGATCTGCACACGTGTGCCGGTCCGAACCCTGTCGCCACCCTCCGGGGACTGGCGGACCACGACTCCCTTGGGTTCGTCGAGGCTGAACGCCTCGGTGACCTCGGGTTCGAGTCCGATTTCCTCGAGCTCAGCGACAGCGCGCGGTCTGGCCGACTCGACGACGTTCGGGACGGTGACTATCGCGCCCCTGCCCAGGAGCGCATCGATGGGGTTGAGCGTGTCCGAGAACCCGAGCAGCGCCACGACGCCCAGCGCGAGGACGAGCACGACCACGACGGGGACGGCCCCACGGACCCGGCCCAGCCCGTCACGATCCACCTCAGTCCCCGGAGCACGCGCCGATCGCCATCACGGCGCCGTGGTGCTCGTCGAGGACGTGGAGACCGAAGTCGTGGTCGACGACGCGACTCCCACCTCGATCGTCACGGTGGAACCCTTGTCCTGATCGGTTCCCGCGTCGGGGGTCTGGCTTATGACGCGGCCCGCGCCGGCATCACCGGCGGGGACCGACTTCGGCGACACCTTCACGGTGAAGCCCTGGGCGCTCAGCGCCGAGGTGGCGTTGGATTCGGTCTGACCGACCACATCGGGCACCTCGACCTGCTCCACTCCGCTCGACACGACGATGCCGACAGTCGAGTTCCTCTCCACCGACGAGCCACCGACCGGGTCGGTGCTGATGACGCTTCCCGCCGGAACGGTGTCGCTCGGTTGCTCGGTCTCGGAGGCGAACCGCAGCCCGGCCGCCTGGATCTGTGCCTGCGCCTGGGCAAGCGGCCGTCCGACCACATCGGGAACCAGCACCGTGCCAGCGTCCACCGAGACGAAGATCTCGACCTCGTCACCCGGTGAGACCTCGGTTCCCGGTGCGGGGTTCTGCTCGACGACGTAGCCGGGTTCGGCGCCTGCGACCTCCCTGGGCGTGACCTTGACCGTCAGGCCCACGTCTGCGAGTCGCGCAGTCGCCTCGGTCTGGGTCAGCAGCACGACGTTGGGGACCTCGACGATCTCGGGGCCCGAGGAGACCACGAGCTTCACCGTGGAGCCGGGCTCGACCTGCTCGTCCTTGCCCGGGTCCTGGTCCATGACGACTCCCGCCTCGAACTGATCGCTCGGGCTACGCGAGACCTCGGCTTCGAGCCCGACCTCGTCCAGGGCTGCGGTGGCGCGATCGAGCTCGAGCCCGATGAGCGCCGGAACGGTCACCTCGTTGCCCTCCTCCAGACTCCGAGTGAACCAGAACAGGGCTCCGCCCAGCAGCGCCAGGAGGACCACGAGCGCTACGGCGAACACCCAGGTCCGCTTCTTGGGCTCATCGTCGGTGACCGCCTCGTCGACGTTCGCCGGCGGTACGGCCTCGCCGACGACCGTCGCGGCCTGCACGGTCGTCGCGGGCTCGTCGGACGCCACGCCTGCCGCTCCTACAGCACCCGCGGCCACCAGCTCACGCTCAGCAACCGTCTGTTCACCAGCGAGGAACCGGTTCAGGTCGGCGCGCAGGTCCTCGGCCGTCGCGTAGCGGTCGTCGGGCCGCTTGGACATCAGCTTCACGATGATCGCCTCGAGCGCTGCGGGGAGACCGCTTATCAGCGTCGACGGCCGGGCCGGTTCGTCCTGGACATGCTTGTACGCGATCGCCAGCGGTGTGTCGCCCGTGAACGGCGGGCGACCCGTTACGAGCTCGTAGAGGACAACGCCGAGCGAGTAGAGGTCGGAGCGCGGGTCGACCGGGAGCCCCTGGGCCTGCTCCGGCGAGAAATACGTGGCGGTGCCCATGACCGAGCCCGCCTGGGTCAGGTCCTCGTCGGGCGAGCTGAGCGCACGGGCGATGCCGAAGTCGGTGACCTTGGCCTGACCCGAGCGGGTCAGCAGGACGTTGCCGGGCTTGACGTCGCGGTGCACGACACCACGGGAGTGGGCGAATCCCAGGCCCGCCGCTACCTCTGCGGCGATCTCGGCCGCTCGTCGTGGGTGGAACGGTCCGTCCGCGCGGAGGACCCTGGAGAGGCTCGGCCCGTCGACGTACTCCATGACTATGAAGTAGGTACCGTCCTGGGCGCCCCAGTCGTAGACACCGACGACGTTCGGGTGCGAAAGGTTGGCCGCCGCCTGCGCTTCCCGACGGAAACGCTCGACGAACGAAGGGTCGGTGGCGAACTCCGGTACCAGCTCCTTGACCGCCACCGGGCGGTCCAGGGACCGGTCGCGCGCCAGGTACACCTGGGCCATGCCGCCACGGGCCAGGCGACGATGGATCTCGTACCGGTCGTTCAGGACGCGCAGATCTTGGTCAGCCATGCGGCGCCCAGCGTAGATGGGCAACCCGGGCCGATAGTGGCAAGCGGCGGACTGTCTCCGCCGTTGTCGACCAAACCATCACCGAACTCTCAGCTGCACCGGCGTCAGGCTCTCAGCCGAGTTCGAGCGCGCTCTGGATGACCGACTTCGCTATCGGTCCGGCTACGCGACCACCGGTCTGGCCGTCGTCGCCGGTGACTCCCTGGACCATCACCGCTACGGCGACGGTCGGCTCTCCGCCTTCGGGACCGGCGAAGGCGATCATCCAGGCGTGTGACCGGGGCGGGCTCGTACCGAGCTGAGCGGTGCCTGTCTTGGCGCCCACCTCGTAGCCGGGCAGGCTCAGGATCGATCCGGTTCCGCCGGGGGCTTCGACGACGCTGACCATCGCCCGTCTCATTATCTCGGCCACCTCGGGGTCCATCGAGTCCCTCCACGGACGCTCGTCGAAGCGGGCGACGGTGTCGCCGTCGCGGGCCTGCACCTCGGCCATGACGTGCGGAACCATGATTCGACCCTCATTGGCGACACCGGCGGCCACCAGCGCCATCTGCAGTGGAGTAGCCGACACATCGTTCTGACCGATCGCGGTCTGGGCCAATGCCGGAGTGTCCTCGTAGACCGGTGCAGCTCCGTCAGGCGTGGAGACGACCTCACCGAAGTCGGTCGGATAGACCGAACGGGCTGGACGTGTCAGGTCGATCGGGGGCACGTCGTTGAACCCCGCCGCCTCGGCAGCGTCGATCATCGGGTCAGCTCCGAGCTGCTCCGCTGCCATCTGGGCGAACGAGGAGTTGCAGGACCGCTGGAGGATCTCGAAGAGGTTTCCCCCACAGAGGCTGCGGTCGAAGTTGTAGATCGGTCGGTTGGTCAACGGCGGTGTGTAGGACGTGACCACCGGGTACACAGGTTCGGACTCTGTCACCTTGCCGCTGGTCAGGCCGGCGGTGGCCGTCACGACCTTGAAGGTGGAACCCGGGAAGAAGCGGTCCTGGTACGCGCGTGACAGCAACGGCTTCTCGGGCGAGGCGTCGAGCACGATCTTGACGTCCGAGGCAGTCCGGCTGTCGTTCGTGGAGATCAGGTTCGGGTCGTAGGTCGGGTTGGAGTACATGGCCAGGATTCCGCCTGTCCGCGGGTCGATCGCCACGACCGAGCCGGTCATCGTCCCGAGCGCCTCGGCCGCAGCGCGCTGGACCTGGGTCTGCACCGTCAGAAGTACGTCGCCCTCGGATGACGGAGAGGAGAAGAACCCGGTGATCTCACGCAGCTGGAGCGCCGAGGTCCGCCCGGTCAGCTCGGCGTTGTAGGTGCGCTCGACCCCCGTGGAACCCAGACTGAACGAGTAGTAGCCCGTGATGTGCGCGAACAGCGACCCCTCGGGATAGAGGCGCTGGTAGCGGAGCTGGGCGCGGCGCTCCTCGGAGGTTGCGAGCGTGACCCCGTCGGCGCTGACTATCTCGCCACGCGGTCGGTTGAAGTCGCGCAGCTGCGCACGCGTGTTCTCCGGCCGATCGTTGTAGTCGGACGCCTCGAGCACCTGAAGTTGGTTGAGCTTGGCGAAGGCCGCGACGTAGCAGACAATGATCACCACGCCGAGCACCTTGATCTGGCGGCTCACCGTGCGACCACAGGTTCGGGTGAGCGGCGGCCCGATTGGTCGGAGATGCGAACGAGGACCGCCAGGAGCACGTAGTTTGCGACCAGGGATGACCCGCCGTAGGAGACGAACGGCAGGGTCACACCGGTCAGCGGCAGAAGCCTGATGACCCCACCGATGATTATGAAGGCCTGGAACGCGATCAGCGCGGTGAGCCCGACTGCCAACAGCGACGAGAAGCCGTCGCCCGCGCTCCGCGCGAGCCGCAGACCGGAGCCAGCCAGCAGCAGGAAGGCACAGAGCACAGCGGTGGCACCGAGCAGTCCCAGCTCCTCACCGATGACGGCGAAGATGAAGTCCGACTCATCGGCGGGGATCCGCCCTGCGATGCCCAGGCCGGGACCGGTGCCTGCAACTCCTCCCCACGCGAGCGCGTACGCAGCCTGGATCACCTGGTAGCCGGCACCGTTCGGGTCGCTCCACGGGTCGAGCCAGATCGAGACGCGGGCCTGCACGTGTGAGAACCGGGTCCACGCGAGCCACGAGCTGATGGTGAAGAGGGCCGCCCCGACGAGCACATAGCTGGCCCGTCCGGTTGCGACGTAGAGCATCACCATGAAGAGCACGAAGAACAGCAGGGCAGAACCCAGGTCGCGTTCGAACACCACGACTATGAGGGAGACCCCGACTGCCAGGAGGATCGGAGCGAAGTGCTTCGGGTCGGGGGTGTTGATTCGTCCGATCCGGAAGGTCGCCACTCCCAGCAGCTCTCGGCGCTCGTTCAGGTAGCCGGCGAAGAAGACGGCCAGGCACAGCTTTGCGAACTCACCCGGCTGGAAGTTGACCGGTCCGATCGACACCCAGATCCGGGAACCGTTGATTTCCTGTCCGATTCCGGGCACGAGCGGGAGGACGAGCAGGATCAGGCCTAGCAGACCGAACGTGTAGCGGTAGCGCTGAAGAACCTTGACGTCTCGGACGACGGCGAGTGTCAGCACGTAGCCGAGGATCCCCACGGCGGTCCATGAAGCCTGGAGACCGGCGAGCTCGTCGTCGATCCGAGCGATGAACACGTATCCGATCCCGTTGAGCAGGGCTGCCAACGGGAGGAACAGCGGATCTGCGAGCGGTGCCAGGTAGCGCGTCGCGATGTGGGCGCCCACCAACAGCGCCAGCAGCACACCCAGGAACGGCACGATGTCCGCCGGCAGCGACGCGCTACGCCCCAGACTCGCCAACGCGTAGGTGCCACAGGTGATGAGCACGACGAGGATGAGTAGGCCGAGCTCGGTCCTTCTGCGGCGTCGACCGAGGGCGGCGAGCGGTGCGGAAACAGCCCTACGGGCGGTGCCGCGGGATTTCGTGCGGGTGGCAGCAGTCACGCAGGTGGCTGAGCGGTCGTGTCCCCTGGAGTCACTGCCGCGGGTGGGACTGTCTCGACGGGCGGTGCCGTCGTCGTCGTTGTGGTCGTTGTCGTTGTGGTCGTCGTCGTGGTCGTGGTCGTGCGCTTCTCGAGATTGGTCAGGTATCTCTCAGCCGCTGCGAGCTCGCTGAAGGTGCGGCGCTGCTCTTCGACGTCGGTGCGGTCGCGGGAGGTCAGGTCCGCGAGCTCGACGTCGGAGCTCTGCTCCAACTCCGGGTGGATCCAGAGGAACCCACTGGGGGTTCCCCGGTAGATCGCAACGGTCTCACCGTCGGGTCCGACGAACCAGCCGCGCCCTGCGACCAACGCGACGATCCCGAACGCACCTGCCGCCAGCAGGAGGATCGCGACCACGAACACCGGGGTCCTCCAGGTGATCCTCCGCCGGGGAGACTGCTCACCGGAACCAGCATCTGCAATGTCGCCGAGAAGGTCTCGGCCGACCCGATCCACGTCGTCCTCAGCCACGGCGCCGGCTACCGGATCGGACGCTCGGTCCTCGGCGGCCGCTGCGTCGAGCGCATCGTCGAGCTCCGCTATGTCGATCGGGCCGGACGGAGCAGCTACTTCTCCCGTCCGCGCGACCGAGGGCGACTCGGGTTCGGCCTCGTCGCCGCCAGACAGTTCCGCGTCCTGATCGAGCTCGGCATCGGCTTCGTCCTCGAGATGGTTCTGGGGAGTCGCCGATATGGGCACCAACGGCACGGTTGCCGTGTCATTGACCGGGTCGTGATACGCGTCGTCGAGGTCGACGGTCGGTGTGGCTATGCGTCGGAACCGATCCGGCAGCAGCTCAGCCGGTCCGCTCGCATCGATCAGGTCCACGACGACCGCCGTGACGTTGTCACGCCCGCCAGCCGCATCGGCTTCGGCGGTGAGCCGCCGGGCCGCGACGTCGGCCTGGTCGCCCTCACCGAGGATCTCCGCGATCTCGTCCTCCGAGAGCTCGTTGAACAGCCCGTCGCTGCACAACAGGAGCCGATCACCCTCACACGGGGCGAGCAGCCATGCGTCGACCACGACCAGTGCCTCCACCCCCAGGGCCCTGGTCAGCACGTTGCGTTGCGGGTGCACCTCGGCCTCGTCGGGAGTGATGCGCCCCTCGCGCACCAGGGTCTCGACCAGGGAGTGGTCCTCGGTGAGACGGGTCAGGTCGCCGCCGGCGTACAGGTAGACGCGACTGTCTCCCACGTTGAGAACAGCCAGGTGCTCGCCGTCCTCGTCGACCACCCCCACGACGCAGACAGTCGTACCCATCCCGCGCAGCGACTCGTCCTCGGCGGCCTGCTCGTTGATCGCCCTGTTGGCCAGGTGCACGGCAAGGACCAGGTCGGCCAACGAGCGGCGCCCAGCCGTCCCACGCAGGACGTCGACGGTGAGAGCCGAGGCGACCTCGCCCGCTCGGTGCCCGCCCATGCCGTCGGCGACGGCAACCAGGTCGTCGGTGACCAGGAACGAGTCCTCGTTCGCTGCCCGCACCTGGCCCACCAGGGACGACGACCCGGCGTTGAGGCGGATCACCGGACCTCCATGACCACGTTGCCGATCTGGACCCGATCACCGGGTCGAGCGGGCATCTGTCCCACGGCGCGGGTGCCGTTCACCCAGGTCCCGTTGGTCGAACCCAGGTCCTCTACGAAGACGGAGCTGTCGCGTACGAACAGCCGACAGTGGACCTGTGACACGTACTGCTCGTCGAGCACGATCGAGCAGCCACCGGCACGGCCTACCGTGAGCTCGGGACCCAGCTGGAACTCCACTCCGGCCCGATCTGCCGGCTCGACGATCACCAGACGCGTGGGAGCAGTCGATCCGCGCCGCGCCTTCGACGGTTTGGCTGTCTTGGCGGCCTTTGGGGCCTTCCCTTTGCGTCCAGCTCCTGGCTCGACCCCGACGGGAACGACCTTCGGTGGGTTGACCTCGGACCAAACCGCCCGCAGAACGCGCAGGAAGAAGAGATACAGGAGCGCCAAGAGGCACAACTTGAGGACGGTGAGCAGCTGCTCGGACACTGTGGGCGAGCCTACGACGCCTGGAAGTGCATCACGGTGTTGCCGAAGCGGACTTCGTCGCCCTCTCGCAGCTGGTGCTCCCCGACTCGAGCGTCGTTGACCTTGGTGCCGTTGGTCGAACCCAGATCCACCACGACGAAACCGTCGCCGGACGGGCGGATCTCGGCGTGGCGGCGGCTGACGTTGGGGTCGGCCAGCACGACGGTGCAGTCGCTCGCCCGGCCGACGCTGACCACGTACTCGCCCAGGGGGACCCTGTCCCCCGTCGGCAGCAGCAACGAACCGGGCGGCATGCCACCTTCGCCCTCGGCGAAGCGGGCGTCCAGCGCGAGCACTCCCCCACGCAGGGAGTCGTCGACCTCGACCTGCACGTCGACCGGTCCGACAAAGCCGTAATGCTCGTCGCGGGCATGCTCCCGAGCGGCATCGGCGAGCTCTCGACGCAGGGTGCCGAGCAGATCGGCGAGCTGCTCGGCGTCCGCGGGTGAGATCCTGAACGTGAACGAGTTGGGAACGATCGTGCGGCCGTCCACGCCGACCGTTCGGTTGGCGTCCATCTCCCGCACCAGCTTGCGACCGAACTCGACCGGGCTCAACCCACTACGGAACAGCCGCGAGAACGTCCCCTCGACCGCACGCTCGAGTCGGCCCTCGAAGCCCTTGATGCCCATCGGCACCACAGTAGTGACCCCGGGTGACGGTTCAGGGATCGCACTTGGGAACGTCGAGCGAACGGGGCTACCATGCGCACTCCACTCGCGCGAGTGGCGGAATTGGCAGACGCGCAGGATTCAGGTTCCTGTGTCCGAAAGGACGTGGGGGTTCAAGTCCCCCCTCGCGCACAAGTGTGATGTCGCGAGACATCCCGGACGCCCGAACCCTCAGGGTTCGGGTGTTCTGCGTTCTTGCCGATCCCGACATGCGATGTAGGCATGCGATTACGGGACAGCAGCGCCGTGTAGGGTCTAGCCAACCCCCAATCCACCAGATGGAGTCAATCCGTGCTTCTCGCTGCTGAGACCAACTACCCGCTTCTGCAGGTCTTCCTGTCGATGCTCTACTTCTTCCTGTTCGTCCTGTGGATCTGGATCGCGATCATGGTCGTTGTCGACATCTTCCGCAGCGACGACATGGGCGGCTTCTCCAAGGCGCTGTGGTTCATCTTCGTGATCTTCCTTCCCTACCTGGGCGTGTTCATCTACCTGATCGCCCGCGGCGGCAAGATGCACGAGCGTCAGGCTGCCGACGCAGCAGCGCAGCAGAAGGCGTTCGACACATACGTCAGGGAGACCGCCGGCAGCGCGGATGTCGCCACCCAGCTCGAGAAGCTCGCCGACCTGCGCGACAAGGGCGTCATCTCCGCTCAGGAGTTCGATTCCCAGAAGGCCAAGCTGCTCGGCTGAGCCACATGTCGATCACACGGCGGCTCGTCCTCGCACTTGGCTCGTTCGTCCTACTCGGAGCGTTCATGAGTTCGTGCAGTGACGACGCCGAGGTCCTGTCCGGACCGGGAGCCAGCACCACCAGTGGTGCTGGCTCCTCCGCGTTCGACGGTCGAACCTTCCTCTCGACCGAGGTCGTCGGGCACTCGTTGGTCGACGGCACGAAGGTTCGGCTGAGCTTCGACGGACCCACCCTCTCCCGCAACTCCGGGTGCAACACGACCGGGTCCGGCTACACCATGACCGACGACCGACTGCGGGTGGTCGGCGAAGGGTTCAGCACGATGATGGGCTGTGAACCGGACCTGGAAGCACAGGATCGGTGGCTCGAGGAGTTCCTGACCAGCGGTCCCAGCTACTCCGCGACCGGGGACGAGCTCCGTTTGATCAGCGGTGACGTCACCGTCGTACTCACCGCCGACGACACCGACGCGGCTCCGCTGGTCGGAACCGCTTGGTCGCTCGAAACGATCACCGAGGACGGCACTGCCACGTCGGTACCGGCGGGCATCGAGGCCCCTACGATTTTCATCGGCGAGGACGCCATGGCCGAGATCTTCACCGGCTGCAACACCGGCGGGGCAGCAGTGGGAACGTCACCGTCCTCAGGAGGCCAGGAGTCCCTGCACTTCGGTGCCCTGCGCACCACCAAGATGGCGTGTGACGAGGCGGCTATGGAGTTGGAGACGACGGTGCTGTCCGTACTGGACAGCGACCCGGCGTTCACGATCGAAGGCGACCTTCTAGAGCTGACCGGCGAGGACGGCGTCTCACTGATCTACCGCGCTGGCTGAGTCGGGCCCAGCTGCAACGACTTCCCGGCGGATCTACCCGTTTCAGGCGCCACCCAGGAAGCTCCGCAACTCGTCTGCATCATCCGCCGCCTGTCGTCTACCCATCGCGATCGCGTCCGGAACCGCGCTCGGATCCATGAGGCGGTCCGGATCGACAGCCTCCGGGGTGCGCACCAGCAACTCGGTGCCAGTGCCGCGCAGAGCATCGAACTCGGCTTCGATGTCGCCAGGCGACACAGTCATCATCGGTTCCACGACATCGGATCCATCGGTCAAGCTGACGACCAATGCCCTCTTCGCACCAGCAAGCAGGTCGAGGTGGGTGCCGGATCCGCTGACTCCGCCGTCCATGCAACGGCGATCCGCTATCGGCTGGGGAGCGAACAAGCCGGGAACGGCGCTGCTCGCGGCGACCGCCCGGGGTAGCGGCACCCGGGCCTGGTTGGTGAGAACCAAGCGCTCGCCCGTGAAGGCGTCAACCGCGGTGATGTGAAGCGTCGAGGACGGCCAGGAACGGGACCCCAGGATCAACCCGACGTTTCGCGCCATCGTCGCCGCGGACGGCGTCGAAGCGGCGAGCGCGGCGTGGCCGATGTCGCGGACGCGGTCAGTGTCAGCGTCGGGAGCGGTTGCGAAGAGGTCACGGGCCATCTCCTGGCTGGCCGACAGCTTGGACGCTGGTGCCAGCACCCCGATGAGCTTCGGGAGCTTCGCCAGCACCTTCAGCTCTGTGTGCAAGCGGGACAGGTTGCCGGCTTCGAGCACCGACGAGACCACCGACCCGGCCGACGTGCCCACGATCCTGTCGGCTCCTGCGATGTCGACACCCGCCGCTGCAAGCTCGAACAGATAGGCGACCTGCCAGGAAACGAACCAGATCCCGCCTCCGCCAAGAGATACGCCTGTGCCCAACCCCTCGCCGTAGCGGGCTGCGAAGTCGATCGGACGTGCGAGGTCGGTGGACTTTGCGGTGGCCATTGCAGCACCCTACCGAGTGCAGCTCTGGCTCACCCCGGCTGGGTGATGCGGCGCCCCGACAGCTCCTCGATCATGACTCTCACCCAGTGGTCGCGCAGATCCGGCCTGGACCACGGCTGCACCGGGAGTCGACGCAACCTCGCGATCTCATCTTCGTCTAGCACCTCGTCGGCGACACCCTTGGCCAGGACGCTCCAACCGGTGTGGGTCATCGTGTTCCAATGGTCGATCTCGAAACAGACCGGCCGTTGCATCATCGCCATCGACAGCTTCGAGCCACCACCGGTGCGAAACACGACGGAGCGACCGTCCATCGTGTAGTTGACCGGCAGGATCACCGGACCACCCGCCTCGACGAACCCGACCCGCCCCACTCCCACCGACGCGAGAAGGGCACGGCAGTCCTCGGTTCCGAGGATCTCCAAACCTGACCAGTCCAGATCGATCTCACCCATGTGGTTGATAGTCGCGCCCGACCGGCCCCGGTCGACAGAGCCGTTGGTCACCGTCAGTGCTCGTGACGCGACCTCTCCGCGAGTCGCGCCGCGTAGACGGCTGCCTCGGTGCGGCGGCTCATGCCCATCTTCGCGAGCAGGTTCGATACGTAGTTCTTCACCGTCTTCTCTGCCAGGAACATCTCCTCGGCGATCTGACGATTGGTCCTACCTTCCGACAGCAGCCCGAGGATGCGCCGCTCCTGGGGTGTGAGACCCCTGAGCCGCTCGTCCTCCTCAGCTCCCTGACGCAGTCGCTCGCGGGCCCTTGCAACCAGTATCTCATCCAGGAGACGCTCGCCCGCTGCGACGCGGCGTACGGATGAGACGATGTCCGCGCCCCTCACGTCCTTGAGCACGTAGCCACGGGCTCCTGCCACAACGGCGTCGAGCAGCGCCTCGTCGTCGGTGAACGAGGTGAGCATCAGACAGCCGAGCTCCGGGTTGGCGGAGGTCAACTCGCGGCACACCTCGACGCCCGATCCGTCCGGCAGGAGCACGTCGAGAACTGCGACGTCGGGTGAGCTCAGCGGTACTCGCTCCAGCGCCTGCTCGGCTGTTCCTGCCTCACCGACAACCTCGATGTCACCGGCCGACTCGAGCAGCTCACGTACGCCGCGCCGCACGATCTCATGGTCGTCGAGGAGGAACACCCGGATCGTCATGGTCGACAGTCTCGCCGATCCGAGGAGTCTCCCGGCACCTCGTCAACCCCCTGCAACCATCTCCGCGACGGCTGGGAACCGCTGACCCGCCACGACCTCCAGGTCGATCGCGAAGGCCTGAGCGGGTGACGAGCCGAACCAACTGGCGAGCACGAGATCGGCATCGACCGGCAGTTCGGACTCGGTGGCCGGCCGAGCGAGACCCTGAGCGGTGACGGTCCAACCTCCGGAGTTGGTCGGATCGAAGTCGTCCACCTCGAACGCCACGACGGCACCGGCCGTGGCGGCCTCCATCCGGGTCCCACGTCCGGTCCGCAGGAATATCCGCTCCTGCTCGATCACGTACCGCACGGGGAGCACATAGGGAAGGGAGCCCGCGGTGAGACCCAGCCGACCCAGCGACTTGCTGGCCAGCAGCGCCACGCATTCCTCGTGGGACAGCGGTTCCTGGCCCTGGTGGTCGGCGTACACCGCACCATCGTCGGGGCTCGCGTACCCGCCACGGCAGGGTCCAAGGTCACCTCGCTGCCCGGACCGCAGAACCGCCCGGTGCCGGCAGACCCGGAGTGCACGGCCCCGGAGTGGTTTCTCAGGTTGGGGTGAGCCCATGCCGATCCCCGTGTGGCTGTTGCACGACGAGATGTACCTGGCACAGGGGAAAGGAAGGCTCGTGACCGATCGGACACTGACCACACGCGCCATCCCCAACGCGCCAGATGCCCTTGTCGACGTCCAGGTCGTCGTTCTCGCGCCGCACCGCCCCGATCACCTGTTGGTGACGAGGGCGCTCGACGGGCTGGACCTCGAGCACCGCACGGTGAACAACCCTGGCGAAGCAGCCGAATCGACCCGGTGCTCACCTGCTCCCGTCGTTGTGCTGCGTGGGTCGTCGGATCTGCTGATGGAAGTTCGCCGGCTCGCACCGCGAGCAGCGGTGGTGGCGGTGGCAGAGCAACGCGACCAGGAGCTGGAGCTCCTCGCTACCGGCGCGCTCGAGGTGGTCCCATCGGCCGAGCTCGGGCCGATACGGCTTGGTGCCGCCATCCAGAGGGCCCTCGCCCGCCACAACAGCCGTCACGCGTCCCAGCGGGTGGCGAACGTCCCGGGTTCCGAAGCGCTGCTCCAGATGTTCGCCGAGAACAGCACCGAGGTGGCAATGGCAGTCGACGGGTCGGACACGATCTGCTGGGTCAGCCCGAACAGCGCCCAGCTGCTGGGTGTCGAACCGGACGAGCTGATCGGTCGCCCAGCGCTGGACCTGGTGCATCCCGACGACGTCGAGGAGCTCGTCCTCGGGTTGTTCGACCTCGTCGACGTGGGGTCGAGCATGGACATCGAGCTCCGTGCGATCGGCCCGGACGGTACCGAGCACTGGATCGAAGGCACGGTTCGTCGACTCGACGGCCGACCGCCAACCGGGTCGGTCTTCATCACCATGCGCGACACGACCGAGCGGCGCTCGCTAGTCATGGCAGCCCAGGAGGAACGCGACAGGCTGGTCGCCGCTCAGCGAGGAGCCGGACTCGGCAGCTTCGATCTGAACCTGGCCACACTGGAGATCACCTATTCCGACGAGCTGTACCGGATCCTCGGGATTCCCGCCGGCTCGGCAGTAGACACCCGGACCTACGCGTCGCGTGTCCATCCGGACGACCTGCCATCGCTGGAGGAATCGGCCGACGAGGCTCTCGCAGGAGACCGCCACACCCACCACGTCCATCGGATCGTCCGACCGGACGGGGAACTCCGGTGGGTCGAGGTGCGCAACTCGACTCCACCGAACGCGCCGAATCGACTCTGCGGGACCGTGCTCGACATCACGGAACGCCAGCGTGTCGCCCACCAGATGGACCACGACATGCGCCACGACACCCTCACCGGGCTGCCGAACCGGGTGGAGGTGACCCGGCGGCTCGATGAGCTGATCGCAGCGCAGTCGAAGGGCGGCAACCCCGTCGCCGTCGCGTTCATCGACCTGGACCGCTTCAAGGTGATCAACGACGGCCTGGGACATGCCGTCGGCGACAAAGTGCTCCAGGAGGTCGCTCGAAGGCTCCGCGTCACCGCGTCCTACTCGAGCGTGATAGCCCGTTTCGGAGGTGACGAGTTCGTGCTCCTGGAGCCGGCATCCGGCGCGGTCGCCGATGTTCTCGACACCATTCGATCGATCGTCGCCTCACTGGAGGCGCCGATCCACGTCGGCGCCCGCGAGTTCATGCTCACAGCCAGCGTCGGTGTTGCGGTCAGCTCACCGCTGGACGACTCCGACAACCTCCTCCAAGCGGCCGACACCGCCATGCATGCAGCAAAGGAGCTCACCGGGACACGGGTGGTGCACTTCGACGACGAGCTCCACGCTCGCTCGACGCGTGGACTGAGGATCGAGACTGACCTCCGCCGGGCACTCGAACGCCGCCAGTTCGAAGTCCACTACCAGCCGATAGTCCGTGTGCCGGACGGGCGTTGGATCGGCTTCGAGAGCTTGCTGCGATGGCACCACCCCGAGCTCGGTCCGATCAGCCCGGAAGAGTTCATCCCGATCGCGGAGGCGACCGGCGTGATCGTCCCCGTCGGGCGCTGGGTGCTCGACCAGGCCCTCGCCCAGCTGCGCAGCTGGCAGTCGATCCCCGGCAACGAAGATCTGTGGACCGCCGTGAACCTCTCGGGGACACAGCTTGCCAACGAGAACATCCCCGCAGCCGTCAGCGGCGCGCTCGAGCGGTCCGGGGTTCGACCGTCATCGCTGCACCTCGAGATCACCGAGAGCGTCCTGATGGAGCGCATAGAAGGGTCACTCGAGACCCTCCACGAGCTCCGCCGCGCCGGTGTGCACCTGAGCGTCGATGACTTCGGAACAGGCTACTCGTCGCTGTCCTACCTGAAGCGTCTGCCGGTGCAGATCATCAAGGTCGACAGGACGTTCACGAGCGGGCTGGGGAGCGATCCGAACGACACCTCGATCGTGCGGGCGATCTCGCGCCTGGCCGAGGAGCTGGGCCTCAGCGTGCTGGCCGAGGGAGTCGAGACCCCAGAACAGCTGAGCGCTCTCGACGAGCTGGGCTGCCGCCAGGCGCAGGGCTATCTGTGGTCCCCCCCTGTACCCGCCGAGCAGATCACACGTCGTCTCACGTCGGGCAGCTGAGCAGGCGCGACCCGCTGACAGCCCACTGGTCTCAGCGCACGTGTGGGTCGGAGTGGTCCCAGTCGGCGAGAAGTGCGCGGATCGCTGTCAACAGGATCAGTGGTTGGTCGAGCATCGGATGGTGACCAGCTTCGGGCAGTTCGAACACGGGTGTCACCCGACCGAGTCGTTCGAACATCGCGTCGCCTATGTCACGTGTCACCAGTCCGTGCTCGGACCGCAGCAGAGCGAGGCGACACCGGACGTCTGACAGGTAAGGCAGTGCGACGGACCGGACGCCACCGGCGAACTGGGCGAACACACCCCGGTCGAACTTCCAGCGATAGCCATCGGAGTCGTGACGCAACGAGCGTCGTCCGACGTGTGCCATCACGAAGTCGAGGTAGTTCTCCTGGGCGGGAACCGTCCGGAACCTCGCCAGCGCCTCCTGCTCGGTCGCGTAGATGCGCTCACGGCCGAACGCGTCACGAACGTGGAACGCGCCGACCTCCGGGTCGGGCTCGGTGACGGGTGAGTCGCAGACGATGACACCGGCGAGGGACTCAGGGTGCAGTGCCGCTGTCGCGATCGTCACGAATCCACCCATGCTGTGGCCGATGAGCACAGGGGTGCCGATGATCCCGCCGGCGGTCGCGACGGCCAGCACCTCTTCGGTCCACTCCTCGAGCGAGTAGTGCTCACGGTGATCGCTGTCGCCGTGCCCGGACAAGTCGATCGCCAGTACCCGGAACTCGTCGGCGAACCTGGCTGCCACGTGGGTCCACCAGTGGGCGTTCGCTCCGCCACCGTGTACGAAGACCAGACCCCGGCGTCCCGGATCTCCCCAGGCGAGGTAGTGGATGCGGTGGCCGTTCACCTCCACGTACTCGTCGCCGAACGGCACCGCGAGAGCGTCGACGAACCAGTTGGGCGATCCGTCCATGGGCTTGATCGTCATGGCTCGACCATACCGATCCGCGGTCCCGATGGTGCTCTCGATGACGCCCACCTCCGCAACTCCAGGTTTCAGACCGCGCGCCGACGTGCCGATGACTCGCCCGTGCAGACCAACGCAGAGACCAGCGACGCGACGGACGAAGTTCCCGACATCTCGACCCCCCAGCGGATCGAGGCGACGGGACTGTCCCAGACCCTCATGGAAGACCTGCTGCTGCGACGAGCGGTACTCGAGGGACGGACACCGATGACGACCCTGGCACACAAGCTGCACATGTCGATCAACGTCGTCGAGGCACTCCTGAACGAGATGCGCACGCGCAAGCTCATCGAGTACGACGGCATGGAGGGTCGCGCATACCTGATATCTGTCACCGAGGCCGGCCGCGAGCTGTCCATGCAGCGCTCGCGGGAGAGCCGCTACTGCGGACCCATGCCGGTGCCGCTCGACCTCTACCAACGGGTCGTGTGTGCGCAGCGCCCGACCCTCCAGCTGAACCGCGACATGCTTGCGCGATCGTTCTCGGACCTGGTCATCTCACCCGACCTGCTCGACCAGCTCGGCCCGGCGATCCACGGCGGCGGGGCGATCTTCCTCTACGGACCTCCGGGAACCGGGAAGTCGAGCGTCGCGGAACGGGTGGTGCGCGCGTACGAGGACACGGTGCTCATCCCGCACTGCATAGAGGTTGACGGTCAGATCGTCTCGGTGTTCGACCCGACCCTTCACGACGAGGTCGACGAACGTCCACCCGGCATCGACCGACGGTGGGTCGTTTGTCAGCGGCCAGCCGTCGTGGCCGGAGGTGAACTCCATGCTGGGATGCTCGACCTCCAACTTGACCGCGACACGGGTGTCTACATGGCTCCCCTCCAGCTGAAGGCGAATAACGGCGTGCTGGTCATCGACGACTTCGGTCGACAGGCCATGACACCCGACGCGCTCCTGAACCGCTGGATCGTTCCGCTCGATCGTGGCGTCGACTACCTGACGCTGCACGGCCGCAAGATCGAGGTGCCCTTCGAGGTGAAGGCGGTGCTGTCGACCAACCTGGACCCCTCGGACCTGGGCGACGAGGCGTTCTTCCGACGGATCCACAACAAGGTATACATCGGGGCGTGCACCGACGATCAGTTCGACTGGATCCTGGTCCGGGTCGCGCAGAAGCACCGCCTGGAAGTCGATGCTGTCGCAGCGGCTCGCCTACGAGACCAGGCCAAGGCTCGTGGTGACGGCGAGCTGCGGGCCTACCTACCCGGCGTCATCTGTCAGCTGGCTGACGCGGTGATCGCCTACGAGAACCTGGCCCGCCAGTTGACCCCGCAGCTGGTGGACCGTGCCGTCGAGCTGTACTTCACCCGGTTGGGTCCTCCTGATGCTGGTGCGCCGGGATCAAACCTCGTCGAGCCCGCTGATCGGTGGGATGCAGCACCAGCCACGGCGTTCGAGCTCCTCGACGAGCAGGTAGTCGTCGAAGGCTGACAAGACCTCGACCTTGCGTCGTGCACGCCCGGCGCGTCGGCCGGCCGCAGTGGCGTCAGGCGCAACCGGCACGTCCTGTACGGCCGGGGTGGCCGATGTCATCGCTCGGTGCGGAGCAGCGACTCCAGGATCGTCACCGGAGCGGACGGCTTCGGCCGCCTCGAGACGCTCGATCAGGTCGTCGGCCTCGGACACGGTGAAGCGACCGGCGGCTTGGCGCTGGTTGAGACCGAACGGGTGACGCGCCTCGCGGAATGTGGCATACCCGGCGCGCTCGAACAGCTGGGCGAGCTGCTCGAGCTGACGTGTTCCTGCAGGTGGGCCTGCGGGCTGACCGAAGGCCATTGGGGGCTCCTGGGTGGGTCGGCTGACTCGGGATCGTGACCTGAACGGCGGACCGTCCTCTCCACATTCTCCCGCATGGCACCGACAAGTACGCGCCTCAGCCCTCTCTGGAACCGATCAGTGCCGTGCTGACCGGGTGAGACCACGGAAGCGCAATGGAGACTCGTCCATCTCCTCGGCCACGTGAGCCCCCAGGCCAGCGATGCGAGCGACCGCGAACAGGGGTGCATCGGCTGGCAACCCGGCGGTGACGAGTAGGGCACCGAGGGCCAGGTCCACGTTCGGCGGTGCCGGGACGCGTCTCCCGGCGACGACGATCAGCTCGGCGACGGTGTCCGACCAGCCGGCGGGGTCGGGAAATGCGGCCAGGGTCTCGAGCAGCGGGGCGAACCGCGGGTCCTGCTGGCGGTAGATGCTGTGCCCGAAACCGGGAGGGCCGCCCGACCCGGCAGCGGAACGGTCGAGCGCCCGTTCGGCACCGTTCTCACGTGCGTCCAGGAGGAGCGCGGCGACTTCGCCAGCAGCTCCGCCGTGCAGGCGACCGGACAACGTCGACAGGCCGGCCCCCAGCGCCGCGAACGCCGGAGGGCGCACCGACGCAGCGACCCGGGCTGCGAGCGTGCTCGTCGTCAGCTCGTGATCCGCCAACGTCACGAGTGCGGCGTCGACCGATCGGACGATGCCCTCATCGGTGCGACCCGTCCAGGCGCGCACCAAGCGTTGGGCCATGCTGCCTGTCCCGCCGTCGCGACCGGTGACAGCTGCTGGTGCGATCGTCAGAAGCCTGCGCGACGCTTCGATCGGCGATTCGGCAGGGAGTCTCTGGGCCAAGGCGCTGCAAACGGCCGTCAACACCCCGAGACCGGGTTCGCCCACCGCATCCACAGCCGCCGCCACCAGGTGCAGCTCATCCGCGGTCGGTGCCGGCCATGTGGGCGGTGAATCAGGCAGGTTCCCGCTCCACAGGAGCTCCGCCGCCTGCTCGAAGGTCGAGCGGCCCACGAGCTCGACGACCGGCGCACCCCGATAGCTCGGACCGGCCTCGTCCAGGGACGTGACAGAACTGGCCACCTGGACGTCGATCGACGGGCGCGGCGGAGATGTCCTGTTACGACCACGGCTGGCGAGCCGATCGACATCAGCGCGGTCGTAGAGCGACCTTCGACCATCGGGTCCTACACGGCGCTCCAGCAGGCCCCTGCTCACGTACGCGTAGAGCGTCTGAGGCCGGACACCGAGGATCCGTGCGGCTTCCGTGCTGCTGACGTAGGTGGCCACGATGCCAGCATGCACTGCTGACTTGATCTGATCAACGTTGACCGGATCAACGTTGATCAGTCGAGGACATGGGCCCACGATCGAGTCATGAACACAGAACTCATAGACGTTCCGCCCGGTCTCTCAGGTGTCGCTGTGGCCAGTACCTCCATCGGAGACGTCGACGGCGACGCGGGCTGCTTCCACTACAGGGGCCACGACGCCCCGGCTCTTGCTCGCACCCGCAGCTTCGAGGAGGTCTGGCATCTCGTGTCGGTGGGCCGTCTACCGGACCCGACGGAACTGGCCGAGTTCACCCAAACCGTGGCTGCTGCCAGGGGGATGCCTGCCGAGATCACTCCCCTTCTGGGGGCGATGGGCCGGGCGACGGGACCGACGCTCGGTCGGCTCCGGGCTGCGCTGTCGATGGCCGCTGCCGACCTGGGTGTGCAACCGATGATCGATGTCTCCGCCCGGGAACGGGCGGCGCAGGCGCTGCGGGTTGCCGCAGTGGTCCCCACCCTCGTGGCCGGACTGCATCGCGCCAGCCTGGGGGAAGCGCCGGTCATACCCGATCCCGACCTCGGCCACGCCGCCGCCTACCTCCAGATGGTCACCGGTGTGCGACCCACGCCGGAGATGGCCAGGGCACTGGAGCAGTACCTGATCCTCACGGTCGACCACGGATTCAACTCGTCGACCTTCGCCGCCCGAGTGGTTGCTTCGACGGGTGCCGACCTGGTGGACGCAACGACTGCAGCCCTCGGTGCCCTCGCCGGACCGCTCCACGGCGGTGCCCCCGGGCGGGCGCTGGACGCCCTCGACGCGATCGGTGACCCGGACCGCGCACCTGCGTGGGTTGCCGCCGAACTGGCGGCGGGGCGGCGGATCATGGGCTTCGGGCATGCCGTCTACAGGACCCGGGACCCGAGGTCTGACCTGCTGCGAGAGATTGCCATCGGCATGGGTGGTGAGCTGGTCGAACGGGCCGTTGCCGTCGAGGCACATGTGCTCGAGTCGCTCCGCCGGTCGAAGCCGGACCGGCCGCTGCCCAGCAACGTCGAGTACTACGCCGGGGTCGTGATGGCCGCCGCCGGACTACCCCGGTCGCTGTTCACGCCGACCTTCGCGGTGAGTCGGGTCGTCGGCTGGTGTGCCCACGCAGTCGAACAGGCCGACGCGTCCAAGCTCATCCGCCCGAGCGCCCGCTATCTCGCAGAGATCCCTGGCGCAGGTCGTTGAAGCAACCTGAGGTGCGCTCCCGCCCGACCGGATCACTGATCTGGCGCGGCAGTGTCGGTGTTGTCCATGGCGATGGGAAGCTCCACCACCGCCATGGTGCCCGGTCCGTCAGACGGTCGCTCCAGGCGCACGGTCCCGCCCATCGAACCGACGATCTCCGCGACGATGCTCAGGCCGAGGCCCGATCCACCCGAAGCGCGGCTTCGCGACGGGTCGGCGCGCCAGAACCGCTCGAACGCCTGCGAAGCAGCCTCTTCGTCAA